>CANPGM010000071.1 GCA_947573605.1 uncultured Roseburia sp. | reverse complement strand
TCAGGAAAACAGGAAAGCCAAACTGCCAATTACTTAATATTCGCTGTACTAGTTATAATACCCTTAAACTTAAAAGTCAAGAAAAGTCTTGGAAACGCCGGCAAAAAATGTCAAAACTTGCGGCGAAAACCCGGTCTGTGCTACTTTTCAAAAAACGGGATTCTTTTTATAATATGTTATAGACACTGTTAAGGTACCGATTTGGATGTTAGGGCAAAGAAACGGGGGAATGTGTATGGATCAAATGATGGTTATACTGACACAAAACGTCGGCGTGATTACAGCAGCGGGATTATTGGCAATTTGTATCTTTCAGATTGCAGCGCTGCACCGGATAAAAAAGGCGGAGAAAAAACTGGATGAAACCGGACATAACCTGCTGCGTAGTATGGACATGCTTCTGAAAGAAAGGGAGGAGATGCAAAACTTACTTACCGTTGCCAATCAGGAACAAAAGGGAGCGGAAAAAACGTTTGAAACGCAGGTGAAAGAGTCGCAGGAAGAGTTGATAGACGAGGTGCTTTCCGAAGTATTCTCTTGATATCTAAAGGTACATTTGTTAAAATATGGATATGCAGTTAATTAAAATTTTTGATTACAAAAGGAGCGGGAAAAATGGAAAAAGTTACATTTGACTATTCAAAGGCGGCGGGTTTTATAAGCGAAGATGAAGTGTCCTACATGAGTAAGCTTGTTGCCGATGCAAAACAGGTTCTTGTATCAAAATCCGGTGCAGGAAACGATTTCCTCGGCTGGATCGATCTCCCGGTTGAGTATGACAAGGAAGAGTTTGCAAGAATTAAAAAAGCGGCTGAAAAAATTCAGTCCGATTCCGAGGTGCTGGTTGTAATCGGAATTGGCGGCTCCTATCTCGGTGCAAGAGCGGCAATTGAATTTTTAAGACATGGGTTTTATAATAATCTTCCAAAAGAAGCGCGTAAGACGCCAGAAATCTATTATGCCGGGAACAGTATCAGCGGCAGCTATTTAAAAGGACTGATTGACGTAATCGGCGACAGAGATTTTTCCGTAAATATTATTTCTAAATCCGGCACGACGACGGAACCGGCAATTGCTTTCCGTGTATTTAAGGAGATGCTGGAAAAGAAATACGGAAAAGAAGGCGCGGCGAAGAGAATTTATGCGACGACAGATAAAGCCAAGGGAGCGTTAAAGAATCTTTCCACGGAAGAAGGATACGAAACATTTGTAGTTCCGGATGACGTAGGAGGACGCTTTTCCGTTTTGACAGCAGTGGGACTTTTGCCGATTGCGGTAAGCGGCGCGGATATTGATAAATTGATGGAAGGCGCGGCGGAAGGAAGAAAGCTTGCGCTTGAAAAAGAATTTGGCGAGAATGATTCCCTGCAGTATGCGGCGATCCGCAATATTTTACTCAGGAAAGGGAAGGCGATCGAGGTACTTGCGGATTATGAACCGAGTCTTCACTATATTGCCGAATGGTGGAAACAGCTCTATGGCGAGAGCGAAGGAAAGGATCAGAAGGGATTATTCCCGGCGTCCGTAGACCTTACCACAGATTTACATTCAATGGGACAGTTTATTCAGGACGGTTCGAGAGTGATGTTTGAAACCGTATTAAATATTGAGAAATCCAGAGATACCATTACAATTAATGAAGAGCCGGTAGATTTGGACGGTCTGAACTATCTCGCGGGAAAAGACATAGACTTTATTAATAAGAGCGCAATGAACGGAACAATTTTAGCGCATACGGACGGCAATGTACCGAATCTTATGGTAAAGATACCGGAACAGAATGAGTTTTACCTCGGAGAATTGTTCTATTTCTTTGAATTTGCAGTTGGCATCAGCGGGTATTTACTTGGAGTAAATCCGTTTAACCAGCCGGGGGTAGAAAGCTACAAGAAAAATATGTTCGCATTGCTCGGAAAACCGGGTTATGAGGATGCCCGCGCAGAACTTTTAAAGAGACTGTAGAGTTTTGCCGATTGTGCATATTGCACGAAAATAAGTAAAATAAAACGATAAAGTACCATTTGCATTAGGTAAAAGTTATGCAAATGGTACTTTTTTACTATAAAAAAATAACAAAAATGTTTCATATTCATTGAAAAACTTGACAGGAACAAATGGCTTTGATATACTTGCCCTGTAATAAATCTGTAATATTTGTAATAACTTGCGAATAAAATGGAACAAAGGTGTAATATTATTTAACAAAGACTTAAACGATACACCGATGGAGGGTTTTATGAGTTTAAAAACAAGAGCAATGCAGGGCACGGCAATTGCCGTATCACTGGTAGTGATTGGAGCAGCTGCAGAAGTTGCGAAAAGAGCCGATTGTGCGGCGGAAGTTCTTGTGGTGTCTAATCGCGCGGCAGCAGAGACAAATTCTGTGACAGGAAGAACGGCCGGAGTGGTCGCTTCTTTGGATCAGATTCAAAATGAAGCGTTTCAGGGACTTGAGACATTAAGCGTTGCCCATACGAAAGCGGATTTAGTTACGGCATCAGAAGAGAATACGGAAACGGTAGAAGCATATATGCAGGATCCGATTCCGGAAGAGCAGCCTGCAGAGGATGCGCTGTCAGAGGAAGAATTACTTTGGGAGAATCGTTTGCTGCCTGAAGTAAATGAGTTTTTGAATGTACGTGAGTCGGCTGACGAGAATGCTCCGATTATCGGTAAGCTTTATAAAGGAGACGTGGCTGAGATCGTCGAGACAGGCGAAAGCTGGACCCATATTGTATCCGGCAATGTTGACGGCTATGTGAGAAATGATTATTGTGTGTTTGGACAGGAAGCGCTTGCATACGCAAGTGAGAACTTTGAGACGGAAGCGGAAATTTTAACGGACGGGCTGCGCATTCGAAGCGAGGCATCCGAGGATTCATCCATCATTACCGTAGTAGCACACGGGACATATTTACAGGTGGATACGGATGCGGAAGCAACGGAGGACTGGGTTGCGGTTATTTACGGCGGTAATACAAGATACGTAAGCGCAGAATTCGTTTCGACATCTATTGCGCTCGGCACCGGAATTACAATAGAGGAAGAGCAGGCTGAGCTTCGACGCCTGGAAGAAGAGCGGGCTGCGAAAGCGGCGTCGCAGGTTACGGAAGTGACGACAATTCAGAATGACGCAATAGCAGCGTCTGTGGACGAAGTAACCTTACTGGCGGCGATCATCCAATGCGAGGCCGGAAGCGAATGTTACGAGGGTCAGGTTGCAGTCGGTGCGGTTGTAATGAACCGTGTCAGAAGCGGCGCATACCCGTCGGCTATTTATGATGTGATTTATCAGCCGAACCAGTTTCCGCCTGCAGGCAAGGGCTACGTTGCGAAAGTCATTGCAAACGGTCCGATGGATTCCTGTATTCAGGCGGCGCAGGAGGCGCTGAACGGGACGGACAATACGGGCGGTGCAACAAGATTCTGCCGCGCCAGCACAGGACACGCGGGAGTTGTAATAGGAAATCACGTATTTTATTAATAAAAACGATTATAATAAAAGTGTCGGCAGCATAAGAAGCGCCGACACTTTTCTATTTTGTTCCGAAGGGCGGAGAGGACGCGCAGGGCTTCTCCTGCTTTGTCAAATTGGCTTGTAATCTGTTATTAAATATAGTAAGATAAATAACAGAATAAATAAAACGAACGGAGGGAACAGGTTATGCCGGGAATTGTTATTGCACTGATTATTTTAATTATCATTGCGTTTTTGATTGTAGTTTCCTGTATCAAAGTAGTTCCGCAGGCCCATGCGGTCGTTGTGGAACGTTTGGGAGGGTTTCTTGCGACTTGGGGAGTCGGTATCCATTTTAAAGCGCCTTTTATTGACCGCATTGCAAAGAGAGTATTGCTAAAAGAGCAGGTGGTTGATTTTCCGCCGCAGCCGGTGATTACGAAGGATAATGTAACCATGCAGATTGATACGGTCGTATATTTTCAGATTACAGACCCGAAATTATATGCATACGGTGTAGAAAATCCGATCATGGCGATTGAGAATCTAACAGCAACTACACTTCGTAATATTATCGGTGATTTGGAGCTGGACGAAACGCTGACCTCAAGAGAGACGATCAATACGAAAATGAGAGCTTCGCTGGATGTTGCTACTGATCCGTGGGGAATAAAGGTAAACCGGGTAGAGTTAAAGAACATTATACCGCCTGCCGCTATTCAGGACGCAATGGAGAAGCAGATGAAAGCGGAGCGTGAACGCCGCGAAGCAATTTTACGTGCGGAAGGTGAGAAAAAGTCTACGGTCCTTGTTGCGGAAGGAAAAAAGGAATCCGCTATTTTGGATGCGGAAGCTGAAAAGCAGGCAGCAATTTTGCGCGCCGAAGCAAAAAAAGAAGCGACAATTCGCGAGGCCGAAGGCCAGGCCGAGGCGATACTGAAGATTCAGCAGGCAAATGCAGACGGTCTGCGGATGTTAAAGGAAGCAGCGCCGGATTCAAATGTAATTCAATTAAAGAGTCTTGAGGCGTTTGCGAAAGCAGCGGACGGAAAGGCGACAAAGATTATAATTCCGTCCGAGATTCAGGGAATGGCAGGGCTTGCTAAGTCAATTGTCGAGGTTGGAAAAGAAGGCTAATAAAGAATGAAATAGGGGTTGGATAAGAACACATTTGTATTTTAGTAATATAAATGACTTATTATGCCGATAATGGGCTGTCATGAAAATGGCAGCCCAATTCAAATCGTAATCCGGTAAGGTTAGCTTGGAGGTTCCAGGTTTGCTCTGCAGACTTTTCTCACCTTATAGGAAACTGCGTCGTCAGACGCAAGCGTCACGAAAAGACGCTTTTTTATATAATAGGAAATTCCTCCTTGCGGAGGAATCTTGAATTGAAATAGC
>CANPGM010000070.1 GCA_947573605.1 uncultured Roseburia sp. | reverse complement strand
GAACCCACGTATCCAGCTTGGAAGGCTGGTGTTCTACCATTGAACTACACCCGCGAAAGCGTCACACACCACCGACAAAACCGTATTCCGAATCTACCGTATTTATCGTTTCCTGTCGGCAGCGCTTTCAACCGTTTTAGAATACCATTTTTTTATATTGTTTGCAATCCCTAAAATTCTAATGCTTTAAATTTTGTCTGAATCTCTGATTTTTATCCCATTTTCACAGCCATATTTTGTTAAATACAACGAATATTCAATTGCTTTTCCCTGTAACCGCCTGTCGTCCGCCGATTATAACAAACTATTTCGCTTCCGGATCGCATTGATAAAAAACAGAAAAACGAGCGTCTTTTTCCGACATTCCAAACCCCGATCCCGCCCTCATTCGGCAGCTGATGCTATGGTATGAATCATAAAAAATAACAATGCGCATGTATGTGTACGGGACATGCTTTGTTATGTGGGGACTCGAACCCCTGAGGCTGTCCTGCCTCTTCCAGGCACGGCACATTCTCTGCCGATGGAGATGCATCCACTCTGCCGGATTACCGTCTGATTCACTTACCCTTTCCTGACAAGGGCATATCCGGTCGGAAAGAGTAAATTTTGTATTCTGCAGCGTTACTTTCAATCAGCGTACTGAACAACGCCGATTGCGGATATCGCAGCAAATCGGCAAACTATCATGGCTGCGGCGCGTATGCCCCTGTCAAGAGAGGGTATAATAATTCCGTCGTCCAATTTAACTCCTGAAGCACCTCGTCACACTCGCGCAGCTCCTTTGACAAGCCGTCAACCTTTTTCTGAATTTGAGATACCGGAACCGTACTTTTTATTTTAATTTCCGAATGTGTAAGACGGTTTGCAGTGCTGCTCGCATGGTCGAGAAAACTCCGCATAATCTGTATCCTGCTCTTTAGGCAATCCCTGTGAGCGAGAAGCTCCGTAATTGTCCTGCCCTCGTATGTAGTACTGCTGTTTGTCAGATTTATCGCCGTAATCAGCTCTTCTATCCTCTCTGTAATCCGCTTAAGCTCCTCCATAAGCTCTTCCGGCTTTTCCGAAGGTTCTTCCCCTTCCTGCACTTTTGAATTATTATTCAGTCTCACGCTCAATTCCGACAATCTTTTCTGTAAATCCGCCCGTTCCGACAATGCCGTCGCCAGTTTCATATTTATCTCCCCCCCCCCGCAAATTATCGTCTCTGTTTCCATTGTAACACCCGCCAAATGGCATGACAAGAGTTTCACAACTATGTGAAGAAAAATAAATTCGGTACCGCATTTGCGCCAAACGTCCTGACTGCCATACGGTACATTGCCTTTGCATGAATTCTGTCGTGCCACAGAAACCGTCTCAATACTTTTCTAAGAGACCATTCCTCCTTATAGCTGCCGGGAAAAACATTTGAGTTTAAGAACTCCGGCTTATCTGCGTACAGAATACTGTCTTCACCGTTATGCTCCCACACGCATCGTATCAACATAGCTCTCTCCTCTTCTTCCGTCCTGTTTTCGGCAGCCTGCTCCACCAGATTGTATCAGAAAAACCACAGAATGCCAATATAACTGTGTGATGCTTTCCTCACTTGACAAAAAGCAGGCCCCCCATTATAATCCAATTTATATAAATTATTTATATAAATTATTTATATATATTATTTATATAACTCATTTATGCTTTTAGCAGTCAAACATCTCATTCGAAACATGTACATCTTAAAAACCGCGCAGCAGGTTTATATGTCGTCACAAACATTGAACCCTTCTATCTGCGCAGAGGTGAGGAAGTATGCCAAAACAGCGAATTACAAAAGAAATGATTATACAAGCCGCTTTTGAAACAGCAAGAACCGACGGTATGGAACAGGTTCTGGTAAAAAGTATAGCAGACAAGATCGGATGCTCCGTACAGCCTATTTACAGTTATTGTAACAACATGGAAGGGCTGCGGACGGAAGTGGTCAAACAGGTTCGCCTTTTTTTACAGAACTATTTATCGGCGCATATTGATAAAAACGACTTATTCCGTAGTACAGGCAGAGCATATCTTCAATTTGCAAAAGAAGAGCCCCATTTGTTCAAAATTTTCGTTCTTCATCAGAGAACGGGCGTCTCTTCCCTGAATGACCTGTATCGTACGGAAGCAAATCCGCACATCGCCGAATTTATTGCCGATACGCTGCACATTGGCCTTTCACAGGCAAAGCAGCTCCATTTAAATATGCTGATCTATACAATCGGTATCGGCACTGTGCTTTCCGTAACCACACCGGGAATTTCTACGGAAGACATCTATATGCAGCAGGAAAGCGCTTTTGAAGCATTTCTAAACCAATCTATAAATACGGAAGCGAGTAAAAAATAAATCGAAATTCTACAAATAGGGAAGGCGGTACATGATGAAAAAAGGAATTATTCTTTATCAGTCCAAATACGGAGCAACAAAAAAATATGCCGAATGGCTGCGCGAAGAAACGGGCTACGATTGTGTCGAAACACCGAAAGCCGTTTTACATGAAATTCTACAATATGAAACGATTATTTTGTGCGGCGGCATCTATGCTTCCGGCATCGCAGGATTGTCATTCTTGAAAAAGAACATCGCCTATTTAAAGGATAAAAAAACTGCCGTCTTCTGCGTAGGCGCTTCTCCGTATGATGAAAAAGCGTTTCAGGAACTGAAAGCGCATAATATGACCGGCGGCTTAAAAGACATTCCTGTCTTTTACGGCAGGGGCGCCTGGGATGAAAGCAGGATGTCATGGAAGGACCGAACCTTGTGCCGTCTCCTGCAAAAATCTCTGGCAAAAAAAGATCCCAATACTTACGAGCCCTGGATGAAAGCTCTTATGTCCGCAGCAGGACAAAGCTGCGACTGGACCGACAAAAAATACCTGCTCCCTTTACTTGACTGCCAAAACCGCCGCATGTAGAGCAAATTAAGAACAATTTACCGCTGTTTGTGTCTGCCGCCAGGTTATGCATATGGTTACCGTTCTGATTGCAGAACTGGCGCAGACATCACAGCCAATTGAAAGACCTCTCGTCTTCCATATTTCTTATTCTTCCTTACCGCCTTCTTTGTTTTCCCAGCTCAGCGCCCCATAAACCGTTTCCAGCAGAATGAGAGGAAGAAACGGCTTTGTAATATAATCTTCGACTCCCAGTGTTCCGGTCTGTTTGATCAGAGACAACTCTTTCGTCACCGTCATAAACACAACCGGAACATGATATATTTCTCTCATTCGTTTCAGCGTCTCAAAGCCGTCCATTCCGGGCATTACAATATCCAGCAGCACCAAATCTACATGATTGTTTCTCAGTATTTCCAACGCCTCTTCGCCGCTTTCCGCTGTAAGGAGTTTATACATTGGCTGGCTTTCCAGCGTATTTAAGACAAGTTTAATATTAATAATTTCATCGTCTACAATTAAAATCGTTCTTTGCAGTTCATCGGTCTGCCGCATTTGATATTCCCTGTCGGCATCCATCATCTCAATCATAATATCTGCAATCACGGGGTCAAACTGCGTTCCTTTTCCCTTTAACATTTCCTCTCTTATCACAGTCTGCGGAAGCGCTTTACGATAACTTCTGTTAGATGCCATCGCATCATAGGCGTCCGCAACGCCGATTATCCTTGCACATTCCGGAATATTCTCTCCGGCAAGTCCGTTCGGATAGCCGCCTCCGTCATACCTCTCATGATGGAATTTTGCTCCGACCGCAACCATCGTATTCCCGGAAAGAGACTTTAATATATGATATCCGCAAACCGGATGCAGCTTAATGTGCGCATATTCTTCCTCCGTCAGCTTACCCGGTTTATTAATGATTTCATCCGCTATCCGAATTTTTCCGACGTCATGCAGCAGCGCAGCATTGTAAATTTTCTCCTGCTCTTCTTCCGTCTTTCCCATTCGCTTCGCTATCTCACGGCTGTAATTGGCGACGCGGACGGAATGCCCCCTGGTATACTGATCTTTTGCGTCAATTGTTTTCGCCAGCACCCACAAAATCGAAGCGTTAAGATGTTTTAACTCTTCGCGGCTCTCCTGCAGCTTTATCAAATATCTGTTCGTCCTCCTCATCTCGACAAAACAGAATACAACGATAACGCCTAATACAAGAATACTCATAAAACTGCTTTGAACAATGACTTTACTTACTTCTGAAAACAGTTCTCTGTTATCAACTACCATAATGACATACCAGTCGCTCAATATAGCGTCAGAGAACACCGTAACTTCCGTTCCGTTTAGCTTCATGTCAAAACTGTTTCCCACAGAGGATATCGCCTTTTTAATAAGCGCTGTTTTATCCTCTTCCACCATATATTCCTTCCCTCTTTCCGAAGAATCGGAATGTGCAATCACGAAACCGCTTCTGTCAATAATAAACCCGTAACCGTGGCCGCTTATATTTATCATCTCCGTAAGACTTTGCAGCGTTCCAAGTGAAATATCCAGGGAAATCACACTCTCTTTGTCATATAAAAGCCGACTGATAGAAATCATAATCGTGCCTGTCTGCGCATCAAGATAAGGCGAAATCATCGCAGGTTTCCCGTCCGCAGCGACCGCATCCGTATACCATACCCTTTCCGTCGGCACATAATCTTCATCCGGCACCCAGCCGATGCCGTCCAGATACTCCCCGCGTATCCATCCATATACTCCCGTAAAATCTTCATCTACATTATTTGTGTAATAATCCGATTCATTTTCCAGAAAATCCAGTATTACTTCATGATCCGCCTCCTGCTTCAGCAAATACTCAACTTCCATAGAGGTAATCTGAATAATATCAAGCGCCCTGCTTAAATAACGCTCCATCTGCTCTTTTTCCTGCGCCATTGTGCTAGCGCCAAGCGCCAGCGCATCTCTCCTGGCATTCTGATAGAAAGTCGTCATTATGTAAACCGATAAAAAAACAAGCGCTGCCAGCGTCACAATGACAGTTACAAAGAAATGTCCTTTATTTTTCCCCTTCACCCTGTTTCTCTCCTATCCGTTTATTTCTGAATCCATGTAAAACTTTTCCTTATCAATCAGCAGGTTCCTATCCGTCCCGCTTTTCCTCCCTGATTTCATTCTATGACAAATCCATGACAAAATCCGCTCTAATCAGGAAGTTTTCGACTCATATAAATATTCGTAAAAATAGCCGGAAACCTTTGATTTTCCTTAAAACCATTGGATTCCGGCTATTATACGTTAATCGGGGTGACAGGATTCGAACCTGCGACCTCCTGGTCCCAAACCAGGCGCTC
>CANPGM010000069.1 GCA_947573605.1 uncultured Roseburia sp. | reverse complement strand
TTAGTAAATATGCCGAAAGTGAAAAATTGTTCAAAAAAAGGTTGAAATTTTTAAACTGTAGAGTCTGCGAAAAATTTTAGTTGACGAAACCGACTGTAGCGGATATGATTAATTTGCCTGAACAATTTGCCGGAGAATTTAGGAGAGCAGGGAGGTATATTTGGGAGTTTTGCTGCTATGATACTCGTATAACGGCAAAAGGTTTGGTAAATTTAATAAGGAGGAATCATTTTATGTCGAAACGATGGAAAAAAGCAACAGGACTGCTGTTAGCGTTCTTAATGGTGCTCGGAACGCTTTCAGGTAGTGCAACAGCAGTTTATGCGGCTGAGGAAGGAGACGGCGCCGGAGACGGGGCGACAGTTTCGGGCAGCACCACGAACGAAATTGTCTGGAACGCGGATGCGCTGCTTGCAGCCGCTACGGAAGCCGACAATGGGCTGCAGTTGATGGGAGCAGGCTGGACAAAGTCGGACGACGCAGCGAAACCATTTGGAACAGACGGGAGTTATGCGAAGGCGGGAACAGAGAAACCGTCGGACGACGCAGGCGGAAACAACGGAGTAGTGCCGACAAAGGGCTGCTTTATCAAGTACACGGCAGCGGAAGACGGCAAATGGACGATCTGCGGAAAGACGCAGAAAAATAAAAGAGCCTTTTTAGTTAATGCAAAGGGCGAGGTGCTTGATTCGAAGAGCAATACATCGGGTGCGAGCGTCTATGAACCGATGACTGCTGACGTTACGGAAGGCGAAACGTATTATGCATACTGGCCGTCTGCAACGGCAAATGTATTTCTGGCGAAATTCACTCCTACACAGGTTGTAAGAACCTGGAACGCGGATGCGCTGCTTGCAGCCGCTACGGAAGCCGACAATGGGCTGCAGTTGATGGGAGCAGGCTGGACAAAGTCGGACGACGCAGCGAAACCATTTGGAACAGACGGGAGTTATGCGAAGGCGGGAACAGAGAAACCGTCGGACGACGCAGGCGGAAACAACGGAGTAGTGCCGACAAAGGGCTGCTTTATCAAGTACACGGCAGCGGAAGACGGCAAATGGACGATCTGCGGAAAGACGCAGAAAAATAAAAGAGCCTTTTTAGTTAATGCAAAGGGCGAGGTGCTTGATTCGAAGAGCAATACATCGGGTGCGAGCGTCTATGAACCGATGACTGCTGACGTTACGGAAGGCGAAACGTATTATGCATACTGGCCGTCTGCAACGGCAAATGTATTTTTGGCAACCTTGACGGTTGGCGAAAAGCAGGCGACGCCGTGGGCCGATGTTGCCGCTCCGGTAATCGATAAAATCAGCACGGACGAGGACGGAAACATCGTCGTTGACTTTACGGCCAAAATTGACGCTTATAAAGGCGCGGAAAAAGTAAGAATTACCATGTATTACGAGGGACACGAAGCGTCTACGATAACAGTTGACAGTCAGAAGAGTTCCGTTACCTTCACACCCCTCTGGAGCGGCAATTATTCATTTAAGGCGGTTGCCCAGAGAAGCGGAGAGGCGGATAAAGCAAGCGAAGAAAAAGCGCTTCAGAATTATGTTCTTCCGGTAAAGAAGCCGATTATTGAACTGGCGCAGAACAAAGGAGCGGGAGCGGTATATCTCGATTGGATTAATGTGGAATCTGCCGATTACTTTAACGTATATTATAAAGAGAGCGGGGCAGAGGCATACACCGAAGCGGAAAAAGAGAATAAAAAAGGATATCTTGAGATTCCGGGTCTGACGGCAGGTAAAACATATGATTTCAAAATAGAGGCAGTCAGAAAATCCGATATGTTTACCGCAGTTTATGAAAAGAAAGGGTTTACCGTATCCGCAGGTTCAGGGGTAGAGTGCCAATGGAATTTTGCAACGATCGGATCCGCCCAGGAGACGCATGCTACGGTCACAAATGCGGATGGGTCTGTGGCACAGCAGGTTGATTTGGAGACAAAAGATACGACGGTAGATAAGAAGGGACTTACGCCTGCAGAAACGGAAGTTGTGAATACGGACAAGTCGCTGACCTTTAGGGCAACCGGAAACGGTAAGATTTCCGACGGCGAAGAAGGTTTCCAGTATTTTTATACAATGATTGATCCGAACAAAACAAATTTCGAACTGACGGCTACGTTTGAGCTGACAGAACTCTGGGGCAATACGTTTGATAATCAGAGCGGCTACGGAATTATTGCAACCGATATGCTTGGCTACAATTACTATGAAACAGAGGGCATATGGTATAAGTGCAAGCAGATGAATTCCGTATCTACGCAGATATATAGTAAAAAAGCGAACTTTGTCGGACAGAGAAATATCAGTGGTTATACATCAGTGGACACCACAAGCGTAGAGGGTGTTGAGAGAAAGACAGAAGAGACGAAATTTAAAAATACGTCGACGAATTATGAAGTGGGCGCAAAATATACGTTTACGTTGAAAAAGACGGATGACGGTTATATTTCCGAATGTAACGGCGAGCAGATTAAGTATGACAATCTTGCAATTACAAGCGTGCAGGAAGACGGTTCGGTTTGTATCGGAGTATTTGCATCCAGAAACTGCGGCGTAAAGGTTACGGATCTGAAATTTACTACATCTGAAAGTAAGGGCGTTACGTCTGTAGAACAGACAGAGAAGATCACGCCTGCCGCTTCCATTTTCTCTTCGGGAACCTCTAATACGGAGACATACGAGTATATCTATCAGGCTAATGTAGCCGGAAGACTAATTGTAGGCGATACGTATTTTAACGATGACGTAGCGGCAAATGAAGTTGTAAGAGTAAAGATTCCGTTAACGGTGGGTAAAAATGAAATTAAGTCCAGTTTTTTACCTGATCCTACCCAGAATATAACGTCTTTGGATACTATTGTAAAGACAACGCAGGTGGAATATCAGGTACTCGGCGGCGGTAAGCCGGTGATTTATGTTTCGCCTGACGGCAAGGCAGACGGCGAGGGAACGAATGATAACCCGATGAGTATCGAAACGGCTGTGAAGTTTGCAGCGCCGGGACAGTATATTGTGCTGAAGAACGGTACTTATCAGGGCAGCAGTAAGGTATCGATCGGAAGAAGCGTTTCCGGTACGGAAGAGAAGCATGTTATTATGGCCGCAGAAGAAGCCGGAAAAGTAATATTTGAAGGTATGGGGCTGGAAGTAATCGGAAGCTACTGGGATATTTATGGGATTTACGTGCATAAACCATCCGCAGTAGGAATTCAGATATGCGGCAATTACAATACAATTGAAATGTGTACGGTAGAAGGCTCCGGTAATTCGGGCGTTCAAATCAGCCGTTCCGGTAATGCGGAAAGAGAAACCGGCGTAAAAGAACTGCTTTGGCCGTCATATAATCTTGTAAAGAACTGCGAATCGTTTGACAACTGCGATACAGGAAGAAACGATGCCGACGGATTTGCGGCGAAGCTTACTTGCGGCGAAGGAAATGTTTTTTATGGCTGTATCGCTCACAACAATATTGACGACGGCTGGGATTTGTTTGCAAAAGCAATTTCCGGCGAAATCGGTAAAGTTACGATTGAAAATTGTGTCGCTTATAATAACGGCTGGCTGACCTGGGAAGATACGACGGCAGAAGGCTATCAATACGGCGAAGGAAACGGCTTTAAGCTTGGCGGAAATGATATGTATGGCGGCCATGTATTAAAGAATTCCGTATCTTATGGCAATATCGGAAAAGGTATTACAAGCAATAGCTGCCCCGATTGTGAAGTTTATAACAGTACTTCCTATGGAAATGCAGTAGGCGGCGGATTTAATTTCGGATTTGCGACAAAGACCAGCAATAAGCAGAAATGGGTTGTTGAGGGATTGATTTCGTATTCTTCCAATACGACAGAAGCGGATCAGATTCCTTTCTCCTTCCAGAATGAAATCAACTATATCTTTGATGGAAAGACGTCTCATAATAATCAGGGAAAAGTAGTTACGGACGATTGGTTTGAGCTTGTTCCGGAAAGTACAAAACGGAGCGGTGAAGTGGCGCCGACAAGAAATGAAGACGGAACGATTAACATGCACGGTTTGCTGACTCCGACAGCAGCCTGTCCTGAAACTGCAGGCGGCAGAATTGATTCGACAAGCGAAGAAGCGAAGTCTGAAAAGCCGAAGCTTCCGGAAAATCCGGACAACCCAGACAATCCGGATAATCCAGACAATCCGGATAACCCGGACAATCCGGATAACCCGGACAATCCGGATAACCCGGATCATCCTACCTTAGAAGGCGCGCAGCGTGTAGCTGGTATTACCCGTTATGCGACGGCGATCCAGAGCGCGGATATTTATAAGGAATTAATGGGAATTGATAAGTTTGAAGCGGTAGTAATTGCGGGTGCGGATGATTTTCCGGACGCATTAGCGGGAAGTACGCTTGCTTCCGCAAAGAATGCTCCGATTCTGCTTGCAGGCAAAAACGCAGAGGATACTGCAAAAACGGTTTCCTATATTACAGAAAATGTTGCTGAAGGCGGATCGGTTTATATTCTTGGCGGTACCGCTTCGGTTCCGCAGTCAGTCGAAGAAGCGTTAAACAGTAAATATACGGTAGATCGCATTGCAGGTACGAACCGCTATGAAACGAATCTTGCAATTGTAAACAAGCTGGCGGTAGCGGCAGGAACGGATGTCATTATTGCCAGTGGTAAGAATTATCCGGATAGTATTTCCGTTTCAGGTATTGCGGGCGCAAACGGAATGCCGATATTCTTAACGAATGATACGCTGACGGATGAGGCTGTGGCTAAAATCCGTGAAATCGCTCCGGCGCATATTTATCTGATCGGCGGTACGGGCGCAGTTTCCGAAGCGGCTGCAGCGCAGGCAGCGGAACTTTGTGCTCCGGAGAATGTAAAGAGAGTTGCGGATGTAAACCGTTACGGAACTTCCCTGACGATTGCGAAAGAATTTGGTATGCAGGACGCCGAGATTGCCGTAATTGCTTACGGTAAGAATTTCCCGGATGGTTTGACGGGAAGTGTTCTTGCAGCGAAATTAGAAGCGCCAATTATCTTAGTATCGGATACCGATTTTGAAGCGCAGGCAGAATTTATTAAAAACAGCGGTATTAAGGGTCTTTACGTCCTGGGCGGTACAGGCGTTATCTCAGATGATACAATAAAAGCATTACTTGCAAAATAGTATTGGAAAATTAGAAATTTACTATAAGATTGGAAGGCTGCAGGGCGCGTTTTAATACGCCCTGCAGCCTTTTTTGCTGTATAGGATTCGGGTGTCAAAAGGCGGTCTTTTCGATTTGAACTGGCAACTTGCAC
>CANPGM010000068.1 GCA_947573605.1 uncultured Roseburia sp. | reverse complement strand
TTCTGTTTTTCCGGTATCCATGTCGTATCTCATCAGGTACTCTTTGTAGACCCCGCCTTCTTCTACTGTTACCTGTCGGAAAAACAGGCTCCTGTTCAGCGTCATAAGCGAAAAAGAGACCGACGCATTCCGGCCGGTAAAAGAATAAACTTCTGTGATTTCCTTCGTCTTTAAATCAATCTTATATAAGCTGACGGTACGTTCTTCCTCCAGCGCCGTTTCCGGATCGTCATAGGTATAGTAAACCGTATCCTCATCCGCAAACACATATTTATAATACGACCCATAGTTCGGTGCCTGACCGATTTTCACCAGCTTTTCATGGACGCTTCCGTCCCCGCTTATTCGGGAAAGCGTCACGTCATAGGTTGACCTGTCGTATTCCAGCAGATAAATAAAACCGTTATGCCATCGGATGGAAGAATGCATCGCGCATTCCACATAGGCGTCGCAGGAATGCAGCATCGGATGAAAAACGGAATCCTCTCTATGGCTGCAGTCCGGCTTGCTGCACAGATAGGTTTCCTCCCCGCTGTCCTTGCTGATATAGGTCAGGTAGCTGCCATCGCCTCCGTCGCCATGCGCGATCTGCAATGTATAATAACCGTCCGGCGCAGCGGCTATCATATTATAACTGTTGAAATAAATGCTTTCTTTACTGTTTCCCGCTATATTTTCCAGGCCGGCTCTTTCAGTTTCCGTCTGCCGCTCCACGGGCCCGCATCCGGCGGACAGACAGAAAACTAATAACAGAGCGGCTATACGCTTTTTCCCCATATGAAACCTCCGTCATATAACCATTAAGCAAATAATTGCCGGCGGACAGACATCCTGTCCGCCGGCAATTAATAAAGCAGTGCTTTCCACCTTTCAGTTCGCATAAGAGTAATGAGACCAACTGCCATCCGCGCTGGTCACATTAAACTGACAGGCCGCTGCAATCACATTTCCCGTACAGTTGGTGGAAATTTCCCCATAAGAATTTTCCTCTATCCTTCCGGAAAACTTACGCGGTTCTCTGTCGCCTACATAAACTGCCTCCGCCTCCATTGTCGCATAGACATTCGCCGTGGCGGAAAGCTTTGCATAGGCGCGCGTTCCGTTAAATCCGATCTCCGCCACTACACCCGTTGATCCAGCGTTTCCACGCGCCGTCTCCGATGCCGCGAGCGCCGCTACGCCTGTCACAAGCAGCATACCGCAGGTAAACGCCGCTGCCGCTGCCTTTTTCAGTTTCTTTCCTTTCATAATACAAAATACCTCCTTCTTAATATTATTGAAACCATCGCCCGACAACGCCCTTTCTATCGCCGGTTCTCGGTAACAACCAAAGCATTCCACGCCTGCCGATCCACAAGCATCCACTCCGCATTCGGCGCGGTAAGCTCAGAATTTTTGATATAAGACCTGAACTCCCCTCCGTTTTCTCCTGCTGCAAATGCCTTTGTATAAAGATTATCCCCATCAGCAAGTTCTGTAATATTTATTCCTCCCGGAATGCTGTTAATCAGCTTTCCTTCCAGATCGCAGACAAATATCCGGTGCTCGGAAGCTTCATTATAATAAAAGCGGTTATTCCTGTTATCCAGATAGATTCTCGTTCCGTCGCAAGATAGCACGGCATACATTGTCTCTTCATCACAGGCCCGTATCAGTTCCGCCTTTCCTGTTTCCGCCTTATATCGGTAAAGCCCTTCTGTTGAAGTAAAATAATAAAGCGTTCCGTCTCCGGAAAAAGTATAGGAATTGACAGTCGCTTCCGTATCAAGCTCAGTCTTTCCCATGTCTGTCTCGTATTTCATAAGACGATAAGCGCTCTTCCCACCCGCGTTTTCTGTCTGTATGAAATATACATTACCGCCTAAAAACTATAAATAACCAATTGACACATCCAAACCGCCGTATGTATAAACAGAACTTCTTTCTTTTGTCCTTAAATCAATCTTTGCAAGGCTAACCGTTCTTTCTTTTCCCGCCGGTTCCGGATCATAATATGACATATAAATCGTATTATCGTCTGCAAACACATACCGGAAATACGAACCGTTAGACGGCATTGGTCCAACGGTCATAAGCGTTTCATGGCGGCTCCCTTCCGGGCTGATTTTTACAAGCCACACTTCAAACGTTTCGCTGTCATATGCTAAAACATATATATTATTATGAAAACAGACAATAGATCCAAGAACCGCCTCTCCAATATAAGCGTCGCACGACTCCAGAATGAAATAAGGGGACTCTGCATCGGTATGAGAACAATCCGGTTTGCCGCATAGATAAGTCTCTGATCTGTCCTCTTTATTTATGAATATCAAATACGCTCCCACCGCCTGATGGTTCAGACTATAATATCCGTTTGAGCTGACCGCAAGACTGCTTGTCCGGTTAAAAAATGCTTTGTTCACAATGCGGCAAATTGTTGTCTATTACTTGTTTTCCGATACGACTGCTTTCTTCTGCTCTGCTGCAGCCTGCCGACAGGCACAAAAGAACTGCCAACAGCAGCACACTGTTTCCTTTTATCTTCATGTCCTCATTTCTGCGCTGATTTCATTCGCATATCCTGCAATTGAAAATTCTGTTTTTTCTATCTTCCTCTCATCCTGCCGTGCAAGCGGTATATGAATCAATGGGAACTTTAGCCAAAATGAGAAAGTGCAAAGTTTCCATGCAATCATCGGTTTTGCCCTCCGCTTAACATAAAAATGTTACATTTTCCGTTTACAATTTCTTATTACCAATCGAATTACATTTATACTAATATATTATATTTATTAGTTTCATATGTCAATTATAAAATTATCCTAATAATATAGTATATTTAATAAAAGAAATATAAATCCGCTTTCTATAATCTGAATATTATAGCCATTTATTTTATTAAGAGAAATAAAAAGGCGCTAAATTAACCGCCTTTAATTTGTATGATGCTTGTAAAAATATTGTTTTCCAAAAACTGTTCTTATATTTATATAAATAGCTGCCCTCTCCCGACAAGGGAATACACGCTGCAACCATGATAGTTCGCCAATTGAACGCAACGCAGCAGAACACAATATTAACTCTTTTCCGGCCCGTGTATGCTCTTATCAGGAAAAGCACCGATTTCATATACAGAAAAACATTTCCTTCTCCTTCCAAAAATGATACAATACCTTTATGCAACCGGCAGGTCCGCTCCCGCGCGGCATCCGCGGACCCGCTCCGTATCAGAATAAAAGCTGCGCAGAATTGAGGAAAATATGAGAATTTTAATCATCCGGCACGGCGACCCGGACTACGAACACGGCACTCTGACAGAGACAGGCTTCCATGAAGCAAAACTCCTTGCAAACCGCCTTTGTAAAACAGAAATCAAAGATATATACGTTTCACCGCTTGGACGGGCAAAAGATACCGCCGTGGCGACGCTTGAAAAAATGAATAGAACTGCAAAAGAATGTGAATGGCTGCGCGAATTTGCGCCGAAAATCAAAAGACCCGACATGCCTGACCGTGAAAAAATCTCCTGGGACTGGCTGCCGGCGGATTGGACGAAAGAGGAAAACTTCTACCGCCGCGATCTGTGGTACACGAATGAAATTATGAAAGCCGCAAAAGTAAAAGAAGAATATGAAAGGGTCACCGGCTGTTTCGACCGTCTTCTGGCAGAATACGGCTATGTCCGCGACGGTGAAATTTACCGTGTAGAAAAAGCGAACCGGGACACAATTGCGCTGTTCTGCCACTTTGGACTCGAATGCGTTTTGTTAAGCCGCCTGATGAACGTTTCTCCAATGATTTTATGGCATCATACCTGCGCCGCGCCGACCTCAGTCACAACGGTTTATTCCGAAGAGCGGAGGAAAGGATACGCTACCTTTCGCATCAGCAGCTTCGGAGATACCGCGCACCTTTATGCCGCAGGCGAAAAACCGTCCTTTTCAGCCCGTTTCTGCGAAACGTATGACTGTATGGAAGAACGGCACGACTAGCTTCCTGCGTCAGGAAAATAAATCTGTCTGAAAGAAGCAAAACCAGATAGCGTTCCTCTGTCCCCAGTGCAGTGTACGTTGACAAACAGGCGGACCTGCTTGTCTGTTCGCCTGTCTGCAGCGTTGGATTTTCCAGCTGCAGAACACAAAATTTACTCTTTTCAGACCTGGTATGCCCTTGTCAGGAACGGGTACACTAGTCCGTCATATGCCCGTCGCTCTTTAAAAATCCGTCGCGCGTCCATAAATAAATACAGGCAGGGATTACCGCTATCTCAATACAGATGATAATCACATTATCATGCCACCATCCGGGCGTCATATCAAGCATAGACAACATCCATCCCACGACATATACCGGAGCCCCGGCCGTCAGCCCCCAATAGCAGGCGTAGCTTACCAATGCAAACATGGCGCGGCGGTTCTTTGCGAATTTATACCAGAACCAGGAAACTTTATAATTCTCTCCATACAATAACTTCATATAATAATCAAACATGTTCCTTGCAGGGATTCTCTCATGTTCGTATCTGCAGAAATTCCATGCCATCAGCGTAATCAGCAGAAAACCGATCAGATTTGCCAGAAACAACGCCTCCCATCCGAAACCGAACTTTGCAACGAGAGGATTTCCTTCCCTTGCAAGGTCCGGTGTGTTCACGAATGTAATCAATCCGTCCATCAGATGTATCAGTAAATTCCCGGCGGACAGTCTGACAAAGCGGTATTTTGACTTCCTTCCCGGCCGATAGCAGACAAGCGCCGCTGCAAGAACCAGAACTGCCGTTACAAGCAGAATCACTCCGTATTTTAAACTCTGACTCATATGTACCCCCTAGCTGTCAGCATGGCAGACGAATAATATTTTTATCATATCTTCTATATCCCTTCATAAGCCTTCAAGCCTTGATATTTCAAGCTTTCCGGCGCTTTTTTCATTTTTTGTTTTTTACCCTTAATCTGTGTAATTCGTTATAAATCTACGCAAATTTACGGGCAAATGGTGTAGTAATTGGTGTAGTAGATTAGTGTACTTCTCAACCTGATTTTCTCTGTTTTCCATGCATATCCGCTTCTTTGAAGTCTAAAATCTTCGCCGTCTGCTCCGCCGCACGGTCACAGCTGGCATGAGTATAAACATTCAGTGTAACACCTACATCGGAATGCCCCATTACATATTGTAAGGTCTTAATGTCCATACCGGCGTTTGCCATATTAGTACAGAACGTATGACGGAATACATGAGGCGTGATGTGTGGCAATGGCTTATCTGGATATAGCTTTTTCAGTGCGCGCAGTTCGGCTGAACATTTATCTTCCTC
Source organism: uncultured Roseburia sp. (assembly GCA_947573605.1). Classification (GTDB taxonomy): domain Bacteria; phylum Bacillota; class Clostridia; order Lachnospirales; family Lachnospiraceae; genus Roseburia. The sequence continues at coordinate 109 of CANPGM010000068.1, read as the reverse complement.
CGCAGTCCTCCAAAAACTTCCTCATGGTTCATCCGCGCATCGTTTTCCGCCGCGAACCTATCTGCTTTATCTAATGCAGCTTCAACGCCATCCGTCAACTTTGAATATT
>CANPGM010000067.1 GCA_947573605.1 uncultured Roseburia sp. | reverse complement strand
AAGTTGTGAAAGCAAGTTGAAAGCAACGGTGGACAGTATACGTTTCCTCCTTGATCTTTGCGGCTTTTTGGAAACTCCTTGAATTCGAGTCCCGTCTCGCGCTCTTTTCTTTTTCAGACAGCGTTTCGTACGGAATACGAAACGCTTTTTTTCTTTAGTGCCGTACAAAACGCGTCATCGTCAGGTCCGAACAGGTATCAATCGCCACGCTTTCCACAATCCGGTTTTTTTCCTTGTCAAAAACGACAATATTTAGTCCTCTGCTGCCTACGGCCGCTTCACTCCCTCCGACATTAATAAACGCAAAATTCCCGGCATCCAAGCCGGCGCTTGCTACCGAAGCATATTCGTCTTCATACAACACAATTTCATCCTCCGCATCGGCTTCAAACAGGCTTTTCTGCCGCTCTACTACTCCGACATACGAATATCTGTATTTTCCGATTAACTCCGTTCGTACGCCAAGTTCTTTTAAAGAATCCATCAGCTCATTATCCAGCGCTCCCGTTCCCTCGTCGCAAACAGCAAGATATATCCGATACGGCGATTCTTTTAATTCGTTCAGATATGCGATTACATTCGCACGCGCTTCCCGGCCATTCTCATAGTATTTTTTATATAGATCGGACAATTCCAGCGCCGGAACATTCTCGTCAGTCAACGCAACCCTTAACGTATTGCTGCGGGCAAGAAACGGAATGGAATCGGCATGCCAGATTTCAGCCGTGTCTGCATCCATCCATTCCTCGTTTACGCGAAACACCGCACGATCTTTTTGAAAAATGAGAAGATTCTCCTTTGGCACCTCATATCCGTTTACATACAGAGAACCTCGAAATTCCTTTCCCGTTACAATAATTACCGGATTCTTTGTATGCTTTGCAAGCTGACCCGGCCAAACATGATCCAGTCTGCAGCGGAATAAAAACGCGGGTACGGCAATATAAAGAATTGCAAGCAGTAAAATCCAGCCTGCCAGAAAGAGAAATGCGATTTTAGATTTCTCCTTTTTCCTCTCGCTATGTTTTTGCCAGATCCGCATAATAGTTCCTCCCAAACAGCCTGTCATATTCTACAAGCCATATTTTATCCAGATATTCCCTTACGCCTTCCTCAAACTGCTCCGTTTCCGTCACAGCTCCGTCCTGCCCGACCGCCAAACCGTAAATCGCATTCGGGCACTCGGCCGACGTCAGCAAATTAAAATACGGATCGTTCAGGCCGGACAGCGCAGCTACATACGCGCCCAGACGGTATGCAGACAAATATCCGACGTCCTCCTGGCGCAGATTGTAATTATTCCAAATCAAAAGGGGCGTCGTATGGTAATCCCTGTATTTTTCTAAGTCATTGACAGTCTCTTCTACCGGCTGCGCGCCGAAAAAACCGTAATTGGGCGTATGGTCGCCCCATACAACTATGATTGTAGGATTCTTTTTCTCTTCAAAATAGTTTATAAACCGATCCAGCGAAAGGTCCGTATATTTACAGAGATTTGCATAAGTATGAAGCGCGCTCTCCTCTTTCTCAGCGCCGCCCGACGCAGAAATCACATCAATATAGGCGTCCTGCATAAATTCCCAGTCATATCCGCCGTGGTTCTGCGTCGTTACCGCAAATGCGAAAAAAGGAACGCTCTCATCCCTGTTTTCATAGTCATAAATGATATTGTCAAACAGCGAAGCGTCGTCCGTCCAGCCGCCGAGCCGTTCTGTCGGAAGCGCAAAATCGTTTTCAAACGTGATATGATCAAAACCCATGCTCCGGTAAACGTTGTTCCGATTAAAAAACGCTCCTGTATTCGGGTGATACGCATAGGTCTCGTAACCGTTGCCGCGATACAGGCTGACAAGTGAATCCATACTGCCGTTTATGTAATCGGTATAGGCATTTCCGGATACCAGAAAAGACGGATAGCCGGTCAGTACCTCAAACTCTGCCTGGCATGTATTTCCTCCGTAAGTCGGCGAGAGAATTTTCCCGGAAATGCTCCGCTCCTGACGCTCTTTAAACAATTCCAGGGGATCTGCGGAAAGCTGCACCCCTTCTAACGATGCAATGTCGCTAAAGGATTCCTCCATTATGAAAATCACATCCGGATACACTGTTTCCTCTACGCAAAAAGGCGCCTGGCTGATGGTTTCCTCTACCAGTGCCTTTCCGTAGTTCTGCGGTTTTTCCGCCTTTTTCGGAAGCGTGTTAAAAAAGCCCGCCATCACTCCCGCATCTCTGTAATATTCGGCCGCGGCATAAATGACCGGCGTTTCCTCTGCCAGATAATAAAACTGCGGCGCCGCTTTGAAAAAAATCACACAAAGACAGATGCCTGCGGCGCACTCCGCAATTCTGACCTTTCTGTTTCTTATTACTTTTGTGAGACGGCTCATTCCCCATGCAATCATAACGCGAAACAAGCAAAACACTCCGCCGATAATGACGCAAGGCGCAATATAAATCGAGAAATCGCCAAGTATTGTCAGTCCTTCTTTATAAAGAGCAAGGTCGACAAACTGAAAAACCTCTCCTTTTAAATCGTACTTAAAATAATTAATCAGGTTCAGTGCAAAAGACAAAAGGTTACTGATTAACACCGCGGCAAATAGATTGTTCGTCGCAAGAAACAGGCCGCCTGTCAACAGAAATACGAGAAAAACCGAGCATAAAAACAGACTGCCCTTCTGAAAAATCCATGCATACGCCTCATAAGCGTCCCGCCTCCAGATTACTTCCTGCCAATATACCACAAGAAATGCATTTACCGCTAAAAAAATCCAGGACATTACCCTGATCAGCAAATACTCCTTTTTCTTTCCGTATGAAACTTCCATTTCTGACTCCTCATAAAGACCTTTTCGTTCGTATCCTTTTTTCTATTAAAACTTATAAATTCCGTTTTTTCAAGAACTTTCTCACAATTACCCGGAATTGCCAGTTATTCTGCTTATACGCGCAGCATTTCAAAGGCTTTATAAACGTCAAGCGCCCCGTATCCCCACTCCTCGTTCGGATAGTTTCTGTCGTTAAACTTTGACGTTCCGCGGATCAGCATATTTTTAATTCCCGCATTGGAAATATAAGGATTATTCCCGTCTACGATTCCCCACTGCATTACCTGCGCCACCGCGCCCGTTGCAATTGCCGCCGCAGCGCTCGTTCCGGTAAGCGTGATATAATTTTGCCGCAGTCCCGGTCCGTATACGTTGACGGCCGGGGCCACAAAATCCGGCTTTACCGCCCCCGAAGTCGTAAACCCTCTTCCCGAATCCGCGAATATGCTTCTGTTCGCGGCGTTATACCCTCCTACCGTAATTACCTGCGACGCATAACTGGGCGATGTCAATGTCGTATCCGGATTGGAACGCAGGAAAAATACGTTGCCGTCCGTCAACTGGCGCATGGGAAGCCACATATTGTAACGGCCGTTGATGACGCTCTGCGGGTAGACGCGAATCGTCCAGATTCCTTTTTTCGGCTGCTGAAAACGAAAAAAGACAAGCTGGCTCGCTGTCTCCTTTGTCTCAATCCGATAATCTATTATAATTGTAGTTTGTTCAAAAATAAAATTGAATACTTCGGAAGCCCCGGCGCGGACCGGAATTTTCGGAAGCTGCTCCCCTGTCGGAGAAATCACCGAAACCGCATAAAGCTCCGGCGCATCCGCCCACATTTCTACGAAAAATCCGCTCATATCCTCCTCTACGTTTATTTCCACGTCTTCGCATTCCATGTTGTCGTTGATACTTCCCTTATAATGATGTCTCGTCCCGGCTTCGTTCCCTGTTGCAATCACAATCGAACGTTTTCTTCTTCCGCAGATATCGTTTAAATATGACGACAAATGTCCGTCCTTACCGTGGCTGCCGCTGCTGTTGCCAAGCGCAAGACATATAACAAGCGGCATATTACGGGCAGCCGCAAGGTCATTCAGATAGGAAACGGCTATCATAATATCGTTTTCCTGAAAAACGGGTACTCCGTCCGGAATAAAGAAAAACTCTCTCAGAAACGGTTTCGCCTCTTTCAGTTTCACAACTGCAATTTCGGCATTCGGGGCAGCGCCGATAAAGTCATTTGCGATATCTTCTCCGCCGCAGGCAACTCCCGCAAGAAACGTTCCGTGACCGTTTTCGTCTTTCGACGGAACAATATCATAAGGCGTATCGCTGTTAATTGCCTCGTTGATTTTTTCGTCGGTGTATTCCGCTCCGTAGATAATTCCCTCCGGCGGCGTCCCGTCCTGTATCGTCTGGTCCCAGATACGCGTAATCCTTGTACTTCCGTCCGCATAACGAAAAATCGGATTCATGTAATCAATTCCCGTATCGATCAAGCCTACCATCACTCCGGTTCCCTTTAACGCCAGCGCCGGCTGCGTCTGCATTCTGATAATACCCGAAGCCTCTAATGCCGTCCGGTCTAATAACCCGTAGCACTTTGGGATAGACATATAGGTATAATTGCCGATTCGAAGCGGCGGCAGTCCTGCTCTGGGATAATAATACGTGTCAAACTCTTCATCGATTCTCTGAATACATGCTCCTGTCGGCGGGATCTGCGCAGCCTCCTCGTATGGAACAATAAAATCGAAATAATCATTAGAATAAACCTGCTCTCTGCAATCTGCCATAAATTCTCCGTCTTTTCTGCCTATTCACTTACTAATAAATGATGAAGAACCTGCCATTATTCCAACAATTTACATACGAACCTTCCTGAATCAGCATCCGGGAATCCGTAAACCTTAGAACTTCTCTTCACGCTAAAACCCAATTAATGCGCCGCCGTCTACCGGAAGGACAGCGCCGGTCACAAACTTAGCGGCGTCGCTGCACAAATACACGCAGGCCCAGCCGATATCCTCAGGCTCGCCAAAACGTTTCATAGGCGTCCTGCCCAGAATCTTATTCTTCCGTTCCTCATCGCCGTCTGTCGCTTTACGGAACATTGGCGTATCAATCCAGCCCGGCGCAATACCGTTTACCCGGACGCCGTCTGCGCCTACCTCGCTCGCCAGTGTGCGTATCATGCCCAGATATCCGGACTTTGCAGCCGAATATCCCATCACATAAGGCTGTCCGATATAGCTTGTCATACTGGCGATAAAGATAATACTTCCTTTTTTATTTTTTCTCATGGATGAAACCGCCGCTTTCGTCATGGCAAAGGCTCCTACCAGATGCACCCGCAGCACGCTTTCATAATCTTCCACGCTCATGTCCTCAATCGGCTTTTTGCAATGTATGCCCGCATTATTAACCAGAATATCTATTTTTCCATACTGTTCTATCAGTCCCTTCATAAACGCCGGCGTTTTCTCTGTCCTCGTAATGTCATACTGTTCATAGGAAACCGTTTCTCCCAATCGTTCTATTACATCCCTATATTTTTCATAAGGAGAAGAACTGACTACAATTACTCTGCCTCCTGCCTCTGTGATACACTGTGTCATCGCCAGCCCCAATCCGGTAGCGCCTCCCGTAACCAATGC
>CANPGM010000066.1 GCA_947573605.1 uncultured Roseburia sp. | reverse complement strand
TATTTTTACTATGGGGTATAGCAAAAACTATATAATGTATTGGGGGTTTTACAGTGATTATAATACCACGGTTTTTCCGGAAAGTCCTCACAAACTTCTGACTTTTTTTTATTTGAATTTATACAAACTATACAGTACTTTTTTACTATATTTTCTATTGCGTCTTAAAAACTGCACAAAGAAGCCTCAAATAGCTCTTCAAATTCTGACTGGCCGATTTTTTCCTTCTCTAACAGCCGGTCCGCGCATGCGTCTAACGCGCTTCGATGCTCTAAAATGATCTGTTTTGCCTTTGCATAGCACTCGTCGATAATCCGCTTGACTTCCTGATCAATATCGTTGGCTACGCTTTCACTGTAGCTTCTCGTATGCCCGAAATCGCGTCCGATAAATACCTCGTCTTCACTGTCATAGCAAATCAAACCGATGTTCTCGGAAAAACCGTATTTTGTTACCATTGCCTTCGCCATTCTGGTCGCCTGCTTAATATCCTGGGAAGCTCCGGTTGTAATATCGTCAAACACAAGTTCTTCCGCAACGCGCCCGCCCAAAGAGACGACAATATCCTGAAGCATCTTTCCTTTCGTATCGAACATCTCGTCTTTCTCCGGCAGCGGCATTGTATATCCCGCGGCGCCCGGCCCCGTAGGTATAATCGATACGGAATACACTGGCCCCACATCCGGAAGCACATGAAATAAAATCGCATGACCCGCCTCGTGAAAAGCCGTAATCCTTTTTTCTTTCTCCGAAATAATCCGGCTCTTCTTTTCCGCGCCGATTCCCACTTTTACGAAGGATTTCTGAATATCCTCCTGCACGATGTACGCTCTGTTTTCCTTCGCCGCCAAAATCGCGGCTTCATTTAAAAGATTTTCCAGATCCGCCCCGGTGAATCCCGCCGTTGTATGCGCGATTTCCTTTAAACTGACGTTATCGCCAAGCGGCTTGTTCTTTGCGTGAACCTGTAAAATCTCCTCGCGGCCGCCGACATCCGGACGTCCCACATGTACCTTGCGGTCAAAACGTCCAGGCCGCATAATGGCCGGATCCAGGATATCCACGCGGTTTGTCGCCGCCATCACGATAATTCCCTCATTCACGCCGAAGCCGTCCATCTCTACGAGCATTTGATTCAGGGTCTGCTCGCGTTCGTCATGGCCGCCTCCCATACCGGTTCCGCGCCTTCTCGCAACGGCGTCAATCTCGTCTATAAAAACAATACACGGTGAATTTCTCTTTGCATCTTCAAATAAATCGCGGACGCGGGAAGCGCCGACGCCGACAAACATCTCCACAAAATCGGAACCGGAAATGCTGAAAAACGGTACGCCCGCCTCTCCTGCAATCGCTTTTGCAAGCAGCGTTTTACCGGTTCCCGGAGGCCCAACCAAAAGAACGCCTTTCGGGATTCTTGCACCGAGCGCCGTATACTTCTTCGGAGAACGCAGGAAGTCGACAATTTCCTCCAGCTCCTCCTTCTCCTCCTTCAGGCCTGCAACATCCCGGAAGGACAGCTTTTTAACATCCTCCGTCGCCAGCTTCGCACGGCTTCTGCCGAAATTAATCATCCGCGTTCCGCCGCCGCCGCCCGTATTTGAGGAAGACTGACTTGTCATGATCATAAAGAAGATAAACATTGCCGCAAAAATAATCAGATAAGGCAGAAGCGTCATAATCCAGCTCTCCGCCGGAACATCGGCCTGCGTGTATTTTTTTACGCCTTTACTTCTCATATATTCGGTAATTTCGTTTACGTCGGATACGGACAGTACCTCCTGCGCTCCCGTCTTAAAGGTTACGACTACGCTTCCCGTCGGCACCTCACGGTTCTGCACGACATGATAACCCGCGACTTTATCCCCGGCCAGATCCTCTTCAAAATCGGCGCGCGTATATGTGTTCGTCGTGGTTTTCCCGTCCAGAAAATACCAGACCAGAACAACGGCGATTACAAGAATCAGGTAAAAGCCGAAGCCCTTGTAACTATAACTTCTTTTTGTATTCAATTCTTTTCTCCTTTATACCCATCTGCGCGCACTCAAATGAATCGTTGTCCACGCATTTTTATTCATCTTTATTCCTCAATTTCGGCAAAACCGATATACGGCAGATTCCGATAAAGCTGGTCATAATCCAATCCGTAACCTACCACAAATTTATCCGGGATTTGAAATCCGATATAATCTACATTTACCTCGCATACGCGCCGTTCCGGTTTATCCAAAAGAGTACAGAGCTTAAGGCTTTTAGGCTTGCGCGTGCTTAAGTTATGAAGCAGGTAACTCAATGTCCGGCCTGAATCAATAATGTCCTCCACCACAAGCACATTTTTCCCCTCAATGCTGACGTCCAAATCCTTACTGATCTTCACTACGCCGCTTGACTTCGTCCCGGAACCATAGCTGGAAACGCACATAAAGTCTATTTCGACCGGCGACGTGATCCGCTTTGCCAGTTCGCAGGTAAAGAAAACGGAACCCTTTAAAATACAGATGAGATAAACCGGCTCGTCGCCGTACGCTTTGCTTATTTCCGCACCCATTTCCGCAATTCTCTGATTTACCTGTTCTTCCGTTAAATGGATATTAATTTGTTTTATCTTCGTCATAATTTCCTCCATAGAACCGTATTTCCAATATTCTTTTTGTACTCTCTCTTACTTTCACATCAGCGCTTATTCTTTTTCCGACGACCCAAAGTACATGCGCCCCGGCTGCAAGCAGCAAATATCTGCCGCGCTCTTCTCCCGGAATCTTTTCGTCGATAAACCAGGACTTTAAACGTTTCTTATGTCCTTTATCGTCAATCACCAGATAATCGCCGCTTTTTCTGCCGCGAATCTGCAGGCTATCTTTTATTCTATCATAATCGAACCATTTCGTATATCTCTTTTTGGAAATTTCCTGCAATTCTCCGACGGTTTTAAAAATCCGCGCCTCCATTTTTCCGTTCGGAACGTCAAAACAGACCGTTTCACCCGCTTCCAGCCGAACGGACTGCTGCGCTGTCAGTTCCAGAACAAATGCTTCCGGTTCAAAAACCTCCCGGTTCTTTTGCCTGCCGATTTTAACGCCCTCATAGATTCTTTCCGCACACAACCCGTACGGCAGGATAATACGGCGCCCTGTCTGGCGGAAAAAAAGCCGCATTACCGCCTCCGTATGCACCGACGCAAAATCCTTTGCCGATCCCGCAAGCTCTTTTAAAACCTGCAGAATCAGTCCGCTAACAAGCGGTTCGGGCACATTCTCCAGTGAATTCTTCCGCATTACTACCGCATCCTTTTCACAGGCGCACGCTGTATTTTTCAACTCTGCCACCTGTCCGTCCATATATTCACATAACTGTCGAATCATCTTTGCGCTTCGGTTAATATGCGACTCCGCCTGGGCGTTAATCTGCAAAAACTCCGGCATCACCAGATTTCTGATTCGATTTCTGCTGTAAACGGCGTCGAGATTGGTACTGTCCGTTCGATAATCCTGCCCGATTCGTTTTAAATATGCCTCGATCTCCCCGCGCGAAACAGAAAGCAGCGGCCTGATAATCACGGCGCTTTCTGTCAGAGGCCGCATGGGCCGTATCCCGCTGAGTCCGTAAAGCCCGCTACCCCGAATCATCTGAAACAGTACCGTCTCCGCGTTATCTCCCGCGTGATGTGCCAGCGCGATTTTTATCTTAAGTTCCCCGATTTCCGCCGCCGCTTTTTCATAGCATTCGTACCGCAGAACTCTTGCCGCCTCTTCAAGGCCCGTTCCCGTTTCCGCAGCAAAATCCGCCGCATTTACGCGGAAGATACGACATGGTATTTTTAATTTATCGCAAAGTTTCTGTACAAACGCCTCGTCCGTTCTGCTTTCCTCTCCCCGGATTCCGTGCTCCACATGTACGACCGAAAGGGAAAAGCCCATTTTCTCTGAAAGCTCCGATAAAAGATACAGCAGACAGACGGAATCTGCGCCCCCGGAAACGCCTGCGAGCACATAGTCCCCCTTTTCAATCAGATTTTCTTCTGCTATGTATTCCGATACTTTTTCCGTCATCACGTCTCACAAATGCCGTTCCTGGACTTATGCCTTTTCCCAGATACAGGCCGCAAGAATCGTCATATCGTCCTGTACCTTTCCTCCCGTAAACAGCATTACCCGCTCCATAATTTTTTTCACCAGTACTCCCGGATGCCTGCTGTCGATACTTTCAATAATTTCCTGCATGGTTTCCTCCGGTTTCGGCACATGCAGATATTCTAACACACCATCCGTAACCATGACAACAAAATCACCATTTTTTAAAGTCGTCTGCTTCTGTTCGATCTCCGGATTATTCCCTACTCCAACCGGAAGCGTATTTGATGAAAAACAGGTAACTTCTTTTCCCCGTTTAATAAAACTGGCCGCGGCCCCTATCTTAAAAAAATCCGCTTTTCCGCTGTAAAGATTGATTTTACACAAATCCACGGTAGAAAACAGATCGCTTTCCCCCTTCATCACCATTGCGGAATTCATCATCCGGATTGCCGTTTCCGCGGAAAACCCGGCCTCTAAAAAGCGCTCCACCAAATCCAGCACCATTTCGCTCTCTCTGCATGCCGTACTGCCCGATCCCATCCCGTCAGAGAGCCCCAGCAGAAAATTTCCGTCCTCCAGCTCCAGAAACGAAAAATTATCGCCGGACACAACGGCTCCGTCCTTTTTTACGCGTGAAATCCCCTGCACATTCCGATATTTTGTATCCTCAAAAAAAATATATTCCGCGCTCTCTCTTCCGATAAACGATTTGCAGTCCGCCGTAAGCCGCATATCCTTTGAAAGAATATGACCGAGCGCACTGACAAAGCTTTTTGTAGATATGCATCCTCCCGATCTGCTCCTCAATTTTGCATATAATTTTAAATGCCGGTTTACCGTTTCAAACAGGTGTAGTTCTTCTATTACGATTCCGCTGTCTTTCGCACGATAACGGATCTCCGACAGTTTTCTTTTTTCTTCGGCGTCAAGCAGCCGCTCTTCTTTCGCACAGTCCTGCATAATATATGCCATTGCGTCGAGCTGTTCGGCGATGGTCTGTCTGTTTTCCAGCAGTCTGTTATACCACGCCCGGTTTAGTTCCACACGTTCGAATACTCTGACCGCTTCTTCTACCATATCCCTGCTTTTTTTGCAGTACTGCTCCAGTTCTTCTTCCTCTTCACCTGACACGGCCCCGGAATTAAGCATAGAAGAAATCATTTTCGATATGATTCCGTAGAGCGGCGCCTGATCCCTCTCCCAGCAGACGGCGCACGAGTCACAGTTCGCGCAGAGTTTACCGGTCAGCTCGTTTTGCATTTTCCCCAGTTCCTCCGCTGAAAAGGCGCTTTTTTTCTCACTCATGCTTTGGAACACCCTTGAAAGCCCCTGAAACGAATCTGCATAGTTTTTGAGGCGTTCTTCTTTTCCGCTCGGACGCGGCGCAGATACCGAAGGCGGTTCCCATTTCCATTCAAATATCGTATGTAGTACGCGGTTTAGCAGCATAACGCTCCCAAATACAAAAACGCCCTCAAGCAGCACCGCCTGCCAAATCGGCTGGTTTCTCCATTCCAGCAGCCCGCCGCAAAACGAAAGGATCATAGTAATCAGCGAAGCAAGCGCCCCCGCAAGGAATGCGGGACATCCGTCGTTTGCCCACTGCACCAGCTTAATGGCGCCGATAATCAACAGCAGCGCAATGGCATACTTTACAACTGCCGTTACAGGCATAAAGTAAATCATTCCCATATACATCGCCGTCATCAGCCAGATTCCTTTGACATCCTCTAAATACAGCGCCGTAAAATAGGCCGGCACAAGCGGATAGCATCCCATCATCTGTACTCCGCAAAGCAGCATTCCTGCAAGCGTTGCTGTCATTTGTCTGCGTTCACCCTTCTTCATCCTCATTCTCCTCTTTTCTATTACAGATTTTCCGGTTTGGCTCCGGCAAGTGAAACCGATTATAGAACCTGTCCGAAAAAATCTTTGTCAAACGGGCGAACGCATTTGAAAAACTTTTCGCCAAAATTTCTTTTGAAATGTCTGTTTCAGGTAGGATGAAGATGTTTCAGTTGATTTAAGAAGTTCATATTACAAGCGGCCTACAATGCCGTTTCCTGTAAGGATTCGGGTGTCAAAAGGCAGTCTTTTCGATTTAAACTGGCAAA
>CANPGM010000065.1 GCA_947573605.1 uncultured Roseburia sp. | reverse complement strand
TAGTATAAAGGTCTGGTGGTTATTTTTCTATCCACTATCTTATTTGACGCTTACTTACAAAGTCAAACAAAACAGCACAACACACAGACACAAAAGACCTTACATTAAAAGCAACCGAATCAGCCGAAAGCATTCATAAACCAAAAAGCAATATCCCTGTGAGGGAAAGAAGAGTACTAATAGTCAGGAAGATTCTTTTTGGGGTTGCTTATAAAAATGAATACGAAAAGGAGATTAAAAAATGTGTGCAAATATGCAGGAATTTCAGACGGTATCTGAGAAAATCTTTGAGCTTGAACAGAAAAAAGCCAAAAAGAAAAGAGAAATGGACGCACTCGAAAAAGAAAGCAAGCAGCTTAAAAGCGAAACATCTTCTTATATGAAGAAACGGCAGAAAAACATACTTACAGTTGCGGGAATAGAAGTCCTGTTTGCTGCATATGTAAGACCGACATTTGACAAAGACGCATTCATAGCAGGTGAGGATGACGGGCTTGCAATCTACAATAAATATTTAAAAATATTCCTATGGAACGGGTTACAGTCAAACCGTATAAAGGCTTTGAGATTAAAAAATCTTATGAAGAAAAGGCAGACGGCACAGTCAAAAAAGATACCATTGTATATACAGCATACGCAGATGATGAAGACAACGCTTTATTTGACGCAGCTACGACGCTTTCAGAACTGAAAAAGAAAATAGATGTTTATTTGAGATAGGAAGGGAGAAACGACATGATGACAAGGGAACAGTTTGACAACAATACCAATTACAAGATGAGTTATGAAGAGTATCAAAAATGCGATTGTATGCACTGTGACAAAACAGATTGTATTCACCGTAACGCATACAGAAGAGTGCCCATTATTGATGGCGGTTTAGGGTTATGCCCGAACCTGAATAAATAAATCCCCTGAAGAGTACCGGAGAATGCCGATGAAACTGCCCGATAAAGGGTAGTCGGGATAGAAACCCTGATTCAAAAATAATAGAAAGGAAGTAGGATGACTTTTATTCCCTTGCAAATAAAGTGTTTGCGGATGTGATAAAGAGGTATGACGGCGAACAGTCGTTTAATCAGAAGACGGCGACAGATGGTTACTTCTTACAACAAAAGCAAAAGAAATTATAAGCCGTATCAAAAAAATTAAGGATATGCTTGGACATGCGGATGAATCAACGACATTAAAGTATTATATTTATAATATTGAAGACAATGCCGAAACAGAAGAAAAGGTTCTTACCGCTTTAGAAGGCAAAAATCGTCCAAAAAGTGACCAAAGTGACCAAAATATAATACGGTTTCTAAAACAAAAAAGAGCCGAAAACATTGAAATATCAACGCTTTCGGCTCCTTAACATTCATGCGGAAGATGGGACTTGAACCCACACGAGCGCATTGCCCACAAGATCCTTAGTCTTGCTCGTCTGCCAGTTCCGACACTTCCGCAAACCGTCTGTCTTTCGACGACTTATTCATAATAGCAAAATTATGAATAAATGTCAATAAGAAATATAAATTTTTTCAGAAGTCTGTTCCCTGTCCAGGATATCAGAAAAATGCCTTTGCCGCGTATAAAAAAATACGATATAATCATATCATAAAATTACCGGAAAAAGATAGAAACAAAGAAACAACCGATGATCTGCAGGTTGTGACTGGAAAAGGAGAAAAGGAATCATGAGAGTCGGAATCGGTTATGACGTTCATAAATTAACGGAAGGGAGAGATTTGATACTGGGCGGAGTGAAAATTCCGTATTCGCTTGGGCTGCTGGGGCATTCCGACGCGGACGTACTGCTGCATGCAATTATGGATGCGCTGCTCGGCGCGGCGGCGCTTGGGGATATCGGAAAGCATTTTCCGGATACGGACCCGGCGTATAAGGGGATTTCAAGTATCCGGCTGTTGGAACATGTGGGAGAACTGCTGCTGCAGGAAAAATACGTTATTGAAAATATTGATGCGACAGTTATCGCACAGAAGCCGAAGCTTCGGCCGTATATAGATGAAATGGAACAAAATATTGCAAAAGCCCTGCAAATAGATAAAAGCCAGATCAATGTTAAGGCGACGACGGAAGAAGGGCTGGGGTTTACCGGAAACGGAGAGGGAATTTCTTCTCAGGCAATCTGTGCGCTAACTACGATTTATGAAAGCAGCGTTTGTGCGGCCGATTCGGAAAAGAGGTGTCCCGGATGCCATTCCTAGCGTATGGATTTGGCAGATACCGTCTTTTATTTTTGTCTTAATTTTCTTGACAAATTCACGTCGACTGAATACACTATATTAGTGTGTTGTATCGTTGATTTTTAGACAGACGAATACGGAGATAATAGAAGTTTACAGAATGTCAGTTTCAGTGCGCCGGGCGCATGGACGGACAGGAAAAGGCGCGGAACGGAAAGAGTAGGAAACTGCGGATATGCAGAGAGGAACTGTCTTTGGCTGCGAACAGTTTTATATCACAGCGTTTTCGAAGTGCATCCGGGAGCCGATCGAAGGAGGCTTTTGTTTTATGACAAAAGAGGTATTTCGATACGTATCGCACACGTTACGTGTTACAAGTGAAAATCGAAAGATTTTTAATAGAGTGGAACCGCGGATAAATTCGTCTCTTGCTAAGGGAAGAACTGTCCGCGTTTTTTTCCGTAAAGGATCGGGGTGAAAATGAAAGGAAATGAGGGAGTGAAATGGGATTCTTAAGTTATATGAAGGAAGAATTTCAAGTGATAAAAGAGAGAGACCCTGCGATAAAATCACCGCTTGAGGTCTTTCTCTATCCAAGCTTTCGCGTGATGTTAAGCTACAGGCGCGCGCATAAACAATACTTAAAAGGGCATTTTTTCCGGGCGAGACTGATTTCCCAGCGGGCGGTAAGAAAGACGGGAATCGAAATCCATCCCGGCGCCGTAATCGGAAAGGGATTTTTTATCGACCACGGCAGCGGTGTTATTATCGGTGAGACTTCCGTGGTCGGCGATAATGTGACGTTGTATCAGGGCGTCACATTAGGAGGAACCGGAAAGGAAACGGGAAAGCGTCATCCGACAATCGGCGATAATGTTATGATTTCTGCGGGGGCAAAAATTATCGGATCGTTTACGGTAGGCGAGAACTCTAAAATCGGCGCCGGCAGCGTCGTCTTAGAAGAGGTGCCGCCGAACTGCACGGTGGTCGGCGTCCCCGGAAGAATTGTAAAACGGGACAATGTAAGGATTCCCAGGAGCGATATGAATCAGTGTGATCTGCCGAATCCGGTACAGGAGGACATTGACGTATTGCAGGGGGAAAACGCCGAACTGACGAATCGGGTGCTTGAGCTGGAACGTACTGTAAAAGAACTGGGAAAACGAATGACGGAACGGGAACAGAGAACGGTTTTATAAACGCGGGTCCGGACCCGTACCGGACCTGCAGGTGAAACGGGAGAACATTATGGAGAACAAATTTAAATTTTACAATACACTGACAAAAAACATTGATACGGTCATTCCGCATGAGGAAGGCAAAATTGCCATGTATACCTGCGGACCGACGGTCTACCATTATGCGCATATCGGAAATCTGAGAAGCTATATTATGGAGGATGTGCTGGAAAAATCACTCCGCTATGTCGGATACGAAGTAAAGCGCGTGATGAATATTACAGATGTAGGGCATCTTGCTTCGGATGCGGATACCGGGGAAGACAAAATGCTAAAGGGTGCAAAAAGAGAGCATAAATCCGTTCTGGAAATCGCGAAATTTTATACGGACGCGTTTTTTAGCGACTGCGCGAAACTGAATATTAAGACGCCGGAAGTAGTAGAGCCTGCGACAAACTGCGTTCCGGAATTTATACGGATGATTGAGAGGCTTCTTGAAAACGGATACGCCTATCAGGCGGGCGGAAACGTATACTTTGACACTTCAAAGCTTGAGGATTATTATGTCTTCTCTTCCCAGACAGAAAAAGAACTTTTAGTCGGAGTGCGCGACGATGTAGAGGAAGACGCCAATAAAAGGAATAAAAATGATTTCGTACTTTGGTTTACCAAATCCAAATTTGAAGACCAGGCGTTAAAATGGGATAGTCCGTGGGGCACAGGCTATCCCGGCTGGCACATTGAGTGCTCATGCATCGGAATTAAGCATCTTGGCGAATATATGGATATCCACTGCGGGGGAGTCGACAATATTTTTCCGCACCATACCAATGAAATCGCACAGTCGGAAAGCTATCTTGGTCATAAATGGTGCGGCTACTGGTTTCATGTGCAGCATTTAAACGACAGGGCGGGAAAGATGAGCAAGTCCAAAGGAGATTTTCTGACGGTATCCAGACTGGAAGAGCTGGGGTATGATCCGCTGGTTTATCGGATGTTCTGCCTGCAGTCGCACTATAGAAAGCCATTGGAGTTTTCTTTTGAAATTTTAGCCAATACAAAGGCGGCGTATCAGAAGCTGGTAAAACGCATTGCAGGGTTAAAAGAGGAAGGCGAACCGGACAGTTCGGTTTTTCAGGTATATCAAGAGCGGTTTACACAGGCGCTTTCAGACGATTTGAATACGTCGATGGCAATCACGATTCTCTATGATTTACTGAAAGAGAATACCAGTGACAGAACCAAAACAGATCTGATACGGGATTTTGACCGGGTGCTCTCGTTAAATCTGCTGTCCGCAGGCGGTATGGAAGCAAAGGAAGAGCAGGACGAGGAATTGACGGCATACGTGAATGCAAAGATTGAAGAACGGGCAGCCGCGAAAAAAGAAAAGGATTTTGCAAAAGCCGATGCGATTCGAGAGGAACTGCTGACAAAGGGAATTGTGCTGAAAGATACGAGAGAGGGCGTCGTTTGGCATAAGGCTTAAGATTGCAGACGGGCAGGAGTATTGGAATGGACAAGGGAATTGATTCGTATTTAAAAGAGCGTTTCGGCCTTCCGAATGTGGATATCCGAACCTATTCGCCGCTGACTCTGGCGTATATTGGAGACTGTATTTTTGATCTGGTAATCCGTTCTCTGGTAGTTGCGAAAGGCAACGCCAGAGCCGGCGAATTACATAAACGGACAAGCCGTATTGTAAAGGCGCGCACGCAGGCTGAATTGATCGGGTATCTGAAACCGTTTCTGACGGACGAAGAGGAAGAAATCTACCGGCGCGGCAGAAATGCAAAATCTCCGACAATGGCAAAGAATGCTACGATGTCTGATTACCGGAAGGCAACGGGATTTGAGGCGTTAATGGGATATTTGTATCTGAAAGATCAGTTTGAGCGTATTGTAGAACTGACCAAAGCCGGCATTGAAGGGCTTGGACTTGTACTTTAGAATAGCGTGTAAGGGCCGTTGATACGGCGGATTGAGAGGGAAAATGGAATTTGAAGAAACAAAAATCGAAGGCCGGAACGCCGTTCTTGAGGCGTTCCGCTCCGGGAAAACGATTGATAAATTATACGTCTTAGAAGGCTGTCAGGACGGCCCGGTTAAAACGATAGTAAGAGAAGCGGAAAAACACGATACGATTGTTCAGTTTGCAGGAAAAGAACGGCTGGACCGGCTTTCGGAGACAAAAAAGCATCAGGGCGTGATTGCGATTGCGTCCGCGTATGAATATGCTACGGTAGACGATATGTTAAAGAGAGCCGAAGAAAAAGGCGAAGAACCGTTTCTTTTTCTGCTCGATAACATTGAGGATCCGCACAATCTCGGCGCAATTATTCGTACCGCCAATCTGGCAGGCGCGCACGGCGTAATTATTCCGAAACGCCGCGCAGTCGGGCTTACGGCGACGGTTGCAAAAGTTTCCGCAGGCGCGCTGAATTATACTCCGGTTGCAAAGGTTACAAATCTGACGGCCACCATAAAAGAACTGAAGGAAAAAGGAATCTGGTTTGTCTGTGCCGATATGGACGGAACACAGATGTACCGCCTGAATTTAAAGGGACCGATCGGGCTTGTGATCGGCAGCGAGGGCGAAGGCGTCGGCAGACTGGTAAAGGAGAACTGCGATTTTGTCGCGTCAATTCCGATGAAAGGGGATATTGATTCTTTAAACGCTTCTGTGGCGGCGGGGGTTCTCGCCTATGAAATAGTAAGACAGAGACTGTTGTAGGAGGTTTTGCCAGAAGGAAGACGCAAAGACGGATCAGCGGAGCCTGCTTCGGCTTTTTTCACTGGCAGAAAGGCATGGTTACAATTTGGATTCTTATTGTAAGTTTACGGACGAACAGTTAATCGGGAAGCTTCGTCTGGGCGATAAAAAAATAATGGATTATATTTTGGACAAGTATAAGCCGCTGGTGCGTAAAAAAGCGAACGCGATGTATTTAATCGGCGGAGATACCGACGATTTGATTCAGGAGGGCATGATCGGATTATTTAAAGCGATCCGGGACTTTAAAGCGGAGCGGGAGGCGTCCTTCGGCCATTTTGCCGAGCTTTGCATTAACAGGCAGCTTTACAGCGCGGTAGAAGCGTCGAATCGGAAAAAACATGCGCCGTTAAATACTTATATCTCATTTTATGCAAAGACCGGCGAGGAAGGGATGGCGCTTGCGGATACGCTTTTTGCCGCTTCCGACGATAATCCCGAACAGCTTGTAATTGATCAGGAAAATCTGAAATTGCTCTGGGATCGATTAAGAGAGCGCTTAAGCGCTATGGAGCGCGAAGTTTTGGACGATTATCTTTCCGGCTTAAATTATCGGCAGATAGCGGAAAAAAGAGGGACAAGTCCGAAAGCAATTGACAATGCGCTGCAGCGAATCAAGGCAAAATTCAGATAGAACAGGAACAGATTTTTTTGTGTGCATATTGCACAAAAAAAGAAGTGAATAATTGTAACATTTGTGAACACTTTTCAACAGCAGTATGCTATGATAACTCATGTAAACCCCCAATACATTATATAGTTTTTGCTATACCCCATAGTAAAAATACCTTCTCCTAAAAAGAACAGCAGAACGGAAAGCTGTTCTTTTTTTTGTATTTCCGGTCAAATAGCGTAAAATTACCTGAAAACGACTTATTTCGAGTAAATATGCCAAATTAATACTTAATACCTATTGCATTTTTGACAAAAAAGTTTATAATTGTTTACAGAATTTATATTCTAAATATTTTATATGGAGGAAAGTTATGGACAAGAAGGTAACAAGTATTGTCGCCTATATTGCTCCGATCGGCTGGCTTATAGCATTTCTGGCGGGCGATAAGGAAGGCGCGAAGTTTCATTTGAATCAGGCATTGATGGTTTGGATTCTTTCAATTTTATCGGGTGTAGTTGGTACAGTATGTGCATTTGTTCCGATTGTAGGTTCAATCATCAGTATGGTATTCGGAATTGCTGTTCTTGTATTCTGGATTCTCGGTCTTGTTGCTGCATGTAAACAGGAAGAGAAAGAAATTCCGATTATCGGCGGCATTAAGATTTTAAAATAATTGCAGATAAGGTTCGCTGCCGGTCGGCATCGGACCTTTATTCTTTATAGGATGCAGCGCCTGTTGATGGAATATCCTGAGATTGCTACATTGTAAAATGAAATGCGACAAGAGTTATTAAAACTCTATCGCATTTCTT
>CANPGM010000064.1 GCA_947573605.1 uncultured Roseburia sp. | reverse complement strand
GGCTATTTCAATTCAAGATTCCTCCGCAAGGAGGAATTTCCTATTATATAAAAAATATATCGCCAGTCATACACTGACTGACGATATAATAAATTACTATCCACTTCTGACATGGGTATGGTATATTTAAATCTCTTCGTCCACCTTTATTCCCTTCAGATCCGCTTCCAACAGATTCATGCTGTTTTTAATGTCCTGCAGACTCTTCTGTACGTCTCCGGTCTGTGCGCCTGTTTTCGTAATATCGATCATCTCCGTAATCTCCATATCCGGCGCTTCGTTTCTGCGGCGTCTTGCCTCCGCCTCTTCTATGGCCTCCTTCGTCCCTTCAACCAGCGCCTCCTGAATCGCCCGGCGTTCCTGCATGGCTTCGAGCACTTCTTCCTTCTCTTCCTTATCCTCTGCGGAGTCCTTTGCTTTTTCCTCTTCTTCCTCCATCTTCTTATCGATTTCCTCTTTTGCTTCCTGTACGGCCATACCGATAATTTCTTTATTCGCTGCCCCGATAATATCGTCAGCCGCATTCTGTGCGTCGACCATCGGATTTGATTTCAAACGTTCCAGCTGGATATTCTTTATATCGTTTACGTCGTCGCGCATCTGCTGCCGCGCATCTTTGATGTCCTTCCTTAATACTCCGGCCCGCTTATTAAGCGCAAGCGCGCGTTCCTGATACTCCGTCAGCGGTTTGCTGTCTATCTCCTTTAACCGCTCCCGTTCTTCCTCCGTCAGCGGCGTGCTTGTCACCCCTTCGTTGAAATCCTGCCGTTTCTTTAAAAGTTCAAGATCCTGCTGCTCTTTCGAATCCTCCGATACCTCGTAAATCTGCTGCAGCGCGCTCTCATCCTCCCGGATACTGGTAAGCTCTTTGCGCGAAGTCTCCAGTCTGGCTTCCGTGTCCTTATAATGTTTTCTTCTTGACTCAATACTGTCGTCTACCGATTTATCGTTCGCCCACGCATCCTGCACGACCTTCATCGCTTTTTGCTGCGCCTCTTTCCGCTTCAGCGCCACCGGATCTTTCGCAATATTGGAATTACCTGCAAAAAAGGAAGTTCTGCCCTGCTGCCTGCCTTCTTTTCCTCTTAAGGTCTCTACGTTCTTTTCCGCCTGATTGAAACCGTTAGCATTAATTGTCAATGACATAATTCTCTCCCCCGTTTCTACCGTATCAAAGCTCTTCTTAGATTAAAGCATAAGGTCAACCGACGCGCCGACCGAAGCGGCGCCCGCTGCCGATGACATCTGCGAAGCGCCCGCGTCCGCACTCGAAACGCCGTCCGCCGCTGCGCCGCCCATATCCTGTACCGCCTGCTGTTCTAATAGCTCTAACGCATGCTCGCTCAGTCTGATTTCGCTTAATATCATCGCCTCCATAGAAAGATCCATCGTAACGCCGCCTGCATATGCGCCGGTATTGGCTCCGGCATTTGACTGTTCTTCCAAATACTTCATATCCGCCTCAATCAGCTTTCCGTTTTCTTCATTACGGTGCAATCTGCGCTTCTGCATAAGCTCCTGCTTGCGTGTTTTTTCCTTCAATACCTGCTGCGTTTCCTTTAAAGCGATCTTTGTCCTAAGCGCCTGTTCTTTCTGATATGTCCTTCGCTTTAACTCGTTCTTTTTCTGCTTTCTTCCTACTTCCTGTTCCTTATCGTTCCTCTTTTTCAGCCTTTCCTCTTCTTTTAAATTATTCACTTTAAGCTGGGCGCACCGGACTACCCGTTTTGCATGCGCAATTGCGGCCCGTACTTCTCCGTCGTTATATTGCCCTGTGCCGAGACACCTTGCCAAAACGCCCACTTTTGATTTCGCTCTAACAAGCACTACGGACGCGCTTCTCGCTTTCGACGCGCGTACAATCTGCGACGAAATTTCCCTCGGATTATAATTTAGCGCTTTCTTCTTTGTCTTATTGCTGCTTCCGGACCTCATTCCTCCCGCAGAACGGTTCGCATTGCTGACAGCCGCCTGCCCCAGATTGGAAGCAGTCATCCCCGTTCCTGCTCCTCTTACACTCGTAGCCATAACTCATTCCCACTTTCTTCCATGAAAATTTCCGTCATCCTTCCTGTCCATACCGTCTGTATTCGGCACAGCGCATTTGTCTGACAGATTAAGAATCCATTCCAATATTTTATAGTATTTACATCGGTACCTTTAACGTAAAAAATAAGGGAATTCCTGTAAAATTAAGAATTCCCTTACTTTTTATCCGATTATACAATTCTTCTGATGCTTAAAATAGGCCGATAGTCTGCCTTCGATACGATAATGCCGTCTCTCGAATTACTTGCATGTACGATCTGTCCGTTTCCGGTATAAATTCCGATATGCCCGGAATACCAAATCAAATCGCCGGGCTTCGCATTTCCCAAACCGTCAACGGAAGACCCGGACGCCCCCTGTTCTCCTGAAGTTCTCGGCAGAGAAATTCCGAAATTTGCAAATACGCTCATTACAAATCCCGAACAGTCGGCTCCATCCGTTAAACTGGTTCCTCCGTAAACATACGGATTTCCGACAAACTGCAGCGCATAATTTACAATCTGCGTTCCAAGTTCCGAATCAGACGACTGACTGCTTCCTGTCGAACCGAACGATGCGCCGCCGGAAGCAGCGTTTCCTGATGCGGTATTCCCCGAAGCAGCGCTTCCTGATGCGCTCGATTTATTACCTGATGCGCTTTTACTTGCCGCCGCCGCTCTTTTTGCTTCCGCGGCCCGCTTTTCCTCTTCTTCTTTCCTTATACGGGCTTCCTCTTCTTCTCTGGATTCCGCCGTCTTATTTTCCGTATAAATCCGAACAAATTCGGTTGATACAAAGCCTGCTCCGTCATTTGTAAGAACCTCGGCCCAGCCCTCTGTTTCCGAAAGCACTTCCAGGATATCGCCGCCCGGAACCATTCCAAGTATCAATGCTTCCGTCGTAGGTTCCGTTCTCACGTTCAGCGTCTGTGTAGTTACTTCGGCCAGCCTTCGTCCTTTCTCCGCCGCTCTCTGCTCAGCTTCCGCTCCTGTCAAAACATAGTCCGCTTTGACATAGCCGGTTACGCTTCCGGAAGTTATGTAATACCAGCCGTTTTCCTCACCCTGGCGCGTACCCACGGCGTCGCAGTGAAGTTTCCCCAGAATCTCGCCCTCTTCATTCGGCAGACTTCGAATATTTACAAAGTCCGTTACATTCGCAATGATAAGGCTGCTCTCCTGCGGCGCCTCTTCCTGTACCGCTTCCTGAGCCGTTTCTTCCGGCGCCTCCTGCTCGATTGCAATTCCGGAGCCAACCTCCGGAATCGTATGCGCGGATGTCTCCGCTTCTTCGGTGATTCCGGAAAGCCCTTCTACCGTTATAAAGCTTTTCGCCACCGCCTCCGCTGCCGTTTTCATCCCTCTGTTCCCGTAATTGCCGCCGCCTGCCTCCAGACATCCGGTTGCCGTCGCAGCGCCAATCGCCGCAATCATACATAACATTCTAACCTGTTTTAACTTCATCTCTTTTCCTTTCGTGATTTCATTCAATTGTTACAAACATGTTACGTATTATTACATAAAAGCGACTGTTTTGTGAACCCTTTTTTCCATGTGAATTTTTTCCAACGACATGAATCTTAAAAAAGTCCCGGCTCCTGTCCAAACGGTTCCGTACCGTCCAAAGTATTTATTATTTCCGTACCGCCTCATAGACCGGACGGTTCTCCTTTGACGGAAGCACGATCAAAAAGAACATACTGCCTATCGTTACCGCCGACAAAAGCAGAACCACAGCGCGATACGGCATCAGATCGCCGAGCACTCCTGCAAGAAACTGAAAACATACGCCGCCAACCGCAAAAATCACACTGAATAACGCATTGACTCTCGCCCTCATTTCCGCCGGAAGATAAGACTTTACCGCCGTCTCCCGTATTGTAGCGCTTGACGTCCCCAGCCCGCCGCAGAGGAAACGGTTCGCTAACATCGCCGGATATGGACAGAACAGGAGAAGCATATCCATCAGACTGTAAAAAAAATACACAAATTTCGTAAATGCATAGCGCTTCTTTACGGGAATTTCTTTCACGTACTGAAACAGACTGCTTAAGGCTCTTCCAAGCATTTCCGCAAACCGGATGAACCCAAAAGCCGCCGCCGAAAACTGCGACTGACACCAGGCCTGCGTAATCAGACCGATTCCCTGGGAAGTTCCCTCTGTGATACTCATATAAGAATAAATATTGCGGATTCCTTTTTCTGTTTTCAACCAGACAAATCCTTCCTTCATATCGCTGCAATACTGCCGAAAGGTATACTTATCTTTATTTACCTTCTTTTCTTCCCTGATAAAACTTTCGGTCAAAACAGATACAAACGTAATGCCGGAAACAAGAAAAAACATCTGCTGCATACTTACCCTTTCATAAAAATATGCGGTAACCGGAGCGGCAAAAATTACGACAAAAGAATAAATTGCCGTACTCACCGCATACCCTTTCTGTTCAAACCCGGCAGGAATCAAATCCGGGTACCACGCGTCATACGCCAACCGGTAAAATACGGAAATCGTACCGACCAGAAGCGTAAATCCCAGGTACAGTCCAAATACAAATTCATGTCCGCCGACCCAGAATCCCATAAATGCGTACAGCACAGCCAAAAGCAAATCCAGTCCCACAATCCATCCTTTTTTTCCGCCTTTATCGATTAACGGAGCAACTAAGATCGGTAATACCACATCCGGCAGCATCCCGCAGACCAGAATCAGTGCGGAAAGCATTGTTGAATTCGTTTCATCAAACACAAGCAGGCTAATCGGCAGGTTCATTGCTTCTCCGCCGATTGCCGAGAGAACGGTTGCAATTGTAATACGGGAAAAATCCCTCGTCCACAGTGTTTCTTTCTTTTTCATCAATCTCCTCCCCATTAAAAAAATCCGCGGAAACGCATTTTTCCTCTCCCTCCGCCGCGCAGGCGGATTCGAATCAAGAGGAACTCCGTGACGCTGCGCGTCCCGGAATCTGAGATTGAAAACATAACTTTTCAATCCTGCATCTCCGCGAATCATATTATAATCTCTTCTTTAAGCGATGTAAAACCTTTCTTTTTGGGAAATATTATTGATTTATTGTGGCTTTAAGCGTCTATATTTTAATATGAGAAGAAATTTTTTCTTCAAATTCAAGCGCCGTTTTGTATTTTCGCTGCCTTTTGCATGCCGAAATCATCACGTCCCGATAAAAGTAGAGGTGACCGAAATGCAACTCCCTCTCTATTGCCTTTATCAGCCGCTCCAGAAGTTCCAGATACTTCGGATCGTCCAGAAATCCCTCTTCACACTCCATAACCGCCTCTTCATATTTCAGCAAATCCGCCTCTAACGCATTTCCGGTTTGATCCAGCAGATCCCGCATCTTTGAAAGGAACATTTTTGCCGTATCCTTCTTTCCTATCCGAATACAGGCCACCGCTTTTTTATGGAGAATCGAAATCCTGTTGCTTTCCTCCCACTCCGCTTTCTCCAGATATTCCAACGCCAGATCGTACTTTTTTAAACTGATATACGTAGCTCCTATATTATAGTAGCAACTCGCCAGCTCCTTCTGCCAGCCCGTATTCTGTAAAAGCCTCATGCCGCGTTCATAATTTACCATCATCATACGTTCCATATTAACACAGGCATAGGCACTGCCGTTTAACAGATAATAATCTGCAAGCGCATAGGTATTTCCCTCTTCAATCGCTGCAGCCGTCATACGCTGTTCCATTTCATGAATCGAAAAATAATCGCCTGTCACAAAAAACATCTGGCAAAGCCATCCAAATGCAAACGAATTATTTAAAACGTCGCTGGCCTCTCTGCAGAAGCGAACCGATTCGCTTTGCTCCTTTGTACGCCCATAATAACAGCAGAGCAGTTTCAAATATGCCTGCTGCACGACATTCATATGACTTTCCAGCCCTGCAAGTAAATCCATTGCCGTTTCGTCTTCTTCAAAAGCTCTGATTAAAAGCCAGTCAACGGCATATATGCTGCAGCTAAGTTTCGCCTCATTCGTCTTTAATTTCTCATAAAGCGGCTTCCGCTCCAGATTGTAATGAAGACAGTAAAACCAGGACTTTATCTGCTTTTCCCATTCTGCAAGCACCGTATCGTCCGTTTCATAAACAATGCCAAGCCGTAAAAACAGCATTGCAAGAAGCTTCGTATCCGCGCAAACCGCGCCATGCTCAATTTTACTTAAATAGGAAGGAACGCAGATATTGCAGCAGACCTCTTTCTGGCTCTTCCCCTGCCTGAGCCGTTCCGTTTTAAGTAAGATGCCAACTATATTTCTGTCATCCACATTAACTTCCACGATATCGCTCCTTTGAATCTCAAATCTGTACAAAGAATGTCCGTGATTTCCAGGCGCCTTTTTGAAACTGCTCCTGCTTTAAACCTTAGAATTTCTTCTCACACTGTTGTCAGACTGTAATTTCAATCTGATTGTCTTCCGGTCCTAATATCAGACTTTCGTAATAACCGTCTCCGGTAATCCGCGGTCCGCTTAATACTTCATAACCGGCTTCATAAAGCCGTTCCGTCAGAATGTCGACCTTCTCTCTGCTTCCCGTAGAAAATGACAAATGAATATATCCCATCATTGCCAGACTTTTTTTCTGCACGTTCATCTGAGGCAGATTCATTAGTTCCAGCCGCATTCCGTCGTCAAAAGAAAGAAAATATGTTTTCAAACCGCTTTTCGGATTCTCGTATCCCCCGTTTGCCCTGGCGTCAAAAAAACGTTCAAAAAAATGCTTCATCCCCTCTAAATCTTTCACATACATCGCCACATGGCCTATCCTCATTCATGTCCCCGCCTTTCAATTCCTGCCGGTCTTACGTTTCCTCTTCCCATCCGTTCTCATGACGGCCAAACTTCCTTCCCGGTTCCGCATAAATAAACGCCATAATCTCAGGATATAAATTGCAGATTGTATTCAGCGCACATACGGATGAGTTCTCCGAATTTCCGATATAGTCCTCCGGTTCGTCTCCCGCAAAAAAACGCCAGCCGCTGTCCGGATATTCCTTCATCGGCTCCTCTCTGTACATATAATTCATCTGCGTATCCAGCGCCTTTTTTGTGATAATGCATCCCGTATTGCTGTCGAGCAAAACAGCCCATTCCCGCTCTTTCGGGACATACCAGCGCGCCCTCTGCCATGCTCCGCCTTCCTCAAGAAGATGCTCCAGCACATTCAGATTAATCTCAAAGAACTGTCCCAAATCGTCGTCGCCATATCTGCCCATCTCATAAATCGCTCCGCAGAGACAGCTCACTGCATACTCCGCAAACGAGTGATAAAATACCTGCGCCTGACATACCCACATATCCGTAATTTCCCAAAATTCCTCGTCGGAAATGATTCCGCAGGCAGCCGCCGTTCTGCAAAGCCCGATTCTTTCATTGATATCCCACGCGTAAAATCCCTTTTCCCCGACAATCGGGCGAAAATATTCCGCAAGCTTTATACAGCGTGAAAATCCCTTTTCTCCGTCCTCGTTTAACTGCTTCCTGTCAAATAAAGGCGCGCCGTTCCAAAATGTCATGAATTGCTCGTATTCGCTGCACCCGGAATAAATATGGTAACAGGCCTTCATCAGCGAATCCTTATCTTTTACTCCGAACATCTGCTCCAGATGCGCCTTTACCTGTTGTACCGACGCCTCGTCGTCACAATGATACAGTGTTTCATATCCCATATGTACCGGAATTCCAGGCGTCTTTCTGCATGTCGCAATTCCGCTTAGCAGAAGCGTAAATTCCTCTCTGCCGACAATTTTTGCAGATCCGTTCTCCGCAATACTTTCATACCTGTTTTTAAATACCGTAATCGCATTTACGATTTTTTCCATAAGACCATCCCCCTTCCCTGATCTAACTTTATCTTACCACAGGAACAGACGAAACAAAAGAAAAAAAAGAGTGCTTCGCACTCTCTTACACGCAGCCTGCAACGCAGTTTTCTATAAGGGTTCGGGTGTCAAAAGGCAGTCTATTCGATTTGCCTTTTGACACCCGAACCCTATAAAACAAAAAAAGAACAGCTCTCGGTCTGCTGTTGTTTTTAGGAGAAGGTATTTTTACTATGGGGTA
>CANPGM010000063.1 GCA_947573605.1 uncultured Roseburia sp. | reverse complement strand
AATGCTGCTGTGGCTCAGTCGGTAGAGCGTCGCATTGGTAGTGCGGAGGTCACGGGTCCGATTCCCGTCAGCAGCTTAAAAAAGCCGGAAACTTAATGATTTTATAGTAAAATCAATGGTTTCCGGCTATTTTTATTTCCTTATTTATTACATGTATTCATATCATCTTTCAATTCGTACTATATTTTTGTCACAATTTTTGTCACGTTCATCAAAAGAAATAGCTTTTTAAGAGAACTGATTCAGGAACGTTAAGCGCGGTCAGATTTACATTACCATAAGTAATGTTCCTATGCCAATCAGGATGCAGCCTGTAACGGATTTCAAGGTAAACTGTTCATGCAGCAGCAGCGCTGCAAGTATCATTGTAAAAACGACACTAAGCTTATCAATAGGAACAACTTTTGATACTTCTTCCATTTGCAGCGCTTTGTAATAGTATAACGTCAGCGCAGCAAAAACGGATGAACCCAAAGCAAAAACCAGCCACATTATTTTCTCGCCTCCCTGACATCAAAATAACATAAATATTCCACAGATGCAAATATCCGGAGGATATTTTATTTTTTTCTTAAGAAAATCTTTCATGTTTTCTGCAAGCCATCTTTAGATTCCCTGATTATGATAAACCCAGTAAAACAAAAGCGCGTTAATACAGTTTGAAAGCTGCAGCGCGGAAAGGAAGCGGAATATGGATTTTGAGGCGATCATGCAGTATTTTGTCGATTTCGGACCGATTGCCATTTATGTAATCGTATTGCTGGAATATCTGAATCTGCCGGGATTTCCGGCAGGAGTGATTATGCCGGTCGCAGGGATTTGGGCGGCGAGAGGAAACTTAAATTTTTTTATTACAATGATGATTACAATATTGGCAGGACTGACCGGGAGCATTATTTTATACTGGCTCGGAAGAGCGGGCGGCGGATTGTTTCTGAAGAAATATTATAAGCGCTTTCCGAAGCAGCAGGCGCTGATTGAAGATAAAATCAGGTATCTGCAGGAAAAGGGCAGCATGGGGATTTTTGTCAGCAAACTGGTGCCGATGGTGCGGACGCTGATCTCGATTCCGGCCGGTGTGATGAAGATGAATTTTAAGAATTACTGTATCAGCTCGGCGTTCGGGATTGCGGTTTGGAATCTCGTGTTTGTAGGCGCCGGATATCTGTTCGGAGAAACGGTATTTACCATGTTTCAGTTTTAAATATCTGCGAAAGCGGGGGAATAGAAATGAATATTGCAATGTTTACCAACAATTATAAGCCCTATATGGGAGGCGTGCCGATTTCCATCGAGCATCTCTCGGAAGCGCTGAGGCAGCAGGGACATATGGTTTATGTGTTTGCGCCAAGTTATGAAAATCAGACGGAAGAGGAATTTGTGATCCGTTATCCCTCTTTCCCGATGAAAATTGCGGGAGCGCCGGTCCCGAATGTTCTTACAAAGCTGTTTGAAGAGAAAGTGCGGGAGTATCAAATTGAAGTGATACATGTGCACCACCCCGCGATTGTGGGCAATATTGCTTTGCTGCTGCGGAAAAAATACGGAATACCGGTTGTATTTACTTATCATACGAGGTATGAGGCATATCTTCATTATATCAAACCGCTGCAGCAGGTCGAGAAACATACGAAGGCAGTGGAACGATATCTGACATATTTCAGCAATCACTGCGACTTGCTTTTGGCGCCGACTCCCGGCATGAAGGAGCATTTGGAAACCGGTGAAATCAGTACGCCGATTAAAATTCTTCCGACCGGAATACCGCAGAAAAACTTTCTGCCTGATCAGCGGCGGTCGAAAGAAATCAGAAAGGCATGTATCGGAGAGGCCGATTATTTGTTCTGTACGATTTCAAGACTTGCGAAAGAGAAAAATCTTGATTTTCAGCTTGAAGGATTAAGCGTGTTAAAAGAAAGACTGACGAAGCGCCGGAAAACCTTTCGCCATTTGCTGATCGGAGAGGGACCGGAGCGGGAACATCTTCTAAAGAGGGCGGAAGAGCTTGGCCTTTCGGAACACATTATCCTGGCCGGGAAACTGGCAAATGATGAGATTCCCTGCTATTTAAGTGCGTCGGATGCATTTTTGTTTTCATCGAAATCGGAGACGCAGGGGATTGTGATTCTGGAAGCAATGGCGGCCGGTACGCCGATTGTAGCAGTGAAAGCCAGCGGAGTAGAAGATATAATTAAAGACGGCGGAAATGGGTTTTTAACGGCGGAGGATACGCAGGAATGGGCCGAACGGATATTAGGTCTGACGGAAGACGGAAAAGTCCGAAAGAAACTGACGGAAAACGGAAAAGAGACGGCGGAAGAATATTCGGAGCCGCGCGTTGCTTTAAGGGCGGCGGAATATTACAGCGAAGTAAAAGAAGTGTGCGGAGCGGGAAAGCAAAAGCTTTCTTTTTACCGACGGCATGTGTTAAGATATACACACCAGACGAAAGACGCAGTAAATCAATAAAACGAAAACGGTCAGGAGTGTATGTATGGAACCATTGAAAAACGAAGAATTTAATATTTTAGTCGTAGAAGACGATCGGGAAATCAGAGACGGAATAGAGATTTTTTTAAAAAGTCAGAATTATAAGGTTTTTAAGGCGGCAGACGGGGTGGAAGGGCTTTCCGTTATGGAACAAAATGAAATTCATCTGGCAATCGTAGACATTATGATGCCCCGGATGGACGGAGTGACAATGACGATGCGCCTTCGGGAAAAGTATGATTTTCCGGTTATTATGCTGTCGGCCAAATCCGAGGAAACGGATAAAGTCATCGGGCTGAACATCGGAGCGGACGATTATGTGACAAAACCGTTTACGCCGCTGGAGCTTTTGGCGAGGGTAAATTCGCAGCTCCGCCGGTACACGAAGTTTTTAAACAAGGGCGGAGCCGTGATGCAGGACGAACGGGTTTATACGATCGGAGGGCTGGAACTGAATGAGGACACGGTTGAGTTTTTTGCGGACGGAAAGCCGGTGAAACTTACGCCGATTGAGTTTAAAATACTGGCTCTGTTGATGAAGAATCCGGGGCGCGTGTTTTCTGCGGAAGAGATTTACGAAAGAGTGTGGAACGAAAAGGCAATTAATACGGATACGATTATGGTTCATGTAAGAAACATCCGGGATAAAATAGAAATTAACCCGAAGGACCCAAAATATTTGAAGGTGGTGTGGGGCGTTGGATATAAAATGGAAAAACAGCCGTAGCAAAAGAGTAGTAATTACAGTAGGCGTACTTTTAATTGCTACAATTGTAAATCTCTGTTTTTTTTCTCTGATCAATATTCAGGTGGAAAAAAATAAATCGGAGACGGCAGCCGAAGAAAAGGAAATTAACAGGGACGCGGTATGGGAACTGTATCACGGCTGCTATGTTCTCTATCTGGAGCAAAAGGAGCAGGAAGCCGGGAACAGTCTGAAAGCTTATGAGCTGTATGTAAAAGATTATGAAACAGCCAGTGAGAGTGATCTGGATCAGGTGGAACAGTATCTTTTACAGTGGAGCGGTGAATTTGAAAATTATCGATCGAAGATTGATTATTATGTAACGGACGGCGTTGCGGAACGGAAGAACACGAATCGCCATATTGCGGAAGTTCTGGCGGAAAAACCGAACGAAGCGCTTATCAGAGAAGAATACGAAACATATATGATTCTTTCTTTTGATGAAAAGGGAGCCCTGGATATCAAAGCACGTTCCTTTGACGGTACCTCTGCGGAGAATCTGGTAAAAAGTATGGAACGGGCGGATCGTCAGGAATCGCTGTTTGAACTTATAGCGGATTATGCCGCATCGTACGAGACGTCTGTTTCGGCGGACCGTATCCGTTCGTTTACGGTAGTTTATGGTATTCCATATGGCGTAGGAGCTTCGCTGCCGCTTTATTTTGAAGATTTTTCCAATAATCCGGGTTCGGAACTGGCAGATCAGGCGATTTGGCTGTATTTTGCGACTATCGGATCTTTGCTGATTCTGGTAATTCTTATGACGAATAAAAAAATATGGCCGGAACTTACCTTTGAGAGAAAAGGAAACTGGTATGTGCTGGAGGCGGCTTGCGTCGGCGTTATTCTGGTGTGCAGCCTGTACGACCAGTTTTGCAACCTGATCCATAATTATCAGTTGTATGGTGTGCAGAGTATCCGAAACCTGATTATGTACGGTTCGTTTGAGCTGACCGGATACTTTATAGAAATTGCAGCAGGCACGTTTGCCATATATGGAATCGCCTATTGTACCATGCTGGCGTTCCGCCCGTTGTTTTCAATTGGTTTCCTGGAGTATGTGATGCAGTACAGTTTGATTTATCAGGTGTTTCCCTGGCTGAAAAAGCGCTGGCACAGGTTTGCAGCGGAAGTAGAGCATATTGATTTCAGTGAAAAATCGACGAGGACATTAATAAAAGTAGTTGTTATTAATTTCTTAATACTGGCGATAATACTGTACATGTGGCTGTTTGGAATGTTCGGGCTTCTTATTTATTCGCTGGTATTGTTTTATCTGATTAAACGGTATTATGACAGAATCGCAAGGGATTATCAGATTTTAATGAGGGCGACGAGCCGGATTGCGGAGGGTGATTTAGACTCTATTATTACCGAGGACATTGGAGTATTTGAACCGTTTAAAGGCGAACTGTTTAAAATCCGAACAGGGCTGAAACGGGCGATTGACGAGGAAACGAGGAGCCAGAGGACAAAAACAGAATTAATAACGAATGTGTCTCATGATTTGAAAACACCGCTTACAGCGATTACTACTTATGTGGAGCTTTTGAAAAAAGAAGATATTACAGAAGAAGAGCGCCGTTCGTATATTGATACGCTCGATCGTAAGGCGCTGCGCCTTAAGGTATTGATTGAAGATTTATTTGAGGTCAGTAAGGCAAGCAGCAACAGTATCACTCTAAATTTGATTGAGGTAGACGTAGTAAATCTGATGAAACAGGTTTCCATTGAACATGCGGATTCCTACGAGGCCGCGGGCATTGAACTTCGATGGAGTGTGCCGGAGGAAAAGGTTCTGCTGTTTTTGGATAATCAAAAAACATACCGCATTTTTGAAAATCTGTTTGTCAATATACAAAAATATGCGATGCCGAACAGCCGTGTCTATATTGAAGTGGCAAGGGAAAACGGGAGAGTGCGGATTGTAATCAAAAACATGTCTGCGTTTGAACTAAACGTCAGACCGGAGGAATTGACCGACCGGTTCGTTCGGGGAGACGCATCAAGAAATACGGAAGGTTCCGGACTTGGGCTGGCCATTGCAAAAAGCTTTACGGAGGCGCAAAAAGGCAGTTTTGATGTAGCGGTTGACGGAGATTTATTTAAAGTTACGATTATGTGGTAAAATCGGAAAAGGCAAAAGCAAGACTGCCGCACCTGGATACAGCAATTACAGGCGCGGCAGTCTTTTTCTGTTATTACCGGATATTGAGTTTCATTATGTGAAACTATATTCCAAATTGTGAAATGTGCCCAAAAATGAGGAAAAAAATACCAAAATAATTGTTGCCTTTTGGGCAGATTATGATATTATAGATGTGTGCGTGTTGGGACAGGCACATAATTTTGCTGATGACGGGGAACAATTTTGTTTTTCCCGTATTAGAAGTATAGTTTAGGAGGAATTATCGAAATGGCAAACAAATGGGTATACCTGTTTACGGAAGGCAACGCTGATATGCGTGAGCTTCTTGGCGGTAAAGGCGCGAATCTTGCGGAAATGACAAATCTGGGGCTTCCGGTGCCGCAGGGTTTCACGATTACGACAGAAGCCTGCACACAGTATTATGAAGACGGCAGAAAGATTAACGACGAAATTCAGTCGCAGATTAACGAGTATATTGTAAAGATGGAAGAGATTACCGGAAAGAAGTTCGGCGACTTGGAGAATCCGCTTCTTGTTTCCGTTCGTTCCGGCGCAAGAGCATCCATGCCGGGTATGATGGACACGATTTTAAATCTCGGTTTAAATGAGCAGGTTGTTGAAGTCGTGGCGAAAAAGACCGGCAATGAAAGATGGGCGCGCGACTGTTACAGAAGATTTATTCAGATGTATTCAGACGTAGTTATGGAAGTAGGTAAAAAGTATTTTGAAGAGCTGATTGATAAGATGAAAGCAGACAGAGGCGTTACGCAGGACGTAGACCTGACTGCAGACGATTTGAAAGAGCTTGCAAATCAGTTTAAGGCGGAATATAAGGCAAAAATCGGTCAGGATTTCCCGGACGATCCGAAGGAGCAGTTAATGGGAGCAATTCAGGCCGTATTCCGTTCCTGGGATAATCCGCGTGCAAACGTATACCGCCGCGACAACGATATTCCTTACTCCTGGGGCACAGCCGTAAACGTACAGGAAATGGCGTTTGGTAACTGGTCCGATGAGTCCGGTACCGGTGTTGCGTTTACCAGAGATCCGGCGACCGGTGAGAAACAGCTTATGGGCGAATTTCTTATGAACGCGCAGGGCGAGGATGTAGTTGCGGGTGTTCGTACGCCGCAGCCGATTTCCGCGCTTGCAGATGTCATGCCTGAGGTATTCGAGCAGTTTAAAGAGGTTTGTGCAACCCTTGAAAAGCATTACAGAGATATGCAGGATATGGAGTTTACGATTCAGGATCGGAAATTATTTATGCTGCAGACCAGAAACGGCAAG
This sequence comes from uncultured Roseburia sp., assembly GCA_947573605.1. Taxonomy (GTDB): domain Bacteria; phylum Bacillota; class Clostridia; order Lachnospirales; family Lachnospiraceae; genus Roseburia. Next base: position 1,938 of record CANPGM010000063.1, on the reverse strand, counting down.
AGAACGGCGCAGGCCGCATTAAAGATTGCCTGCGATCTGGTAGACGAAGGAATGAGAACCGAAAAAGAAGCCGTTGCTATGATTGATCCGCGTAATCTGGATACTTTGCTCCACCCGCAGTTTGATACGGCCGCTTTAAAGGCTGCGACTCCGGTCGGAAAAGGTCTGGGCGCTTCTCCGGGAGCTGCCTGCGGCAAAATTGTATTTTCTGCAGAGGATGCCGAAGCCTGGAGCGCAAGAGGCGAGAAAGTAGTGCTTGTCCGTCTTGAGACTTCGCCGGAAGACATTACCGGTATGAAGGCTTCTCAGGGTATTTTGACTGTCCGCGGCGGTATGACGTCTCATGCTGCTGTAGTTGCACGCGGTATGGGAACCTGCTGTGTTTCTGGCTGCGGCGATATTGCGATGGATGAGGAAAACAAAAAGTTTACGCTGGCAGGCAAAGAGTATCATGAGGGAGATTATATTTCTATCGACGGAACGACCGGTAATATTTATGACGGTCAGATTCCGACCGTTGATGCTACAATTGCAGGTGAATTCGGAAGAATTATGGCCTGGGCAGATAAATACAGAACATTAAAAGTAAGAACGAATGCGGATACTCCCGCAGACGCAAAGAAAGCCCGCGAACTTGGTGCGGAAGGAATTGGTCTGTGCCGCACGGAACATATGTTCTTTGAAGAAGACAGAATTGCAGCGTTCCGTGAGATGATTTGCTCCGATACCGTAGAAGAAAGGGAAGCTGCACTTGAAAAGATTCTTCCGTACCAGCAGGGAGATTTTGAAAAATTATACGAAGCGCTGGAAGGAAATCCGGTTACCATCCGTTTCCTGGATCCGCCGCTCCATGAATTTGTTCCGACAGAGGAAGCCGATATTCAAAAGCTCGCGGACGCACAGGGAAAACCGGCTGACGTAATTAAGAATATAATCGCTTCTCTGCATGAATTCAATCCGATGATGGGACACAGAGGCTGCCGTCTTGCGGTTACGTATCCTGAAATTGCAAAGATGCAGACAAAAGCGGTAATCCGTGCGGCAATCAATGTTCAGAAGGCGCATTCGGAATGGACGGTAAAACCGGAAATTATGATTCCGCTTATCTGTGAAGTAAAAGAATTAAAATATGTAAAGAAAGTTGTTGTTGAGACTGCGGACGCTGAAATAGCTGCTGCAGGCGTGAAGCTGGAATATGAAGTAGGTACGATGATTGAAATTCCGAGAGCGGCTCTTACTGCGGATGAAATTGCAGCAGATGCAGATTTCTTCTGCTTCGGAACGAACGATCTGACGCAGATGACCTTCGGTTTCTCCAGAGACGACGCGGGCAAGTTCTTAAATGCATATTATGACACAAAGATTTTTGAAAATGATCCGTTTGCAAAGCTTGACCAGACAGGCGTAGGAAAGCTTATGGAAACCGCAATTAAGCTTGGCAAGCCGGCAAATCCGAAGCTTCATGTCGGAATCTGCGGCGAGCATGGCGGAGATCCGTCCTCCGTAGAGTTCTGCCATAAGATTGGTTTAGACTATGTATCCTGCTCGCCGTTCCGTGTACCGATTGCGAGACTGGCAGCGGCACAGGCAGCGATTGCCAATGTAGGAAAATAGAGGAACGCAAATATTTTTACTTCACAACGCTTGTTATTACAAGGAAAGATGTGCAGGAGTACATGAAACACCATTCCGAGTATACAAAGGCGAACCGATTTAAAGATATTATTTGCAAAATCTATATATAATGATCGAAAGGGAGGCTTTGGCTTCCCTTTCGTGTATCTGACAAAGATACATTCTCTCGATTAGGACTAAATTCTAAAAGCTATGGCTTTAAAGGACTTAGTCCTTTTTATATGCAAAAAATAATTTAAGGAGGTTCGCACATGAACAACACAGCGTTAAGAGCAGAGGCGCAGAGCGCCAACAACACACACA
>CANPGM010000062.1 GCA_947573605.1 uncultured Roseburia sp. | reverse complement strand
AATGGCTCAGTTGGTTAGAGCGCCGCCCTGTCACGGCGGAGGTCGCGGGTTCGAGTCCCGCTTAGGTCGTTATGGGGTCTTAGCTCAGCTGGGAGAGCATCTGCCTTACAAGCAGAGGGTCATAGGTTCGAGCCCTATAGGTCCCATTTGATTTATGCCGGCGTGGCGGAACTGGCAGACGCGCAGGACTTAAAATCCTGTTGTAGCAATACAGTACCGGTTCGATTCCGGTCGCCGGCATTCGATGCAGAGACATCGGAAAAGGAATGAGTGTGCGTAGCTCAGCTGGATAGAGCACTTGGCTACGGACCAAGGTGTCGGGGGTTCGAATCCTCTCGCGCACGGTAGGAAGGCTCTGGAAGCATTTGTTTTCAGGGTCTTTTTTTCTTACATTTTATCTGACAGGTTTTGATAAAAAAGAATAGACAATTTAAAAAAAATAAGAGATACTATATAGTATTGAAAGAAAAAATTTTTTAGAAAGTAACGGGTGGCAGCATGGATTTATTAAAAGTGCAAAAGGGTCAGTTAGTAGCAAAAAGAAAGGATATTGTACAGGGATGGTATCTGATTCAGAGCGGTTCTGTCATTCAGAAATTTGATTTTGCACAGGTAACGCTTGAAAAAAACGCAATTATCGGTATGTTGGAAGGCGACCGGTATATGTGCGATTACATTGCCGGTACGGACGCGGCGCTTGCCGTCATACCATGTGAGAATGCGGAAGACTTAAAAAAGATTCTTTCCGGCCAAAAAAATCTCAGGAGTATTTTTTTGCGTGCAGCGATTGAACAACGGCATCAGATGATTTGTCTGTATGCGGAACTGCAGGTAAAAACTCGTCAATTCCATGTATTTGTAGAAACTGTTTATAACGAATATAAAGCAATTTGCGGCAGCTATCAGCTTGAAGAACAGGCTTTTTCCAGAATGGATTATTTTAAACCGCTGGAGATGCAGCACAAAGCAGAAAACTGGGAAGTAAATAACAGTGTCAGTCTTGTAAAGAATTATATGCAGGAATATTTGCAGTTAATGGAAAAGGACGACAGTCTCTGCGTTGGCGTTATTATGGAGGCTTCCGCACAGATGAGACGTTTTACGCAGGGTATCGGGGAAATGGTAAAGTATCTTCTTTATAATAAAGAGATTCTGCTTGCGGAATCGGAAAATGATATGTTCCGTTTATATTTTGACCTTACAATGCGTGCCGGTATGAAAAAGTTTGATTTGGCTCCGATTAAAAAAGAAGTTGCTTTAATTGTGGAATTTGTTCAGAAGCTGAAAATCTATGATGCAAAATTGCTGAGTGATCGCGTGAACGAATATAAGAGCCAGGATTTTGAAAATATGTCTGCGGAAGATACTGCGGCTGCTTCCGGCAGTGCGGAAAAGAATGCAGGTCTGCCAGAGGATTGCCTTGAACACATATTAACTTTTGCCGGCGTGGAAGAAGCGGAGATTGAAAATATGCGTCAGACAATTGAGGCGTATCGGAATCTGCCTGATATTTTATCTACGGACGGAGAAGCATATAAGCTCAGAAGACAGCTTGCAACTGTTTTTTATGATATCTATTATAAGGCATTTATGAGAGCGGTAAAGGAAGAGAGCTCTCTGACGCCGGTGATTCAAATGTTTTTGAATTTTGGCTTTATGGATGTTCAGATGGCAGGAGAGGAAAATTCAAATGCTCTTTATGATTTGACGGAGCATTTGGATATTTGTCAGTCGGAGCATATATACACCATCTTTACATGGTTGAAGAAAGTATATGCCGGAGAACGGGAACCGTCCAGAAATGAATTTGATTTGGACTATCCGGCATATTTGGCTGATTTACGCAAAAGCGGTTCCATTCGTCAGGAGCAGGTTGCGGTATTGGCAAAGAATCAGGAAATGAAGGTAAAATTTGAAATTCAGAATATGTTTACCTCCGGAAATAAGATTACGTACGGAAAGGTTACTACGTTTTGTCCGGTTTTGGGAGATTATGACCTCATCAATTCCATTGACAAAATGCTCGTAACGGCCGCAAAAATTGAGGAAGCAATGAACAAGGTCCGGAAAGTGGATTATTCCGTATTTTACCGTGAGCGTGCATTTTCTGATCCGGACCGTGATATTACCAGGGAAATGCTGATGTGCGAGGTACTGCCGGATGTCATTTTAATGCCGAACGCAGGAACAAAGGCGATGATGTGGCAGGAAACCGCAGGAGTAAAAAGCGATACGCCGGGCCGTTTCTTACTGCCGATTTTTACGGCTGCCGATTTGGATGAGATGATGGTTGAAATTACGGGACGTTTCCGTTGGGAAATTTGCCGGAAAGAGCAGGGCGTTCATTGGAACGATATCCGTGAGAAGTCTCTGACATCGGAGTATTGCGATTATATTCAGTTTTACAAGAAGAATCATGAATTGTCGCCGGATGCGAAGGAAAAAATTAAAAACACGCTGGCACGCTCCAGAAACAGTTACAGAGAAGTATTTGTAAAAGATTACCAAAACTGGATTAAATATGAATCAAAGGGAAGTTTCCGTTTAAACAAGGTTGCAAGGGACGTTCTTTTGCGTTATTGTCCGTTCCCGAAGGAGATCAGAACGGAGCTGAAGGCAAATCCGATGTATGCAACGCAGATTACAAAAGCGGAGACCGAAGCAGTGAAAAAAATACAGCGGATCGCGGGCGTATATGAAAAATACAAGAAGGTCGGAGGCGTTATTACACCGGAGTTAAGGGAGAATCTGCTATTTTATCAAATGTAGGCTAAGCTGTTTTTTTTACCGATTTCCGAATTGAGGTATATTTTTTGAAAACAATCAAATAATATACTTGCAGTAAATCAAAGGAGGTAAAAAGAAATGGCAAAGAATATGGATACAAAGAACAAAAGCACGAACTGCAATTATGAGAACAGCTATGGACAGAATCAGAACGAGCAGAACAGCTACGAGAACGCAAACAACAAGTCTTCTAACAAGGCGTCCAATAAGTCCTCTAACAAGGCATCCAACAGTTCGTCTAACAGCTCTTCCAACAGTTCGTCTAACAGCTCTTCCAATAGCTCTTCGAACAGCAGAAACGACTAACGGCAGACTGTAACGATACGGAAAAAGAAGCATATGATGTAAAAGGGAACAGATTACAAAAGAATTTGTAGTCTGTTCCTTTTTTCCTACCATGTACGCCCTTGTCAGGAGCGGGTAGGAAAAGACAATGGATAATCTTATAAGGAAGGATGGACAAATGGGATTTAATACAATACATCCAAATGAAATCAGTATGCTGCAGTATCGTAAGCAGGCGGTTGTGATTGATGTCAGAGAGCCGGAGGAGTATCGGAAATATCATTATAAAAGAGCAATTAACCGGCCATACGAGGATTCGGATGCATGGATGTGCAGATTTTCCAGAAGGAAGGTTTATATCTTTTATTGTGAATATGGCAGTACCAGCCTGTTGGCGGCCAGAAAGCTTGGAAAAGCAGGTTTTGAGACGTATACGGTAATTGGCGGTGTGCATGCGATGAAGGAATATTTTAAAGATTGACAGTTTAAAATAGAACGGATAATATATTGCTATATCATAAAAGCGTTGGAAACGATTCCTTAGGGATGGAAGTTTACATAAGAGCCGCATATAAGGCCTGCTGCCATTTTAACGGAGCATAGTAAACGGAACAGGCGGAAATGAGAGGGTTTATGAAAACATATGAACTGTTGGCTCCATGTCATTTTGGACTGGAAGCGGTTTTAAAGCGGGAAATATATGATTTGGGTTATGAAATCACAAAAGTAGAAGATGGAAGAGTTACATTTATAGGAGATGCAGAGGCAATCTGCCGTGCGAATATTTTTTTGCGGACGGCAGAGCGCGTACTGCTTGTAGTAGGAAAATTTTATGCAAAGACCTTTGAAGAGCTTTTTACGGGAGTAAAGGATCTTCCGTGGGAGGAATATATTCCGTCCGACGGGAAGTTTTGGGTTAAGAAGGCATCCTCAATTAACAGTAAGCTTTTTAGTCCTTCCGATATTCAGTCGATTGTAAAAAAAGCAATGGTAGAACGGCTGAAGCAGAAATACAAACAAGAATGGTTCAAGGAGGATGGCGCGCCTTATCCGGTACGGGTATTTCTATTCAAGGATGAGGTAACGGTAGCGCTGGATACCTCAGGAGATTCGTTACATAAAAGAGGGTATCGAACAATGGCGGGACTTGCGCCGATTACGGAGACGCTTGCAGCATCTTTGATTCTTTTGACTCCGTGGAGGGCGGAACGCATTCTGGTTGACCCGTTTTGCGGAAGCGGAACGTTTCCGATTGAAGCCGCGATGATTGCTGCCAATATTGCGCCTGGAATGAACCGCGCGTTTACCGCGGAGCAATGGACGGGCCTGATTGAGAAAAAGCTGTGGTATGAGTGTGTCAAAGAAGCCGAAGATCTGGTTGATACTTCGATTAAAACCGACATACAGGGCTATGACATTGACACCGGAGTATTGAAAGCTGCAAGAGAGAACGCGAAAAGAGCGGGTGTTGAACATATGATTCATTTTCAGCAGCGCCGTGCGGCGGATTTAAGTCATCCGAAAAAGTATGGCTTTATTATCAGTAATCCGCCTTACGGGGAACGTCTGGAAGAGAAAGAGTCGCTTCCCGGACTCTACCGTGAGATCGGAGAGTCGTTTAAACGACTGGATTCCTGGTCCATGTTTTTGATTACCGGGTATGCGGATGCGGAGCGGTATATCGGCAAACGAGCGGATAAAAACCGCAAAATATACAACGGGATGCTTAAGACCTATTTTTATCAGTTTATGGGACCAAAGCCGCCTAAGCGGGAACATAAGGCGGTTTAAAACAGTAAGGAGAAGCCGGAGTGTTTATGAAGTATTCGAAAAGATATATTACTTTTACGATGCTGCTGATCATAAGCCTTGTTTTTAAATTCAATTCGTTTACAGAGACCTTTCAGGAGACAGACAGCTTTCGCGGGGCTTCGCTTGAAAGTGAAACATGGAATCCGCTGATTGCCGCAAGCGTCAACGATACGTTGCTTTCTGTAGTGATTGATAATAAGGAATACACCAATGAAAATTACCATTTTTATATGGATGAAAATCTGAATATTATGATTCCGGTAGCTGTTTTACGGGATGCGCTCAATTGCAGCGCGCATGTTTACGACAGTGATACGCTTATGGTGGAAAAGTATAACAGCAGGCTCCTTTTTTTATTGAATCAGGACCGGATTGACGTAAACGGCAGAGAAGAATCGGCGTTGTCGCCGTTTACGAACAGAGGAAACGAATATTATGTCAGCTTAAATGCGCTGACTTCTTTTCTGAATTATTCTTATACCTGGAATATTCAGGAGAATCAGGCGGTGTTTATGGAGGCTCCGGAAAGTCTGGCCGCGCTTCCTACCCGGTACGATTTGCGAGAACGTTCCCGCGTATCAGATATCAGGAATCAGGGAAGTTATGGAACCTGCTGGTCGTTTGCGGCGCTTAGTGCAATGGAATCCGTACTGCTGCCTGAGGAGGAATTTCAGTTTTCCGTCGATCATATGACGCTGTGCAACGGGTTTCACGTATCGCAGCAGGACGGAGGAGAATATACAATGGCGATGGCCTATCTGGCTTCCTGGAAGGGGCCGGTTCACGAAAAAGACGATCCGTACGGCGACGGAAAAACAGACGAGACTCTGACTGCTGTAAAACATGTGCAGGAAATGCAGATTATTGACGGAAAGGATTATGAAAAGATAAAGGAAGCGGTATTTCAATACGGGGGTGTGCAGACGTCCATTTATAATGCGCTGCGGAATTCGTCGTCGAAGTCGGAATATTTTAATTCCGGGGCGAATGCTTACTGCTATATCGGAACGGAAAAGCCGAATCATGACGTTATCATAATTGGTTGGGACGATAACTATTCCAAAGATCATTTCAAAGCGGATTTGGAAGGCGACGGCGCGTTTATCTGTCAGAACAGCTGGGGCCCCGATTTCGGAGAAGACGGCATATTTTATATTTCCTATTACGATACGAATGTAGGCACTCATAATGTGGTATATACGGGAATTGAAAATGCCGATAATTATGATCATATTTATCAAAGCGATTTGTGCGGCTGGGTCGGACAGATGGGATATAATAAAGAAAGTATTTTCGGAGCCAATGTATTTACAGCAGGTTCCGACGAGATGATAACGGCGGCCGGATTTTATGCAACCGGAAAAAATTCGGAATATGAACTGTATGTGGTAAAAAATTTTGAAGATATCACGTCGCTTGAAAACAGAGTTCCGGTTGCTTCCGGCAAACTCAGCAACGCCGGATATTATACGGTGGACTTTAATCAGGGAGTACCCGTAGATGCGGGAGAAAAATATGCGGTCGTGCTTCATATCATTACTCCGGGGGCGGTACATCCGCTTGCGATTGAATATGCGGCGGACGAAATAACACAGGACGTAATTCTTGACGACGGCGAAGGGTATATCAGTCCAAACGGCGACGACTGGGAGAATGCGGGCGACGTAGAAGAAAGCAATTTGTGTATTAAGGCATTTAGTAAAAATCGATAAAGGGGTCATACGTGGAAGAAAAAGCGATAAAATTTGCCGCGGGGACATTTCTTACGCTGACGATATTGTTTTGCGGTTTGTTTGGGAAACTTCCGGAAATACGCGTCTGGGCGGAGGAACGCAAAGAAGAACGGCTGGCAGAGGAAGAACTGGCGGAAGAAACAGTCGAGATGAACGATCTGGAAATCAATACAACGGAAATCGCCAGCACACATAACGAAGGGCAGCTTCGCTTAAGGCTGCCGGACGGCGTCAGCGGGGAACGGGTAAGCATAACGAATGATTATGTGATGCAGAAAATAAAAATTGAAATTCCGCATACGGACGGCAGCTATTTTGACAACGATCCGATCAGCGGGAGCAGCAATCATATTAACAGTGTTTTTTATGTACAGGAGAAAGACCAGGATATTATAGAGATCATGATGGATATGGTCTATGAACTTCAAACGGACTATGACGATCATTATTACTATTTTGATTTTTTGACACCGCATGAGGTATATGATAAAGTAGTCGTAATTGATGCCGGGCATGGAGGCCGTGCGCCGGGAGCCGTCAAACAGGATATCTATGAAAAGGATATTGATCTTGCAATTGTACTGCAGCTAAAGGAAATTTTTGACTCCGGCGAGGAGAATATCGGCGTTTATTATACCCGAACGGACGACAGCAATCCGACGTTGGACCAGCGGGTGCAGCTTGCCAATCGCGCAGAGGCTGATTTATTTATCAGCATACATAATAATTCTACAGCCAGCGGCGTAATGTCTTCCATAAACGGGACGCAGGTAATGTATAGCGAGTCTGATACCGCTAGCTTAAGCAGCGAAAAACTGGCCCGGATTTGTCTGGAAGAAGTAACGGGAAGGCTTGGGAGCAAAGACCGCGGTCTGATTGAAGGTGATAAAATTTATATTATCCGTACGAGCGAGGTTCCGGTTGCGCTGATTGAGGTGGGGTTTATGACAAACAGGGAAGAGCTTGCACGGTTAAGTTCGGAGGAATATCAAAAGCAGGCGGCAGAGGCGGTTTATCAAGCTATTCTGCGCGCATTTTTGGAGGGCTACTAATGAGACGGATTGTATTTGCAACCGGAAATGAAGGAAAGATGAAGGAAATCAGAGAAATATTGTCGGACCTTGAGGCAGAAATTGTTTCTATGAAGGAGGCAGGCATATCGACAGAGATTGTGGAGGATGGCACGACATTTGAAGAGAATGCTGCAATTAAGGCAAAAGCAATTGCGGCGCTGTGCGGCGATATTGTTCTGGCCGATGATTCAGGGCTTGAAATTGATTATCTAAATAAGGAGCCGGGAATTTATTCCGCGAGATACCTGGGGGAAGATACGCCGTATGAGGTAAAAAACAGTGTGATTTTAGAACGGCTTTCCGGCGTCCCGAAGGAACAAAGAAGCGCCCGTTTTGTCTGTGCGATTGCGGCTGCACTGCCGAATCAGGAAGTAATGATCACAACGGCGACCATAGAGGGTTATATCGGAACAAAATGCGCGGGTAAAAACGGGTTTGGTTACGACCCCATTTTTTATGTAGATGAATTCGGCTGTTCGACGGCGGAACTGACGGAAGAACAGAAGAATGAAATCAGCCATCGGGGGAAGGCGCTGCGGGCAATGAGAAAAAAGCTGGCGGAGTGCGGATTTTAATTATGAGGATATTAATTATCAGCGATACACACGGAAAACACGAAAATCTGGAAGAGGCTTTAAAACGGGAAGGCCGGATGGATCTTTTGATTCATTTGGGAGATGCCGAAGGCTACGAGGATGTGATTGCGGGACTGGCAGGCTGTCCGGTAGAGATTGTCGCAGGAAATAACGATTTTTTTTCTATGCTCCCGCGGGAAAAAGAATTTGTACTGGGCGGATATCGCATTTGGATTACACATGGGCATTATTATTATGTAAATACGGGGGTTGCGGATATTAAAAGAGAAGCCGCGGCAAGGGACATGGATATTGTTATGTTCGGCCATACGCACCGGCCTCTGATTGATTACGGCCAGGAGCTGATTACATTAAATCCGGGAAGTTTGTCCTATCCCAGGCAGGAGGGAAGACGGCCTTCTTATATCAGGATGGAATTTGACGAGAACGGGAAGGCACGGTTTGAGTTAAAGTATTTGTAGCAAAGCATGTTGTAGAAACATGAGAATGTCCGCATGGGACGGAAAAAAGGGTTGACATATTTCGGCAGCTCTTATATAATATAATTCGCGTGGCAGAGGGGTTGTCTACGGAATTGTTTACTGGTGACAGTAAAATATTTGTTTGCGGGGTGTGGCTCAGCTTGGCTAGAGCGCCTGGTTTGGGACCAGGAGGTCGC
>CANPGM010000061.1 GCA_947573605.1 uncultured Roseburia sp. | reverse complement strand
CCCGGTCCTCCCGTTTATCCGCTAATACAAGATAGTGTATCTGCTTGATAATACTTTCCGATAAAGAAATCTGCTCTTTTACCAACTCCCGCACAAAATCAAACGCTTCTTTATGCCCGACCGCTTCCATATGGTCTTTTAACGGTTTCCTGTCAATCGTCAGGCCACGCAAAACCATATCCGTCTCACGAAGGGTTAGGGTATTTCCCTCAATTGCATTTGAATTATAAGTATACTCAATAATAAATTCCTCAGTCAAGCGTTCCAGCTCACCCTCAGTCAACGGACGTCTGGTATCCAGTTCTCTTTTCTTCCTGTCTATTGCTTTCAGTAAACTTTCTGCCGCTTTAAAACGTCCATCCTGTGGTTTTTTCGCATCTGATGGGATCATCCAACTGCGCCCTTCTCGTGTGGCTCCCGAAATTTTTCCTTCCGAGCAAAGTATACGCACTCGTCTGTCAGAAATTCCCCACTTTTCTGCTGCCTGCTTTACTGTAATATACATAAGGATCGCACCTCTCTTCCCTCAATAGTATAACTTATTTTTCGGAATATTATCAACCAAAAGGAATAATATTTTATTGATTTCGGAATAATAAAAGACCCAAAATGCAATAACTGCACTTCGAGCCTTGTTTTCCACACGTTCAGTTTTAAATACTCTCAATCGTAGTACCCCACCACCCCTATTGCCGCGATTTGCCCCGTTTTGCTCCACAAGTGCCGCCAATTCCCGGCTATCCGCCGTGCTGCCGTAGCAGATAAACAGGATTTTTATCCTATCTCTTATAGCTCCTTCTTACCTGGTATATCTTCGATTTTTCTATGCTTTCAGGACATAGCTTCCGTTTTTATAAATTGCCCTAAATGTATTCATAAACAATGAAAAAGACATGAATAAAAAGCCACTTGCTTTTTTCAAATTCTGATGTATGATAAATATAATTTTCACATACCCTCTTTTGTCAAGGGTATACCCTCTCTTGTCAAGATAGGGTACGAAAAAGTCCGGTATCATACAAATCTAACCGGTTAAAATGCCGCCTGCGCGGCGGAATGAGAGGACTTATGAAAACATATGAAATGGATCTTTGCAGCGGCTCCCTGTGGAAAAAAGTTTTGGTCTACAGCGTTCCGCTGATGTTTTCCAACATTCTGCAGGTATTATTCAATATGTCGGATCTCGCTGTGGTCGGCAAATTTGCAGGCCCCATCGCATTGGGAGCCGTCGGTTCTACCAGTATACTGGTTACTCTTTTTACCGGACTTCTCATAGGCCTTGCAAGCGGCGTCAATGCGCTTACCGCGCTCCATATCGGCTCAAAAAACGGAAAAGAACTGAAAGAAACCGTACACGCTTCCGTTATTCTCTGTTTTTTTGCGGGCTTGCTGATTCTGGCGCTTGGAATCTTGTTCGCCCCTGCAATACTGACCGCAATGCATACGAAAAGCGAACTGATTTCGGACGCGGTGCTTTATCTGCGGATCTATCTGCTGGGTATGCCTGCACTGGGACTTTATAATTTCGGCAATGCCGTACTTAGCGCCGCAGGCGATACCAGGCGGCCGTTATATTACCTTCTGCTATCAGGCATCATTAATGTATTACTGAATCTGTTTTTTGTCATCATATGCAAATGGGATGTGGCAGGCGTCGCCGCCGCCAGCATTATTTCCCAGTATCTTTCCGCCGTTTTGATTCTTGCCGTACTGTTTAAGAGCAAAGAGGGATTCGGTCTGCATATAAAAGACATAAAACTGTATCCCGATAAAATGAAATGGATCCTGAAAATCGGGATACCCGCCGCTTTTCAAAACGGACTGTTTGCAATCGCAAACCTTTTTGTACAGACCAGTGTAAATTCCTTCGATCATGTTATGGTAGAAGGAAACTCTGCTGCCGCAAACGCCGATCCGCTTGTTTATGATATGATGGCCGCTTTTTATACTGCCTGCTCCAGTTTTATAGCGCAAAACGCAGGCGCGCGAAAAACAGAGCGTATTTTGAAAAGCTATGTCGTCTGCCTTACGTATTCGTTTTTGATCGGACTTATGATCGGCGTGGGTCTTTACCTCCTCCGTAATCCGTTCCTTGCCCTCTTTACCAACGATCCTGCCGTTGCAGGAGCAGGGATCACCCGCCTGTCCGTTATGGCGCTGTCTTATTCCGTATCCGCCTTTATGGACTGTTCCATAGCGGCTTCGAGAGGACTTGGCAGAAGTGTTTTGCCGACTATAATTGTAATCATGGGATCCTGCATTTTTCGGATCGTTTGGATCTATACGATTTTCGCATATTTCAAAACCATACAATCGCTGTACCTTCTGTATGTATTTTCCTGGTTTATTACGGCTGTTGCAGAAATCGCCTATTTTCTTGCCGTTTACAAAAAAACAAAGCGGCTCTAAGAGCCGCTCCGAAAGCAGACCGCCGCGCGGTACTCCCCAAGACGATACTCTCGAAAGGAGTACTTTGCACGGTCCGCATTCTGATAAACTTTAATTTCTTTGTCCGACCGAATCCGAATTTCAAATGCATCAAACGGGAGCATAAGCCCGTCGCCTACCGCCTTGACAAAGCTTTCTTTTAACGTCCACAGACGATAAAACGCCTCGTCCCGCTGTCTTTTTCCGTGCTGCGCCCGAATATAAGCGGCTTCCCCAGGCGAGAAAAACCGGTCGGCCAGCTCCAAATCTCCCGTCTGCACAAGTTCAATATCACAGCCTGTCTCTACGCCTGCAAAAACCGCAATCGCCATATCTTCGGAATGAGCGAGGTTAAAATGAATATTCGGATATTCCCGCAGATACGGCTTCCCGTTTTTTCCGAAAGCAGTCATCGTTTCCCGCTCGCAAAGTCCGTAAGCGGCCAGTCCCTGATTCAGCAAAATACCCGCGCCCACAGATAATCGTTTCTCTTTCTTAAACAGATAAGCATCCGCTTTTCTGCGGCGTTCACCGGACAGCATATGATAATACCGCCAAAAACAGTCGTCATCTTTCAGCGCCCCAGTATCCATCCAATAAAGCCTTGCCCCAAATTCCTCAATAAACATCGGGTTAATCAATCTCATTGTTCCTCTCATTCAATATCCAGCAAAATAATCGTATTGTTCATATTTAATACTCTCATATACTGGAAATCCGTCATCATCTTCCGAACCAGCGCAATTCCTCCGACAAGCGGCCCTTCCTTCGGCGCCTCATATTCCAGAGGATCAAACGGTATGCCGTCGTCGCGTATCCGCAGAATATAACTGCCGTCCTGGATCGTAAAACTAATGTCAATATAATTCTTTTTATCCCTCCGATAACCGTAACAGACAATGTTCGCACAGATTTCCTCCAGCGCCAGACCAAGTCGTTTTGCCGCCTTTTCGTCTATCCCGTTTTGGGCGCAGAACTCAAACAGCCGATCTCTCAGTTCCGTTACATCGTTCAACTGATTTTCAATTGAAAAATCCAGATATGTCCCTTCCCCATTTCCTGCATCGTGTAATTTTGCCTCTGTCTGCCTGCCGGAGATAGCGGTAAAAAAAGAGGATTCGGACGTTACCTGCGGAAGCATATATCTGCCGCCCGCCGGAAACTTCCCGGTACGCTGTCCCCACGTCCGGTAAAGAACGGCAAGCAAAATAGTAAGAACTTCGCCTGCCACCTCGGCGATACAGACCCACGTAAGACCGCCGAAAGAGATTCCCGCAAGGGTAAGCGGCACGATAACCGCAAACCCCTGAAGGAAAGTAATCGCCGTAGACAGCTTCGGCTGCAAAATCGTCTGATAATACGACATCAAAAATTTATTATACACATAAAACGGAAAGCCGCATGCAAAAATACGGAGCGCCGTTTTACACATCAAAAGCATCCTGCCTTCCGTAATACCGAAAAGCCCGGCAATCGCCTGCGGAAAGACCAGAAATATGAACAGCAATACCGCAATCATAAAATAACTGTATACAAGCACTCTTTTACAGAGCGCCCGGATGCCGTAATAATCCCTTTCCCCGTACAAAATTCCGGCAATATTCGGAACCAGCCCTATAATGCCTCCCACGCACAGTTCTGCAATCAATACCGCATTGGCGCAGACCGAATAGACAGCCATCGGATCGTTTCCCAAAAGCCATACGATAGCGGAGTTAATAATGACGGATTTTATTGCCGATAAAAGCGTAAACGCCGCGCCCGGCACACCCGCGCCCACCGCCATTTTTACATATTGGAGCAGAAAACCGTCCGGGCGGGAAAATTTCAGCATCCTGTGCTTCGACCGCATATATACTATGACCGTCGTCATTCCGCACAGATAACCGATCACAGTCGATAAGGCGCTGCCTGCCATTCCCATTTCAAAAACTTTTAGAAACAGGACATCCAATGCCAGATTCACTACATTTGCAATAATAAACAGGGCGC
Source organism: uncultured Roseburia sp. (assembly GCA_947573605.1). Taxonomy (GTDB): domain Bacteria; phylum Bacillota; class Clostridia; order Lachnospirales; family Lachnospiraceae; genus Roseburia. The sequence continues at coordinate 4,698 of CANPGM010000061.1, read as the reverse complement.
TGCCAAGCTCCGGATGGTTATCCGCATTCATAAAATAGCAGAAAATAATCGCTGCAGTCAGAACGGGAATACCCCCGAAATTTACCGCAATATACGGTTCTACCAAAGCAGCCATCCGCTCATTCCCGGCAAGGATATGCGACAGCGCGCCGGGCAGGAACGGAGTAAACAGGGCGAAAATAAGACTTATCATAACGCCGACGAGAAACGAAGCCGTTAATACGCCGCCGGCCGCCTGCAGTTTTCGTTTTCCCAACAGTACGGCCGCCTCCGCCGCGCCTCCCATTGCAAACATCATTGCGGGCATCTGCAAAAGCAGCAATACCGGCATGGATAACTCGATCGCCGCCATTGCATCCGGACCTAAAATATTCCCGACAATCATACCGTCCACTACATTTCCAAGCTGCATGGCAATGGTCATCAACACGCCCGGCAGGATATACTGATGAATTTTTTTATGAATTAAATTTGAGTTTCTCTTCATATCCTTCCCCGTTCCGTTTTACATCTTTCCGTCAAAAAAACCCAAAGATTTCAGCGCTCCAAGCGCATTCCGCAGATAATCTTTATCCGGCATCGGCCATTTAAATCCAAGCCGGTATAAACTCTTCGTTGTAAAGGCGTTATCTGCGTCGATATAGGCGCCGCCTTCATCCTGCGCGCCGGGCAGATACGCAATCAAACCCGATATCCGTTCGTTTTTGCTCTCGTCCTTTAACGCTTCGCGGAGCGCTTCTTCAAATTCTCCGTCGCTTACCGTTTCCACCAAAATCCCGGAATCATTCATCTGTTCGACCACATCCGCCATCTGTATGACATAACTGCTGTAGGCGTGGAACACACTGAAATCCCCTTTAGCCGCGGCAAGTTTTACAACTGCCTCCGCCGTAGAGTCAATCGGCGAAAACTCCGCCGGCATATCGAGAAGAGAAACCGGGAATTTTCCAAGCGCCACATATCCCCGCAGGGTGCGCATAAATCCATTGGTAACAGAATTGATCTGGAACTCTCCGTCGCTTACGCGGCTCATTAAGTTTCCGACTCTGATTACCCGTCCCCGCATTCCTTCCGCCACGGCTTTTAATACTGCCTGCTCTGCGCGGAATTTCGTATCAATATACTTATTGCTGATGCTCTGGCCAAACTCCAGTTCATTTTCATGAAGCCTCTTTTCCTTCGGGAACTTTCCTCCCGCATTTTCTCCCGCAACACTTACGGTAGAAATCTGAATCAGCTCTCTTCCGGTTTCCCTGCACAGACGAATCAGATTTAAAACGCCCTGATAATTCACGCGTTCTAACGTATCGTCCGCAGAAAAATGCTTTACGCACGCCGCGCAGTTTATGACCTGTGTAAAATCATACTGCTTTAATTCACAGACCTTTGCCGCGTCTGTGATATCTCCCTCAATCACACGAATGCGTTTTCCAAAAAGCTCTTCATACGGATTGCTGAAATAATAAACAAGCATACTTTTCAGCCTTCTTTCAAGGGACGGCGCATTTCCCTGACGCAGCAGACAGTAGACGGTATTGTCGGAACTCTCAAGCATCGTCCTTAAAATATGCGCGCCCAGAAAACCGGTAGCTCCCGTTAAAAGCACGCTTTCGGGCGGAGCCGGAGCTATTTCGTCGACATGTTCCTCCGTATTCCAATTCAGTATCTTCGAAACCGCATCCCGCTCTTTTGTATCCGCTTCTGTCTCTTTTGTCCGGCTGTCCGTTTCTTTGCTCTCATTTAAATGACGCTCCAGCGCAAGCGGCGTTTTATATTCAAACAAATCGGCATAGGAAACGCCGAGTCCCTCGCTCATACACTTCATCGCCGCCTTCGATGCGGAAAGAGATGTTCCTCCGTTTTCGAAGAAATCGTCTTCGATACCAATTTTTTCCGTACCGAGCGCCATCGCAAAAATTTCACACAGTTTCCGCTGCAAATCCGTGCGCGGTTCCACATAATTTTTCTTTTCCGCTGCGTATTCCGGTTCGGGGAGCGCGCGTTTGTCTACTTTTCCGTTGTTGGTAAGCGGCAGTTCGGGAAGCTGCGTCAGCACGCCCGGCACCATATAAGGCGTTAAATATTTCTGCATAAAGCAGGTCAGATTCTGTCGGTCTACCGGTCCTTCCGCCACAAAATAGCCGCATAAAAACTGAACGGAGTCCTTTTCCTTTACCAGGACAACGCTTGATTTCACGGTCGGATACCGGTTCATGACATTTTCAATCTCATCCAGTTCCACTCTGAGTCCGCGCAGTTTTACCTGATTATCCATACGCCCCATAAACTCGATTTTTCCGTGGTGATTCCATCTTGCAAGGTCTCCGCTCCGGTATGCTTTCTTCCCTTCAAAACCGATGAATTTATCCGCCGTAAGGTCCGGCCTGCCTACGTATCCCCTGCCTACGCCGTTTCCGATAATCAAAAGCTCGCCCGGCACGCCTGCGGGAAGAACGTTACGATATTTGTCGATAATCATCATCTTAATATTTGCCATCGGTTTTCCGATGGTGATCTTTTCCCCCGTTACCTGTTCAAACGCGCAGCCGATCGTTGTTTCCGTCGGCCCGTATCCGTTGAATATGACAGCGTCCGAATCAAGCGCTCTGATTTTTCCGTAAAGCGCATCCGGAAATGCTTCTGCGCCGACATTAAACACCCGAATCTGCGACAGGGATTCCCTCATTTCCGGCATATCAATAATATTCGTCAGAAAAGAAGGCGTACATGTCATCATATCCACGCCGTTTTCCAGAATCAATTTGGAAAGCGCAAGCGGATTATGGATTTCCTCCTCATTCGCCATACAAACTGTAATTCCGTGATAGAGCGGAATACATTCTTCCAATATGGATACGTCAAATGTTATAGCGGCAAATGCCAGTGACACATGAGCGTTCTGTACATAGGACCGGGCCTCCACATTAAACGGATTATCATCCACATAGTTTACCAGATTCCGGTGTTCAATCATAACGCCTTTCGGCTTTCCGGTAGACCCGGAGGTATAGATGCAGTAGCATAAATCTTCCGGTGCAATCGCCACATGCGGATTTTGCGTGTTTCCTCCCTCTGCCAAAAGCTCTTCGAGCGGCAGCGCTTTCGCGGAAACCGTCTTTAGCAGTCCGTTCCGTTCTCTAATCAGATTCTCCGGAAGAATCACAAATTCGGCTCCGGAATCTTCTAAAATATACGAAATCCGTTCGTCGGGGTAATCCGGGTCAATCGGAACAAACGCTCCGCCCGCTTTCATAATGCCCTCGCGTACGGCATAGACGTCTACCGTCCGGGGCATCATTACGCCGACCATACGTTCTTTGGAAAGTCCCAGTTTCAGAAGCGCGTTTGCAACCTTATTCGCATTCTCATTCAGCTCCCGGAATGTCCGTTTTTCTCCGTTCGCAATGACCGCCGTCCGTTCCGGATAAAGCGCCGCCTGCGCTTCAAAAAGCAGATTTGCCGTCGTCTCCTTCACCGGATAGTCTGTTTCGTTATAACGGTCAAGCTCGCGGCGCGCTTCTTTGCCGGTCATGCAGACTTCTTTTAAATACTTCTTTTTCTGAAACTCTTCCATTACCGTAATCAGGCTGTCCGCCAGTCCTGCGGCTGTCGCCTCTTCATACAGATCGCTTCGGTACTCCACCTGACAGCAGATTTCGCTGCCTTCTACCATAACGTCGACGGACAGCGGCGCTTTTGCCGTGTCGAGCCTAAGCGGTACGGGAACGGCTTTTTCTCCTGCAATTTCATCAAATTGGAAATTGTCTCCCTGAAATGCAAACATTATTTCCGCTTTCACGCCATATGCGCGGCTGATTTCTGCAAAAGAGTAAATATCGGCGTTCATACTGTTTACCAGTTGTTCCCCTGTTTCCGTGAGGAACTCGTCGACGGTCCGCTCCCCATCCAGATTGCAGTATACCGGAAGCGTTTTTACCAGCATACTGATCGCAGAGGAAAATCTCGAATCGTTCCTGCCGTTATAAATCGTCGTAAATACGGCCTCGTCTTTATAGACATAACGACCCGTCACAAAACCGAAAGCTGCCGTAAACAGCGCGTTCATTGTAATTTGTTTCTTTTTGCAGAAGGCGTAAAGCGCTTCCATATTGACTATTACGTTTCGGCTATACAGCCCGGCGCCAGGCGTATCGTCCTGTTTGTCTTTCGCAGGCAGAAAATCCGTATCGCATCCCGAAAAAACAGAATCGTAATATTCCTTTGCGCGCTTGTATTCCTCCCCGGACCGCGCTTTCTTTTCTACAAGAGCCGCTTCAAAACCGGAAAACAGTTCTCTCGCCGGCGCTTCTCCGTTATAAGCTGCGTTCATATCCCTAAGAAAGATACCGCAGGAAGTTCCGTCGCTGATAATATGATGAAATTCCAAAAACAGATAGTTCCCTTCCGGCGTTTCGTACAATTCGATACGAAACAGCCGCTCGCCCAACAACTGATACGGACGCACCAGTTCTTCTATCCGAAACGTATCTTTTATTTCAACCGTAAAGTGAGCTCCGTCGTTTCTCTTCTGCAGAATCTCGCCGTTTTCGTCCATATACAGCGTCGTTTTGATATAGGGGTGCGCCTCCGTCGTTTTTTCTATCGCCGTTTTTAATCTCCGTAAATCTACCTTTGGGTCAAGACGGAAGAAAAACGGGATATTATAAATCGTGCTTCCGGGATTAGCGGCGCACTCCA
>CANPGM010000060.1 GCA_947573605.1 uncultured Roseburia sp. | reverse complement strand
CAGATGGCCTATCTGATCGGCTGGGGCAGTCCCTTTGACGCGGACGATCATACTTATAAGGTGTTCGGAACGGATAAAGGAGCGAATTACAGCGGTTATTCCAATGAACAGGTGGACCGGTATCTGGGACAGGCCCGCCAGTCGGACGATCCTGCAGTCCGAAAAGAGGCTTACGGTAAGTTTTTGGAAGAACTGGCAAAGGACCCGCCCTATGCTTTTATTTGTTATGTCGATGCCGATTATGTGGCGGATTCTTCTATTCAGGGGATTTCCGAGAATACGGTAATGGGGCATCACGGCGTCGGGATCTTCTGGAATGCGGCGGAATGGAAAATTTCGTGAAGGCAATTCGCCAGGAACGTTCTGGTTTTATAGGGTTTTGCTGAGTTTGAGGGAGGGGGCTATGGAAAAGCGGCTTAAGGTAGATCATTTGTCCATTAGTTTTGATACGCCGCAGGGGGAAGTGGAGGCGGTAAGAGACGTCAGTTTTTCTCTTTCGTCCGGTGAAGTGCTTGCTCTTGTAGGGGAATCCGGCTGCGGAAAAAGCGTTCTCTGCAGGGGAATTATGAAGCTTTTGCCTGCATCTGCAAAAATGAAGTCCGGAAGTATCTATGTAAACGGTGTGGATATCACGAAATTCCGCGAACGGGAAATGCAAAAAATGCGCGGAAGGGTATTTTCGATGGTCTTTCAGGACCCTTTGACTGTCTTGAATCCGACGCTTACCGTAGGAGCGCAGATTGCGGAAGCCGTAAAGATAAAAACCCCCGGACTTTCAAGGGACGAAATACAAAAAAGGGTATCGGAGCTGCTGGAGCTGGTGGGAATCGACCGTTCTTTAGAACGTATGAAATATTATCCGCACCAGTTTTCCGGCGGTATGCGGCAGAGAAGCGTAATGGCGATTGCGCTTGCAGGAAATCCGTCCATTTTGTTTGCAGACGAACCGACGACTGCGTTGGACGTCATGATACAGGCACAGATTCTGGATTTGCTGCGCAGGATACAAAAAACGCTTGGTACGGCGACCGTATTTGTTTCGCACGATCTTGGAGCCGTCGCAAGAGTGGCCGATCGTGTGGCGGTGATGTATGCCGGAAAAATTGTAGAGATCGGTACGGCGGAGGAATTATTTTATGATCCGAAACACCCATATACGATAGGACTTTTGCGTTCGCTGCCGTCATATTCAAAGGGATGCGGTACGCTTTCTGCGATTCCGGGAATGCCGCCGCCGCTGCTGCATCCGCCGAAGGGAGACGCCTTTGCCTGCCGCAACGAATATGCGCTTGCGATTGACTATGAAGAGGAACCGCCGATGTTTCGCGTGACGGAGACGCATTATGCGGCTACATGGCGATTGGATGCGCGGGCGAAAAAAAGATACGGCGGTCAGATTAAAAAAGGGGATGAAAATGAAGAAGGAAGGATTACTTGAGGTATCGCACCTGACCTGTCTGTATCCGATTTCGAAAAAAACGGAAATCAGGGCAGTCAGCGATGTTTCTTTTCAAATTCGAAGCGGCGAAATTTTCGGTCTTATAGGAGAGTCCGGTTCCGGCAAGTCGACGATTGCACGCTGCGTCATGAACCTGTTAAAACCGGCAAACGGCAGCGTTTTTTACAGGGGAATCGATATTTATGATAAAAAGGAATATCGGAAACATAAAAAGATGCTTCAGACCGAGCGGCAGCTTATTTTTCAGGATTCCGGGTCCAGTTTAAATCAGAGGATGAAGGTTCATGAAGTGATAGCGGAACCGATGAAAATACAGCGCAGGAAGCCGCTTCGGGGTTCTTACCGTGCGGAGGCGGAATTTCAGATGCAGCATGTCGGTCTGGACGTCTCTTATCTCGATCAATATCCCGCAGAACTTTCCGGCGGACAAAGGCAGCGTCTGGCAATCGCAAGGGCGCTTACAATGGAACCGAAACTTTTGGTGGCGGACGAACCGATTGCGTCGCTGGACGTATCCATTCAGGCGCAGATTGTCAATCTGTTCCTGCATTTAAGGGAGGAACATGGTTTTTCTTTCCTCTTTATCGCGCATGATCTTGCAATGGCGGAATTTCTCTGCGACCGGGTGGGCGTTATGTACCGTGGGAGACTGGTGGAGGAGGCGCCGGTAAAGGAACTGTTTGAACGGCCCATTCATCCTTATACAAAAGCTCTTTTATCGGCGATTCCGATTCCGGACCCTGTAAAGGAACGCGCCAGGAAACCGGCGGAATTTCACGAAGGCGATTTTTTCTTTGACGGAGAATGGACGCAAGAGCGGGCGGAACACTTTGTACTGCGGGAAGGAGGACGTACCCTGTGAAACGATATGATTTTTTGGTGTATTTCGGAAAAAAGGCGATGCTTTTTTTCCTAAGTATCTTTCTACTGTCCGTGTTTGTATTTTACATTTCCAGGCTTGCGCCGGGAGATCCTCTTTTGTCTTACTACGGCGAGCGGGCGGAACGGCTTGGACCGCAGGAACGGGAGTGGGCCGAAAAAAGGCTGGGACTGAATGAGTCTGTGACGGTACAGTATGTCCGCTGGCTGAAAAATGCGCTTCGCGGAGATTTCGGCATTTCGTATAAATATAAAATGGAAGTCACGGAAGTGATCAAAGGGCGCATCGGCAATACGCTGATTCTGGGCGGAAGCGGTTTCCTTTTGATCTTCGGACTTGCGCTTTTGACGGGCATTTTGTGCGCATGGCGCGAAGACGGAATCTTAGACCGTATTTTGTGCAAAGTGGGAACTGTCGTAAGCTGTATTCCCGAATTCTGGCTTTCGCTGGTGCTGATTCTGATATTTTCGGTGAATCTGCGGTGGCTGCCCAGCAGCGGCGCCGGTGCGGCCGGCGCAGCGGATGATTTTTGCGGGCGTATCCGCCATCTCATTTTACCGCTTACGGTTATAGTAGCAGAGCATCTCTGGTATTACGCGTATTTGATACGAAACCGTCTTTTGGAAGAAATGCGGGCGGATTATGTGCTGCTGGCAAAATCGAAGGGACTGAATAAGCGCAGGATTCTGTTTGCACACTGCCTGCGGAATGCCGTGCCTTCTTACATTAGCCTGATGGCCGTTTCGGTTCCGCATATCTTAGGCGGGACTTATATTGTAGAAACGGTATTTTCTTATCCCGGACTCGGTACGCTTTCCTATGAGAGCGCGCGGTATAAGGATTATAATCTGTTAATGCTGTTGTGTATTCTGTCGGGAGCGCTGGTTATTTTCTGCAGTATCGCAGCGAAGGCGATTAATGAAAGAATGGATCCGAGAACCGGAAACCGGAATATTGCAGCGGGGGCGGAGGTGCAGAGACGTTGAAAGACGGGTTTGAAGTGGTCGGGATTAGGGAGACGCCGCGCGAAGCGCCGGTGAAACAGGCAGGCCGGTACAAGGGCGCACCGTTCGCTGCCTTTTTTCTGCTTTTTTTCATTCTTTTCGGGTGTCTTTTTTGTCATCTGATTGGGACAAAAGATCCGGCGTATCTGGATTTGAAAAACTGCAGCGTGCCGCCGAACCGGGAATTTTTATTCGGAACGGATACAATGGGGAGAGACCTGTTTTCCATGATCTGGTACGGAGGCCGCGTGTCGCTTTTTATCGGAATTGCTGCAACATTTGTTTCTACGGTAATCGGCATAATATTTGGGACAGTCAGTGGGAACGCGCCCGCATGGGCGGATGCGCTGCTTATGAGAATCGTGGAATTATTGCTTAGCGTCCCGAATCTGCTTATCGTTATTATGATTCAGGCAGTGACGGGAAGGTCGGATGTGACGGGAATTTTGATAGCCATTGGTCTGACCGAATGGATGGGAATCGCAAAAGTGGTGCGTTCCGAGGTACGTAAACTGCGAAAGAGCGAATATGTGATTGCTTCGAAGTGTATGGGAGGCGGATTCTTTCATGTACTTTGGGCGCATCTTGTTCCGAATTTTGTGCCGTCCGTCATGTTTATGGCCGTAATGAATATCCGCAATGCAGTTCTGGCGGAATCGACCTTGAGTTTTATGGGCGTCGGTCTGCCTGTGGAGACGGTTTCATGGGGCAGTATGCTTTCATTGGCAGAAAAAGCGCTGCTTACAAATTCCTGGTGGATTATTTTAATACCGGGGTTGTTTTTGACCGTTACGCTCTCGTGTATTGCCAGTCTCGGAAATGAATTGAGGAAACGGATCAACCGCAGGCAGAGCCTTTTGTAAACAATCTAAAAAAAGAAAGAAGCGTCGGCTGAAACAGTGTCTTTAAAGCAGGAATCTCAAACGGATGTTCCTGCTTTTTTTTCGGCGTTTTATACTGAAAAAATTGCAATGTATACCCATACGAAAAAAAAAAGCGCCATTTTTTGATATATTGATAGAGACAGATTTCGATGCATGATTTTTCAAACATCAAAAGGAGAAAAACAGACCGTATAAGCGGCGGAAGGAGAGGAAAAGTCAATGAATTTTTTGGATGAGTTTTACAGAATGGTATCTTGTTTTCCGGAACATACCGCGATTGTGGATATGGACGGCAAAAGGAGCACAACGTATCGACAGCTTTTGACATTAAGCTGCAGGGCTGCGGCAAAGCTTTGCGAAACGGGCGGTATGGAAGGCAAAGCGGTTCTGGTATGTATGGATAGAAGAATGGAATATATAGCGGCGGAAATCGGAATTATGATGGCGAAAGCCGCATATGTTCCGCTGCTTTTGGATTATCCGGAAGAAAGAATTGCCTATATTGCAAAAGACTGTGAAGCGGCAGAGACCATTGACACTGCGTGGATGGAGGACGTCTGGCGGTACGAACCGATAGAATTACAGAAAGTAAAGGATTCGGACCGGGCTTTGATTATCTATACGTCGGGTTCAACCGGGCGTCCGAAAGGAATCGTTCACAGTCATGCAAGCTTATTTGGTGGCATAGTGCGCGACGTAAAAGTACTGGGATTCTGGGAAAAGGAGCGTCTGGCGGCTTCTGCGCCAATGTCTTTTATCGTTTCGGTGCTGGAGACTTTTGCCGTTTTATGCGGCGGCGGCTGCGTCCATATTTTAACCGAGGAAGCCAGGAAAGATGTGCGTCTATTGGAACGTTATTACGCGGAAAAAGACATTACCTGCGGCTTTATCAGTCCGCAGATGCTGCGTTATTTTAAGAACCGCGGGACGGCTTTAAAGAAGATATTTACGGGAAGCGAAAGGGTTTCCATGATGAAAGGCGACGGTTATGAGCTTTATAATCTGTACGGCTTAAGCGAGATGGTGCCTTTGGCAACGTCGTATAAAGTGGAAGAGGCAGTCGAAAATACGCCGATCGGAAAGCCCGGACCAGGGCTGGAAGTTTATCTTCTTAACGAAGAGGGACAGGAGGTTCCCTGCGGAGAGGAAGGAGAAATCTGCTTCCGCGGTATTGTAGGCGAGTGTTATCTGAATTTAAAGGAACAGAGCGAGCGGACGTTTGAGCGGCAGGAAGACGGAACTGCTCTTTTGCATACGGGCGATATGGGAAAAATGCTGCCGGACGGAAATTATGTCTATGTAAACCGCAGGGACTGGATGGTAAAAATAAACGGACAGCGTGTGGAGACCGGTGAAATTGAAATGAGGATGGCGGCCTTTTCCGGTATAAAAAATGCCGTTGTAAAAGCTTTTGAGGATCAAAACGGCCAGAATTATTTATGCGGGTATTATGTATCCGAAACGGAGCTTAAACAGGATGAGATCAGAGACTTTTTGAAAGAATCGCTGCCGGATTATATGATACCGCGGTTTTTAAAGCGGTTGGAAGAGATTCCGAAAAACGTAAACGGAAAACTCGACCGGACTGCTTTGTCTGCGCCGGGCATTTCGGAATATAAGGCGGCGTACACAGCGCCGGAGAACGAGATGCAGCGCCGGATCTGCACTGCTTTCGAAGAAATCCTCCACTGCGGAAAGACGGGACTTTCCGACGATTTCTTTCAGCTTGGCGGCGATTCCATTAATGTTTTAAAGCTGATAGAACGCCTTGCCGGACTGCCGCTTACGCCGGGAATGGTATTGAAGGGAAGGACGCCGGAGGGAATCTCTCTCCTTTTGCAAAATCAGCATACTTACGGGCCGCAGAAGTGCGCGGCAAAGCGGGAGATGTATCCGCTTACCGACTCGCAGATGGGGGTCTATTTAGAGTGCGAAAGCAGCCCGGAAGGAACGATGTACAATATTCCGATGTGCTGCGAACTGCCGGAGGACATTGACTGCGGCAGGTTTACAAAGGCGGTAAAGGCGGCTGTCGCCATGCATCCGTCGTTTGGCGTAACAATTGCGTTAAACGAAGGAATGCCTGTAATGCGGCTGCGCCCGGATTATCTGAACGCCGAAATAGACGAGTGTGAGACGGAGGACATGGAGGCGGTAAAAAAAGCGTTTATCCGGCCGTTTTCGCTTTCGGAGGGGCCGCTCTACCGTATGGCGTTATATCGTGAGAAAAACCGCCGATACTTTTTGTTTGACGTTCATCATTTGATTTTTGACGGCACTTCGGTAAAAGTATTTTTGGATGAAATTTCACTTCTCTACAAAGGGGAAAAACCGAAACCGGAGGAAATTTCTCTTACAGATGTAGCGATATATGAGGAAACCGTAAAGAATACGCCGGAATATCAGGCGGCCAGAACGTTTTTTGGAAAAAAACTGTCGGAGGCGCAGGAGGCGGAGGAGCTGCTTGCGGATTACAGGCCGAAAGAGGTTACGGCAAAGAGCGGTAAGGTTCGTATGTCGCTTTCGGAGGAGCTTTCCTCTATGACGGTGGAACAGTTTGTCAGACAGAAAGGAATTTCGGAAAATACGCTGTTTCTCGGCGCTTTTGCCTATGCGCTCGGAAAATATACGGGAACGGACAGGAGCTTTTTCTGCACGGTCAATAACGGACGGCATACGACGGGGCTTGCGGAGTCGACGGGCATGTTTGTGCGGACGCTTCCGATGTGTCTGTCTTGGAACGAGAAGTCTGCGGTGGCGGATTATCTGCAGGAATTTCAGAGAGATTTTTACGAAACAATGGAACATGACGTGATCTCTTTTGGAGAGCTGGCAAGAGAATACGGGATTGCTTCCGATATTCTGTTCGTCTATCAGGGAGAGATGTTCAGCGGTTTGACGATTGAGGGAAGACAGTATCCGGCGCAGCCTCTTCCGGCAAACGAGGTACAGGCGAATCTTTCCGTTATGGTGATGAGGGAAGGAAGCGGTTATGAAGTTTCTTTGGACTACCGCACGGATTTATACAAAGAAGAGACGGTAAAAGGCGTTGGAAGGATGTTCGTGCAGATTCTGCGCGGAATGCTTTCCTGTAATACGCTGGACCGGATTGCGCTGGTATCGGAGACGGATGTTCAGTTGCTGGAGCGTTTCCACGGCGCGGAAATTGCCTGTGACAGGACAAAGACAATTGTAGATTTGTTTCGGGAGCATGCGGCCCGTATGCCAGAGCGGCAGGCAGTGGTATATGCGAACCGATCCTATACCTACGGGGAACTGGATCGTATGACGGATCGCCTTGCCGCATATCTGGCCGGGCTTGGGATCGGAAAGGAGCAGACGGTATCCGTACTGATTCCGCGGTGCGAATATATGGCGATTGCTTCTTTAGGCGTTTTAAAGGCCGGCGCCGCTTATCAGCCGTTAGATCCGACTTACCCGAAGGAGCGGCTTGCGTTTATGATTCAGGATGCAGCAGCGTCGCTTTTGATTGCCGACGAAGCGCTGCTGCCGCTGGTGGAAGAGTATGACGGAAAAGTACTTCTGACAAAAGAGATTCCGGGTCTGCCGGAGTCGGAGGAATATCCGCAGGCGCCGAAGCCGGAGGATTTGTTTATTCTGCTGTATACTTCCGGGTCTACCGGCGTGCCGAAAGGATGTATGTTAGAGCACAAAAACCTTATGGCGTTCTGCCGCTGGTACAGAGACTATTTTGAATTAGAACCGGAAAGCCGGGTAGCCGCTTACGCCAGCTACGGGTTTGACGCGCACATGATGGATCTGTATCCTGCGCTGACAACCGGAGCCGCGGTACATATTATCCCGGAAGCCATTCGTCTGGATTTATTTGAATTGAGAAATTATTTTGAAGCGCAGGGCGTAACGCATGTGTTTATGACGACCCAGATCGGCCGTGCGTTTGCTACAACCGTACAGTGTAAATCGTTAAAGCATTTGCTGATGGGCGGAGAGGCGCTGACTCCGTTTGCGCCTTCCGGAAATACGAAGTATTATAACGTATACGGACCGACCGAATGTACGATTCTTTCCACCGCGTATAGTCTGACGGCTTACGAGGAGGACGTTCCGATCGGCAAAGCGCTTGAAAATATGAAGATTTATATTGTGGACGGTCAGGGAAGAAGGGTACCGGCAGGCGTGCCGGGAGAACTCTGCATTACCGGTTTCCAGGTGTCCAGGGGATATTTAAACCGCCCGGAGAAAACGGCGGAGGTATACGTGGAAAATCCGTTCTGCGATACGCAGGGATACCGCAGAATGTATCGCACCGGAGATATCGTACGGTTTCTTCCGGACGGAAATATTCAGTTTATTGGAAGACGCGACGGACAGGTAAAAATAAGGGGCTTTCGAATCGAGCTGACCGAGGTAGAAGAAGTGATACGCAGATTTCCGGGGATTAAGGATGCTACGGTTGCCGCGTTTGACGAACCGTCGGGCGGAAAATATATCGCCGCTTACGTGGTTGCGGACGCGTTGGTAGATATCGAGGCCATGAATGCGTTTATAGAAGAAAGCAAGCCGCCCTATATGGTTCCGGCTGTAACGATGCAGATCGAGAAGATTCCGTTAAATCAGAATCAGAAGGTGGATAAAAAGGCGCTTCCGAAACCGGAGCGTAAAAAAGAGGAATTTGTCAGCCCGAAAGGCGAGATACAGCAAAAGATTTTTGACTGTGTGGCGGAAGTAATCGGGCACAGGGAGTTTGGCGCGTCGACGGATATTTACCGCGCGGGGCTTACTTCAATCGGCGCGGTGAAGTTAAACGCAATGCTCTCATCGGCGTTTGAGGGAGCGGTAGTACGGAATAAAGACTTAAAGGAACACAATACAGTGGAGAAACTGGAACAGTTTCTTTTAAACAGCGGAAAGGAAGAGGCGTTTGAGATACGGGAGGCTTATCCGCTGACCCAGACGCAG
>CANPGM010000059.1 GCA_947573605.1 uncultured Roseburia sp. | reverse complement strand
ATAAATCACGGAGCTGTTTTGTGCAGGGAAATGAGATTCTCTTCATGCTCTGTTCCGTTATCTGCAATTTGGGGACATGGAAGTCCCCAAAAGCCCGCAATGAGCCGGGATGGCGATTGGCGGGCGGTTGCACCGCGGAAAAAGCGCCCGGTCAGAGCATTTAGAGAATCCGTTTGCCGGAACATACCGCGAGTGATATTTTGTGCAATTTGCCAGCCAACAGCCTGAAACCGGCCTTTTGACACCCGAATCCTATAAGGCAAAAAAAGAGTGCAATGCACTCTTTTTCCTGAGACGTTACTTTATATTAGAAAATTCTTCTGACACTTAAAATTGTCCGATATGCAACCGGCGAAGTATATTTAATACCGGTCGCCGCCGTACTCGCATGAACGATCGTATCGTTTCCGCAGTAGATTGCAACGTGTCCGCTGTAGCAGACAATATCGCCCGGCTGCATCTCGGATACGCTTACCTCATAACCTGAATTTCTGATCTCTCTGTCCGTACGCGGAAGGCTGACGCCAAATGCCGCGTATACCGACATTACAAATCCGGAACAGTCCGCGCCGTTTGTCAGGCTGGTTCCGCCGTAAACATACGGATTTCCAACAAACTGACATGCATAATCGACAACTGCCTGTCCGTTTGACCCGCTGGGAGCCGAATAAGTCGTAGTTGTCGGCGTCTGTGTAGATGTCGTTCCTGCAGACGCTGCTGCGTTCTGTCTCGCAGCTTCCGCCGCCGCTGCCGCCGCTCTTCTTTCTTCCTCTTCCTTTGCCAGTCTGGCTTCCTCTTCCTCTTTGGATTCCGCTTTCACAAAATCTGTCCAAAGGCTGACATAATCGGTGCTGACATAACCGTCGCCCGCTTCCGTTGCAACCAGTACCCAGCCGCTTTCCCTTAACGACTCGTCAATGACAACAACGTCGCCGCCCTCGGGAAGCATATGTATAATATTGTTATTATCTTCTGTTGTCGGCGCTTTTCTTACATATAATGTCTGTGTCGTAACAATTGCATATCTTGTGCTGACCTCTCTTGCCAGCTCTTCGTTCCCGACTACCACATACTCGCATTTTACATATCCGGTCACGGTTCCGGAAGTAATCAGATACCATCCGTCTTCGGTCGTCTCAAGCACCGTCGCCGCAGAATTGTCATACAGCTTTCCCAAAACCTCACTGTCTGTATTCGGTTCCGAACGGATATTCACATAATCGTCAACCTGTGCAATCGCAATATCCGCGTATTCCGAAACAGGCTCTTCCGGCGTCTCTTCCTGCGAAGTCTCCCCTTCCGGCAACCCTTCTTCTTCCGAAGAAGTTCCCTCCTGCTCGGAAGCAACCAAAGGAGCCGCATTTTCGCTGATACGTTCCGCCGCTTCCGCTGCAAGGCGGATTTCCTCCGCATTGCCGTTCGCCTGGCATTGTGAAATAACAAGTGTCACGCCTGAAACGGGAAGTTTCATCTCCTGTACATCCAGCGTTCCCGCTCCGAATGCACCCGCAACCGGGCTTGCATATGCGCCAAATGCCGACCCTCCGGCCAATAACGCTCCGGTCAGTATAAGACCCGTAGCCTTTCTGATTTTCTTTATCATCTTGTACAGCCTCCAAAAGCTCAATTATTACAAATTTATTAAATTTATTACATGGATATTATAGCAAAGCAGCCATAAACTGTCAATCGTGATTATAGAATAAATTCAACAAAAACTTTCCTTTTCTTTTGTTAAAATTTCTATTTGCCTTTCATTGGTATTCATGCGATAATAACAGAAATAAAGAGAAAGGTGGACTGCATATGGATATTACAGGTGTAAGCCTTGCTTCAAGCATCGTATCTTCCTATCATATCGGTTCTTCCGCAAGCCCTGTTACGCTTCAGGAAGACATCGGCGTTGCAATGCTTAGTAAGGCAATGGATATGAATGAACTTTTAGGTACGCAGATGGTTCAGACGCTTGAGCGTTCCGTGGCTCCGCAGCTCGGCGGGAATATAGACGCTTACGTATAAGCTGCGGCCGCTCTGCATAGAAAAGCAGACGGAATTCCGTATTTTCATTTTGAAATAACGGTTCCGCCTGTTTTTTTTTTTTGCGCAGAGCTATTTTATTCGAGCGCCACCGCTTCGATCTCCAGCATCACGTCTTTTGGAAGGCGCGCCACCTCCACACAGCTTCTTGCAGGGAAATCAGAGGTAAAGAAGGATTCATATACTTCATTGATTGCTGCAAAATCATTCATTTCTTTAATAAATACTGTCGTTTTTACTACTTTATCCATTCCGCTCCCCGCAGCCTTTAACAGATTGGAAAGATTGGTAAGCGCCTGCTTTGCCTGCGGCACAGAACCTTCGGGAATTTCTCCCGTTTCCGGGTTAACCGGAATCACTCCTGACGTATATACCATTCCGTTTACGGAAACCGCCTGTGAATAAGGTCCGATTGCCGCCGGCGCTTCCGGCGTACTGATTATTTTTTTCATTTTTTCCTCATTTCCGCCGCTTCAGCGGCTTTTTATATTTTCCTGATACAATGATCTTCGATATCGACAAGCCGTTCTTTGTATAACTTTCCCACCGCGCGCTTAAACGCGTTCTTACTTAATCCGGTTTCTCTTTTTATCACTTCAGGCGACGCTTTTTCTCCGAACGGCAGCGCGCCGGCATATTCCTCAATCGCCTGCATCACCCGTTTCGCGTCGTTATCGATTTGAATCCAGGCCTTTTCCCTCAACGTAATGTCAAGCTTTCCGTCGGGCTTTACGTTCGTCACTCTCGCCGTAATCAAATCGCCGATTTGCAGTCCGCTGCAGTCCTCGTGTTTCGGAATCATTGCGGAATAACGATCGTCTACCGCGGCAAACGTCCCGAAATTCCCGCTGAATTCATAAATACGCCCTTCTACCATATCGCCCTCCCGATAGGGAGAATCGGTAGACAGCAGCTCATAAAGCTTTTTCATACTTGCGCACAAGCGGCTGCTTTTATCGATATATAAAGTAACGAGAACCACGTCCTCCGGCTTAACCTTCCGCGTCATTTCATGATACGGCAGAAACAGTTCCTTTTCCAGCCCCCAGTCCAAAAACGCTCCGATCTTTCCGACCGCCGTCACTTTAAGCGCCGCAAGACCGCCAAGCGTTAACGCAGGCGTATTTACCGTTGCAATCAAACGATCTTTGGAGTCCCGGTATAAGAACACTTCTATTTCATCTCCGGGCTTTGTATCCTTCGGCACCTGCTTCGCCGGTAGCAGAACACGCACTTCTGCATTCTGTTCTTCTGCAAGATAGATGCCGAACTCTACCTGTTTTACAACAGTTAGTTTCTGAAACTCTCCTAATTTTAACATTTGTCCTCCCCAATAAAACTTACGACAGCATAAGGCTTTTCCTCTTCATCTCCCAATACCACCGTAATTCCGTTCTCTTCTTCATAGACGACGGGATATAGCAAATCGCCCAGCCTGGCCGCCTTTTTATATTCCGCCCTTACACGGCCTGTCAGAAAACCGGCCGGCAGATATTCTTCCGCCGCAAGAATATACTTTCCGTTATTCATATGATGATTCGTATCTATATGAAACCGCTGTACCCTGACCGGTTCCTTTTTTGTTCCCGCTCCGTTATATCGGATTTTCCGCTCGGACCAGTCATATGAAATCGCCGGTTCAAACTCCGGCAGATAAGCGTTTAATACTTCCTCCGCTATTTTTACCGGACGCATAGTATCGGTATCCATATACACCCATACGGAGTTCGCAAATGCTTTTCTCTTTCCCTCTAAATCTTCCACGGTAAAATTGCGCCAGCCGTAAAATCCTTTAAAGTCATACGGCCAGGTGTTGACCGAAATCTGTTCTCCAAGCGCCGGAAAATCGTTTATCACAATCTCCCAGGAGGAGAGCACCCACGCCGCGTGTTTTTTTCCGAGATAATCGACACCGATCTTCATATCCTCCGACTGGAACGTACAGCAATCCTGCAAATAATCCATCAGAGAGGAAAGCGTCAGCCTCTTTTCCATATTCACTTCACTATAGCGTACTCTTCCGCGAAAACAATACATCGCACCCTCCCGATAAAAGTCTCAGAATATAGAAATAGCACCACTTTCGTGGTGCTTTCCGAATCACAAACAGGGCTACAAGGATTCGAACCTTGAAATGACGGAGTCAGAGTCCGTTGCCTTACCGTTTGGCGATAGCCCTAAATCTTCCGACACAGGAAACTGTTTCATGTCTCCGCGTCAACAATAGTCATTATATAAGCTCATTCCGAATAAGTCAAGTATTTTTTTCAAATATTTTGATATTATTTGCGACAACGGCATAATACACCTCTTCTCCCCATACGATTCCCGCCGTTTTCCCTGTCGCCTCTATGATTTCGCATTCAAAATGACCGCACTGTTCCATCGGTACAACAAGCTGTATCTCCACATGGTCTGTATATGTCGTATCCAAAACGGTAAGACCTTCCTGGGCAATCCGGTACTGGATTTTTCCAAGTCCCGTATAATCCGTCTCAAGTGTCAGCCGCTTTCCGCAGCGTTTATCAATCACGACACTTGCGGCAAGACCTTCCTGAACCGCCCTCTGATACGCGCGAACAAGCCCGCCTGTACCAAGAAGCGTACCGCCGAAATAACGGGTCACAACAACCGCTGCGTTATGTATTTCTTCCTTTAATAATACGTCAAGCATCGGTCTGCCCGCTGTCTGCGCCGGCTCTCCGTCGTCCGAACAACGGCTGATTTCCTGATGCTCTCCGATTACAAAAGCAAAGCAGTTGTGCCTGGCGTCCCAGTATTTTTTTTTCATTTCGGCAATAAAAGAAACCGCTTCTTCCTCGGAGGCGACCGGGCGAACCGTCGCAATGAATCGTGACTTCTTTTCCGTAATTTCTCCTTCTCCTCCGGTATATACCGTTCTCATCTTCTTTCAACCTTTCCGACACGCCCCGTTAAAGGCAAAACTTCTATAAAAAAACTCTTGTCCGCAAACTTTTTTTAACTATTTTTTTATTTTATCATATCTTGCACAAAAAATCACTTTTTTCTTTATTATATTGTATTTATTTGGTATAATACATAGATGGTGAATTTTGATTTATTATGAAAAGGAGGCCTATTATGAATTATGGAAAGAATAATTCGCGCAAACGCGAGACCGAATTGACTTCCAAAGCTCCCATGATTCGTAAGAAATTTCATGTGATTTTTTGCAAAGTGTTGCTGATATGTTTTTTTGCAGCTGTAATCATCGGCGGCAGTACCGCCTTCGGTATTTTTAAAGGAATCATTGACTCCGCTCCCGCAATCGACGAGCTTGACGCCATCCCGACCGGATATCTTACAACCGTATTAGACACCGACGGCAAGGAGATCGCGACACTCGTAGCCACCGGTTCGCATAGAGTATATGTCAAACTCGACGAAATTCCGAAGGATCTGCAGCATGCGTTTGTCGCGATTGAAGACGCGCGTTTTTACGATCATAACGGAATTGATTTAAAGGGAATTATCCGTGCCGGTATCTCCGGTATCCGCGCCGGTTCTTTCAGAGAAGGCGCCAGCACGATTACGCAGCAGCTTTTAAAGAATACGGTGCTGGCTGAGGTCTGGGCAAGCGAGACTTCTTTTATTGAAAAGCTGGAACGTAAAATACAGGAACAATATCTGGCAATTCAGCTTGAAAAGAAAGTATCCAAAGACTGGATTATGGAAAATTACCTTAATGCCATTAATCTCAGTCAGAATACGCTCGGCGTACAGGTCGCTTCTCAGCGCTATTTCGGCAAGGATGTTTCGGAATTGACGCTTTCCGAATGCACGGTTTTAGCTGCAATTACACAAAATCCCTCCCGGTATGACCCGATCATAAACCCGGAGCAGAATGCGGAGCGCCGGAAAAAAGTGCTTGAGGAAATGCTCATACAGGAATGGATTTCAAAAGAAGAGTATGACGAAGCGCTCGCAGATAACGTTTACGACCGCATCCAGATCGTCAATATTGAAACAGAGGACGAGCATATCAATACTTATTTTGTGGACGAGTTGACGGATCAGGTATACCGGGCGCTCATCGAACAGAAAGGATATACGGAAACACAGGCCTATAAAGCCATCTATCAGGGCGGTCTTACAATCTGCTCCACACAGGATTCCGCACTTCAGGCAATCTGCGACGAAGAAGTTGCAAATCCGGAAAACTATCCGGCGGAACCGAAGATCTCTTTTTCTTACCGCGTTTCCATCCGTTCGGCGGACGGAACCATTGCGAATTACAGCGATCAGACTATGCTTTATTATTATCGCTATGCAAATAAAAATTACGGCATTAATTTTGCAACGGAAGAAGAAGCGGCGGCGGCGATCGAGCAGTATAAAGCGGAAATTATGAAACCGGGAGATACCATCGTAGAAGGCAGCGAGTCTATAATCTATACGATTCAGCCGCAGCTTGCACTGACCGTCATTGACCAGACGACCGGAGAAGTAAAGGCAATCGTCGGAGGCCGCGGCAGCAAGACCGCAAGCAAAACGTTAAACCGCGCTACGAATACGACAAGACAGCCGGGTTCCACGTTTAAAATCGTATCCTGTTATGCTCCTGCGCTGGATGCCGGCGGATTAACGCTTGCCAGCGTGCAGGACGACGCGCCGTTTCAGTACTCTGATTTGGATAAGCGCGCAGTAAACAATTACGATTTCCGTTTCCGCGGTTTTACAACGATACGCGAAGCAATTACACACTCCATCAACATTGTTACGGTAAAAAATTATGTCCAGATCAGCCCCCGGCTCGGATATAATTACGTATGCCGTTTCGGAATCAATACCGTTTCCACGGCCGAGAGCGACAACCAGTCTCTCTGTCTCGGCGGACTGACCGACGGAGTAACAAATCTGGAACTGACAGCCGCATACGCCACAATTGCAAACAACGGCGTATATATAAAGCCGAAATTCTTTACCAAGATTTTAGACCACGACGGAAACGTATTAATTGATAATACGGCTCCCGAATCACAGACCGTATTAAAAGAATCTACAGCATGGCTGATTACCGACGCTATGGAAGACGTTATGACCTCGGGTACCGGTACTTCCGCTTATTTCGGCGCTTCCATGCCGCAGGCAGGCAAATCGGGTACCACAACCGCAAATAAGGATTCGCTTTTCGCCGGTTTCACTCCTTACTATACATGCGTAGTATGGGGCGGCTTCGACGACAATTCCGATCAGGCGGGAAGTCAGACGGGATATACAAAGCGAATCTGGAAATCGGTTATGAGCCGTATCCATGAAAACCTGGAAATAAAAAACTTTACAAAACCTGACGGTATTGTAACGGCTCAGGTTTGCAGTGAATCGGGCAAATTGCCGATTGAAGGCGTATGTGATGCGGATCCCCGCGGAAGCCGTATTATTACGGAATACTTTGCCGGGGGAACCGTACCGACCGAATACTGTGATCATCATATGATGGCAAATGTATGTTCCGTTTCCGGAAGTCTGGCCGGAAGCTACTGTCCGGCGGAAGCCCTGGTACCAAGAGTCTTCGTTATCGGCGGTTCCGTTGAATCGGAGGACGGTCCGTATCTGCTGACGGAAGAAATGCTCAGTCAGATTTGTACGATGCACAACGAATCCAATTCTACGTTAAACGGAAACTACATTATACCGACAATTCCGGGATTAAATAACATGGATCCGACAGCGCCGAACCCGAATCCGAATCCTGACCCCGCCGCGGGCGCGGACCCGGCAAATCCGGGTCAGACTCCATAGGATTCGATCAGGGGCAGTCCAAGAACGAAGCTCTGATTCAGAAGCGCTATTTAGCGCGCTTCTGAATCAGAGCAGAAAAAAGGTTTCAAACCAGATCAATGGTTTGAAACCTTTTTTTCATTGACGAGTCTTATCTTTTCTTATCATATTGGGCCATCGATTTTCCACAAGCTCATCGTTATACTGCATATCGATGAGCTGTTCTACCGCATTTTTCGCTTCTATGCCTTCCTGCCGCCCGGAATAGCGCATCATAACAATGGTTGTCAGCAGGCCGTTGCATACCATAAAAAGAATTGCAAGCCATGTGATTACCTTGCCCGCAATCGGCGGCGTCCGTTCAATCGCACTACTGAGAGGGGGATACACAATTTTAATCCAGATCACCGCGATGACGCCCCAGAAAAAACAATACAGGATGTTCGTGCGTCCGTTTATATTAAACGGTATTTTGCTGTAATCCCAGAACACCGTTCCAAACACCAATTCCGTAAATACACTGCACATATATTCATACACACCGCCGATTACAAAACCCGCGGCAAATACATGACGATCCTGTTTTCCTGCGAGGCGCTGCAGCACAACGGTCAGCAGCGCGGCTCCAAGCCCCCATACAATGCTGAACGGACCATATAGAACACTCGAACGACTCATCCACCTGCCCATCGTAAAACGACAAAATACCGTCTCGATCAAATCGCCGCACAGCGCGCAGACAAGAAAAATCCAAACCATTTTATCCATGCAGAAACCCTTTGCAAAAACCGGAGATTCCGCCTCTCCTTCATCCGTAATCCCGCTGTCCGGATATGCCTTTTTCAGACGCTTCCATACCGTTTCCGAAATGCGGTTCCCCAGCTTTTCCACATTGTCTTTTTGTTTCTTCTGTATTTCATGAGCGCCTTTTACTGTAATAAAAACAGTCAGAAAATCGGCCAGAAGCATGACTCCCGCCACGGAAACTGCAATCAGGGAAACAAACGCCGGAATCATACATACGACGCCTACTAAAATAGGATGAAACACAAGATACGTTAAATAGTACATTGCCGCAAAAAACGCCGAAAGAAAAAATCCCTTTTTATTCCCGGAGAGCATACGGTCCGGTTCCTGCCGGCGAATGATGCCTTTGCTTAATCTCTTTACCAGCATACCCGCAAACGCTTCTACTACAGATATTACTACAAGAGTGATAATAAACTGGATTACATAATTTCCCGCAGCGGAAGGCAATACCAGTATCAAAAGGTCAAAAATCACGCCGTAACTGATTATAAGCGGCAAATTAAAAAAACCTCTGTTTGAAAAGCGCCGTTCCGCTATTGCAGCGATACAGACCTCTATAACCCAGCCCAGAAACGAATAGATCAATAGATAGACAAGCAAATCAAGTACGGAATATGAAACCATAACGGATATCTCCTTTTCTTTTGTCCGAAAGAGCCCGTAACTGCAATACGAAGCTGCTTTTTTCCATTTGAAAAAGATTATATCGGATATCCGTATGCATTACAACAGGAAAAACAATTATTCCACTTCCGCCATGTAGGATTACAATACATGGATGAAACCAGATAAGGAGAAAATCAAAAGTTTAATGGAAGGAGATAATTTATACATAGGAAAAGAAACAAATGTTTTGGATGTAATATTTGTATTTTCCATATTAGCGATGTATAATTTAATTCAGACAGCTATATAAAAGAAATAGTGAGGCAGAATATACGGCAAAAAACGCATAGGAGGGAAATATTTGCAAATATTGCAGAAAGGAATATTTTAATGCCCAAAAAGAAAATAAATCAAATAACAATCCGTTCAAGCGCTGCAGAATATCTTACCTATGTTGCTTCGGTGGGTGGAGAAGAAAGCAGCGTAGAAATGCGATATGAAGATGAAAATATCTGGCTGACACAAAAGATGATGGCCGTTTTATATGGTGTATCAGTCTCTGCTATCAATCAACATTTAAAAAGAATTTTTGTTGACGGGGAATTAGTAGAAGCGGCAGTTATTAAGAAATACTTAATAACTGCTGCTGATGGGAAAAAATATAAAACAAATCACTACAATCTTCAAGCCATTATTGCTGTTGGATTTAAAGTAAATAATGAGCGTGCAGTGCAGTTCCGAAAATGGGCGGGGCAGATTGTGAAAGACTATACGATTCAAGGCTGGACAATGGATGTCGAGCGTTTAAAAAAAGGAACTTTGTTTACAGATGAATATTTTGACCGTCAGTTAGAAAATATTCGGGAAATCCGGCTTTCTGAAAGAAAATTTTATCAGAAGGTAACTGACTTATATGCCACAGCTTTTGATTATGATAAAGACGCTAAAACCACAAGAGCCTTTTTCAAAACAGTTCAAAACAAAATGCATTACGCTACCCATAGACATACAGCGGCGGAACTTATTGTAGAGCGCGCTGACGCGCAGAAAGAACATATGGGATTGACTTCGTGGGAAAATGCGCCTGATGGAAAAATTGTAAAAAGTGATGTGTCCATAGCAAAGAACTATCTAACCGAAAAGGAACTGTCCTTTTTGGAAAGGATTGTTTCCTTGTATCTTGATTATGCCGAACTTCAGGCAGAACGCCATATACCGATGAGCATGGAGGATTGGGCAAAACGTCTGGATGGCTTTCTTGAATTTAACGGTACGGAAATACTGACTGGCCCTGGCAAGATAAGCGCAGAACAAGCCAAATTGTATGCTGAAACAGAATTTGAAAAATATCGTATTATACAAGATAGGCTTTTCATGTCCGATTATGATAAATTTATGTTAAAACTTGAGGAGCAGACAAAGAGCTTATCGGAAGATTGATGTGGTTAGGTTAAGAGAGAAAACTTGCGATACTGTGTCTACAGAAATAGCGAGCATCGGATTGTGTCAGCCAACAATCCAAATTTCTCCTTATCTGGTTTCATCCATGTGTTACAACTGAATAAATAAAAGACAGAGATACCTGTTCTGTGTTATACTTAATCGCCAAACCAAAATCTAACCAGAAAGAAGGTATCTCCGCATGGCTACTATAACACAGGATATGAAGTTCCGTCTATCACTTATTAAATTCGCTCAGAAATATGGGGTTTCCAAAGCTGCCATCAAATATAAAACCAACAGGCAGTACATCTACCGCTGGAAACGCCGTTATGACGGCTCCATTGAGTCCCTGCGTGACCTCTCCAGAAAGCCACACCACCGCCCTAACCAGCACACCCCGTAAGAAATCAAACTCATTTCCGATATGCGCAGACGTAATCCCGATGCTGGCCTTGTTGTCTTCTGGGTAAAGCGGAACTTGAACAGGGCAGCGACAAGACGCTGTTTTATGCTGTCTCGGTATCCCTGTCGATATGCCCGTTTTCAATGGCGGCGATTCGGATACGCTTG
>CANPGM010000058.1 GCA_947573605.1 uncultured Roseburia sp. | reverse complement strand
TGAAAACGGTGCCGGCAAGCTTTCGTGAAGGCGCTTTCGGACTTGGGGCCGGAAAATGGCGTGTGATTTATACCGTTGTACTTCCCGGTTGTATTGATGGTGTAATAACAGGATGTATCCTGTCAGTTGGGCGGATACTTGGGGAATCAGCGGCGCTTCTTTTTACGGCTGGTTTTGCCCATTCCCTGAATGGGATTTTTGAAGGGCTTGGCAGCGCAGGGGCAACACTGACCGTCTCATTATATGTCTACGCAAAAGAAAACGGAGAATTTGGGATTGCCTTTGCGATTGCCGCTATCCTGATGATTTTGACTGTATTTATCAATCTATCGGCTGCACTGACGGGCCGTTACTTCCGGAAAAGGAGAAACATATGAATCATGTTATGACAGTAAAAGACCTGTGCCTTTGGTATGGCAGTACACAGGCTTTGAACGATATAAATATTGATATTGAGGAACAAAGCATTACAGCCCTGATCGGTCCCTCAGGATGTGGAAAGTCTACTTTTCTGAAATCCTTAAATCGAATGAATGACCTTATCACCGGGGTAAGGATTACAGGAGAAGTGTGCTACAGGAATCACAATATTTTTGACGCGGATGTTGATGTAAATGAACTTCGCCGCAGTATTGGCATGGTTTTTCAAAAGCCGAATCCCTTTCCCATGAGCATTTATGACAATATTGCTTATGGGCCGAGAACACATGGAATTAAAAACAAGGCAAAACTGGACGATATCGTAGAACATTCCCTGCGTGGGGCTGCAATATGGGGGGAAGTAAAAGACAGGCTGAAAAAATCGGCATTCGGATTGTCAGGAGGCCAACAACAGCGGCTTTGCATTGCCCGTGCATTAGCGGTAGAACCGGATGTTCTTCTGATGGATGAGCCTACAAGCGCACTTGACCCGATTTCCACAACTAAAATAGAGGAACTTGCAATGGAAATTAAAGATAAGTATACTATTATCATCGTAACGCACAATATGCAGCAAGCTGTGCGGATTTCCGATAATACGGCTTTCTTTCTCCTTGGTGAATTAATTGAATACGGAAATACGGAAAAAATGTTTGAGCAGCCAAAAGATAAACGGACAGAGAATTATATTACGGGGAGGTTTGGATAATGAGAAGTCGTTTTGACGAACAGCTTGCTACACTGAATAAGGAGCTTACCCAAATGGGGGCGATGTGTGAGGAAGCGATTGCCATTGCTTCAAAGGCATTGACTACAGGCGAAACAAAGCTGACGGATAAGGTTTTATCCCTCGACGGGGAAATTAACCACATGGAACGTACAATCGAAACACTGTGTCTGAAACTACTGTTACAGCAACAGCCTGTAGCAAAGGATTTGCGGCAGATTTCCGCAGCCCTTAAAATGATTACGGATATGGAACGTATCGGAACACAGGCGGCGGATATTGCGGAAATTATCAAATTTCTTAACGGAAGGACTATCGAGGAGTGCGAACAAATCCTGTTTATGGCAGATGCGGCGAGCCGAATGGTTACAGAGAGCATTGATGCTTTTGTAAAGCAGGACATTATATTGGCTGGTGCGGCAATTGACCGTGATGATGTGGTTGACGATTTGTTTTTACAGGTCAAGTCATCGTTGATTAAGCTGATAGCAGAAAAACCGACAGACGGAGGATATGCGCTGGATTTACTGATGATTGCCAAATATTTTGAGCGTATCGGGGATCATGCGGTAAATATTGCGGAGTGGGTGGCTTTTTCAATGACGGGAGAACACAAAAAAACAACTGATTTTTAGGAGCAGGTCTATGAAAATATGGTGTGTAGAGGATGATGCGAGTATTCGGGATATCGAGGTATATACGCTTAATTCCACTGATTTTGAAGCAGAGGGCTTTTCGGATGCTTGTGTCTTTCGTGACGCTTTGTCCGGGAGTAAGCCGGATTTGATCATTCTTGATATTATGCTGCCCGGGGAGGATGGCGTGGAACTGTTGAAATTTTTAAAAGGCAATCCTGACACTTGCAAAATTCCTGTTATCATGGCAACAGCAAAAGGCATGGAATACGATAAAGTCCAGAGCCTTGATCTGGGGGCAGACGATTATCTTGTAAAGCCTTTTGGGATGATGGAAATGGTTTCCCGTGTGAAGGCTGTACTTCGCCGGTGTCATCCCACAGAGGTAGATCATCTTTTGAAAGTAGGGAGCCTTGTAGTAAATTTAGATGAGCATACGGTTACGATTGACAATGCAAGAATTCAGCTTACCTTAAAAGAATTTGAACTTCTTCGGCTATTTCTTTCCCGCCCAGGCACTGCATTTACCCGTGACCAGCTTTTTAGTAATATATGGGGCGCTGATTATGTCGGCGAAACAAGGACGGTTGATATGCATATCCGAACCCTGCGTGCGAAATTGAGAGATTACGGGAAAATGATTGAAACAGTGCGAGGGGTTGGTTACAGATTAGAGGTGCAGGCATGACAAAGAAAATTTTTAAATCAATCATGGTTGTGGCAGGGGCTGTTCTGATTGCAAGCCTTGTCATCATCATGGGGTGTCTTTACCGTTATTTCAGCGATGTTCAGGGGAAACAGCTAGAGGATGAGCTGTCTTTAGCTGTCATAGCCGTTGAAAAGGATGGACGGAACTATCTGGAGAAATTACAGTCAAATCAATACCGTCTGACATGGGTTGCTGAAAATGGAGAGGTCCTGTATGATACACAGTCTGATGGGGAAAGTATGGAGAACCATGCGGATAGGGAAGAAATACAGGAAGCCCTGCGAAATAAAGAGGGAAAAAGTTCACGTTATTCCACAACGCTTTTAGAAAAAACACTTTACTGTGCAAGACGGCTTAATGACGGATCGGTATTAAGGATTTCTGTCAGCAGCGTTACGATATGGGTGCTTGTTTTGGGAATGATACAACCAATTCTGATTGTGGTTTTTGTCACTCTCATTTTATCGGGAGTATTGGCAAGCCGTATTTCCAAACATATCATGGAGCCACTGAACAGCCTTGATTTAGAAAAGCCGTTGGAAAACAATACTTATGAGGAATTAGCCCCTCTGCTAAACCGGATCAACAGGCAGCACAGGCAGATTGACATGCAGTTGTCGGAACTTCAAAGGAAAAATGATGAATTTACTCAGATTACACACGGCATGACGGAAGGGCTTGTCCTTTTGAATGAGAAAAACATAATTGTGAATATCAATCCTGCCGCGCTGGAGCTGTTCCATACAAGCCGTATCTGTAAAGGAAAAGATTTTTTTACAGTGGAGCGAAACCATGATGTAAGCCGTGCAATACAAGACGCATTTTCAAGCGGGCACAGCGAAATCCGTATGGAACGTGAGGGAAAAGAATACCAGCTCCATATCAACCGGATTGAATCAAACGGTTCTGTGATTGGGGCGGTTGTATTTGCATTTGACATAACGGAAGCGGCTTTTGCAGAGAGAAACAGGCGTGAATTTACTGCTAATGTATCCCATGAACTGAAAACGCCGTTACAATCCATAATGGGGAGTGCGGAGCTAATGGAAAACGGTCTTGTGAAACCGGAGGATATGACACGTTTTATAGGACATATCCGTACAGAGGCAGGAAGGCTTGTCACACTGATTGATGATATTATCCGTTTATCAAGGCTTGACGAGAGGTGTGATATGCCTTTTGAAAATGTTGATTTATATGAAGTCGCATCTGATGTGACGGCAGAGCTGGCAGATATCGCGAAGGCAAAAAATGTTGAAGTGACTTTAACAGGGGATACAGTCAGTGTAAAGAGTGTCCGGCGGCTTTTGACAGAAATTATATTTAACCTCTGCGATAATGCTATCAAGTATAATAAAAACAGCGGTACGGTAGAAATAGCCATAAGCAGGCAGGAAAATGCTGCTGTGATTGCTGTTAAGGATTCGGGAATTGGCATACCACCGCAACATCAGACAAGGATATTTGAACGATTTTACCGGGTAGACAAGAGCCGCTCTAAAGAATCCGGCGGAACAGGTTTGGGGCTTTCCATTGTGAAACACGCCGTACAATATTTGAATGGAGAAATTGACCTGCAAAGCAGCCCCGGACAGGGAACTATCATACGTGTTTCTTTTCAGGAAGAGAAAAATAGTGTGGTGCAGACTTCCTGAAAAATCTTCCTTCTACCAGAAAAAACAAACGTGATTTATGCCTGCAGGGATATCCTGCTTTGCTCATGCTCCAGGTTACATGGACAGATTCAAAAAAATTCCACAAACGCTTTCGCTGTATGCCGGGAACCCTGGCCGCCTCTCGCCGATAACCCGGTTTTTCGGGCAAAGAAGCGACCGCCGTTCCCTTTCTGCGTTCATCTATTTGTGCATGATATCCGCGTTGTAATGACCGCCTCTGCGCGCCGGACAGCCATGATTCGGTATTTTTCTTTAAATTCCCTGCACCAGCGGCGGATCGTCTTTTTGGAGATGTAAATGCCCTTCCCGGACTTTCTTAAAAAATCTTACAATTAAGATTGCATTACCGATAAACAGTAGATATAATAAAAGGTAGAACATTTTATCTTACCGAACTTAGCATAGAAATTGCATTGCGGGTTTATTTTAACTCCCTGGACAGGGGAATTTTATTACAAAGGCATAAAAGCAATGCCTGAAAGCATTATAAGGAGGATTTCATAATGAACACCCAATTTGTATGGAAGGATGAGTTCAATATCGGAGTGGATATTATTGATAAGGAACACCAGCGGCTTTTTAAAATCATCAATAAGCTGTTCACTCTAAATAAAGACGACAAAACAAACAGCCAGTGGGCATGCCAGGAAGGAATCAAATTTTTCAAAGGTCATGTAATGAAGCATTTTGCCGATGAAGAAGCGTATATGGCGTCTATTAACTATGAAGAACTGGAACATCACCGGTATATACATAACGGATTTCGGGAAAATACGCTTCCTGCGCTGGAGCTGGAGCTGGAACAGACCGATTTTTCTCCGGATGCGGTAGAACATTTTCTGGGCGTTTGCGTCGGATGGCTGGTAGGTCATACTTTGACGGAAGATCTCTCGATTACCGGAAAACGCAAGAGAAAATGGGGAAATCTTCTGCCGGAAGACGAAATTGCAGCCATGAAAAAAGTCATTATCCAGCTTGTGTACGATATGTTTCATTTGGAAGCGCAGTTAATCAGCAATACCTATAGCGGAGAAAAATTCGGTTCAGGCGTTTACTACCGATTGGTCTATGAAAGAGAATCGGATAAAAAAAGACTGGAGATCATTTTAATTTTTGAAGAAAAGCTGCTGCTTAACACCGTTGGGAAAATAATCGGAAGTCAGTCTAAAAAACTTGATCCCACAATCCTCCACGCTACCAGATTTACGGCAAGACAATTTGTTGGACGTATTATGGAACAATTTCCGGCTATGGAATCTTATGAACTCAAAGCGGAAAATCTTCTTTCAGACGAACAGTTTCAGAAAGCGTTCGAAAGAGAAAACCCACAAATCAGTCTGCTGTTCGGTACGGAAACCGGATATTTTTCGTATTGCGTGATTGCGCCTCATTTGCTGCAGGACAGCATCGGCGTTACGATTCAAGCGGATAATGCAATGGCCGAGGTTGAAAAATATCTGATGAAGCGGGAAGAACAGGAACACGCAGCCTCAAAGCCCAAAATACTTGTGGTCGACGATTCCGTGACGATACGGCAGGCAATGAAAGATCTGCTTGGAACAGACTACGAAGTAGCATTGGCGGAGTCAGGCGTAGCCGCGATACGGACGATTACCCTGAATAAACCGGATCTGATTCTGTTAGACTACGAAATGCCGGTTTGCGACGGAAAGCAGACGCTTGAAATGCTCCGTTCGGAGAAAGCATTTGAAAAAATCCCCGTTATTTTCCTGACCGGCAGAAACGATCCGGACAGTGTCAGAAAAGTGATGTCCTTAAAGCCGACCGGTTACTTATTAAAAAATTTAAAGCCGGAGGATATTAAGAAACACATCGATTCTTTCTTCAGTAAGAAATAATACATAAAAAAACAGAGGTCTGCAGGAGAAATTGCAGCCTCTGTTTTTTCTTGCTTACAGATCGTACTTTATCACATCCATAACCGCGGCCCCGTCCGCCAGAAACGATATCCCGTCCGCCGCAGGATCGGTATAGAAGGTCATAGACAGCGCCTGCGCTCCGTCATTTACAAAGATTTCGGCGCTGAACGTATCCAAAATCATTCTAAGATTTATTTTTCCGTTATCGCTGTTCACATAGCACATTCTCTGATGAACCGCCGCGCGTCGGCTTCCAGAAAATGTTCGGTCTATACAAACAGCGGAAGTCTCCGGGCAATAACTTACAGATGTAAAATGCAGATCGTCCTGCGCAAATCTGATCTCAAACCTCCGATACGGCGCCGCCGGATCAACCGGGCGTACCGCTAATTCCATATCCACGGTTCTTCCCTTTATTCCCTTAAGTTTCGTTACAGCAGAAACAGTAACCGCATCATATCTTATTTCGTTCCCGCGTACGCCGTTCAATTCTCTGACCGGTTTTTGCATCAGCCTTCCGTTCTTTATAGAAAGTTCTCTCGGCAGGCTCATCTGTCCAAACCAGGCTCTTTCCGACTTATATAAGCCGCAGGTATCCCAGTTCTGCATCCAGCCAATCATAATTCTTCTGCCGTCAGGTGAAAGCATTGTCGCAGGCGCATAATAATCTATCCCATAATCCACTGCCTGATCCTGCTCCTCGGAAAAAATCTCTTCTTTCTCGTCATAGGTCCCGATCAGACAGAGCGTGCCGTTTCCGTTATAATATTCCGGCTCCTTCGGAAGCATCTCCGTCGGACTTGCAATCAGTACCCATTTCCCATCCAGTTCAAAAAAATCAGGGCACTCCCAGATTTTACCGAAACGCTGTCTGTTTGAGACCAGAACTTTATTAAATTTCCAGCCGATTCCGTCAGGACTATTGAACAGATAAATCTGTCCGTCTCCCTCTTTCGTACTACCGGCAATTACACATCGTAATATGCCATCTGAGCCATACCACATCTTCGGATCTCTGAAGTCATACCGGCTGGAATGTTTCGGCAGATCTTTTTCCTCCAGTACCGGATTATTCCGGTATTTTTCATAATCTCTTCCATCCCCGAACGCCACGCACTGTGTCTGTATTTCACGGACGCTTCCGTCGCTCTGCATTTCTTTATAGACTCCGGTGTACATAAGAAGCTGCCTTCCGTCCGGCAGTGCGGCGGCGCTTCCGGAAAAGCATCCCGCCGTATCGTAAGCCATATCCGGCGCCAGCGCCGCCGGAAGATACGTCCAATGCAGCAGATCTTCGCTGACGGCGTGCCCCCAGTGCATCGGCCCCCATTTCGTATCATAAGGATAATACTGATAAAAGAGATGATATACACCGTTATAAAAGGAAAACCCGTTCGGATCGTTTAACCACCCTACGCGCGCGGACAAATGGAACTTGGGTTTATCCTCGGCCTCTATTTCCCGTTCAATTCGTTCCTCGTATTCTCTTGCCTTCTGCAAAATCTCGCTTATCATAAAACGCGCCTCCCCTCGTCCCCCCGTTTCCGTTACGGAGCAGTGATTGATTCCACCGGATTTTCCGCCTCAAATTCAAATACACACCGCTCGTATGCATTGATAACATGTGTATTCTGATACTTATCATATCGTTTATGACTTCTTCCGTATGACAAGTGAACATGACCGTGCAAAAAAAACTTGGGCTGATATTTTTCTATTAATGTCCGAAATACCTGGAACCCCTGGTGCGGAAGATCTCTTCCGTCATTCAACTGATAGGCCGGCGCATGCGTCACCAAAATATCAAAGCCGCGCCTGTGAAACAATTGCAGTTTTAATTTTGCCACTCTCTGCTTCATCTGCCATTCCGTATACTGATATTTGCCCTTACTGTAACGCATGGAGCCCCCCAGCCCCAAAATCCTTACCCCTTTATAAACAAAAATCTGATCCTCGATGCAGACGCATCCTTCCGGCGGAATTTTTTCGTATTTTCCGTCGTGATTTCCATGCACATATAAAACCGGAATAGAAGACAGCGTTACCAAAAAGGAGAGATAATGAGGGTCTAAGTCGCCGCAGGAAATAATCAGGTCAATATCCTCCAGCTTGCTTTTCTCAAAATATTCCCATAAATATTTAGATTCCTCATCTGAAATTGCCAAAATTTTCATGGCGTAAGTTATCCTTCCTTTTTCTTTACTCCCTGCTGCTTCATAACAGGCTCCGCCTGCTCTTTCAGTTCCTCTTTTTCCGGAATCGAACCGATGACATTTTCCGCCAGCCAATCCATTGTCATAATTTCTTCAGGGGAAAGCACATACTCCGGATCATCTGTTACTACACCCGTCTGTGAATACAATACTCCGGCAAACGGGTTAAATGCATCCGTACTGATCGCTGTTTTTAAAAGTCCCGCCAGCCGCTTTAATCCAATCGGCAAATGCTTTGAAAATACGACGTCAATCACGCCTTCCGACATTCCCCACCAGTAATTGATCGCTTTCATTACGGAAGAGTTGTCGTCATATTTCCATGTTCCGTCCATGATTGCCCAGATTAACTGCTCATAGAATTTTCCCCAATCCCAAAGCGGCATTGCGAAATTCTTCGGACGTCCTTCGTTAATATGATATATGCCAAAAAAACGGGAAGCGTCTTCCGGAATCACCATATCCCTTCCGGAAACGCAGGAAACGCCTCTTCTTCTGATGTTTTCTTCAATGTCCAGCTCCTTTTTTGCGGACCATTCCAGATATACTTTCGCACGCGGATTTATCATTTTCGCTCCCAGCGCAAACGCATTAATGTTGGCAATTGAGCCGTAAATCGGGTAATCCGCAATATAAGCAAGCCGATTGTTTTCCGCCATCGCCCCTGCAATCGCGCCCATTAAGAATTTTGCCTCATACATGCGGGAATAATATGTGCGGATATATCGATGAGACGTATTTAAGGAACAGTTTAAGATCCGAACTTTGGGATTTGCAATCGCAGCCTTTACACTCGCCTGTGCAAAAGGAGGCGTCGTCGTAAAAATCAAATCACAGCCCGATTCGATCGCATCCGCAAGCAGGGAATCAATGTTTTCCGTTGTTCCGTTCTCATAGCAGACCGTCTGCACTTCCTCCGGAAACGTCTGCTCCAGATGAAGCCTGCCAAGTTCATGCGCATAAGTCCAGGCGGATGTTCCCGGCGTTTTTTCGTAAATAAACGCAATATTAATCTTCCGCGTTACAGGCGTCGTCAGATGAAGAATGCTAAACAGAGACTTCTTCTTTTGAAGCGGCTTCATTTTCAGATCAATCTCCGATTCCGTCCCGATCAGCAAAAATTCTTCCCAGCTCTTCGCCACCAGCTCCTGAATCTCACTTGTCGTTTTTTCCTCAAGAACCTCATAACCATATAGGGTTATAAACGCCAAAAAAGCGTCTCCCGGCTCAATATCCAGCTTATCTCCGCCCTTTGCTTCAAATTCCGCGGTAAAACGCGTATAGATGGAACTGAATTTCATCAGCTCTTCGTCTGTCCAGACTTCATCGGGAGCCTTTCCAACCGCTTCCTGCAGTTTTTTAAAACTCCCCTCCTGCGTAAACCAGATATAGTTAATCGGCGCCGCACGGTAAAAATCCAGATATTCATAATAGAGCTTATTCTCTTTTTCCTCCGTGCGTTTGGGTATGATTCGTATGACATTCGCCAAAACCGAAACGGCCCCGGAAAATTTCAGAACACTAACCCTTTTATTTCCTTCTACCACATAAAATTTACACATGTATTCATACGCTTTGATCGGATCCCGAATCCCTTCCTCTACATGAGAGTCGTATAATCCCGACCATTTAGACGCAAATTCTGTCGTTTCACGCAAAATCGGCATAAAATTCCCTGCAAAGGAACTGCTTCTGGCAACGGTTTTCGTTCCTACAATCTGCTCTATGGGAATCTGCACCAAACCAATCGGATCTTCCGTATAAGAATCTCTATCCGGCAGAATATCGTCCAAAACCTCTAAAATCGGTTTTTCTCCTTTCAGCATCCTCATCTGATAATCTTTTTTTCCTAATCTGAATGCTTTTCTATATTCTTCTCTTCCCATAAATCCTCTCATTCCGCCGCGCAAGCGGCATTTTTATCACAAGATTAAAATCTTATTTTTCAATTTTTCACCTGTTTTTCTTTCCGGCTCTATTCTATCATAGAATGCAAAAATAAGCGAACGAAATCAGGATTTTTCTTCCTGTCCGGCTGATTTTTATGTAACTTAAGAAAAGCAGGCATCCTTCCGTCCGATTTTTCCGCCTGCTCCCGCCGCCCGAAAAGCGGCGAGTCTTACTCAAATCGACTTCTGTTATATCGTTCCTCCTGCCTGCCGAATTTATTCCTTACCTCTTTTTCATGCAAGAGAAAGAGGCAAAAGAGACCTCAAAAAGTTTGCGGTTTTGATCCGCCTTCCAGCCGAACATGCCGGGCCTTATGCTTCTGGCAGGTAAGCCTTTCGGCGCCCATAATCGCCAATAATCTTTATTGCGTTCGTACCCTGCAGACGATATAATAAATAAAGCAAACTAGAAATTATGCAAGAAGGGATGTTATATGAAAAAAGGACAATTGATGGAAGGCGTCGTTGTGCGCGTTGAATTTCCGAATAAAGGCATTGTATTAACCGATGACGGAACAAAAACAGTGGTAAAAAACGTTGTTCCGGGGCAGAAAGTAAAAATAGCAGTTCAAAAAGTGCGAAAAGGAAAATGCGAAGGACGTATCGTAGAAGTATTGGAAAAGTCGCCTCTGGAAACGGATTCACCCGCATGTATTCATTTCGGAAGCTGCGGAGGATGTATCTATCAAAATCTTCCCTATGACGAACAGTTAAAGCTGAAAGCTTCTCAGGTAAAAGAACTGCTTGACGGCGTAATCGCATCGAAAGACAAAAGCTATGAATTTCTGGGAATTGCGCCAAGCCCCAGGCAAAGCGGCTACCGGAATAAAATGGAATTTACGTTCGGAGACGAATGCAAAGACGGCCCGCTTGCGCTTGGTATGCATAAATCCG
Source organism: uncultured Roseburia sp. (assembly GCA_947573605.1). GTDB lineage: Bacteria > Bacillota > Clostridia > Lachnospirales > Lachnospiraceae > Roseburia. The sequence goes on along the minus strand of CANPGM010000058.1, from coordinate 1,261 downwards.
GCAGCTTTTACGATATTGTATCCGTAACAGACTGCAAAATCGTAGACGACGATTTTAAAACGATTTTAACGGCAACGCTCCGTTTTTTCCGTGAAAAAAATATAAGCTTTTATCACAGACTTCGCCATACCGGATATCTGCGTCATTTATTGGTACGCAAAGCGGCAAAAACCGGAGAAATCCTGACAGACCTTATTACGACCACAGAAATCAGCGATGAACGGCTGCTCCTGGAATGGAAAGAGATGCTTCTGTCACAGAACTATACCGGAACGCTGACAGGAATCCTTCACACGCGAAACGACAGCCCCGCTGACGCCGTAATCAATCAGGGAACGGATCTCCTATACGGACGCGATTATTTTTACGAAGAACTGTTAGGGTTGAAGTTCAGGATCACTCCCTTTTCCTTTTTTCAGACAAATTCCTCCGGTGCGGAAGTGCTTTATGAAACGGCAAAAGAATTTATCGGCGATTTTCTGACAAATCCCCAAAAATCGGGCGGAAATGTTGTATTTGATCTCTATTCGGGTACCGGAACCATCGCGCAGCTTCTCGCTCCCGCGGCCAAAAAAGTAATCGGTGTGGAAATTGTAGAAGAGGCGGTAGCTGCGGCAAGGGAAAACGCCGCGCAAAACGGTTTAACGAACTGTGAGTTTATTGCCGGAGATGTGCTAAAAGTCATTGCCGAAACCGAGCAAAAGCCGGATTACATCATTCTTGACCCTCCAAGAGACGGCATCCATCCGAAGGCGCTGGATAAAATCATACGCTTTGAGGCGCCTCAGATCCTTTACATCTCCTGCAAGCCAACCAGTCTGGCAAGAGACTTGGTTACGCTGCAGGCACGGGGATATGAAGTAAAGAAAGTCCGCTGCGTGGACATGTTTCCGGGAACGGTGCATGTAGAGACGGTTGTTTTGCTTTCCCACAAAAAACCCGACAGCGTAATTAATGTAAAAGTCGAATTTGGCGAGGGTAAGGGCAAAGTGCCGCTTGATAATATCGCCAAAAGAGCGGGTCACCTACAAGATGATTAAGGAATACATAGAAGCGAAGTATGGCTTCAAAGTACATACCGCATATATCGCAGAGGTAAAAAGGGAGTTAGGATTGCCGATGTATGATGCTCCTAATGCGGTAGAGGAATTGAAACAGCCGAGGAAACATCCGACAGCGGAGAAAGTGGAAGCGATAAAAGATGCTTTGAAGTATTTTGAGCTATTTTAATCAGAGGAGGAAACAATGGGGATAGAAACAG
>CANPGM010000057.1 GCA_947573605.1 uncultured Roseburia sp. | reverse complement strand
TTAATGAAATTTCATAATCTAATATCGTAACCATACCAATGTATGTACTATCTGTCATATGATGCAATATCAGTTTTTTCATTGTCTTTCCTCCTTTCCAATTTATATAATATGTTTGATGGCATTAAAAGAGCATGTAATATTTATCTACTACTTCTAATCCATCCATTATTATCTCCCTTGCATATGCACAATCTGTAATTACAGCAGTATCCTCGTCACTTGCAGACCAGTGGGAATATGGATGACGGACACTATTGTATTGGGTATAAAGCCTGTTTAAATAATCTAACTGCTTTGCATTTAGCTTTCCCGTTTCTTTACTATTACATTCATACATACCAACACTATTTTTTGAAAAATATGAAAATTTATTAGTTCCTTTATCGGTTTCTGTATCCAATCCCATAACATCTCCTAATATTCTATGCAGGTAAAATTCATATGCTCTAAAAATGGGTGTCACTAAGCATGTATAATCGGGCATATACCCCGTCAGCATTGTATTGTATACCGCTGACAATAAATTGGCATAATGCTTTTCACCCTCTTTTCTATAATGTGGTAAAAGTTGATCAAACCTATTTTCTACTTCTGATTTCTCTAGGGTTAAGGCATGATAACTGTTTAATGTTTCAATTACGCTCTGACCTGTTCGTAATAATTCTATGGCGGTTGCAATTACTTTTTGGAAAAGCACTGTCTGCTTTCCCTGCACATATGATTTAGAATTTGAATAACAATTTACCACTACCTTATTATTGGCCTGAAGAATTGTTATCTTATTCCTTGAACCCATATTTTCTGTTTTCAAATTGATTTCTGGTATATTTTCTTCAGATAAATTCTTATTTTCTTCACTGATACAGTCAACTATTGCTTTCCAATCATCTAAGCCATAACCTACAAAATATACAGAGCCATCATTATAAGTTTTATATCCTTTAGCTAACAACGCACTTTTAGCCAGTGCATCAACTTCTTCATTCAGTTCAATTCCCGAATGTGCTAATACTTTTATAAATTCTATGTCTATACTTTGTTTCTTTTGTTGAATAAAGGAAACATATTTTTTTGTTATATCTTTCTTTGCTTTCCACTCACCTGTTGCCCACTTTTCTATCCCTTCATAGTCGTAAAAAACTGTCAACTTTTTCTTTTTATATGTGATAGACCAATTTACTGCCTCTTTTACACCTTCAAGTTCTGCTGCAACATTTCTTAATGCAATAAAATCCACTCCCAGATTTTTTGTAAATGCTTTATAAAGAATATCTCTGTTTCCACCTGAACTAATAATAATTGCGCCAAATGCTGATTTTTCTTCCTCTACATTATAACTGCCATCGACAAAAGCTATAACTTCATCTTCCTCCAATGAAGCTATTCTATTATTTACCATTGAATTAAAATCTTCTGTTGACATTGTATCTTCTGTCAAATTTCCATTATCTGAATCCAGCTTTTCAATACCATTATCCAACATAAAACTTTCTGCTTCGTTCAACGTGGCATAAGACTTATAAATTGCACCTGGAAACCCCTTTACTTGTTCTTCACATTCGTTCCATGTACTATATATACCCGGCACTTTTCCAACTTTAACCGCATAAAACTTCTTTTTAGCCATAAAAGCAACTCCTTTCTATCAAAAATTGGTGTATTATTATATCAAATACTGTTACAATATGCAAGGTCTTTCTAAATTCTTTCTTCTTAGCTGTTTTTATTAGGTTTCTATTATAAGATGTCCCTCTTCTAAATACAACAAAATTTCTATACTAGATTGCATTCCCTGTATAATATTATCCCGTCCATTACACGAATCCAGGTCACAAACTCCACCCATCCGCCTAGTGTTATTTCGTCCATAATCCCCTATCTTGTCCACAAAATACGGTACAATCAGCACCAAACAACACTAAATAATACGTTTTTCACCCTGTCCCAAAATTAAGAGACAAAATATTCCACTGCGTTTTCCGGAAAAAATTCTTTAAATTCGCCGTAAAGCTGTGCGGCAAGCGTTTTGTTGTGGGAAATGATCAGTGTCGGCTTGTTTAATTGCTGTATCACATTTGCCATTGTGAATGTCTTACCGGAACCGGTGACCCCCAAAAGCGTCTGAAACTGATTGCCTTCCCGGAACCCTTTTACAAGGGCTTCAATTGCCTGCGGCTGATCGCCGGTGGGCTGGTACGGGGCGTGCAATTTGAAAGCATGTCCGCTTTGTGGACTGCTTTCATAAGTAAGCGGCTGACCTTTGTCAGCGGAATGCATACTTTCTTTTTTCTCTGGCATATGAATACCTCCAATTTGTGACCGAAAAAAGTTCGTCTATTCAATCGAAATTCGTGTAATTTGATTTTCTATTATTGTAAAATGGGCTTGCAAAGCTGGCGAATAAGCGTTAAAATAGCAGTTACACGAATGCAGGTCACAAAACCGTATTTTTAAAATGAAACAACACTGAATAACACCAACCAGTACATATAGTATTATCCCATCATTTGGTTTTTCATTATAACACACAAAACAAAAAAAGTACAGACAAAATCGAACTTTTGTTCTGTACTTTTTTACTGAATTTTATTATTTTATGCATTTAAGCTCTTCACGATTTCATCCGCCAGCGCTTCCAGCTCCTTTGCCTGTTCCCGCTTCATGGCAGATTTGATAGAGATCTGCGTATCCAAAACCGTAACGTCCTTTAATTCCGCCAACGCCGCGCGCATCTGCTTTGCCGCAGTAGACGCCCAGGTTCCGTTTTCAATAATGGCCGCTGTCTTTTTCTGCACGGAAAGCGCTTTCATGTCATGGAGCAGGTTATCCATCATCGGATAAATGCCTGAGTTATAAGTGGGCGCCGCAAAAACAAGATGGCTGACGCGGAATATTTCACTGATTAATTCCGATACATGCGTATTGGAAACATCGTAGACCGCAATTTCTCCCGCTCCCTTTGCCGCAAGCATACCGGCCAGAGCATCCGCCGCGCTCGCCGTATTTCCATACATAGAAGCATATAGAATCACGACCGCCTTATCCTCCGGCTCATATGTGCTCCATTTCTGATATTTATCCAGAATATAAGCCAGATTCTCTCTCCAGATCGGGCCGTGAAGCGGACAGATCATCGCGATTTCAAGCCCGGACGCCTTCTTTAACAATCCCTGTACCGATGCCCCGAACTTTCCTACGATATTGGTATAGTAGCGTCTTGCATCGTCCAGCCAGTCTCTGTCAAAGTCAACCTCGTCCGCAAATATATTGCCGTTTAACGCGCCGAAACTTCCGAACCCGTCTGCGGAAAAAAGAATCTTATCCGCATCGTCATACGTAACCATTGCTTCCGGCCAATGCACCATCGGCGCCATTACAAAATGAAGCGTATGCGTTCCGCAGGAAAGCGTATCGCCCTCCTTTACCGTTACGGCGCGCTCAGCGTAATCCGTACCGAAAAACTGTGAAAGCATTCCGAACGTTTTCACATTTCCGACAATCTTTACCTCCGGATATCTGCGTACAATATCTCCGATCATCGCGCAGTGATCCGGCTCCATATGATTTACCACAAGGTAATCAAGCGGTCGCTCCGCAAGCACATAATCCAGATTTTCAAAAAACTGTCCTGCAACGCCCGCATCTACGGTATCAAGCAAAACCGTCTTCTCATCCAAAAGCACATATGCATTATAAGAAACTCCCCTGTGAATAGGAAAAATATTTTCAAACAGGGCAAGCCTTCTGTCGCTTGCGCCGACCCAGGTAATATCCTCTGTCACCTTTCTTACGTTATACATAACCATCCTCCATTATGCCATTCTTCCGCAGCACTGCTTATATTTCTTACCCGATCCGCACGGACACGGATCGTTCGGATATACTTTCGCCTGCGCGCGTCTCTTCGGCGCGTTCACCGCGGTATCATCCTTATTCGTACCGGTTACTTTTGCAACCTGCTCGCGTTCCACTTTCTGTTCAATCTTGACATTGTATAACAGACGAACCGTATCTTCCTGAATACTTGCCGTCATATCGTCAAACATATCAAAGCCGGCCATCTTATACTCTACAAGCGGATCTCTCTGTCCGTATGCCTGAAGGCCGATTCCCTGACGAAGCTGATCCATATCGTCAATATGATCCATCCACTTACGGTCGATTACCTTCAATAACACGACGCGCTCCAGCTCGCGGAACTGCTCCGGTTCCGGAAATTCCGTCTCCTTCGCCTCATAAAGCTTTACTGCCTTTTCCTTTAGCATATGCTTTAATTCTTTGTTGTTCTTAATCTCGGATATCGACTCCTCCGTCACCGGTTCAAGCGGAATAATCGCTTCAATCAAACGATTCATTTCGTTGATATCCCATTCGTCCTTCGGAATATCCGCAGAAATACAAGTATCCACACAGCTTTCTACGCGGTCCGTAATCATCTTAAAAATTGCGTCGCGCATATTTTCACCGTTTAACACGCGCAGACGTTCGGCATAAATAATCTCCCTCTGATCATTCATTACCTGGTCGTATTCCAGCAGATTCTTTCTGATTCCAAAGTTATTTCCTTCAATTCTCTGCTGCGCTTTTTCAATTACATTTGTCAAAAGCTTGTGTTCGATTTGCTCGCCTTCCGGAATATTGAGTCTGTTAAACGTCTCTATCAGATTTTCGGAACCGAAAAGCCGCATCAAATCGTCCTCCAGCGAAATGAAGAACTGCGACTCGCCGGGGTCTCCCTGACGACCCGAACGTCCGCGGAGCTGATTATCAATACGTCTCGATTCGTGACGTTCGGTACCTACAATCTTAAGTCCGCCTGCCGCCTTCGCCTCGTCGTCCAGCTTAATATCCGTACCACGGCCAGCCATATTCGTGGCAATCGTTACCGCCCCGTGCTGTCCGGCATCCGCTACAATTTCCGCTTCCTGCTCGTGGAACTTCGCATTTAAAACATTATGCTTAATTCCTTCTTTTTTCAGCATACCGCTTAATAACTCGGATGTGTCGATATTAATCGTACCGACCAGCACCGGCTGCCCTTTGCTGTGCGCTTCTTTTACCGATTCGACCACCGCACGGTATTTTTCCTTTTTGGTCTTATATACCACATCGTTTAAGTCCTTACGAAGCACCGGTTTATTTGTCGGAATCTCAATTACATCCATTCCGTAAATATCGCGAAATTCCTTTTCCTCGGTTAGAGCGGTACCTGTCATTCCCGCTTTTTTCTCAAACTTATTGAAAAAGTTCTGGAACGTAATCGTCGCTAACGTCTTGCTTTCGCGTTTTACCTTTACATGTTCCTTTGCCTCGATTGCCTGATGAAGTCCGTCGGAATAACGACGGCCCGGCATAATACGTCCGGTAAATTCATCGACAATCATTACCTGATCGTCGGTAACAACGTAATCCTGATCGCGGAACATTAAATTATGCGCTCTTAAAGCCAGAATAATATTATGCTGTATCTCCAGGTTTTCGGCGTCCGCAAGATTTTCAATCTTAAAAAACTGCTCGACGCGCCGTACGCCTTCCTGCGTAAGGCTTACGATTTTATCCTTTTCATTTACAATAAAATCTCCGGTCTCTTCCTGCACGACGCCCATAATTGCATCCATTTTAGAATACTCCGGAACATCCTCGCCACGAGTCATCTGCCTTGCCAGAATATCGCATGCTTCATATAGCTTTGTCGACTTGCCGCTTTGTCCCGAAATAATCAAAGGCGTCCTTGCCTCGTCAATTAAAACGGAGTCCACCTCGTCCACGATTGCATAATGCAGTCCCCGCTGAACAAGCTGTTCCTTATAAATAACCATATTATCTCTCAGATAGTCAAATCCAAGCTCATTATTTGTAATATAGGTGATGTCACAGTTATATGCCTCACGGCGTTCGTCATTATTCATAGAATTTAAGACGACGCCCACCTTTAAACCAAGAAACTCATGAACCTGTCCCATCCACTCTGCATCTCGCTTTGCCAGATAGTCATTGACCGTCACAATACAGACGCCCTTGCCATCCAGCGCATTTAAATATGCAGGCAGCGTAGATACCAGCGTCTTACCTTCACCGGTACGCATTTCCGCAATACGGCCCTGATGCAGAATAATACCGCCGATAATCTGCACACGGTAATGCTCCATACCAAGTACGCGCCTTGCCGCCTCACGCACAACCGCATACGCCTCCGGCAAAAGCGCGTCGAGCGTTTCTCCCTTTGACAGGCGTTCTTTGAACTCCTTTGTCTTATTCTTAAGCTCTTCGTCGGAAAGCTTCTGCATGGCATCGCGATATGACTCGACTTTGTCTACCAGCGGAATAATCCTTTTTATTTCCCGTTCGCTATGAGTTCCGAATATTTTTGTAAATGCACTCATAATAACTCCTGTTCCTAATCCCGGCCCTCTTTCAGTCCGGCCTTTTTATAATACATGCGTCTGACGACGCCGTTTCTGATAAGGTAAAAAAAAGACAAACCCTGCATAATACGATATTTTAACACGTTTCGTCCTATATAACAACAAAAATCGTAGGAAACGTTTTATGAAATTTTTATTAACAATCCAAAAAATGTTGCGCGGCTTATCTCCTGTCATTATACTTATAGATACTGGGGTCTGTGCCGGAGCGCTGCCCGGGACAAAAACCGAACCGCTTATGCAGTGCAGAAATGGAGAGAGAAATGAGCTATACTTATAAGACAAGAGGAACCTGTTCCACTCTGATTACGTTAGAGCTGGACGGAAACGTCGTACATAATGTCAGATTTACCGGCGGCTGCAACGGTAACCTCCAGGCCATTCCAAAGCTTGTAGAAGGTCTTACCGTAGAACAGGTCGAAGAGAAAATCGGAGGAATTTCCTGCAACGGCCGCGGAACCTCCTGCGGAGACCAGCTTGCGCGCGCCTGCCGGGAAGCTTACGAGGCCTCGAAAAAGTAAGCGTGCTGGCGGAATCCTGTATAAAAATAAGCGCATACGTTTTTTCTTATGCGTTTTAAGACGCGTTTCCCTATAAGGAAATAAAACGCTGCAAAATCATAGAATCTATGATTTTGCAGCGTTTTTATTATCTGTCAGAAGCGCCGTTTTATTTTTTCTTAGAAATTACATGCAAAGCGCTCATCTGCTTTCTTGCCGCATAAGCAAGAACTACGCAACCCATTGCAAGTAAGCAAAGCATATTTGCAAAATTAGCGTTATCTCCTGTCTTTGCGCTCTTTGTCTGCGTCGGAGCAGTCGTATTCTGAGCCGCGGACGTCGTTGTTGTCGTACCGTTGTTTACGGAAACGCTTCCCTGCGGGCTGTCGCCGCTGCCGCTCGGTCCCGAAGGATTCGAACCGCCAATCTGTACCTTTACCTCTTCCGGTTTAATTGCCGAGGCATCAACCGGAGTATTGTCCACATATAATTCATCTACAACCGTCTCAAACACTACTTCTTTTCCGCTTGCACTGTCTTTTGCCAGGAAATTAATCGTAGCCGTTTTTCCGCCATCTTTATTTTCCTCTGCAGAAGCCCATGCAACGGCAACGCCTTTTTTCGAACCTTCCGTATAGTCCGTATTGATATCCTCAACATCCCAGACGTTACCCACGGATGCATTTTCCAACGTCATCTCGTCCACATTATAATATACGATAACGCGGCCGCTGGTAAGCTTGGAATCTTTCTTCACGCTTACCGTAATGCTGACATTGCGGTCGGAAACTTCCGCTTCCGTTTTAACTGCATCCTGGTCTGCCGCAGCAGTATCGGCAGCCGCCGACACGGACCCTGCCAACAGTGTACAGGAAAACAGAAGTGCATATAAGCTTTTCTTCATACGTTTCATTTATCTGCCACTCCTTTCTATTTCCCGGTCACCGGTTCGTTTACTGCCGGAATATCGGTGATTAATTCTGTATCAAGCGTAATGCCGTCAAACGCCGCCATCATACGCTCCGCTGCCACAGCGTTGTTTGCAGAAGCCGCTCCGCTCCGGTAAAGGCCTGCAACCGGCCATACGCCCTCTGCGGAAGAACCGAGCTCGGAAACCGTAATAATATCTTCGTCTGTTTCCGCTATATAAGTATCCTTAATTGCATACAGCGTTGCAACGCTTCCGCCGTTAAACATCGACCAGAAAATATAATCACTTTCCGAATCATAATAAAGCGAGTTGAAATACCACATGTTGTTCGGATTTACTCCCGTATCGCCGATCGGTAATGTGATCGATCCGTTTAATTCCGGAACAAATCCAATCTGCGCCAATACGCCGGTTCTGGTCACTAAGTAGAGGATATCCATTGCATACTGATTCTGATAAGGTTCCGTTGAAACATAAGCCGCACCGATCACATAGTCGCCGCCAAGCTTGCTCGTCGTATCAATCGCACCTAATACCTCTCCGTTCGCCGGATTCAGAACCTGAATATACGGACCGTAGGACGCATAAATCAGCCCCGTACCCTCGCTGTAAGTCATATCGGTGCACCAGGTTGCTCCCTCCACAAGTACTTGCGCACTATAGCCGTTTGACGGATCAACCACACAAAGCTTAGAAGCACTCTGGTCATCATCAAAGGTTGCCGCAAACAGTTTGCCGTTGTCCAGCAGCGTAGCGGACATAAATTCCGGCTGTGCTCCCGAAAGCTTCGTATAATCAGCAAACTTGCCGGAATTAAACGAAGACCAATATGCTTTGCTGTCCGAATCCCAAACAATACCGTTTAAATCGACGCTTAACGTCTTTACTTCTACCTCGCAGGTAGCCGTCAGCGCTTTGCCTGAAGAATCTTTCGCATTTGTCGTTGCCGTAATCGTTGCTTTACCGTCGCTAAGACCGGATACCAAACCGTCAGCAGTTACCGTTGCTACTTCCTGGTTCGAACTCGTCCATACGACGCTATCGTCCATCAGTGTAACCGGTCCTACCGTTGCGATCAGCTGATTCTGTGATCCCTTCAGCAGTTCCATTGTCGTCTGGCTTAATGTAATGGTCTCCGCTACTGTCGTATCCGGCTGACCGCTCTTGTTTACACGATATACGGCCGTATTGCCTGCATAGTCGTAAACTCTGAGATAGAATACGCTTTCCGGATATGCAAACGAAATAACAGTCTCTGCTCCTGCTTCAGTCTGATTAATATCAGCCGAACCTAATAAAGTCGTTTTATCGCTGTCATATACGCTGATTGCCGCAACATAACGGTTATCTTTTACCGTAATGTCTATTTTTCCTGCTTCACTTGCGTCCGCAACGGAAACAATTTCCGGCTTCGTGTTGTCAATTGTCATCGGAACAGTCCAGGTGAGGCCTTTTCCGTTGATGTTTGCCACTTCAACGCCGTCATAATATGCCGGAACCGCTGTTACGGAAATATTTACCTTCGTGCCTTCCGGCAGCGGCTTGCCTTCTGCGTCGGTACCCTTCCAGTTTAAGTTGCTGGTCTGCAGTACGTTCTGCCATGCGCCCTGGTTTGCGTGATAATATTCCGCATCCTTCTCGCCTTCCGCCTTCTGGTAATAAACCGTTCCGTCGTCCGCATTCGTAATTGTTGTAATTACGCGCGCTGCATTACGGATCAATGTGTAATTTGCTGCTACAATTGTATTGCCTGCTTCGGAAGAAAATGCATTTCTCTCCGGGAGATAAGCTTCGTCACCGTTTCTGGAATACATATTGCCTGCATAGTAGTATTTGCTGCTGCTTCCTGCATAAGCAAGCGTTAAGAAATTGGTCGGGTCAAAGTTATTCGGGTCTGAAATAGAATACGGATATTCCCAATTATCTCCGTTATTTACAAATTCAAGGAAATCAAACGGATCATACATGGAAGAATCCGCCCAGCTTCCGTAGAATCCCAGCATCGGAACGGATAAATCTGCAATATCGTTCTTCAGATAAATAAATCCATCCACATACATACCGTTTTCAAAACCGTTTAAGTATGCCTTGTCCTCTGCGGATAACGTAACCGTAACAGAAACGTTCGTGCTTCCGTTCGCCTCTACTCCTACAACTTCATCCTCTGCGGTAAAGTTGCCAAGCTTAATTGCTTTTAAGAAATTATGTACATCCGCCGTATCAATCAGTCCGTCTTTATTAAAGTCAAATTCATTGTTCTTATGCGCTGTAATAATGTCGCATTCCTTCGAGCCGTTGACATGAGCCAGGAAAACCGCCGCATCCAGCTCGTCAACCTTTAAGTCGTTATTTAAATCATATAATAACTGTGTCGAAGAAACTTTAATCGTCGGATTCAGCTTATGTGAAACGCCTGCAATAAAAGCGTCCTCCAGAAGCTCTTCCGTCAGAACCGAGCTGTCTACCGTATAGAACTGTTTTTCGTCCGACATATTATAAACCGTAAAATCAAAGTTATATACGCCCGTCTTTCCGGCATCATCGCCGAGTTCCGCCTTTACCTTACCGTCATTTCCTTCTTTTGCACCGAATAAGATGTATGAAGGAGATTTGGTTGCCAGTTCTACCTGTCCAAGACCCGCGCCCTGGCTTCTCGGAGAGTATTCTGTGTTCTCATCCTGTGCCAGCGGCACTGCCGTACTCATTAACAGAGACTGTGCCAGCGTACGAACGCTTAATCCCGTCTTTTCCGCAAGGCCGTTCTCTTTGATATACTGCGTTACCAGCGCGCTCATACCTGCTACGCTCGGCGCCGCCATCGACGTACCGCTCATTAAACCGTACTGACCGTCGTCTAAGGTAGAATAAATGTTTCCACCCGGAGCAGTAATTTCCGGCTTTAATTCAAGACTTCCCGGTACACCGACAGAAGAGAAATCACTCATCCCGTAACCGCCTGCCGCGTTCGGATTTGTTGTTACTTTATTTAATATTTTAACCTTACCTGTAAATACGCCCTCGGAAACCTGTGTAGCATTTGCTACGATTGCCTGTGCATCCGATAACAGGATGGACGCACACGGAATATTACCCGTAGAGCCTTCCAGGCTCATATTAATGGAACCTGCTTCATTATTATAGATAAAGAGCGCCGCCGCGCCTGCTGCGGAACCATTGCTGTGCTTTTCTGCAAAGCTGATTTCACCTCTTGAAACCAGAACTACCTTACCAGTCACGTCAATTCCGGCATAATCTTCCGGTACGCCGACGCCTGTTAAAAGTACATAATCAAATTCCGTTCCGCTTCTGTCTGCGGAAGTATCCAGCGTTGCGATTGACTTCGCAGCCGCATCGTTATACCAGATATCGGTATCTCCGTTGAATCCCGCACTGTAGCCGGTATAGCCGGAGTTGTCCGCGCTGGCTACGGTAAATGCATTGGTATAGGAACCCGGCGAACCCACGGTATCCAGATTCACATCGCTGGATAAATTTGCGCCGTAAGCGCTGTTGTCCGACCATCTTCCGGCATTTCCGGCAGAAATGCTTACTACCGTATCCGTTCCCTGAAGCGCGTCGAAAATTTCGTTTACATAAGTCTCTGCATCGGCAGAATTACCTGCGCTTGAGGAACCGAGACTTAAGTTTACTACATCAGCGTCAAGTAACAGCGCATCCTCGATAGCAGCCATATAATCGTCCGTATATGCTCCGCCCTTCGTACCGAATACTTTCATGGTAAGAAGCTGTGCGTCCGGCGCAACACCTACCACTCCCGTTTCCTGCTTATCAAAACCGCTGCCTGTCGGCACATAAAGGTTTGCACAGGAAATACCGGATACATGCGTACCGTGATCTCCCTGCGTATCATTGTCATGTGTCACGTCCAGATTTTCATCCACATAGTTAAATGCGTATGCAATCTTGTTACTTAAGAATAACTTGTCCGCCGTTAAACCCGAACTCATCTGAGACGCATTTAAGTGCGGAAGCACTTCTGCGATCTCCGCCGCATCCAGTAAATTGTAATCAGCGACCGAAGTGCCAAGATCCTTTGCGGTCAGGTCAAGACCATAGTCAAATGCCGCTCCGTCAAAAGAAGGATGATCCGCATCGATACCGGTATCGATTACCGCGATTCTCTGTCCCGCTCCGGTATAGCCGCTCTCCCATGTCGGATAGCTGCCGACCATGTTGCCTGAAGTAATGGTGTTCGGCTCCGCTGTTTCGCAGATATCGTATTTCGGTACGAGATAAACCTCCGCAACCCCGTCTACTTCTCTGATCTTTTCAATATCACCGTATTTTACGTTTGCAGATACTGCGTTAGTAAGAAGCGTAAGATGATAACGCACGTCCAGAATTTCTCCGCTCAATGCTTCCTCGGAAATCTGAGCCGCAACTTTTTCCTGATTTTCTACAATCTCATCCGATAACTTCATCGCACTGTAATTCTTCGCCAGATCAACGGTGGTATAACCTGAATCCAGTACTGCGCCGTCTTCCAGTACGATAAATACTCTTACATTGTCTGTGTCTGCATATTCTGCTTCCGGCTCCGCCGCTTCTTTCGCACCGGCCGGAACTTCTTCTGGCAGATCGTCTTCTACCAGTTCCAAAACGGGCTTCGTATCTTCGCTTGCGGACGTTTCGTTATCCGCGAGCGCGATTCCCGCCATCTGGGTTGACATACAAACAGTTAAAAGCAGGGCTAACACTGCTTTTTTCCAATTATGCTTTTTCATAATGTCAATCGCTCCTCCTGTTTTCTCCTTTTTTCTTTTTTACTGCATGGTTAATTTTTCTAACTGCTCTCCCTTCTCCTTTCCTGATAATATATAAATATACATTAGCAATTTATAATAAAAAATAGGCTTCGCCTATTCAGCTCCCCTGCCCCTCAATCTTGAGGGGTG
>CANPGM010000056.1 GCA_947573605.1 uncultured Roseburia sp. | reverse complement strand
GCATTCGTTTTTCAGTGTGTTGAAATACCTTTCCATAGGGGCGTTGTCGTAGGGAACAACAAATGCGCTCGTTGAGCGCAAGAAAAGACGGTACAGCCCTTGTAATCGGGGCTATACCGCCTAATCTGATATTACTTCCTTATAACTTGAAACCCTTCGGATTAAGTGATTTGCGTGGCAAAATGCTTCTAAAGCGTCATAGCCACTTACTCCTGCTACTGCATTTAATATTGCTTCTGCCATTTGACAGCAAATTGCATTCATCACTTGACAACATATGCTTTCATACGAGTTGCAACTTCCGGTCATTTTCCAGCATCATCATTCCTCATTCTTCATCGATCCTCCTATTTTACCGCTCCCGTCAGCTCTCTGATATCGGAAACTCCAAACCGCTCCATATACGCCTCTATTCCCGCAATAATCTCTTCCGTAATCTTCGGATTTGTAAAATTAGCCGTTCCGACGGAAACGGCCGTTGCTCCGGCCAGCAGCATTTCCAGCGCGTCTTCGGCGCTGCAGATTCCTCCCATTCCGATAATCGGAAGCTTCACTGCCTGCGCCGTCTGATACACCATACGGACGGCAATCGGATGAATCGCCGGGCCTGACATGCCCCCGGTTTTGTTTGCAAGCACAAAACTGCGCTTTTCAATATCAATTTTCATGCCGGTAAGCGTATTAATCAAAGATAAGCAGTCCGCGCCGCCCGCTTCGGCCGCCCGGGCAATCTCCGAAATATCCGTAACATTGGGAGACAGCTTCATAATTACCGGCTGTGCGGCGTGCTTTTTGACTTCCGACGTAATTGCCTCTACCGCCTTCGGACTCTGACCGAAAGCAATTCCACCCGCTTCCACATTTGGGCAGGAGATATTGATTTCAAGCATATCTACCGGCTCCTCCCGCAGGCGCTCTACTACTTCTATATACTCTTCCGTCGTCCTTCCGCAGACATTTACGATTATTTTTGTATCAAACTGCCTCAAATACGGTATATCGCGTTTCAAAAACAGGTCGATACCCGGATTCTGCAGACCGACGGCATTTAACATGCCGCCGTAGACTTCGGCCACGCGGGGGGTTTTGTTTCCCTCCCACGGAACGCTTGCGACTCCCTTTGTCACTACAGCCCCAAGCCGGTTCAAATCTACAAACTCCGCATATTCCATCCCCGAACCAAACGTTCCCGATGCTGTCATCACCGGATTCTTCAGCGTAACTCCACACAAATCTACCGTCATATTCATCAGAGTTCCACCTCCTCTGCCGCAAATACCGGTCCTTCTTTGCAGACCCGCTTATTTTTCACATTGCTGTGTTCATCCGTTTCTTTTGAAGCGCAGACGCAGGCCAGACACGCCCCGATGCCGCACGCCATCCGCTCCTCCAAAGAAAGATAACATTCCATATTATGTATGGCCGCATATTCCTTTACGGCGCGCAGCATCGGAGTGGGACCGCAGGCATAGATGACGTCGGCCGAAAGCCGATACTCCAGAATTGCATCGAGCACATTTCCCTTTACGCCCGCGCTGCCGTCCTCCGTCGCTATAAATACTTCTCCGAACCGTCTAAATTCCTCCGCTAAAAAAAGTTCATCCCGAAAACCCAGAACGATCTTTTTTTCGCCTGTTACGCGTTTTGCAAGTTCAAGCATCGGCGGTATTCCGATGCCGCCGCCGATAATCAGCGCCTTACTCTTCTTAAGCGGAAAGCCGTTCCCCATCGGACCGGCAATGCGAAGCCGTTCTCCCGCGTGCATTTTGGAAAATTCCTCCGTTCCTCTGCCCGCAACGCGGTATACCAGGCGGATGATTCCTTTCTTACTGTCGATTTCACAGATACTGATCGGTCTCGGAAGCAGCCTGCTGCCGTCGTTGCAGTAAACGGACAGAAACTGCCCCGCCTTCGCTTTGGCGGCGATTTTTTCCGTTTTCAGACACATGCTGTATATTTGATCCGCAATCTCCTCCTGTCTGATCAAAATTGCGGTTTCCTGAAATTTTTCGGGCATTTTTTCCTCTCATTCTGCCGCTTTCGCGGCCTTTCCCAACCGACTGAAATTATTTGCTGCAGCTGTAAAACACGTTACGTTTCATATACAACGCAACCATCTACAATTGTAAACACAACTTCTCCTGTAACTGTTCTGCCGTGAAAAGGCGTATTCTTTCCCTTTCCCGCAAATTTATTTTTATCAATCGTATACGTTTTTTCCGGGTTAAAAATTACAATATCCGCGGGTTTTCCTTCACTGATATCGCCTTTTTCAATCCCGATAATTTTCGCCGGATTATAACTCATTTTCTCCGCCATCTGCATAGGAGTCAGATAACCGCCCAGAACAAGTTCCGTATAGGTCAGGCTTGCCGCCGTTTCAAGGCCGACAATCCCAAAAGGCGCTTTTTTCATAGAAACGTTTTTTTCCGAAAACGTATGCGGCGCATGATCCGTGGAAATAACCTCCATTGTGCCGTCCCGCAGACCTTCTTTTAATGCTTCGACATCCTCTTTTGTACGCAGCGGAGGATTCATTTTAAAATTCGTATCTGCGTCCGCCTCTATCGCAACTTTTTTCTCCGGGTCAATATACGGCTCTATCTTATGAATATCGTCCGAGGTCAGCGTAAAATGGTGCGGACATACTTCCGCCGTAACCATAAGTCCTTCCTCTTTTGCAAGCCGTACCATTTTCACGGAAGCCTTAGTAGAACAATGGCAGAGATGCAGCCTTACTCCTGTTTCGCGGCTTAAAAGAATATCCCGCGCTACAATAATATCCTCGACCGCATTGCTGATTCCCTTTAATCCAAGCTCTTTGGCGCATGCATCCTCATTCATCACGCCGCCGCAGACAAGGTTGATATCTTCGCAATGCGCCAAAACCGGAATATCGCATTCCGCCGCAAGCCGCATCGCCTCTCTGTAAATTCCGGAATCCATCACCGATCTGCCGTCCTCGCTGATCGCGGGAATTCCGGCTCTGACCATATTTTTAATATCGGACAGCTCTTTGCCCTCCTGTCCTTTTGTTACGGCTCCGACCTGGAGAACGTTTACAATTCCGACTGTCATTGCCTTATTATGGACATAGGAAACAATATCCGCGTTATCGACCACCGGCCTTGTATTCGGCATTGCAAGAATCGTCGTATACCCTCCGCGCGCCGCCGCATTGCAGCCTGTCTCGATTGTTTCCTTATGTTCCTGCCCCGGATCCCTTAAATGCACATGCATATCAATAAAACCCGGCATCACAAGACATCCCGCGGCATCAATGGTGCGGTCGGCTTTCTCATCCAGATCCTTTTCCATTTTAGCGACAATCCCATCCTTAATCAAAAGATCGAACTCCTCGTCCGTTCCCGAAGCCGGATTGACGACATGCCCGTTTTTAATTAATAAAATCATAACCTCTCCCCCATTCCGTTTACACTTTCCCGTAGACTTCTTGCGAAACATACGCCCGTATATAGATTCCCTCGGGCCGGTATTCTTCTTCCAAAAGCTCCCCTGTCTTCCGTATCTGCTGCAGAATCCCCGCCCTGTCGTAAGGAAGGATTCGCTCCACCAGTATTTTATTTTCCCTTAACAGTTTACCTAAGAGATCCTTTAACGCTTCTAATCCCGTACCGTATTTTGCAGAAACAGACAGCGTATGGTCGGCCTTAAAATCCCGCAGCGGCTCGTCGTCTTCCCTTTTGTCCTGTTTATTGAATAACGTAATTATTTTTTTATCCCGAATCCCAAGACTGGTGAGCGTTTCGTAGACAATGTGCATCTGCTTGTCCATCTGCGGATTCGACGCATCGACCACATGCAGAATATAGTCCGCATATTTTGCCTCTTCCAGCGTACTCTTGAACGCTTCAATCAAATGATGCGGCAGCTTGCGGATAAAACCGACCGTATCCGTAAGAAGAATCTCCTGCTGCCCCGGAAGCATAAGCACGCGTGTCGTCGGATCAAGTGTGGCAAACAGCTTATCTTCCTCCAAAACGCCGGCGTCCGTCAAGGTATTTAAAAGCGTCGATTTTCCGGCATTTGTGTATCCTACGATTGCTGCCACCGGCGCCTGCTTCTTTTTGCGCTGCGCTCTTGTGATTTCACGGTGCTGCCGCACCTCTTTCAATTCCCGTCCAAGCTGTGAAATGCGGTTTTTAATCAGACGCCTGTCCGTCTCCAGCTTCTTCTCACCCGGACCTCTTGTACCGATTCCGCCGCCAAGCCTGGACATAGAACGGCCCAGGCCGGCAAGACGTCCCAACCGGTATTTGAGCTGCGCAAGCTCCACCTGAATCTTTCCTTCTGCAGTCGTCGCTCTGGCCGCAAAAATGTCCAAAATCACAAGCGTACGGTCCATCACCTTCGTATCAAGCATTGACTCCAGATTTTTTAACTGCGCCGGCGATAGTTCGTCGTCACACACAATTCCGGTAGCGTTCGTTTTTTCAATCAGCTCCTTTAGCTCTATGACCTTTCCCGAACCGATATAAGTACCGGGATGCCTGAGTTCTCTCTTCTGAATCAGTACGCCGACCGTTTTCGCGCCGGCGGTTTTGGCCAGTTCCAGAAGTTCCGTAACGGAATCTTCCGTATCGTCTCCTTCCTGTTCACTGACGCCGACAAGAATCACTCGTTCCTCAGTTTCTTCTATTTTAAATGGTTCTGACATATCCTTCCTTTCCAGCCGAAGCAGCTACTCGGCAGGCGTCTGTTCCGATGCCTGTTCGGTTCCCTCACCCTCGTCTATCGGCTCAATCATACCTTCAATGGAAGCGGCCGACTGCTGCCTGTTTTTTAAAAAAATATATTCCCTCTGTGCCGCTTCATCCTCCGGAAAAAGACCGACGTATTCCTCCATCACGCTCCACGCGGAAGAATAATCGCCGCTGCGTTCGTACGAAATCACCAGATTTTTCATCATGGCCCGTCTGTCTGCGACATCCTCCTGCGACAGTCCCTGTTCCAGATAGGAAATCGCCTTTGCATAATCCCCTTTTTCCAGCATGATTTCCCCCAATGCGCCAAGCGCGGCGGCATCCGTACTTCCCGCGGAAAGATAGACCTGATAATAGCTTTCCGCGTTCGCCGTATCTCCCACAGCCTCATAACAGCGCGCCAGATAAAAATTGGCCTCTACGCTTTCCTTTTTCAAAGCGTTGGTCAATTCCGCAACCGCATCGTTGTACTGTCCCAGCAGATAATAAATCCTGCCGCGCGCCAAAAGCTTTTCCACATCATTTCCCTTTATCGTAAGCGCTTTCTTTAAATAGGCTTCCCCGTCTTCCGTTTTTCCATAACCGGATAAATTTTCATAGATACTGATATATAAATCAAAATCGTCGGCATTGTATTTCACAGCGTTCGCAAAGTCCTCCTGTGCGTGCGTTTCATCCTGCTGTTTTAAGTATAAACAGCCCCTCAGATAATATGCCTTCGCGTCATCCGTCTTAAAATTTAAAATCGCATTGTAGGTATCCATTGCCGCAGCCGTATCTCCGCCTGCAAACTGAGCCGCAGCCTTGTAATAACAAATATCCAGCTCATCCGGGCCTACCGTGCCGACGCTCTGTTTCAAGGCGCTGTTAAAAGCCGCAACCGCGCCCTCATAATCGCCCGTCTCCATACAGTCGATGCCGATTTTTCGGTAAGCCGCGCGGTCTTCCGCCGCACGATCCGAACAGCCTGCCAGTAAAACAAGTAAAAGAGCCGCTGCAATTGTGATAGATTTTATGTATCCGATCTTCATTCGTCCTCCTCTAACGCATGATTTTTAACCCATGACTTCTTTTATGACGCGAGCTACATTTGTAAAAGCGATTTTTTCCACTTTGTCTTCGCTTATCCCTCTTTTGTGCATCTCTGTAAAAAACAACTCCATTCCCGTACACTCGGCAATTTCGAATTCACCTTCGATTCCGTCAAAATCCGTACCGATTCCCACACACTCCGTACCGCCGACCCGGATAAAATGTTCCGCATGATCGCACATCCGGCATACCCGGCTCTTTTTATCCTCTAAATTCTCGTTTAAAAAAGAAGGTTCCAGGTTAATTCCGGCCACGCCGCCGCACTCCGCCAGTTTCCGAATCATCTCGTCCGTCAGATTTCTGGTTGAAGGCGAAAGCGCTCTGCAATTGGAATGCGAAGCGACAAACGGTTTTTTCGACAATTCGGCGACATCATAGAATCCGCCGTCCGAAAGATGGGAAACGTCGATCAAAATGCCAAGCTCATTCATAAAAGAAACCGCCTCTTTTCCGAACTCCGTCAGCCCGCGTCTCATCTCGGAAGGATTCTTTGAATGGGGAAAACCGAAACAGTTCGGATCATTCCAGGTCAGCGTAATCAATCGAACTCCCATATCATAAAACTTTTTCAGGTTATCCATTTTCCCCCTGACCGCAAATCCGTTTTCCATTGTTAAATACGCCGAGATTTTGTTCTGAAGCATATTTTCCCGCATCTGTTCATACGAACCCGCAAACCCAAGACGATGTCTGTTCTCTTTCAACGTGTTTTGAAAGACGTCATACATCAGTCCCGTGAGCGTTTCCGCCTCCGGCATCTCGGCCAGCCCGAACCACTCCGGCATGTTTTTCTGCGGAAAAAACATGGCAAAGAACTGCGCGGCCGCATGTGACCGCTCCAGACGTTCTATATCGAGCATGGTTCCTTTTACATTCGTAATTGTCTTTTGATGATGCAAGACGCCTTTGGCAAGCGTATCACAGTGCATATCAATATATCCCGTCATTCGATCTCCGTTCCGATTCCAGATTCTGTTACAGTTTATGCAGATTACCTGCAGCTTGTGCTGATGGATTCGATTGCCACCGCGCCGCCCCGCACCACTTCAATCGATTTAAACTTCGTCCTAAGCAGATGAATCAGTTCGTCGTTCCTGCGCGCCGTCAGCTTGCATTCGAGCAAAACGCTGTCGTCTCCGATATCCGCCACCTGTACGTTAAAAACCTGCGCGATCTGAAATACCTCCGCTTTTTCCGACGCGTCAATCCGAAGCACTTTCGCAAACAGAATTTCCTTCATGTGAAGCGGGACATCTGTCAGATCAATCACTTTAATGACTTCTACCATGCGGTTTAACTGTTTTTTTATCTGTTCAAATGTAATATCGTCGCTGGTGACGCAGATGGTCATACGGGAGACGGTCTCGTCTTCCGTCGTACCGACGGTAAGGCTCTGCAGATTGTATGATTTTCCGGAAAAAAGCCCGGTAACTTTTGCCAGCACGCCGACTTCGTTTTCCACATATAGCGCAATCCACCTGTTTTTCATAACCTTTTTCCTTTCCTGTCCGTCTACTTTAATATCATCTCGCTCATCGGATTACCGCCCTTTACCATCGGAAGTACAAGTTCATCCGAGGAAATCAGAAATTCAATTACGACAGGCGCTTCCTTGTACATCTTTGCCTTTTGAAAGGCCGCTTCAACCTCTTCCGGACGTTCCACACGGATTCCATGCGCTCCGTAGCTCTCCGCTAACGCGATAAAATCCGGCGTATAGGGCGGGCAGGCGCCGTTTTGCCCCTTGCAGTTTTGGGGGCAGCTTTTCCGTCTGCGAAGGCAGGTCGCCTCGTACCGCTTTCCGTAAAAAAGCTGCTGCATCTGGCGCACCATACCCAGATAGCCGTTATTTAACAGACAGACAATGACAGACGCTCCCTGTACGACTGCCGTCGCCATTTCCTGAAGATTCATCTGAAAACCGCCGTCACCGGTAATACAGACGATTTCTTTCTCCGGACAGCCGATTTTCGCTCCGATTGCCGCCGGAAATCCAAATCCCATTGTACCAAGTCCCCCGGACGTAATCAGCCGTCTCTTCTCGTCCAAATCCAGATACTGCGTCGCCCACATCTGGTTCTGTCCTACATCCGTGACATATATCGCATCCGAAAATTCCTGATTCATCCGCTCAAAAATCATCTGTGGCGTCAGGCCGCGGTCCCGTCGCATTTCCAACGGGTTTTCCCTGTCCCACGCCCTGATCTTTTCCTGCCACGAAGCAGTATGAACCGGCTCCGCCCATTCAATTAATTTATCCAGCGCCAGTCCGGCGTCGGCCACAATCGGGACATCTACGACTACGTTTCTCGAAATAGACGCCGTATCCACGTCAATATGAACAATCTTCGCCTTTGGCGCAAATTCGTTTAAATCTCCGGTAATGCGGTCATTAAATCTTGTGCCGATGGAAAAGAGCACGTCGCACTCGCTGACAGCCTTATTGGACGCGTACTTGCCGTGCATCCCGGAATTGCCGACATAAAGCGGGTGCGTCGTAGGAATCGCTCCTTTACCCATAATTGTCGTCACAACCGGTATCTGCATCGCTTCCGCAAACTGCCTTAACTTCTCGCCCGCCCCCGCGATGAGGACGCCGCCCCCGGCAAGAATCAACGGCCTTTTTGCTCCCTTTAATAATTTATATGCCTTTTTCAGCTGACCGATATGAACGCTTTCATTCGGCTTATACCCGCGAATCTGTACGGTTTTAGGATATACGGACGGCCCGGCGGCAGTCTGAATGTCTTTGGGAAGGTCGATCAATACGGGTCCCGGTTTTCCGGTTCCGGCAATATGAAAAGCCATTTTTATAATCTTCCCTAAGTCTTCTCTTCGTCGAACCGTTACGCCGTATTTGGTGACGCTTCGTGTCATCCCGACAATATCGACCTCCTGAAAGGCGTCGTTTCCAATCAGGCTTAACGGCACCTGTCCCGTAAAACAGACAAGCGGTATACTGTCATAGTGCGCATCCGCAAGCCCCGTAATAATATTGGTGGCGCCCGGTCCGCTCGTCACAAGGCAGACCCCTGTTTTTCCGGTTGCTTTCGCATAGCCTTCTGCGGCATGAAGCAGCCCCTGTTCGTGACGCGGCAGGACAACCTCGATGTTCTCCTGCTTATATAATTCATCAAAGAGATCCGTCACCGTACCGCCCGGATATCCGAAAACAGTATCGACTCCTTCCTCCTGCAACGCTTTTACAAATAACTTTCTGCCTGTAATATCCATTTCAAAAAACCATACCTTTCTAAAAAACAACTTGTAAATACAGACTTCAGGTTTCTGTTTTGTATCCGTTTTATCCGATCAATCCCACGCTTTTTAAGATAAAAATCCACATGGTAAGCGTAAACGCTCCAAGCAGCGTTGTCGTCACGACAACGCTTGCCGTCAGAACTTCATCATTATGCATACTTTTCGCCATGATATAACAGCTTGGCGTCGTCGGAGACGAAAGCATAATTAAAATTGCGATCATTTTTTCTCCGGTAAAACCCATATATGCCGCAAGCGGCAAAAACAAAAGCGGCTGCAGCACAAGCTTTATCATAGCGGCCGCGATTGTCGGCTTTGCTTTGGCAAGCGCCTTTCTTCCTTCAAATCCCGCCCCAATGGTAATCAGGGCAAGCGGCGTTGCAAGCTGGGCGACACTGCTAACTGTTTTATCTATAATAAGCGGAAACTTGATACCGGATAATCCGATAATCAGACCTGCCAGAATACCAAGAATAATCGGATTCTTCGCAATATTGACGCAGGCCTGTTTCACTTTTTCGCCGCGGTTTCCTGTTTGTTCTTTGTCTGCTTCAAACGTAAGGACAAGTACGGAAAAAATATTATAAAGCGGAACCGCGCTTACAATCATAAGAGGCCCCATCGCCGAAGCTCCGTACAGATTCCGGATAAACGCCAGGCCCATAACAGCGGCGCTGCCCCGAAAGGAAGCCTGAACAAACGCTCCCCTGATCCCTTTTTCTTTTACAAAAAGCTTTGCTGCGCCCCAGATCAGCCAGAAGCAGGCCGTACTTACAAGCGCGCAGAACAAAACGTATTTTACATCAAATACAGCGCGGATATCTACGCCCGATATGTCCTGAAACAGCAGAAACGGCAGCGTAACTTTAAAATTAAATTTATTCGCCGTCGCCACAAAAGCTTCATTTATGATTCCAATTTGCTTTAACGCATACCCAAGCGCCATTACCAGAAAAATCGGAAGCGTGACATTGATGCTGAACAAAAAATTTTCCATTTATAAACCGCTCTTTTCCGTTATGATTTCCGCCCGCTCCGGTTTCCGCAGACGGATTTCCGCTTTGGTCTTCATCGTCCCGCCACGCCATTCGAAACCGACGCGATCCGCTTCTTTTTTTCATATTTATAGAAAAAATACTCCAGATCAAAGTAAGTCTGTTCTTCGCTGTCCGCCGTAATCCGCCATTCCGGCATTTCATCCAGATTCGGAAAATAGACGTCCGCATCGTATTCAAATTCTATCTTTGTAATATGCGCTGTGTCGCATTCGTCTAAAAGCTGGCGGTAAACGGTCTCGCCGCCAATTACATAAATATCTTCGTCTGCATACCCGGAAAGTACTTCGTGAAGCTCCTCTATGGAATTTACGACAATTGCATCTTTTACTTTATAATTTTTATTATGAGTCAGTACGATATTGGTCCGATTTTTAAGCGGCAAACCGTTTGGGAAGCTTTCAAGCGTTTTTCTTCCCATGACGACTACTTTTCCCGTCGTCATTTCCCGAAAAAACTTACGATCGTCCGGAATCCGCACCAATAATTCATTGTTTCTTCCAATTGCCCAATTCTTATCCACCGCCGCAATTAAATTCATCTTTTCCTCCATTCTCGCGATTGAAAATTTTAATATTCCTTACACCGCGACAGGAATATTTTTAATCTGGGGCCCCGTCGCATAATCCGTTATCACTACGTCCTCCGGTGAAAATCGGTAAAAATCCCGGATTTCCGGATTCAGCGAAAACTTCGGAGCCGGGCGCTGCTCTCTTTCTATCAGTTCTTTTATCAGCGGTATATGCCGATCGTAGATATGGGCGTCTGCAATCACATGAAGCAGTTCCCCCGCTTTCATTCCGCACACCTGCGCAAGCATATGCATAAGCACCGCATACTGGCACACGTTCCAGTTATTTGCTGTCAGCACATCCTGCGAGCGCTGATTTAAAACCGCGTTTAAGATCGGCCTGCCTCCGTCCTTTCCCGCCGTTACGTTGAATGTCATACTGTAGGCGCATGGATAGAGATTCATTTCATGCAAATCCTGATGCACATATAGATTCGTCATAATTCTCCGGCTGAACGGATTGTTCTTCAAGTCATAAATCACACGGTCCACCTGATCCATCCATCCCTCTTTATATTGATGCTTTACGCCGAGCTGATATCCGTATGCTTTTCCGATAGAACCGTTTTCATCCGCCCATTCGTCCCAGACGGAACTGTTTAAGTCGTGGATATTATTGGATTTTCTCTGCCAGATCCACAGCATCTCTTCCGTACATGTCTTAATCGCAGTCCTGCGGAGTGTAATCGCCGGAAATTCCTTCGACAGGTCGTAACGGTTCACAACGCCGAATTTTTTGATTGTATACGCGCTCGCGCCGTCCTCCCAATGAGGTCTAACCTTCTCCCCCTCCGTACTCGTTCCGTTTTCCAGAATATCCCTGCACATCGCGACAAAAATCTGATCCGCTAAACTCATTTTTCCTCACATTTCTGCCGCCTCTGCGGCAAATCTTATTTCAGAAATTAATTGTAACGGATTTTTTTACAATGTGCAAGGTATATCCCATTGCAATTAGTCAAAAAATAGGATATAATATCGCAAGTAGAAATTTCGAAAAATCAAAAAAGAAATTTTAAACATACAACACAACGGCCCGCG
This sequence comes from uncultured Roseburia sp., assembly GCA_947573605.1. Lineage (GTDB taxonomy): Bacteria > Bacillota > Clostridia > Lachnospirales > Lachnospiraceae > Roseburia. Next base: position 1,194 of record CANPGM010000056.1, on the reverse strand, counting down.
GTAAACGATGCGGGCGGCAGGAAAGGACAGGTTATCATATGAGTCAGGAAAAGGTAAACCGTTATAAAGAAGAAAAAAGAAACCGTAAAAAAATCATGGCGCAGGAAAAGAGAATGCATTATGCAAGAACGGCCTGCGGCTGCCTTATCGCCGCTGCGCTTGTAGGATGGGCAGGCTTCTCCGTTTATAACATCTATCAGGACAGGAAACCGATCGAAACAGTTTATGCCGATTTGTCTGCGATTAGCGAATACGAACAGAGCCTTGTAGCGGATACGGAGGAATAAACAGGATACCGGCGGCGTAAAGCGCATTCCTGCGCTTTACGCCGTTACCACGTAATTACGCAGATCTTTTCTTCTCTTATCGATTGTTATCACAAAGCTCCGGCGCAAAAAAGAAGCCATTGCTTTGCAGGTTAATGTCCTGCAATTGCAACAGCCCTCTTTCCCGCAATAGATTCCATATTGCCGGTCGATCTTATTTATTCAGATTTCTCTCTCGTTTGCATATGTAGAATTATTCTTCCAGCTCCTGTCTCGAAACCTCTGCCTTCGCCAGCGCATTTTCCACCGCATTCAACAGCATAATCGAGGTATACTGATTATCTGCGGAATACGAAAGATTTTCCAGAGACTGGCTGTTTATGATCTGCTCCGTCAGACTCTCAAGCGCCGGTTCCACCAGAGGATACATGGTAGTCACCGTTTCATCCAGATTCACAAGAGCAATCGAATTAATCCTGTTTTCGTCCACGATTACCTGTACATCTATGGCGCTGTCATTAAAAAGAATCGAAGACGTGTAAACGCCCGCCGTATATTTCATTGTCGGCGCAGTCTCTTCTTTCTTTTTATCCGGCAGAAACATAAAAAGCAGCAATATAACCAGCAATATCCCAAGCCCGACAAAAATTGCCGTATAAATTAATTCTTTCATATGAAGGACTACTATTTTGGTTTTCGCGCTCACTTACATGCCTCCAGCAACTGATTATTATATTGTATGCCAAAAAAGCGATATCATTCCTGCTTTCCGAATAAATTTCATTTAATTTAAAAAAATCGGTTGACAAAACCGTTATTGCATAGTAATATATCAAATGTGCTTAACAAAGCATGTTTTATCTGTTTTACATATATGCGCGAGTGGCTCAGTTGGTGGAGCACGACCTTGCCAAGGTCGGGGCCGCGG
>CANPGM010000055.1 GCA_947573605.1 uncultured Roseburia sp. | reverse complement strand
CCTTTTTCTCTGCTATTTCAATAAAAAAAGAAATTCGGCAGAGGTTTATAACCTTCTTGTCGAATTTCATTCTAAAACTTATCTACTTCTGTCTCGATCCGCTATTTTTTATCACAGTGTTCACAGTTTCCATTGCAGCAGCCGATACAGCCTCCCTGCTTTTTCTGCCTGCGAAGGAAACGTACCGCGCCAAGAATCCACACAAAAATTCCTGATAATAAAATGATTTCTCCCATATGTATCAATAAAAAATTCCTCCTATCCGAAAAACAGCAAACGCCAAAATCCAGGCCACGGCACATTGAAGCAGTACGATTACTGCCGCTGCCTTTCCGCTTCCGAATTCCCGCTTAACCGCAGCGACCGCAGCGACACAGGGCGTATATAGCAGTGTAAAAACAAGAAAGCTTAAAACGGAAGCGCCCGGAAACATTCCGCTTAAAACTCCGCTTAAATCGGCGTTCTGCGCACCGGTTAAAACACTTAGGGTGCTTACAACAGCCTCCTTTGCAGTGAATCCGGTAATCAGCGCCGTAGAAACGCGCCAGTCCGCAAATCCGAGCGGAGAAAGAAGCGGAGCAATCCACTGCCCTATCAGCGCAAGCAAACTATCTTCACTGTTTGAAACAACATTAAATCTGGTATCAAAGGTCTGTAAAAACCAGATAATAATCGTTGCAATAAAAATAACGGAGAATGCACGCTGGATAAAATCCTTTGCTTTATCCCACATCAAACGTCCCACGCTTTTAGCCGACGGAAACCGATAATTGGGAAGTTCCATCACAAACGGAATCGGATTGCCTCGAAATGCGGTACGGTTTAAGATCAGCGCAGACAAAACACCCGTTACGATTCCTGCCGCATAGAGCAGTATCATTACAAGCGCTGTTTTTCCCGGAAAAAACGCCGCAGCAAAAACCGTATATATCGGTATTTTTGCCGAACAGCTCATAAACGGCGTCAGCATCGTCGTCATTTTTCGGTCACGTTCGGAAGAAAGCGTCCGCGTCGCCATTACCGCAGGTACCGTACATCCGAACCCGATCAGCATCGGTACGAAGCTTCTGCCTGAAAGACCGATTTTGCGGAGCGGTTTATCCATCACAAAAGCGATTCTCGCCATATAACCGGAATCCTCCAAAATGGATAAAAAGAAAAATAATACCACAATAATCGGCAGGAAACTAAGTACGCTTCCGACTCCGGCAAATACGCCGTCAATCAGCAGGCTGTGCACGATCGGATTCAATCCGTAAGAAGTCAGCGCCCTGTCGCATAGCGACGTAAACGCATCGATAAAAAGCGCCAGCCAGTCGCTTAATGCGGCTCCGATTATGCCAAATGTCAAATAAAAAATCACCGCCATAATCAATAAAAACATCGGTATCGCGAGGTATTTATTTGTCAAAATACTGTCAATCTTTACACTTCTTTTATGCTCTCTGCTCTCTCTGCATTTTTTTACGGTTTTCCCGCATACTTTTTCAATAAAAGTATACCGCATATCCGCCAGTGCGGCATTTCGATCCAAACCGCAGTCCGTTTCCATCTCCGCAATGCTGTGCTCCATCATTTCCAGCTCATTTTCGGAAAGAGAGAGCCTTTCGATAATATCCGTATCATTTTCCACAATCTTTGCGGCTGCAAAACGAGGCGACATCCCGATTGACACTGCATGATCCTCCAACTGATGGCAAATGGTATGAATACACCTGTGAACCGGTCCCTGTTCGCAGAAATCGGTGATTTTGGGCAGAATCCTCTTTTTCGCAGTTTCCGTGATTGCAGTAATCAAATCCTCAATCCCCTCGTCCTTTGCCGCACTGATCGGGACAACCGGAATGCCGAGTTCTTCTGCCATCTGTTCATAATCAATTGCGCCGCCATTTCCGCGTACCTCATCCATCATATTAAGCGCAAGCACCATCGGAATATGCATTTCCAGCAACTGAAGCGTTAAGTATAAGTTACGTTCAATGTTGGTTGCATCTACAATATTAATAATTCCATCCGGCTTTTCGTTTAAAATAAAATCTCTGGTTACAATTTCCTCATTTGTATAAGGCCTGATGGAATAAATACCCGGCAAATCAACAACGGAACAATTTTTCATAGAACGGATTTCTCCCATTTTTCGGTCGACCGTCACGCCCGGAAAGTTCCCTACATGCTGATTTGCCCCGGTCAATTGATTAAATAATGTTGTTTTTCCGCAGTTTTGATTTCCTGCAAGTGCAAATATCATTTCACTGCCTCCCGGTCTACTTCAATTTTTTCCGCGTCCTCCTTCCGAAGCGTCAGCTCATAATTGCGGAGTCTGATTTCTATCGGATCGCCCATCGGAGCCATCTTGATTACTTCTACTATAGTTTTTGGAATCAATCCCATATCCAAAAAACGGCAGCGAAGCGCACCCTCTCCGCCCACTGCGTTAATAACCGCCTTCTGTCCGATTGGCAGCTTATCTAATGTCATCATACATCGTCTCCCTGATCATTTCTCTATATTTTACATTAGTTACCCTTAACTAACTTATCTAATACTAATCCCCTCCATGTCTCCTGTCAATACTTTTATTTCAATAAGAAAAAGAGGACACAAGCCTTTGTATCCTCCCTTATCTTTGACTTCCGACAGTAGAACGCCGTCTTCCCGCCTTCTGCCGATACCATATTCTGTTTTAAGATAAACGGTCGACTGCCCAGTCAATTTTTACCGGATCGCCTCCAAATAGCTTTAAAAGATTACCCGCCAGCCATATACAGATTCGATGAAAATAAATCAGGCAGAAAATCAACGCGACTCCAAACAGGATTCCGGTAAACAGCCTGCGGTAATTCCCGCTCTCATAGCGCGTCAAAAGCTGTAAAAATCCGTCAAAAAGCATTGGAATCATAAGAAGCAGTACAACCCAAAAATCCGGACATCCAAAGCAGACCGCAATCGGTATACCCGCAATCATGCCAACCAATTCGCCGGTACAGCGGGCGCAGATCGGAAATTGCTTTCCTTTATAGAAAAAGGAGCGCTCCGGCCTTGCATGACATCCGAAAAAAATACGCAAAAACCTGCCAATTTTAGTATGCAAGACTCATTAAACCGATTCCGAGAACCATCATAAGTATGTAAGCGACTACGCATACAACCACACCGACAATTGCACCGATTCCTGCAGACTTTGCGCTGTTCGGCTTTGTATCCTTCCATACAAGGAATAAAATTAATCCGACAATCGGAATACAGCAGCCAAGCAGACCCCAAAGAATACCACCGTTGTCATTATTGTTTGATACATTCATATTATTATCCATTTTACTCTCCTGTTTCTTATTAATTTCTTAACTTTCTTAATTTTTTATAAATTTAACGCGTTAAATCTCTTATAGTATAATTTGAAAAGAGATTTATGTCAAGTTATATTTTTCTACTTGAATTTACGAAAACAAATAGATTTATACATTACAGTAAATGATTGTTTTTCAGTTCCGAATCCTTTATAATGTATCTGAATGTCTGCATAATATCAGACAAATGAAAGGAATCAAAACCGTGGCACTGGATGGATTAGTAATTTCAAATATCGTACATGAATTAAATCAGACTGTTTTAAATGCAAAAATCAGCAAAATTGCGCAGCCGGAACGCGACGAGCTGCTCTTTACTCTAAAGGGAAACAGCAGACAGTACCGTCTGTCCGTTTCTGCAAGCGCATCTCTCCCATTTCTCTATCTGACCGAACAAAACAAACCGAGTCCAATGACGGCGCCGAATTTCTGCATGGTACTCCGTAAGCACATTGCGAACGGACGTATCACACGAATCACTCAGCCGCATATGGAGCGCATTATCCGCTTTGAAATCGAACATCTCAATGAAATGGGCGATTTGTGTACAAAAACACTGACTGTAGAATTAATGGGGAAACACAGTAATATAATTTTCTGTAATTCCGACGGTATGATTATCGACAGTATCAAACGTATTTCCTCTATGACGAGTTCCCTGCGCGAGGTATTGCCCGGCAAAAGCTACTGCATTCCCGCAACGCAGGAGGATAAAAAAAATCCTCTTGATTTTACGGAAGAATTCTTTTTCAACGCCGTAATGACTCGCCCGATGTCCGCCATGAAAGCAATTTACACCTCCTTTACCGGTATCAGCCCTGTCATTGCATCCGAAATCTGTTACCGCGCTTCGATTGACGGCGACCGTCCCACGGAAGCATTAAGCCGGGAGGAAAAGCGCCATTTATATAATCATATGATTTGGCTGACGGATGATGTCAAAAATCACTGCTATACGCCGAATATTATTTACAGAGGAAAAGAACCCGTCGACTTTTCCTGTTTACTGCTGACGCAGTTTTCCGACTACGCCGACGGCAAAGAAGACTCTAATCCTTTAGATAGTCGATTCTCTACTGCCTGTCATGTGGAAAAATACGATTCTATATCAGGCGTGTTAGAACAGTATTACGCCTCTAAAAATGTATATACGAGAATACGTCAAAAATCTGTCGATCTTCGAAAAGTCGTAACGACCGCCCTTGAACGCAGCCGCAAAAAATACCAGCTCCAGCAAAAGCAGCTTGCGGATACACAAAAGCGGGAAAAATATAAAATTTACGGCGAACTGCTTCATACCTACGGATATCAGGTAAAAGAAGGCGCAGATAAGCTGGAAGCTCTGAACTACTATACAAACGAAATGATTTCCATTCCGCTGGATAAGGATCTAAGCCCCACAGAAAACGCTCAGAAGTATTTCGACCGATACGGAAAACTAAAAAGAACTTATGAGGCGCTTACCACGCTTACGAAAGAAACAAAAGCAGAAATCGACCATCTGGAAAGCATTGAAGCCTCTCTTTCGATTGCACTGACGGAGGACGATTTGGTGCAGATCAAAGAAGAGCTGACAGAATACGGCTATATTCGTAGAAAACGTACCGATAAAAAGACAAAAAGCAAGAGCAGACCTTTTCACTATCTTTCCTCGGACGGCTACCATATCTATGTCGGAAAAAATAATTATCAAAATGACGAACTCACATTTAAGTTTGCCACCGGAAACGATTGGTGGTTCCATGCAAAAGGAATGCCTGGTTCTCATGTAATCGTAAAATCAAATAACGAGGAACTTCCGGACCGGGTATTTGAGGAAGCAGGCAGACTCGCAGGCTATTATTCCAACGGCAGGGACAGTGAAAAGGTAGAAATCGATTACCTGCAAAAGAAAAATGTGAAAAAACCGAACAAAGCCGCACCCGGTTTTGTCATATACTATACGAATTATTCCCTTACGATTTCTCCCGATATTTCGGAGCTGACTTTGATAGAATAGAAAAAACAGGCAGACCCCGGGGACAAACATCTTCGTCCCGAAATCTGCCTGTTTTTTAATTGTTTTTTATTTTTCGAAATTCATTAAAATCGTGAAAAATCTCCTTAAAACACCAGACCAGATTATCAAATGCGCCCGCTTTGCCGAGATTTAACAAAATCATTCCTACGGGAATCGCAATGATCATACCAATCACACTGCTGACCTGATAACCGATATACATAAAAAATAAGGTTGCAAACGGATCCATACCGACCGTTTCTCCTACAAACTTCGGTTGAACAAGCTGATGTACCACAAGCGTTACGGCATACAAAATCAGCATTCCAATCGCCGTCTGATAGCTGCCCGAAAACAGCTTAATCGCCGCCCACGGGCACAGTACCGTTCCTGTTCCGAAAACAGGCAGCATATCCAAAAAAGCAATTCCAAATCCGACCAGCCATGCATATTTTACACCTATAATCATAAGGCCTATTGTTAAAATCACGTAAAACACGCCAATAATATTAAACTGCGCTTTAAAATATCCGCCAACCACAGTCGCATGCTTATTATATATATTTATCTTTTTTTCATGAAACAAAAACGGCAGGTGCTTCTTTGCAAGGCCGAATAATTTATCGCGGTCTGTGGTAAAAAAATACGTAGACAATAACCCTGCAATTACGCCGACTAAAATGTCCGGAATGCTTTTGGCAAAATCACTGATTGCGGAAACGGAAGAATCATGAGAGCCTAATAACGATTCGCCGATAAGCTCTCCAATCGCAGTTCCAAGTTCCGTCAGATCAATGGAACTTTTAAACGGCAGATGATCCAAAATACTCTGAATCTGCCGGATCGCAGTTGTAAGTTCATGGCTGGCGTTCTCATACAGCGTAGGAACATACTCCGCAAAATTCTTAAGCCCCATAATAAGCAGAACAATCAGCCAGTAACACACTAACACAATCGCTCCGATTACCAATACAATCATAATCACGGAACCGTATTTTCTCTTTATTTTTATTCGCTTTTCCAAAAATTTTACTACCGGATTTGCAATCAGGGACAGTAAAAAGCCCACTACAAATGGCATGAAATAAAGAATCGCTCTTGGCATTACAAACGCAATCAAAAATAAAATAACAAACGCTGTAAGCAGATTACAGAAAATCTTTAAATATTTAGTGGATGCTTTCATGATTGAAGTCTGTCTCTCCTCTTAGTCTTCCACGAAACCTGCCCTTTTCATCTCAGTATATGCCAGCAAGAACGGTCCGACACCTTTCGCATCGTCTTTTACAACCGGTTCCGACATATAGTAATCATAAGTTCCCGACCGATTTCCCTTGCCTCCGAGACCGGCAACCAAACAGATTCCGTCCAGATGTAAATTCCCTTCTTCGTCTGTCGACAGATATCTGCCGCAGATTCCCTGAAAAGCTTTTACACCGTATGTACGATAGCTTTCCGGCAAAAATCCAAGCCGTACGCCCTTTAATATCGCATATGCCAGAATCGAGCTGCCGCTCGTTTCGAGGTAATTCTTCTCCATACCGCCGAAATTGACAACCTGATACCACATTCCGCTCTCATCCTGATATTTTAACAGTGCGTCCATTAACTCCAGGAAAATACGCTTCATATGCTCATAGCGTTCTCCGTCGGACTCGTCCATAATCGATAACGTATCAAGCAGCGCCATCGAAAACCAGCCAAGCGCTCTGAGCCAGAAATTCTGACTTAACCCGGTTACTCTATCGCACCAGAACATCTCTTTTGAAGAATCATAGGCATGATAGTATAAACCGGTTTTCGGATCTCTCATCGATTTTTCTACCTGGAAAAACTGGCTGAAAATATCGTCGTAGTTCTTTTTATTGTTAAATCTTTTTTCGAATTCGGCATAAAACGGCTGACACATATAAAGCCCGTCCAGCCAAACCTGATTCGGATAAATGTTCTTATGCCAGAAATTACCGTCCTTTGTGCGCGGCATCATCTGTACCTGACTGTAAATCAGATCAATCGCTTTTCTGTACTTTTCCTTCCCTGTCAAATCATATAGTTCAAACAACGTCTTTCCGGCGTTGATATTATCAATATTCAGCTCGTTGACATCATAACCGTCGATCGCCCCGTCTTCGGCTACTTTAGCATCAATAAAGGCGTCCGCGAATGAAAGGTAGCGTTCTTCCTTCGTAATCGCATACATTTCCAAAATGGCCTTGATCATACATCCGTCTATATAATTCCAGGAAGATTTTAATCCCTGCATAATCTTCTCAATATTCCATATCGGCTGATCCGGCGTACTTTTTTCCATCAGTTCTTCAATGTACTTTTCAATTCTATCCATATTTACCTCTTTCCTGTGCTATTGTCTGCGCCTTCTAACGCACATTTTCCAATTTACTTATATTCTACCCAAAAAAATACCTCTTGTAAACCATAATAAGCTTTTTATTCCTAGTAATTTCTTTTTTTTACAAAAACTGTATGTTTATTTCCGTTTTACCTTCGCATACTATCCGTGAACAAACAAAAAGAAATTTTTGAATGTTCTTCATTTATAAATGAGTCAACAAGAAAACAGATTTTGAATTTACAACAAGGAGGAAACCTATTATGTCAAGTCGTTCATCTAACACAGCAGCAGTTCCAGAAGCAAAAAGCGCATTGGATAAGTTCAAATACGAAGTAGCCGGCGAAATCGGCGTACCGTTAAAAGATGGTTACAACGGTGACTTAACCTCCAGACAGAACGGATCTGTCGGCGGTTATATGGTTAAGAAAATGATCGAGGCTCAGGAGAAGCAGATGGCAGGGAAATAACATTTCCCGGAAATAACATTTCCCGGAAATAAAATTTCCCAAAAGGCCAGGTTTTAATCAGGCTGAAATACTACTGCGATAATTCCGAATGCAAAAAAATCAGGGTATTGTCTTTTCATTCTATAAGGCAATACCCTGATTTTTCTATGTAATATATGAATTGATAACAACCGGACAGTTCGTCGATTCCAGAGCTCTCTTATACCAAATCCCAGACATTAGTATCCCAGCCGCTCCAGGGCTGCATAAGCACTTTTATTTCCCTGTTCGGCCGCTTTTTGATACCATTCGATTGCTTCGTCCGTATCCTGATCAACTCCTCTGCCGGTTTCGTAGCAAAGCCCCAGATTATACTGAGCGGTATTTACTCCCTGTTCGGCCGCTCTTTTAAACCACATGGCGGCCTGTTCATCATCCTGTTCCAAACCGTTTCCCGTAATATAGCAAATGCCCAAATTCAACTGCGCTGTCATATGCCCCTGTCTTGCCGCCTTTGTATACCATTTCGCGGCCTGAACGCTGTCCTGCTTTACCCCATCCCCCTTTTTGTATAAAACACCGAGATTATTCTGTGCATCGGCATGACCTTGTCTGGCCGCTTTAAGATACCAGTCCGCAGCCTGCGCACTGTCCTGTTCTACTCCCTCTCCGTTTTTAAAAATAAAACCAAGACTATATTGGGCCTCGACATATTCCTGCTTAGCAGCCTTCTCATACCATTCGATCGCCTTTTCATAATCCTGATTCACGCCCACGCCGTTTCTATAGCAGCAAGCCAAATAATACTGGGCTTGTACATGATCCTGTTCGGCTGCTTTTTCGTACCACATGGCAGCCTGTACAACATCCCGTTCTACGCCCGTTCCGCGCTCATAATAAATGGCAAGATTATACTGCGCCTGAGGCTCTCCCTGTTCGGCTGCCTTTTTGCACCACTCTGCCGCCAGAGAATCATTCTGCTCTACTCCTTTTCCCTTTTCGTAACACCAGCCCAGATCATTCTGTGCACAGGCGTCTCCCTGTTCGGCCGCCTTCCGATACCATTCTGCAGCCTTGCCATAATCCTGGCTTACCCCCTCTCCGTCCTTATAAGAACATGCCAGATTACGCTGGGCATATGCATGTCCCTGCAATGCGGCTTTCTCATACCACATTACAGCCTTGACACTATCCTTCTCTACGCCCGTCCCCATATCATAACACAATCCCAGCGCATACTCGGCGTCGGCATCTCCCTGTACCGCTGCTTTTTCATACCACGATGCCGCCATGTTATCATTCTGTTCTACTCCCTGTCCGTTTTCATAACACAGCCCCAAATGATACTGGGCAAAATCGACCCCTTGCTCCGCTGCTTTTTCATACCAATGAAACGCTTTGCCGTAATCCTGTTCCACGCCTCTCCCATAATAATAGCAGCTTCCTAAATTATATTGGGCTGCAGGGATTCCTTTTTTCGAAGCGGTCTCATAAAGTTGAAACGCCATATCAAAATCCTGTTCTACCCCTTCGCCGTTCTCATAGCAAACGCCCAATTGACTCATTGCATTGGAATTTCCCTGTGCTGCAGCCTTCTGAAACAATCCCACCGCCTTTTTGTTATCCTGCGAAACACCCTTTCCCAGATAATAGCAATTTCCCAAATTAAACTGTGCGCTTGAATATCCCTGCTCTGCTGACCTGGTATACCATTCCACAGCCTTCTCCAAATCCGGCTCCACTCTATAACCATATTCATAGAAAACGCCAAGATTAAACTGAGACCATTCATGCCCCTGAATCGCTGCTTTACGATACCAAATCATAGCCTTAGCCTGGTCCCGTTCCACTCCTTTTCCATAATCGTAGCATACTCCCAAATTATGCTGTGCATCCGCATCTCCGCCTTCCGCGGCTTTGGTGTACCAGTATACAGCTTTTTCATAGCTTGGTCCCACACCTTTTCCCTTTTCCCAGCACCAGCCGAGACTGCGCTGTGCCGCGGCATTTCCCTGCGCCGAAGCCTTCTCATACCATGTAACGGCCGCATCATAATCTTTTTTTACAAACCAGCCGTACTGATAACAATCGCCCAGCACCCCCTGTGCATCGGCATGTCCCTCTTCTGCAGCGGTAAGACATTGTTCAAAACAAAAATTATCTTTCAATAAGCTATCTCTGCTGAACCGATTCCCGCCGCTTACTTCGTTGTCTGATCTGACCGTGTTTTTACACATTCTTCTAACTCTCCTTCTCTCCTTTATGTTGATATAGCGCCGCAACCCCAAAATTGTATGTTCTGCTAATCGGCTTATTCTTACCTTACATCCGTTCCGCCTCGTGGAAATATCCGACCTTTCGCCTTCCTCTATTGCAGGTCATAACCTGCCAAAATGCGAAAAACAACAAATTTCCATTTAGCGTATATTCTTCTCATTTTTTTGTAATTTTTCCCACAATTCATATGCTTTTTCCCATGTCGAAACAGAAAAAGGCCGTTTAGCATCTCCGATTCGCGCAGCATATGCTTCCGCATATCTCAAAAAGAAAACTAAATGTTCCCTTTTTGTTTTCAGTTCTTTGATAATCACTTTACTCCAAACATTTGCTTTGCAATATTGATCGCTATGACGTAAAATATTAATATATGCGTCCACATGAAACGGAACACGCTTTTCTTCTACAATTATATTATCCTTATCCGAAACATCGAGAATCGTGTACGGGATTCCCGTATCGATGCAATCCAACGGCAATCCGCAGGAACCGGGATTAATCATGATTTTATTCCCATCGGCTGATTTATAATGCCATTGAATATGTGAATGGCCAAAGAGATAAATTCCGCTTTCCAATTCACCCAAAATCTTTTGAAACTTCTCATCTTCATTAAGATACTTATAGAGATCAGTCCGTAAGGATGTCTGCGTTATCCTTCTGTTTTTATACCTTGCGGCAACTTTTGCCGTTGTCCATTCCCTGTGTTCACAGTCTGCAATAAATTCTTCAGATGAATGCGCAATATGCAGGACAATTCCGCCGTCAAATACAATCTTCATCTGTTCCGGCATTGACAATAAATAATTCATATTGTCGGGACTTATCTTTTGATAACAATAATAGGAAATCTGCATCTGCCCATCAGTCCAGGTACTTTGGTCTTTGCCGATCAGTCTTTCTAAATATTTTTCTTCATTCCCACGTATCGCGAATTTTTTATCCAGACTTCTGATTCTGGAGATACATTCGTCCGGATACGGATTACTAATGCAATAATCGCCTGCAAAAATAAAGCAATCAATATTATTTTTTTCGGCATCTTTTATTACGGTATTTAATGCCGGCAAATTTCCGTGTATATCTGAAATAATCGCAAAACGCATAAAATTCCTCATTGACTTTACTTTTTATAGTATCCCGATACTGTTTTCTGTCATTTTTTCGCTTTCACTAAAGGCAGAACACTAGTAAATGCTCTGTCCTGTAATTGCTTTAACTGCATTCTGAACGGATAAACATATTTCATCCAAATCGCTTTCACCAGACTTTACATGGATATCATATTTTTCCGAATCGAAACATCCGTGTTTTCTCTCCAGCATATCCGCCACCGGAGCCGGTAATTTTCCATGCATCCGCCCTGCAAACCTTTCTTTGATGGTATCCAGTTCGGCTGTGACAAGAATCCTATATGCCTTTTCCGGCAGCAGTTCCAAATGTTCTTTTTCGGAAACCACATAAATAACAGGCAGCTCAAATGTTGCCTCACTCATTTTATTCTGAAAGATTTTTTTCGCCATGTCTTCATTCTTCGCAAGACGCAAGTAATCTTTTCCGGTATATACCTCAGCATTCAGTAAAACTCTTAACTTTTCTGCAAGCATACTTTTTCCTGTACAGCTTTCACCAATAATTCCAACTACCATCGTATATTCCTCCTCGATCTTTCACCATAATCCCGTCTGTTTCCGAGACTTCTCCAAAAATGCCGCTGCATATCTCCTATTTCTGTAATCGGAATGTATCACAACATTTCATCTTTCTGAAACTGATAACGAAGATTGCATTAAATTTTGCAAATAATGCGTCATTAAATTGTCACTTAACTGTATTTTCAATTTTACACCTCTGTACGCGCTTTGGCGCACATCCCAACTCTATTCTTCCTGGCCTCTTTTACAGCTTCTTCCAGCCTCTCCACATAGGCATCCTTCGGCTTCTTACCTGCTACATAATCAAGGAACGCCTTTCATTCAGCACTGACATTATCTATAGTGCCTTTAGCATTTAGAAATATCTTTACCGCCCCATCACCCATGAAAATGCTGCCATCCTCTTTATAGTGCCATTTGTCAATAAGCTGCAGGTCAATCATACTCTGAAATACCGGCAAACTACAATATACAGAAAACCTGTCAATCTTGACTAATACTGCCTTACAGCATCCGGAATGTGTTCAGAACCGCGCCAGTTTTTATTCGTATTCCGGCAGTTTTGTAAAATTAACTCGTTTCCCATCCGCAACGCCTGCATACAGGTCATTTGTTCTTCGTCCAATCTTCAAATAATGCTCGATGACATATTTAGCGGTATATGGCATCTCCAATGCCGATAGTTCCGAAAGTGTAAACCACCTGCTTATCCCTTCCGTTGATACAATGTGATCACCCACCTCATTGTCCAGTTCTGCAAAAAAATAGTAGTTCTGCCGGATTTCTCCTTTCATCCTCCGCAAAGTAACGTAACGCAGCGACAGATTCCTGATACCATTTTCACTTATTCCTAATTCTTCTTTCAGTTCTCTCAATACACATGCTTTGGGATCGTTTAATTCATTCTCTTCAAAATGGCCTCCCGCTGATCCCACCCATGTATCGCTCACAACTCTGCCGTTCTGCCGGAAAAGCAACAGCATTTCATCCCCTTTTGTTATATATAGAGAAGTCATGTTCCTCAGTTTCTCATCCATTTACACCCTATCCTCCCTTGTCATTTTTTTATTCTACTGATCCATTTTCTCTATCCTTCGATTTACTTTTTCCATAAATCTTCTACATAATTTTTCCTTTGCTTATGATATGGCTCTTCATAACATACCTAAGTACGAAAATTCTCGTAATATTATTTCAGGCAGAACATGGGAATGCTCTGCCTGTTATACTTACAAATACATTTTAGCTGTTTCTTCCGCCAAATGAAACTTTTCCTGGATTTTCTTCAAAATAATGCTGTCTGCAATTTGTAAATCCTTTAATGCTGATACCATAGCTATTATT
>CANPGM010000054.1 GCA_947573605.1 uncultured Roseburia sp. | reverse complement strand
GCTCCGTGATTTATTTTGTGCAATTTGCCAGTTCAAATCGAAAAGACTGCCTTTTGACACCCGAATCCTATAAGGTAAAAAAGACGCCGCGCCGCCTGATGCGGTACGGCGTCTTTGCCATTACACCTTAACCCTGAAAACTGTTTGACGCTATCCGGTCTACCAACTGGCTCATTTCGTCCTTTGACTTAGCAAGCTTACTTTCGGTAATCACCTTCCGCCGCTGCTCTTTCGTCATTTTTCCGAAATTCACCATCGCTTCTTCATTCATTGCCATTGAAAATCCAAGCCCTTCCGGCATCTCGTCTCTTACTATACTCATATCATACCTCCGTCCCAAAGCAATTTTCTGCCGCTTCCACTTCATTCCTGTTACGGTACGCAACTAAATGCGTCTGCACATGCTTAAGATATGGAGATATTATAATTTTATACGAAATCTTACAATTCAAACCCGATCCTCAGAAGCATATCACGGTCCTGTGCCGTTTTATTTCCTACTGTTGTAAGCATATCACCGGTCAACACGGCGTTGGCGCCCGCACAAAACAATTCCTCCCCTCCGTTCGAAAACCGGCCTCTGCCAGCCGCAATCCGAAGAAAAGCCGTCGGATTTAAGTAACGAAATACTGCCGTAATCCGAATCATTTCCTCCTGTGACAAAGGCTCCGTATGTGCAAACGGCGTACCCGGAATCGGCAGAAGAAAATTTAGCGGAATCGACGCAACCTCAAGCTCCGCCAGCAGAGCAGCCATAAGCAGTCTGTCCTCCCACGTCTCTCCCATGCCAAAAATACCGCCGCTGCAGACGATAAGACCAGCCGCCCGCGCTCGTTTTATTTCCGTCAATTTATCCTGAAACGTATGTGTGGTACATATCTTAGAAAAATATTCTTCCGAAGTTTCTATATTTGTATGATACATCGTAACTCCGGCATTATGTAATCTTCTTAAGTCTTCCTCTTTCATCAGACCATGCGAAGCGCATAAAATCAAATCCGGATATGCCTGATGCATTGCCTGGTAAGCAGCGATAGCATTCTCCAAGTCGTCGCCCTCCAGCGTACGTCCTGCAGTAACAATCGAATAACGGCTGATTCCCTGTTCCACCGCCGCCTTAGCCCCTGCAAGAAATTCATCTGTTTTCAGAAACCCGTACTCTTCGCATTCCGTATGATAATGCGCCGACTGCGCACAGAATTTACAGTTTTCACTGCATTTCCCGCCGCGTCCGTTTACAATACTGCATAAATCCGCCCTGTTTCCGCACAGCGCCTTTCTGATCTTATCCGCTCCTTCGCAAAGCTCCTTTAAATCCGCAGTAACCAAAACAGACAACTTATCTGCTTTCCCAAGTCGTCTTCCGTTAATGATTTCCTCTGCAAGTGCTATCATATTTCCTCTCATTCCGCCTTATTCGGCATAAAATCGGTATTCTTTCGTTCTATTCTTTTTATTTTGACTGACAATAAAATTCTATCGTTTCGCGCTTCTATTGTCAACAGATATTCTAAATCAGGTTTACAATATAACCGCTAATCCAGTTCTGCAATCCGTTTCCGAAGCTCCAGCATTTTATTATCCACTTTTGCAATCACATCCGAATAATTTCTGCTTTCCTTCTCCACATTTTCGATTTCTCCGGCGCTTTTTTTATAGCACATCTGATTGTCAAGCTCCGCCCAAAAATCCATTGCAAAAGAGCGGATTTGTATTTCTACCGGGACTTCCCGCTCCGTATACCCGTATGTAAGCGGTACCCCTGCAATCAGGTGAATGCTTTGATAGCCGCTTTTTTTCGGCGACTTCACATAGTCCTTTTCCTTCAATAGACGGATGTCTTTCTGTATCCGAACCGCTTCCGCAACACGGTAGATATCGTCGCAGAAATAACAGACTGCCCGTACTCCTGCAATGTCGTTTAATGTCGAAACGGCAGCTTCGAATGTCGCGTCGCAATTTTTTTTGACCAGTTTTTTACAGATACTGTCGACTTCTTTAATACGGCTTGAAAGACTTCTGATAACCTGTCTCTCATTCTGCTCCGTCAAATCGGCATTAATCAGCCTTAATTTTGCTAATACCACATCAATCGCATATTGATAGGAAAGCCTTATCATCGGTGATTCCAGTTTTTCTCTTAATCTTTTCTCTTCCAGATATTTGTTTTCTTCCCTTTTCAGAATAATCTGGGCCGTTCTGATCTCTTTAATTTCTTTCCCCTTCTTTGCCAAAACATACTCCTTCTATTATATGCGGGCGTTGTCCCGTTTATGACTCTTTTATTTTCGATTTTTCTCTATGCATATTTTGCCGAATACTATCCAATACTATCCATAAATTTAACGCAAATAATGGAAACAGGCATGTCTGCGATTTGCACAGAAAGGAAAAATATGAGTACACAAATTGATCTTCCTCTTACCGAAGAAAAAGACTGCTATGAAATCCGCTTAGAAAGCATCGGCGGTCTCGGCGCGAATCTGTGCGGCAAAATGTTAGGTGAACTGGGAGCCTTATATCTCAACTTAAATTCTTCCAATTTTTCCAGCTACGGTTCGGAAAAAAGAGGTTCACCTGTCAAAGCCTTTATCCGCTGGTGTAATCCCGGAAAAGAGCTCCGCATTTCAACCCCGATTCACCAACCGGAACTGCTCGGCATCTTTCACGAAGGACTTTTAGGAAAATGTCCTGTCTTAGACGGGATCACAGCAGATACCAAAATTATTCTAAATACTACGCTTTCTCCGAAAGAAGCCGCCGAACGCTTCCATGTTTCAGCCGGGAGCCTGTACTGCCTTGACGCTCTTTCAATTGCAATGGAATCAAAATCCCGCGTAAATATGGTTATGCTCGGAGCTTTGATAAAGGCAGCCGGCTTTATTCCGCTTTCGCTCACCGAAGATCTCTGCAAAGATACGGTCGGAAAAAAATACCCTGCCCTGATTGAAGCAAACTTAAACGGGCTTCATCTTGGATATGAACGGGTATCCGACCCGTATACGGTAAACAATAGCAATATTTCATCAGAAGAAATGCAGGCGGAAGCAAAAAATTCTTACGTATGGGGTTATGACAACGCTCCCATCGGCGGCGTCAATCCACGCTTCGGCAGTACTGTGTCCAATGATCTTTCCCCTTCAAGAGAAGGCTATATTCCGCTTTTTCTACAGGAAAAATGCATCAACTGCGGCCTGTGCGATTCGACCTGCCCGGATATGGTATTTCAGTTTCACCCCGGCGTTTACCAGGGAAAAGAAACTATGGTAAACGGCGGTCTCGATTATATTCACTGCAAAGGCTGTCTGCGATGCGTAGAAGTATGCCCGACCGAAGCGCTTGTTAAGGCGCTTGAAAAAGATTATCCCGAAAAACCCTGGTCGCTGCCGAATCAGGATTTATTGCCGGATGCAATCGAATACGAAAAAACAGGACCGGATTCCTATATTACCAGCGATTCCTACCTGACGGAAAAAAGAGTGGACGGAGGAATGGTTTAAAGTCCGCAGCATGACGGAAAAAAGGTTAAGGAAAGGAATAATGATACAATGATGAAAGAACAAAAAACCTTTTACGAAAGCGGAAACGAGCTTGCCGCGTATGCCGCAAAGCAGATTAACTATCATGTAATGGGTTATTACCCGATTACTCCCTCCACTCAGATAGCAGAAAATCTGGATGTTATGAAAGCGGACGGTGAACATGAAATAAAATTAGTTGCCGCAGAAGGGGAACACAGTGCGGCAGGAATATGCTACGGCGCATGCGCCGGAGGCGGAAGGGTCTTTAATGCGACAAGTGCAAACGGTCTTTTATACGCTTTGGAACAATTTCCGGTACAGTCCGGGACAAGGCTTCCAATGGTAATGAACGTAGCCTGCCGTACAGTATCCGGTCCGCTCTGCATTAAAGGCGACCATAGCGACATTATGTATATGTTAAACACCGGATGGATTATCCTGTTCGCCAACGAACCCCAAATGGTTTATGACTTTAACCTGATCGGATTAAAACTTGCCGAGGCGGTTTCACTTCCCGTTGTCGTTGCTTTCGACGGATTTTTTACCAGCCATCAGAAACGTAAATGTCAGGTTTTTGCCGACGATAAAACCGTACAGGAATACCTCGGACAAAAAGAAGCGGATTACACAGTACTTGACTTTGAACACCCGGTTACAATCGGTTCCTATATGAACGAGCCGGATGTTATGAACAATCGGTATCAGCTTCATCTTGCAATGGAAGAAGCCGCCCAAAAACTTCCTTCCCTATTTGAGGAATACGGAGCGCTTTCCGGCCGTCATTATAAAAGCTGCGCCGGCTATCGCTATGAGGATGCTGAAATAATCCTGTTTTTGCTGGGTTCCGCATATCACACAGCGCGGGAAGCCATTGATATGCTTCGAAAAGAAGGCATCTCCGCAGGAGTCGTCACCGTAACCTCCCTTCGCCCGTTTCCGAAAAAAGAACTTGCAAGATACTTTAAATCGGCCAAAACCGTGGTCGCACTAGACCGTCAGGACAGCTACGGCGCTGGAGGAGGCAACCTTTCTATCGAATTAAAGGCTGCCTTACAGGAAGCGGAAAACAACGCCCGCATTCTGACGCGTATTTACGGCCTGGGAGGAAAAGACTTTTTTGTAGAAGACGCCGTTGCGCTTGTACACGATGCACAGAATTTAAATGCAAAAACTTTTGATTATTTCGGCATTACGCCAGGTATCGAAGGACCTAAACAGCCAGAATACTTTAAGCCTCTGACAATAGATGAGGTTTCACCTGGTATTACAATTTGTAATTATAATGAGACTTCACATAAAATGGAAGTCAAAGGAGGCATCTTAAAGGAGACAACCGCAATGCCAAAGCGTATTGCCCCCGGTCACAGCGCCTGTCCCGGATGCGGGATTCCCGTGAACTTAAACCTCTTATTGAAGGGAATCGAGGGGAATATTGTCATGCTTTTTCATACCGGATGCGGGATGATCATTACAACCGGATATCCAAAAACAGCTTTCCGTATCCCCTATATCCACAACCTGTTTCAGAACGGACCCGCGACTTTAAGCGGTGTGGAAGAAGCCTTCAGAGAACGTCAGCGGCGCGGGGAATATCCAGAAGGAGATATTACGTTTATTATGGTCAGCGGAGACGGCGGAATGGATATCGGTATGGGTTCTGCTTTGGGTACCGCAATCCGCAACCAGCATCTGATTATTTTTGAATACGACAATGGCGGTTATATGAATACCGGATACCAGCTTTCCTACTCTACACCGATGGGAGCAAAAAGTTCCACCTCTCATCTTGGTAAATATCAGTACGGAAAGACATTTTTTCACAAGGATTCGCCGGAAATTATGTCTGCAGCACACATTCCTTATGTCGCAACTGTCGCGGAATCCAATCCGATGGACTTCATAAAAAAAGCCGCAAAGGCCGCCGCTTACTCCAGAGAATTTGGTACGGCCTATATCAGAGCGCTTTCGGCCTGCCCGCTCAACTGGGGAGACAAGCCGAATACGGAACGCAGTGTCATTGCCGCCGCCGTAGACTGCTGTTATTTTCCGCTATATGAAATTGAACAGGGTATCACTTCCTTAAGCTACGACCCTGAAAAAAACGGAAAAAAGATACCGGTTGTCGATTGGCTCTCCTTAATGGGACGAACCAAACATCTGAAAAAAGAACAATATTCAGATGTGGTATCAGAAATTCAAAATGAAGTTGACAGACGCTATAAAAGATTAAAAGCAAAAGCAGAAAATCCTCTGCTTTAACAGTCAAAAAGAAAGGAAACGAAATTATGTCAGCAGATTTCAAAGAAAGCAGAACAAAAGAAAATCTTATGCGTGCTTTTGCCGGAGAATCACAGGCCAGAAACCGCTATACAATTGCAGCGGCTCAGGCGAAAAAAGAAAATCTTCATGTCATTGAAATGGTTTTTTCTTTCACTGCAGAACAGGAAAAGGAACATGCAGCTATTTTTTACAACCATCTTTCAGGTATGGCAGGAGAAAACATTGCAATTGAAGGCGCTTACCCGGTTGATCTTGACCGCGATATAGCAAAACTCCTTCGTTATGCACAGCACAACGAATATGAAGAACATGACAGCGTATACTCGGATTTTGCGGCAACTGCAAAAGAAGAAGGCTTTCCGAATGTCGCCGCTTCTTTTTCCTTAATCTCCGATATTGAAAAGCTTCACGGTGACCGGTTCGGAAAATTTGCCGAACTGCTTGAATCCGGAAAGCTTTTTGTCTCGGATGTGGAGACGGGCTGGATGTGCTTAAAGTGCGGTTATGTCTATTACGGGAAGGAAGCGCCCGAACGCTGTCCGGTCTGCCAGGAAGAAAGAGGCTATTTTATCCGAATGGAACTGGCGCCTTATACCGGAGCCTGCTGCAAACAAAAATAATATGAATAAATAAAACACTGTATTAAGGCTGCCGTAAAATACCGGATCGTATTTTATGGCAGCCTTCCTTGATTCAACCTTAAAATATCAGCGCCGAACACTGTTAAATCGAACATTCAAACCTGTTTCCGTTTCCTTTTTCCCCTTCTGTCTGCACTTTACTCCAATCGACGGTATAGATTTTTTCAAGAAGCTCTCCCGTGGAGTCAGCCGTTACCCTTGTTCGTTTGCCCCGATCCGGCGATTCTTTCTTTGCTGCAGACGCCTTTTCTTCTCTGTTCCGTTCTCTTGTTTTTTCGATGTGCTCCCTTTGTTTCGCGCTCATTTTCTCAAGCTCGGCAAAGTAAGACAGCTTTCCGTCCTTTCCGATAGACACGCCCATATGTACTACCTCGGACTTTTTATCGCCCAGTTTATCTTTCATCTTCGCAAGCTGGTCTGTCGCTTCGTCCAGTTTACCAAGATATTTTTCTTTCGACTCTTCATCAGCCGCCATCTCTTCCAACAATTCCGGCTCAATCAAAACACTGTATTCCTTCGTTCCGCGGGAAAGATAGGCAGACGCCTCTTCCTCGTTTTCATAATCAGCCACCATAAAATCCATATTTCCGTACTTTTTCTTCAATTCCTCCAACAGCTTTTTTGCCCTGCTGCTTAACTGAGCCATACTGTTCTTATCGGTCTTATCCGCCTTGTTCGTTTTTACGTTCTCTTTTTTGTTCTGTGCGGTTCTCTCATACCGATTGTTCTGATATACGCCGTAGTTTTCGATTCTATTCATTTTTTCCTCTCATTCTGCCGCTTCAACGGCTTTTCATAAGAGGGTTGAAAGCAGTTTTCTTTCAACCTTCCTCCCTGATAAAAATTTGAATTCCGTTTCCTGAAAAAAACCAGTTCCTTTATTTATATCGTAATAATCAACAAATAATAAAGTCGTAACAGAAATCTTTCATAAAAAACTTGACAAAATTTTTTTGCACGAATATAATGGCGTTAATTAAAGCAAGAACAGGCTTTGACGGGAAGAAGTAATTGCAGGTGGAACCAGACAGAAAGCAACCGGCTGATGAGAGGTGCATGGGAATCCTGTGACGAATACATCCCTGAGCTTCACACCGAAAAGACATGATTTGAGTAGGCTGTGACGGAGCGCGTACGTTATAACGCAGAAGTGTTGTCGGACACTTACAGAGGCAGTCAACGTGAGTTGTCTGTAAAAAAAAGGTGGTAACGCGAGATCATACCCTCGTCCTTTCATTAGGATGGGGGTATTTTTATGCACAGAAAGGAACAGGTGATATTCAATGACATTATACGATGAATTAGTGAAAAGAGGTTTGATTGCCCAGGTAACGGATGAAGAAGAAATCAAAAGTCTGATTAATAACGGAAAGGCGACCTTTTATATCGGTTTTGACCCGACTGCGGACAGTCTGCATGTGGGACATTTTATGGCGCTCTGCCTTATGAAGCGCCTTCAGATGGCAGGAAACAAGCCTATTGCTTTAATCGGCGGAGGAACAGCTATGATAGGTGATCCTTCCGGACGCACCGACATGCGTCAAATGATGACGGCGGAAACCATCGCTCATAACTGCGACTGTTTCAAGAAACAAATGAGCCGTTTTATTGACTTTTCTGAGGGAAAGGCTCTGATGGTAAACAACGCCGACTGGCTGACAGATTTAAACTATATTGACGTCCTGCGCGAAGTAGGCGCACACTTCTCCGTAAACCGTATGCTTACGGCGGAATGTTACAAACAGCGTATGGAAAAGGGGTTAAGCTTCCTGGAATTTAATTATATGATTATGCAAAGCTACGATTTTTACACCCTTTTTCAAAAATACGGATGTAACATGGAGTTCGGCGGCGACGACCAATGGAGTAATATGCTTGGCGGCACGGAATTAATTCGCCGAAAACTCGGCAAAGACGCTTATGCCATGACGATTAATCTGCTTTTAAATTCCGAAGGTAAAAAAATGGGAAAAACACAATCCGGCGCCGTCTGGCTTGATCCCGAAAAAACTTCTCCGTTTGAATTTTTCCAGTACTGGAGAAATGTAGCCGATTCCGACGTGCTGAAATTTATCCGTATGCTGACTTTTCTTCCGTTGGACGAAATTGACGCTATGGAAAACTGGGAGGGAGCGCAGTTGAACGAGGCCAAAGAAATTCTCGCCTTTGAACTGACGAAACTTGTTCATGGCGAAGAGGAAGCTGCAAAGGCAAAAGATGCCTCTCATGCATTGTTTGCCGGAGGCGGGGACCTTGCCAATATGCCGACCGTAACGCTTTCCTCGACCGACTTTTCGGATGGCGATATGGATATTCTTGCCGTTTTAGTGAAAGCAGGTCTTTGTACGTCCCGATCCGATGCTCGTCGTGCCGTCGAACAGGGCGGTGTTTCCGCAGCCGATCAGAAAATTACCGATATTAAAACGATGTACAGCGCCGACTCTTTTGCGGGCGAAGGAATGGTTTTCAAACGCGGAAAAAAGAAATTTGTAAAAGTACTTTTTAACTAAAAATCATCCCTGGTGACACGCCTGTCTGCCTCTGACGGGTTATGTCCTGTCAAGATTCTTTTGTTCAAAAACTGCCGTTTTGATTTATTTTCTGCGGCAGTTTTTTCTTGATAAAGTTCTTATTCAAATATATTATTTCAAATATCCGGCTTTTACCACCTGCCCTTTTATTACAGGAGCAATGATAACTGCAAGTGCCATCTTTACAATATCTCCCGGAATAAACGGAAATACGCAAAGTCCAAGCGCGCCTGTAATCGTTGATTTTGCTACAAATACAAACCAAATCGTTCCGAATATGTAGCATATCGCTGTTCCGACTGCCATTCCGAAAAAATACATCCCCTTTCTTCCCGGAAATTTTTCAATCGCCCACCCGCTGACTAAAGCTAAAAAAATAAATCCGACCAAATATCCCCCGGTTGGTCCGACAAACTTAGCCGGTCCCCCGCTGAAACCGGAAAACACAGGCAGACCGACCAGACCTATCAGCAGATAGATAATATAAGACAGTGTTCCAAGCTTCCATCCCAATAAAACCACGGTAAAATAAATCGCAAGATTCGTAAATGAAATTGGAATCGGACCAATTGATATAGACAAGGGTCCCAAAATGCAAGTAATCGCTGTCATCAGCGCCGTAACTGCAATCGTTGAAGCCGATAATTTTTCTTTTTTCATTTGAATACTCTCCATTCTACTTTTCTTTTTGTACATCGTAAATCTGAGAATATTCTATAAAAAAATGATCCTATTGTCAACCTATTTTTTATTTAAGTTAACAATAGGATCCTTGCAATCTGCTAGTTCTCTTTCTTTTTTACCGGAATCCATACTTCAAACATGGCATTATTCGGATCCGGATTGAGATATACCTCAATATCCGGTGCATTTCCATATTCATAACCCGATGTAGGCAGCCATTCCATAATGACTCTCTGTTCTAACTCCTGTATAGAGCGATTCGTTCCGGATCCGGAAAAAACCGCCCATGTTGCCGCAGGCACAATGTACTCCTCAAATTCGCCGCACTCTTTCGTACTTGAAACAGCAATCAGATACTTCCATTCTTCTTTATCGCCGCAGGCGCTGACGCCTAATAGTCCCATTGGCGGAGTATCCATAAGCGCCGCAAGTCTTTCGATTGTTCCGTCTTTAGACGCCTCCTGCCACATTTTAGGTACAACCATAAAATTTTTCTCAAGTTCTTTGTCAAGCGGAGCTGATACTCCGACAATACGAAATGCTTCTTTTGTTTCGATTCGATAATTCATCTCTTCTGCTCCTTTTATTATCATCTTAAACATAATCGGAGGAAATGATTTCACAGATACGCCCTCGTCTTTCACCGCCGACGGTGTAATTCCATGAATCGACTGAAACGCCCTGTTAAAAGCAGTTGGCGAACTATATCCGTATTTTAACGCAATATCAATTACCTTTGCCCCGCCTCCCTGTAAATCTACAGCAGCCATCGACATTTTTCTCCTGCGGATATACTCGGACAACGGCATTCCCGCCATATAGGTAAACATTCTCTGAAAATGATACGCGGAACAGCAGGCAATTTTTCCGAGCTGCTCTGTACGAATTTCATCCGTTAAATGCTCTTCAATATAAGAGATACATTGATTTAGTCGTGCAATCCAGTCCATTTAAAACCTCCTTATCATATCTACTAAATCATAAGACAAATTTGCTCCGCTTTCCTCTCATTTCCTGCACCAAACGGAGAGTTTTTAGAGAAATCCGATCATTCCGCAGGCCAAAACGAGTACTCCGAGTATAATTCGATACCATCCAAATACTTTGAAATCATGTTTTTTAATATATCCCATTAAGAATCGGATTACAAAA
Organism: uncultured Roseburia sp.; assembly: GCA_947573605.1. Lineage (GTDB taxonomy): Bacteria > Bacillota > Clostridia > Lachnospirales > Lachnospiraceae > Roseburia. The sequence continues at coordinate 3,611 of CANPGM010000054.1, read as the reverse complement.
AGCGATACTCCAAACGCTACGGCCATACCGACAAGTAAAATAATCCCCTCATTCAGACTCATAGTGGATTCTGCCAGAAATTTTACCCCTTTTAACAGGCTTGCTCCGAACATCACCGGAATTGCAAGGAAAAATGTATATTCCGCTGCCACAGTCCTTGATACGCCAAGCAATAACGCACCTACAATTGTAGCTCCAGAGCGGGAAGTACCTGGGAAAACTGCCGCGATTAATTGAAACATTCCAATCCAAAACGCAAGACGATAATCCAATGCTTCCAGTCTTTTCACTTTAGCCCGTTTACCGTGATTATAATTTTCAATAAAAATAAATGCGACTCCAAATAAAATCAGCATAATTGCAACAGTCCAATAGTTATAAAACAGGGCTTCTAACTGTTCGTCAAAAAGTACTCCTACGATTGCGGCAGGAATACAGGATACCAGAATATGAAACCACAATTTAAAAATATCAACCTTGACATATGCCCCTACACCGCTTTTAGAAAGAGGCTCTTTGTTATTGTTTTTTCCGAACGGCCAGATTTGATTCCAAAACAATACAACCACAGCCAGTATTGCCCCTAATTGAATCACTACCTCAAACATACTGTAAAAGCTTTCCGATACATCTAAAGTAACCACTTCATTCAACAGAATCATATGTCCGGTACTGCTGATTGGCAGCCACTCGGTAATCCCTTCCACGATTCCAAAAAGAATAGCCTTTAAAATTTCAATGATATCCATATTTCTCCTCCTTCTAAAACAGGTAAGCAGGAGCTTTCTTTTATATACAGAAAACTCCTGCTTTCATAAGCTTATGCACACTTTTTGATTCTATGTACGCATAATGTATATTTCTTTATTGAACAAGATTACCATACTTTTTCCAATGTTGTATTAAAATCTACCGAATAAGGATTATCCTCACGGCTCTTTAAATCCTCATATATTTCACGACGCTCATCGCTGCTTTCTTCTGCCCAATACTCATATCCGCGCAGATAACTGTCAACCAGCTCGTCCCAGGAGTGGAAAATTCCCTGTATTTCCGTTGCAATCTCCAAAGATTTATCCAATGCCTCTTCCAGGGTATAATATCCTGCGACATAATAAAAGCTTAAAAGATTTAATGCTCTGCAGTAATCCCAGCCGTCAATCGCGTGCTCGCCATAATCCTCATACATTTTATACCAGTCAACGTAACTCTGCGCTTCCAGAATAGACAAGTTAAAATTGGTAAGCAGAAATGTCTGTCTCTTTGCTTCTTCCGTCTCACCCATACCGGCTTCCTTCAAAACCTCCATATCTTCAACAAACCCTATACGGTGTCCCTCCGTTAACGTCCACTCTAAGGTTTCATCGGCGGTTGCACGGTCGGTCACTTCCCAGGACGCCTCTAAGGAACGTTTCTGCAGATTCTGATTCGCCTCGTTTATTTCCATGCCTCCATAAACATTGTAATCACATCTGTTAAGCTCCGTTAAAATCGCATAAGAAGCATTAAACCATCGAATGCTGTCCGGCAGTATCACTTCCTGCGGCGACTCTTCTTTTTCGGTACTTTCTTTTTGTGTTTCTTCCGTTTGTGTGTCCTCTTTTTGTGTGTCCTCTTTTTGTGTCTCTTTTTTCTGTGCGTCTCCCTTACTGCTTGCGTCAAGACCGCATCCCTGCAGAAGCAACGACACAGATGCCGTAACCGTAAACAGCAGCACCGCCATTTTTCTCACTTTTCCAGCTCTCATTTTTACTCCCCTTCCGCTGCATACACAGCTTTTTTAGTAAGATATACTTGTCAAGCATTATATCTCTTATTAAAACAACTGTCAATTCCTCCGTCATATTCTGCCCAAATTCACTGTTTCTTCGGATATTTTAATCTGCTGTGGCAGACGGCTTCACAGCCGGAAATCAGAAATAATCCCCTGTATGATAAAAAACTCTGCAGATCGAAATCTCCAGAGTTTACATATAAGGCGCAGACCGGATTTGAACCGGTGCGTACTGGTGTTGCAGACCATTGCCTTACCGCTTGGCTACTGCGCCGGCCTTATTTCTTTATCAAACTATATGCCTTGTCATTAAAATATATACCTGCATTTTATAAAACAGGCAGCAAATCCAATCTGTTCGCTGCCTGTTTCCTTTCATATGACTGATTATTCCTTTTTTCTTTTTATCGGAACCCAAATTGCGCTCTCGTAATCCTCTGCCGTAACATCGCCTTTCGAGTACCACTCAACGTTTACACTCATAGCAATCTCAAATTCTTCGTGATTCGGCAGCCAATCCTTAAATATCTGCGTATTTACAGATTGAAGCGCGCCGGGCATCGGACCCGTACATTTGAATTTTGCCCATTCCAGATCGGGAAACTCATATGTCGTCAAACCTTCCGGCGCTGCCTCTCCATCAAAATCACCTGCAATGAGATAATGAAATCTGTCCTCTTTTCCAATATCGTCCACACAGATTCCAAATGTGCCGATGTTGTATCGGCAGATTGCACGTTCCAAATCATCCGTCGGTTCTTTTCCGTTAAAAAACAACGGTTGTAAATAAGTTTTGCGAATTTCATTCCAAAATTCCGGAATCTCCCTATAAGAATTTTTCATCGAAAACTCTCTTTGAAATCCGATTACTCTAAAACCTTTCATTTTCTCAATTTTTACATCCATATTATGTCCTCCCTGAATTGAAACAATAATTTTCAGAGGAAGAAAAGGCTTAATATTTGCCGCATCATTTTTTACCTGTACAGGCGATACTCCATGAAATCTCTTAAATGCCTTTGTAAAACTTTCATGCGTATCGTAGCCATATTTATAAGCGATATCTATTACCTTCTCTCTGTTGGAAACGAGATCCAGCGCTGCCAGATAGAGACGGCGGAGCCTGATGTACTCCCCAATAGAATAACCGGTCATAATCTTAAATCCTTTTTGCAGATAAAAAGATGATATATTTGCATTTGCCGCAACATCTTCGGGCCCAATCTGATCCAGCAAATGATTTTCTATAAATTCAATTGAATTTCTTAAACTTTTTATCCACTCCACTATAACAGCTCCTTTTCTTTACCTCTTGTAAAGATCTTAACTTATAACCGGCTCTTTTTCCTGTCTTTTTCTGCTTATTTTTGTCCGATAAATTTTTAATTTCATTTCAGCTTTTCGGTAAATTCTTTTTTTCTAAAATAAAAAAGCTTCAAAAATATATATTTCTGAAGCTTTTTAAGGCGACTAACGGATTTGAACCGATGATCAGGGAGTTGCAGTCCCATGCCTTACCACTTGGCTAAGTCGCCGTATTCAATTTTAAAACTTACTTGCAATGACTCCGACGGGAATCGAACCCGTGTTACCGCCGTGAAAGGGCGATGTCTTGACCGCTTGACCACGGAGCCTTCTTCTTTTCCTGTCTCTTTGTCTGATATCAAAAAAACTCCCCGAGTTGGGCTCGAACCAACAACCCCGCGGTTAACAGCCGCGTGCTCTACCATTGAGCTATCGAGGATCAGAGGGGCTCTTTCGCTTTTCCTTTTTCCCATACCCTCAAAACTTCATACAGATTCTTTCCGAGTTGTTTCCTTTGGTCAAGCCCTCGATC
>CANPGM010000053.1 GCA_947573605.1 uncultured Roseburia sp. | reverse complement strand
TGCAAAATGATTCTGTCTTATTAACCACTACTGTTACAACAATACTTTATCACAACATTTTCACTTTCATACTTATAAAATTGGGGGATAAGACAAAATAGAACATTTTACCGATATACCGTTTTGCGGAAAGGTGAAAATCTGGTGAAAGTTCATTCGGATGGATTGACAAAATCAATGTTGTAGCTTATAATATATCTTTTGTTATATAACAAAAATTATCATACAGGAGGGAAAACCATGCCGCCAAAACCTAAAATCACAAAAGATATGGTCATTGATGCTGCCTTTGAGGTTGCCCGTGAAGTAGGTGGTGAAAACATCAACGCAAGGACTGTCGCAAAAAAACTGAACTGTTCTACGCAGCCAGTTATGTATCACTTTGCAACGATTGAGGAATTGAAACAAGCTGTCTATGCAAAATTGGACCGGTATCATACAGAATATCTAATGCATATTCAGAAACCACAGAAAGGCGTTATGCTTGGAATTGGATTGAATTATATCCGTTTTGCAGTTGAAGAACCGAACTTGTTCCGTTTCCTGTTTCAATCGGGTTTTGCCGCTGAAAATAATTTACTTGAAATGATTGACTCCGAGGAACTTGTGCCTGTTATTTCTGCAATGCAGAAAGCAATGGGAATAAGCATGGAGCAGACCAAAAAGGTCTTTTTGACTATTTCTCTGTTTGCTCATGGGTATGCAAGTATCATCGCTAACAATTCATTGGAATACGACGAGGAGCTTATAAAATCCCATTTGGAGCAGGCATATAGAGGTGCAATATTGGCAGTACAGAAGGAAATGAAATGAAAAATCAACAAGTTATGGAGAATAACAAAAAGAGTGTTGTTCTTACGATTACAGGCGTGGCAATAATTTGCGTTATCAGTATCTTTTCTCACATTCTTGGAAACGCAATATCGCTTGTTGCCGTATTCCTATTCTTTTAAGTTACGAGGGTAAATGATATGGCAAGTGTAATGTTTTTTACTCCAACTTTTCGTTGCAGATTGCTGATATCTGCTTACCCCGCTTTCTCTTTTTTTGTTCCATCCTATAAAATAAAACAGAACACAACATATGTACCACCATACCGAATCCAAACAATAATATTACAAACATAATATCTAATGCAAAAAACCCCAATCTGAAAAGAAGATAAGCGACCCCATAGTATCCAATATTTACAATCAGGGAAGTTATTGCATTGTATATTGTTTTTCCTTCGGAAATAAACCATGCGTCGATAAAGCCGGATACAAGATACGTAACATAAAAAGGAACCAGCGGATATAATATTTTTAAAATAACACCGGACTCGGATGACATAGGACCGTCCAAAAACCATTTCCAGCCAGGATAAGTAACAAGCCAGAATGCCGCAATCATCAGTCCCGGAATTCCTGCGTTTCGAAAGCTAAGCTTTTCAATATGATTCTTTTTTATTATTTCTGTGATACAGGTTGCCGGAAGCAAAAGCCATCCCCAGATAAAGTTATTTGCAATCCAGTAATTACCGGATTCAGATACCGCATTCACCATTTTACAAATCATCACGGCATAGATAAAATTATCTAAAAATATTTGCATCCCGGCAAAAGCGCCCATTTTGGCATAATCTACAAGCCATAGGCATTCTGTTTTTCCAAATGAAAGATACTTTCTTTTCCTCACAATAAACAACGATATTACGGCAATACAGGAATTAGTTACTATTTCCGAATAAACCGCTCCCCTGTCCAAATACGCGTGAATAAAAAAAAGATCTGTAATCGTTAATAGTACCAGCCGCAGCGCGGTCAGAAGGATTACCTTTTTATAATCGTTATTTAAAGTCAGCAGCAGAATAGAAAATGTACTGATAAACATGATTAATAAAGATACTGCCTGCAATTTTAAAAATTCGGCTGCATATTCCGCATTCATATAATCCGATATCTGCGACACATATAAGGAAATGAATCCGGTAAATGCGAAATATATTCCGAATGATAAAACAAAAGCCATTCCGCATTTTCCGCCTGATTTATTTCCTTTTAACAGAGAATACAAAGGGACTATCAGCGACTGAACCAGTATTTCATCTATTAAGTCAAACCATTCCATCTGCCCTAAAACGTTCACATCTACACTGTTGATGTGCACAAGATTCATTCTGATTAAAAGGTAAACGGACGGTATTAAGTACCAAAATAATAAGCCGGAAAATAATTTAAAGTCCTTTTTCGTCATTAAAGTTCTGTAAGGAATCGTATCTGCAAGAAAGGCAATTCCTTACCGCTCCTTTCTTTTTCAGCAGTAATCGATTGTCAGAAAGCCGAATAATGCTGCTGTAATTCATAAATTTTTTGCTTCATGAATTCTATGAGTTCTGCCGGTTCCAATACCGTCGCATGGCTGCCCAACGGCAGTAAATAATCGGCAACCCATTCTATCGCTGAACGGTTTATTTCCATATCGATGATTCCGCCTCCTGTGGGAAGCGCTTTTAACCCTCCCGCCAATAAACATTCTGTTTCGCAGCGCTTTACTCCTATATTTGTGAGTTGAATTTTTATTCTGCAGCCATGTTCCACTTCTGTTTTTTCAAGATATTCCTGAATAGAAGCGGGAATATTATATTTCCCTTTGGCATAAGGGAACTCCTCAATGATTTCCCTGATACGGTCAACGCGGAACACTCTGATTTGATTTGACAGCGTACAGTAAGCAGGACAATACCAAAGTCCGTTCATAGCATACAGCCCAACAGGTATAATCGTTCGTACGCGTTCAGCATGTGTTGACGAATATCGAATAGTTGCCGCACGACGGTTTACAGCGATAAGAAACATTGATTTAAGCATAGGGGAATCGCGGCGTCTGTCCGGAATCCAAAATAATACCTTATTCTGCATCTGCGTAATACTGTTTTGCATATCAAGCGGCAGACAATTTAAAAATTTTTTCATAACAGAGATTGTTTCCTGTTCAAAAGGTAAATCGCGATAATACTGCAGCGACTGACAGGCAAAAAATACGGCTTTGGCCTCGCTTTCCGAAAAAACAATCGGAGGCAGAATACGCTCTTTTAAAATATGATACCCGCCCGCAGCCCCTGTTTCAGAATAAAGAGGAAAACCGGCCTGTTCTAATTCCTGCAGATCGCGCAGTATCGTTCTCTTTGATACGGAAAATTCTTTCGCCAGTTCGCCTACCGTAAAATCTTTTTTTGCATTAATCGTAATCATCATTTCAATAAGCCGTTGCGCTTTTGACATTTTTTACAACTCCTTTCAGAATGATGACAGATTTTGTCACTATTTTATGATAAACTATATTTATTCCAAATTCAATTACCTTCTCTTGACAAGGATAAATATTCAGAAGGTGATTTACCCGGAAAAAACAATAAAAAAGCCATACTATTTGCAAAGGAGGATATGATATGGAAAAGTTGATGTATTTGATGTTGATTGAAAAGAGCAAGACTTTTAATAAGATAACGAAAAAAGTCATTGAAGAGCATGTTGATCACATTAGAAAATTAGACGATGAAGGGATACTTGAAATCTGCGGTGTGTTCAAAGGTTATCCGGGAATGGCCGGCATGTATATTTTAAAAGCAGACAGCCGTGAGGAAGCGGAAAAAATTTGCAATAGGGAGCCTTTGGTTTCCGGCGGCTATGCAACTTATAAATTAGCTGCCCTGCAGATTGCAAATCGGGAAAATAATTACTTGCTGTAACGCTCGAACCGCGTTTACCGGGCGCAGGAAGCGCCCGGTGAAAACTCTGCCGTACTCTCTCTGGTTTTTAAGTTTACTGCTTTTTCCCCACAATTTCCGCCGTATTTAAAAACTCGTACGGCGTCGCCTGGTATACGTAATAGTTCAGCCAATTGGAATACAGTATATTTCCGTGCGAGCGCCAGAGAAGAAGCGGTTTTTCCGTCTCGTCTCCGTTCGGATAATAATTGACCGGCAGTGCAATCGGAAGTCCTTTTTCCTTATCCCGCTTGTATTCCTTATCCAGCGTCAGCCTGTCATATTCGGGATGACCCATCACAAAAATCTTTCTTCCTTCGTCGGCAATTGCCAGAAATACGCCCGCCTCCTCCGATTCGGCGAGTACGGTAAGTTCCTTGACCGCTTTGATCTCTTCCGCCCGCACTTCGGTATGCCTCGAATGCGGCGCCATAAAGCGGTCGTCAAAACCACGCACCAAAGGCACTTTCCGATTTCTGACCGCGTGTTCGTAAACTCCGAACATTTTTTTTGGGAGTCCAAATTTTTTTAAGCCGTAATGATAATAAAGTCCCGCCTGAGCGCCCCAGCAAAGATGAAGCGTCGAGGTCGCATGTGTTTTGCTCCATTCGAAGATTTCGCACATTTCCGGCCAGAAATCCACTTCCTCATATTCCATTTGTTCCAGCGGTGCGCCGGTAATAATCAGTCCGTCAAAATTTCGGCCTTTTACTGATTCGAACGTCTCGTAAAATTTGTTTAAATGACTCAGGGATGTATTTTTCGATTCATGCGACGATACTGTTACAAATGTCACTTCCACCTGCAGCGGCGTATTGGACATGGATCGTAAAAGCTGCAGCTCCGTCTCTTCCTTAAGCGGCATCAGATTTAAAATCGCAATACTAATCGGACGAATATCCTGGTGCACCGCCCGTTTTTCATCCATTACAAAAATATTTTCTTTTTCCAGTATTTCCTTCGCCGGTAAATCGCTCTGTGTTCTAATCGGCATAATGATTCATCCCTTTCCGTTTCTTATTCAAATTCCAAGCAGTTTTTTAAATTCCTCTTCGTTTAAAACCGGAATTCCGAGTTCGTTTGCTTTGGTAAGCTTACTTCCGGCCGCCTCTCCGGCCAGCACATAATCTGTCTTTTTGGATACGGAACCGGCGGACTTTCCTCCGTATGCTTCAATGAGCTCCACCGCTTCCTTTCTGCCGAGCGAAGGCAGCGTACCGGTAACGACAATCGTTTTTCCACTGATAGCGGAAGCTTTTGTCTCCTGCTTCTCCGCCGCCATATTCACGCCATAACCTTTAAGCCTTTGAAGCGTTTCTTTATTTTTTTCATCCAGAAAAAATCTACGGATACATTCCGCGCTGACTTCTCCGATATCCCTGACATCCTGCAATTCATCCATAGACGCATGAGAAAGCGCTTCAATTGTTTTAAAGTGTTTCATAACCGCCTTTGCCGCTGCCTTTCCGACATTCGGAATACCAAAGCCTGTTAAAAGCTGATATGCGTCATTTTGTTTTGATTTCTCAATCGCATCCAGAAGCTTATCCGTATTCTTTTCTTTCCCAATCAGTCCCTTTTCAATCAGCTCTTCGCGGTATTCCTTGAGACCATAGATATCGGCAATATCTCTGATATATTCCTGCCGTACCAGTTCTTCGATATAAACGGCGCCAAATCCTTTTATATCCATCGCGTCACGTCCGACAAAATTGATAATATGGCGTTCTAACTGCGCCGGACAATTCGGAGAGGAACACCTGATATCCCCCGTCTCTCTCTCTCTCTCTCTCTCTGTTTTTGCTCCGCAAGCCGGACAAGTATCCGGAATCCGATACCGCTGCCATTCTGGAGGACGTTTTTCCTTCCGTACTTCCTTGATTTTCGGAATAATTTCTCCCGACTTGTATACTACAACTGTATCTCCAATTCCGATATCCAGCTCATTGATAAAATCCTGGTTATGCAGCGTTGCTCTTGAAACTGTAGTTCCGCATAACCGCACGGGCTCAAAGATTGCAGTCGGCGTAATGCGCCCGGTTCTTCCGACCGAAAGCTCAATCTCTAAAAGCTTCGCTTCTTTCTCCTCCGGCGGATATTTATAAGCGATTGCCCAGCGCGGCGCTTTCGAAGTCGCACCGAGCGTTTCCCGGTCCGCGTAGCGATTGATCTTTACAACGGCCCCGTCAATATCATAAGCCAGATTTCCTCTGTTATTTCCAATTGCGGCAATGGCCTCCCATACTTCGTCTGCAGTTTTGCAAAGTCTGTAATCTTCGATTACCGTAATGCCCTGGCGTTTTAAAAACGCATAGCCTTCCGTATGAGAGGAAAGCGAAACGCCCCGCACCTGCTGAATATTGAATATAAAAAGAGACAAATCACGCTGTTTTGTAACCGCACTGTCTAATTGTCGAAGCGTGCCGGCCGCACAGTTTCTGGGATTTGCAAAAATCTTTTTTCCCGAAAGTTCCTGCATCTCGTTTACCCGGTCAAATGCTTCATTCGTCATATATACTTCGCCGCGCACCTCAAGATATTCGGTTTTATCGGGAAGCTTCGTCTTTACCTGCCTGATTGCCTTTGCATTTGCGGTCACGTCCTCTCCGAAATTAATCCCGTCCCCGCGCGTTTCCGCAAGCTTTAATTCTCCGTCTTCGTAACGCAGCGCCATAGAAAGGCCGTCAATCTTATATTCGACCACAAACTCCGGTTCATCAAGCTGCTCCTGCATTTCCTCTACAAAATGATAAACCTCTTCCTTTGAAAACACATCCTGCAGGCTCAACATTGGCACATTATGCCGCACCAGTACCCCTGCCGTACGCTTTGCTGTCCCTCCTACACGCTGTGTTGGAGAATCCGGCGTAACAAGCTCCGGATGCTGTGTTTCTAAAGCTCTTAGCTCCCGCATCAATGTGTCGTATTCAAAATCCGATATTTCCGGATTATCCTGATTATAATAGCGATCGCTGTGATACTCCAGAATCTTTTTTAATTCCGCAATCCGCTTTTCTGACATCCTTTTGTTTCCTCCGATTAAATTACGGTCTCGTTGGACGAGTCCTTAATCAGCTCTAAAAGCGTTTGGTACTCTTCTGCGCTTACATTCCGATACCTTCCTGCCTTTAGGCTTCCGAGCTCGATATTCATAATCCGCGTACGAACAAGTTTTTCCACGCGATAATCAAAATATTCGCACATTCTTCGGATCTGGCGGTTTAACCCCTGTGTAAGGATCATTTTAAACTGCTTCCTTCCAAGCTGTTCGACGCTGCACTTTCTTGTCATGGTATTTAAATCCGCAAGCGGCACGCCGTTAGCAAGTCCATGTAAAAAGCTCTCCGTTACGGTTTTGTTTACTGTAACAAGATATTCCTTTTCATGCCTGTTCCCTGACCGCATCATCTTGTTCACGATATCGCCGTTATTTGTCATCAAAAGAAGTCCTTCCGATTCCTTATCGAGTCTCCCTACCGGATAAATTCGTTTGGGATAATGAATAAAATCAATTACATTATTCTTTTCCCTTTTTTCCGCCGTACAGACAATACCTGCGGGTTTATGAAATGCAAGCAAAATCATTTCATTTTCTTTTTCCACCGGTTTTCCCTTCAGACAAACCTGCTGCCCGTAATACACGCGCGACCCGATTTCTGCAGTCTCTCCGTCAATTGTAACATTTCCTGCCTCCACCTGACGGTCCGCTTCTCTTCTCGAACAAACGCCTGCTTCGCTTAAATATTTATTAATTCTGACTCCGTTTTCTTCCATACTGCCCAACACTTTCCTGTTTTCGCTTTTGAAAAAACGGAGACTTCTTTAAAAAGTCTCCGTTTCGTACTTCCTCTCTGTTCCAGTGCGCTGACCGATTGCAATTAGTCGAATTTACAGGTGATCCGTACACCAGGCTTTTACTGCAGCAATTCTGTCTTAATATATCCGGTCTGGCCGTTCCATGTTACTTTTGTCCAGCCTTCCGCATAGCTCATTACAACCGTTACCTTTTCACCTGGATATGCAACTCCGACTTTATCTGCCGTTTCATTCATGGACGAGCGAATATTTGTCGTCTCCTGAAGGGTAATTTCGGTTCCCTCAGGCAGACCGTTCGACGCAGGAGCGTCTCCCTCCGGTACGGAGGTCAGATCCGTTGTCAAAAATTCACTCTTAATATATCCGGTTCCTCCGTTATATTCTACAATGCTCCATTCGCCTTCGGTGCCGATTCTTGTCAGAATCGTACCGCTGGCCACCTCTCCAAGCTTATCAGCCCCCGCATCCGCAGCCGCTCTCACATTAACCAGGGATGTTGCTTTTACATTCTCGGAAACCTGCTCAGGTACCTGTTCTGTCTCCGGCTCGGGAGGCGTATCTGTCGGTTCGCCCTCCGAAGGTTCCCCTTCCGTCGATTCAGCCGGATTCTCTGTCTCTCCCGGCGACGACTCGGCTCTTGACGCCACCCATTCGGAAACTGCCTGCGGTATTGTAATATTCAGCATATTCGCCAGATTTTCATCCGATTCCACTACCGAGACGTATTTCAGCTGAATCCGCTCCAGCATCGTCGCTACATCGTCCGAGCTTTCATACTTGTCAATCAGATTCTTTATACTGGTGTCAAGCGCATTCTCCTTATTCCTCATATTATATTGGCTGTACAGGTTATCAATATAAAGAGAACCGTCTTCCGCCGTTCTTACATAGAAGAAATCCATTCCGGGAGCCGCGGTATCTACACCTTCAAATTTAATCTCTACATAAACGCTGACCATATAGGAATTGGAATCGAGACCCGATTTTGTATAAAAATCCATATTCTGATACCGTTCGACAAACTGACTGAACAAAGCAATATATCCCTGTTCCTTCTCCGATACCGGCGTCGCAAGCTGCATAAGCGTTTCTAAGTCTCCCGCAGCATATGCGTTAAAATAATTCTGAATCAGTTCGTTGACTTCGGGATATGCGTTTTTTTGAAAATTCTCGCTTTCCGTCCCTGCAGGAGGTTCAGAATCCTTTTTTCCTCCTATTAAAAAAACCAGAACGACTATCAGCAGCAAAAACAAAACTGCCGCCGCTATATATCTGATATGTTCTTTTATAAAATCTACAACGGAATTATTATCTTTATTATAATGTATATCCTTAATATCTTTCGAAGAACCCATGCTGTACCAAACCTCTCCGCCTGAAAATACGGCTTTCTCACTACGGTTACACACAGGCGGCAATCCACTCCGCCCTTCCTTTCTTTCCCAACTATCCCAAGTCAGTTTGGTGAACTTGCACACGTCTGACGACGCAGCTTCCAAAATAAGGTAAAAAGAAATGCAGCCGGCGGGAATCGAACCCACATTACAGGAGTCGGAGTCCTGCGTTCTATCCATTAGACTACGGCTGCATGGTAATAAACGCTTTAATCTGGCGCATTGACTATCCTAGCATAAATATAGGATATTGTCAATGCGCGAATCCAATTCTTAATAAAATATAGTTACAGGCGAATCATTTCGTATCAATCCCCTATTAAATTCCATGCTCTCTGTGGATCATTTCAATCCGGTCTTTCAAAACCGCAACGGATTCTCCAAGCTTTTTCTGCTCTTCTTCGTCAAGCGCAATCGGAATGACATCTTCAACGCCGTCTTTTCCTACTATTGCCGGCATACTGACGACTACGTCCTCCATTCCGTACAGTCCGTGCATCATAGAGGATACCGGAAGAATCGACTGTTCGTTGCGGATAATACATTCGCAGATTCGCTTTACCGCCATTGCAATTCCATAATAAGTGGCCTGCTTCCGCTCAATAATTTCATATGCGCTGTTCTTAACTTCCTGATAAATTTTGTGCTCGGATTCCTCATGTGCAAAGTGACCGCGCATCTCGCAGAACCGATCAAGACCGACGCCCGAGACGTTCGCGCTTGACCATGCCGCAAGCTCGCTGTCTCCGTGCTCGCCGATAATAAACGCATGAACGCTTCGGTTGTCCACATTGATATGCTCTCCAATCAGGTATTTTAAGCGCGCCGTATCAAGAACGGTTCCCGAACCGATCACGCGGTGAGCCGGAAAACCCGAAAGCCTGATTGCCGTATACGTTAAAATATCTACCGGATTAGAGACAATAAGAAGGATTCCCTCGCAATGCCGTTTCGCAATTTCCGGAATAATGGTTTTAAAAACTTCCACGTTTTTATGAATTAAATCCAATCTCGTTTCATCCGGTTTCTGATTTGCTCCGGCTGTAACAATAATAATCGCCGCATCTACAATATCGTCGTAGGTTCCCGCATATAGCTCAATCGGACGGGCGAACGGAAGTCCGTGTGCGATGTCCATCGCCTCTCCCTCCGCTTTTTCTCTGTTTACGTCAATCATTACCATCTCGGAAAAAAGTCCGCTCTGCATCAATGCAAACGCCGATGAGGACCCTACAAAACCGCAGCCGATCATTGCCGCTTTTCTGATATTTACTTTTGCCATATTTCGTTATCCTTTCTTTTTTCCTTATCATTCCCCGCTTTCTTTCATTTTATTTTTCGATGCAATTCAATTTTAACATCCGGTTTTCAAAACAGCAAAGCCTGCCGCACAGTATAATCCTTGCGCCGTCCGTTATTTTTTCTTTAATTATGCAAGAACTTCTTCAAACTGTGAATGATACAGATTTGCATAAAAACCTTCTTTTTTCAGGAGGACTTCATGCGTACCCTGTTCTACAATATCGCCGTCTTTCATCACCAGAATCAAGTCTGCGTCCCGTATTGTCGACAGGCGATGCGCGATTACAAAGCTCGTTCTTCCGCGCATCAGATTATCCATCGCCTTTTGGATTTCGATTTCCGTTCTGGTGTCGACGGAGGACGTCGCTTCGTCGAGAATCAGAATCCGATTATCGGCAAGAATTGCGCGCGCAATCGTAAGAAGCTGCTTCTGTCCCTGCGACACATTGCTTGCATCCTCGTTCAGTTCCATCTGATAGCCGCCCGGCAGCGTTTTAATAAAGTGATGGGCGCGCGCCGCTTTTGCGGCCGCAATCACTTCCTCATCCGTTGCTTCCAGCCTGCCGTAGCGGATATTTTCCATAATCGTCCCTTTAAACAGCCAGGTATCCTGCAGTACCATTCCGAACGCGTCTCTTAATTCCCTGCGGTTAAAATTTTTAATATTCTGTCCGTCCAGCTTAATCGCTCCGTCGTTTACGTCATAAAACCGCATTAAAAGCTTTACCATTGTTGTTTTTCCGGCGCCCGTAGGACCCACAATTGCAATCTTCTCTCCGGCATTCACATGCGCGCTGAAATCTTTTACAATCGTTTGATTCGGCTGATAACCGAAACGGATATGTTCAAACTCTACCTGCCCCGTCACCTTCGATACGTCTGCAGGATTTGAAACCGTCTGCTCTTCTTCCTCTTCGTCTAAAAATTCAAACACGCGCTCGGACGCCGCCGTCATAGACTGAACCATCGTAATCACCTGGGCAATCTGCTGAATCGGTTGTGTGAAATTTTTCACATACTGAATAAACGCCTGAATATCGCCGATCCGTATTACGCCTTTAATGGCAAGCAAACCTCCCGCAAGCGCAACGGAAGCATATCCGAGATTTCCCACAAAAAACATGATCGGCATCATCATGCCCGATAAAAACTGTGATTTCCACGCGGATTCATAGAGAATCCGATTCGTTCTGTCAAATTCCTCAATCGTATCTTTCTCGCGGTTAAACGCTTTAATCACCAAATGGCCGCCGTAAACCTCTTCCACCTGTCCGTTGATATGCCCCAGGTACTCCTGCTGCGACTTGAAATACTTCTGCGACTTTTTTACCACGGCAGAAATCAGTCCCATTGAAACAGGCAGAATCACAAATGCAATCAGTGTCATAAACGGAGAAATACTTAACATCATCACTGTTACGCCGACTAATGTTGCAATCGAAGTAATAATCGTAGTAATACTCTGATTCAATCCCTGGCCAAGCGTATCAACGTCATTTGTAATTCTGGAAAGCACCTCTCCGTAAGTTCTGCTTTCAAAATACTTCATCGGCATACGGTTGATTTTTTCCGAAATTTCTTTCCGCATACGATAACAGACTTTCTGTGTGACCCCGGTCATGATAAAACCCTGAATAAAATTAAAAATCGCACTGCATAAATAAAGTGCAAGCACCGTCAAAAGAATTACGCCGATTCTTTTGAAATCAATTCCGCCCGTCCCCGCAATTTTTTCCATCAGTCCTTCCGACAGTACCGTCGTCGCATTTCCCATAATCTTAGGGCTGATTACGCCAAATACGGTGGAACATGCCGCAAAAACCACTACGACCACAATCGCGGCCTTATATCCGCCGATGTATCGAAACAGCTTTCCAAAGGACCCTTTAAAATCTTTCGGCTTTTCTCCGATCTGCATCCCGCCTGCCGGTCCTCCGTGTCCGTGCGGCATTCCGCCGGTTCTTTTTTTTCCATTACTCATTTGCCGTCACCCCGCTCTCTGAAATTCCCAGTTCTTTTGCCGATAACTGGGATACGGCAATCTGCCGGTATATTTCACAATCACGCAAAAGCTCTTCATGCGTTCCCTTTCCGGCAATTTTCCCCTCATCCAGCACCAGAATCTGATCCGCATGGAGAATCGTACTGATTCGCTGCGCTACAATAATAGTCGTACAGTCCTTAATTTGAGAAGCAAGCGCTTTTCGCAGCGCTGCGTCCGTCTTCAAATCCAGCGCAGAAAAACTATCGTCGAAAATAAATATCTTCGGTTTCTTTACAATTGCACGGGCAATGGAAAGCCTCTGTTTCTGCCCTCCGGAGACGTTGCTTCCTCCCTGTGCAATCGCACTGTCGTATTTATCCTCTTTTTCCTCAATAAAATCCGCCGCCTGCGCAATCTCCGCCGCCTCCGCAAGTTCTTTTTCTGTCGCCTCATCGGCGCCGAATCTTAAATTTGATGCAATCGTACCGGAAAAGAGCACGCCCTTCTGGGGTACGTAACCGATATTTTTTCGAAGATCCGTCATCGCCGCTTCTCTGATATCCATTCCGTCGATCGTGATTCTGCCGCCCGTCACATCATAAAGCCGCGGAATCAAGTTTACAAGCGTTGATTTGCCGCATCCGGTACTTCCGATAATGGCTGTCGTCTTTCCCGGCTCCGCAACAAAATCAATCCCGCTTAATACATCCTCTTCCGCGCCGGGATATCGGAAATTTACCTGTTCAAACGCAACCGCGCCTCTGCAGTTTTCTATCCGCTTCGGCTGCCTGGAATCAAGAACGGATGAATCGGTACAAATCACCTCGTCAATTCGTTCCGCCGCAACCGCAGCTCTCGGAAGCATGATAGAAAGCATTGTCAGCATCAGAAACGCCATCACAATCATCATCGCGTACGTAATAAACGCAGTCATTGCCCCAACCTGCATTGTTCCGGCGTCGATTCTGTGAGAAGCCGCCCATACGATCGCAATTGTCAGTACATTCATAATGACCATCATTCCCGGCATCATAAACGTCATCACACGATTGGTAAAAAGAGTCGTTTTTGTAAGATTCCGATTTGCCTCATCGAAACGCGCTTCTTCTTTCTCCTCACGTTTGAATGCGCGGATAACGGATAATCCCGTTAAAATTTCACGCGATACCAGATTCATATGATCCACAAGCTTTTGCATCAGCTTAAACTTCGGCATTGCAATCGACATTAAAATGAGAATATAACCCAATATTACCAGCAGCGCGAGTACAATAATATAGCCCATCCCTGCGCCCGTCTGTGCGACTTTAATAATTCCGCCAATACCAAGAATCGGCGCATAGGCAACCATCCGAAGCAGCATCCCCGAAACCATCTGTATCTGCTGAATATCGTTTGTACTTCTGGTGATTAAAGAAGCCGTAGAAAAACGGTCCATTTCCGCATTGGAAAAACTCACGACTTTTTTAAATGTTTTTTCTCTGAGATCACGGCCGATTCCGGCGCCGACTTTTGATGCCACCAGACCGATAAAAACCGTAGCAATCGCCATTAAAAGCGCCAGACCAAGCATTTTCAGGCCCGCGGTCCAAAGATAGGATGTCTGGAGCGTTTGCAGATTAAGTCCCGCCGCCTCGCTGCAGGAAGCGGCATAGGCAATTCCCATTGATTTCACCAGAGACGCTCCCATCGCATCAATCGTCGCCGCCACTGTATCGCGCATAGACAATATTGTTTCCTCGTTTAACCCGCCCGTTTTCTTAAGCGCTCCGAAAAGCGGCCTGATATCTACGCAGATCGTCCAAATATCATTTCCGTTTTCATCTTCCGCCTTTTTCTCAAAACCGCTCAACTCAATCCCCATTGCGGTTCCGATTTCTTCAATTGTCAGATTCTCAAGAGCTTCCTTCGGCATTCCGGTCTGATTCTGCACCATATCCCGAAAAGACGATTCCTCCACAGCGGACATTTGCGCATTCATTATCAAAGGAAGCAAAAATACTTCGTCAAGCTCCAAAAGCTCTTTTTCGTCCTTTATATTGCATTCATAATATTCGTCTGTCCGTCCGTAAATCCGTTCCCACTCTATTTGTTCCTGCTCCGTCATCAGAAGCTTTGCCGTTTCAAATTCTTTCTCCGTAATACGTTCGGGAATAATATGTTCCACCCCGCTGTTTATAATTCCGATATCAATGATATTGGAAGTATATTCAGGAAGAGACAAATCGCACACAGCCTGAATCAAAAGCAGCAGGAAAATAAGAATCACCGATTTCCAATAGGGAATCATGTTTTTAAATATCTTACCCATCCTCTTTCCTTCCTTCTTTTTCCATTTATGTATTTTAGTAGTAAAATATAGCATTGGGAGACTGCCCCGTCAAGCAATCTCCC
>CANPGM010000052.1 GCA_947573605.1 uncultured Roseburia sp. | reverse complement strand
AGGAAACTGCGTCGTCAGACGCATGTATATAGAGTGCGAAGCGCTCTTTTTTATATAGGATTCGGGCGTCAAAAGACAGTTTTTTGTTTTGAACCGGCAAATTGCCAAAATAAATTACGAAACTGTTTTGTGCAAGGACAAGAGAGGCTCTTAATGCGCGGTTCGTTATCTGCAATTTGGGGACGTTGGACGTGAGAGAAGGGTATCATAATTTCACATAAAATGGGAATAATTGAATGAAAACAGAAAAATGTTTTGCTTTCCAATTGTTAATAAATTATAATAATATTAGGAAAGATAAAAAACAAAATATTGGTTTGGATGGGGCGGATTTATGATATTATCTTATAAATTTAAGAATTTTATGTCTTTTCAGGATGACGTGGAATTTTCTATGATGGCGCCGAAAACAAAAGTGAAAAGCAGATTTCCGGATAATTATACTTCTGTAGGGAACGGTCTTGATTTACTTAAGACTGCTGTGATTGTAGGAGAAAATGCAGGAGGAAAATCAAATTTTGTCAGGAGCCTACAGTATCTGCGTTCTTTTTTTACCGAAAATGAAAGCGTAAGGTCATATAGAAGCAGGATAAATACGAATAATCTTACAAATTTATGTCCACAAAACAGCTGCACGAAACAAATGTTTGAGCTGGAAATATATGTAAGTCTAACCGGAACGTATTTGTATCACTTGGAGGTTGATTTTGCCGGTATTGTAACGGAATTGCTTTACTTTAAAATAAATCATAAGAATAAATACAAATTGATCCTGGAGGTAAGCAGGGCAGATGTTATTGTAAAATGTGACAAAGATAACTGCGAGGAAGGAAAAAGCTGCCAATTAGAGGAAATTTCGGCGAAATATGTTGTAAATCTTTCCGATGCGGATTCTGCTATGGCAGATTCTTTGAAAGCTGCGGCTCAAAAACAGAAACATATAGGGCTGATGGTAACAAAGCTGGCGATTCTGGGAAATGAACATGCCATGAATTTTACAGAGTGGGTCATTAACAGATTATGTCCCGAAACGAATTTCATAAATTATGACATTTATAAATCTATGAAAAATGAAGGCGATGATTTACGAATCTTAACCGATAAGAAATATCTGGATATATTTCGGATGATTGATTACAGCATTGAAGGATTTACTGTCGACGAAGAAAAACCGTTTACTAAAACGTTGGTGATTCGAAGGAAGAACGACGGCAGTACTTTTTCGCGGGAACTTGGACGGGATTCCAGCGGCGTCAGAGAATTTTTTGCATGGGCGGTCCAGATCTATAAAGTTGTGTATGAAGATAAAGTCGTCTTTGCAGACGAAATGGATCGCGTATTAAATCCGGTGCTTTCGGATCGTGTGATTGCATTTATAAGCGGTAAAAAACATGCCGGACAGTTTGTTTTTACTACTCATAACGTACTGCATCTTGATTTGAAAAATTATATGAAAGAACAGATTTATTTTATTACAAAAGATTCGGAGTCTCTTGAGTCAGAGTTGTATTCATTGGCGGATTTCCCGGAGATACGATATGAAACTACCAAAATTTATGAATTTTATATGAAAGGTATCCTGGGAGGAACTGCGGTTGAGTAGAAGAATACGCGAGATAAAAAAGTGCTTTAAAGTTTTTTGCGAGGGAGATACCGAATATCGCTATATTGATGGGATGAGACGACAGAAAAAACTTTCTATTGCATTAAAGCCGGTAAATATGAAAGGCGGAGGTTATCTGAACTTTTTAGAACAGGTAAAGACGGATGGCTCTGCAAATTGTCTTGCTAAATTTATTATGATAGACGGAGACCGTGCTGTAAAAGAAGAAGGGGAAAAAAGAAATTTACGGGAACTGTTGGAATATTGCATATTGCAGAATCAAAGCGAAAGAACGCCGCATTTTTTAATTGTTGATTATCCTGATTTTGAATATGTCGCATGCCTGCATTCGCCTCGTTATAAAGGCCAGGATGCGGCGAAGTATATCAAAAAGGAAATGGGTTATAAGGATATAGAGCAGTTTAAAGCGGCATCTGATGTCTATCAGGTGCTGCATACAAAAGGAAATTCGAGTGAATGCATGCTTTCCAGATTAAATAAGGATAATTGTTTTGTAATTAACGATTATACTGTGAATAAAAAGCAATATGAAATAAAAGTAAAGACAATTTATAATTGGAATAAGTTCGGAATGAAAAGCTCAAATATAGACGAATTTTTTGGCGTTATAGACCGTTTCTGCCCATAATTAATTTTAATTTGTCATTGCAAAGGATACACTGCTGTGTATATAATTGCAGTGGCAAATATTTTTTTTCTTTATAAATAAGCCGTTTGAGTCGGCAAAAGGAGGCTGGATATGGGCAGAGATGTGATTATTGCATGCGATTTCAGCAGCAAAGAGGAAGTGCTTCATTTTTTAAGTAAATTTGAAAAAGAAAAGCCGTTTGTAAAAATCGGAATGGAGCTTTTTTATGCGGAAGGGCCGGAAATTGTAAAGACCATAAAAAAAATGGGACATAAGATTTTTTTGGATTTAAAGCTGCATGATATTCCGAATACGGTGAAAAAATCGATGTCCGTGCTGTCGGGACTTGACGTGGATATGTGCAACGTTCATGCGTCCGGTACAAAGGCAATGATGTCGGCGGCGCTGGAGGGACTGAGAAGAGCGGACGGCACAAGACCGTTGTTAATTGCGGTAACGCAGCTTACCTCTACAAGCGAGGACGTTATGCGGCAGGAGCTGTTAATAGATGAGCCGATTGAAAAGACCGTTATGCACTATGCAAAAAATACAATGGAAGCAGGGCTGGACGGCGTAGTCTGCTCTCCGTTAGAAGCGGAAGCGGTACACAGGATTTGCGGAGAAGCGTTTTTGACGATTACGCCGGGCGTCCGTTTCGCAGACGGCGACGTCGGGGACCAGAAGCGCGTCACGACGCCTGAGAAAGCGAAAGAGCTTGGATCAGATTATATTGTAGTCGGAAGGCCGATTACGCAGGCAGCGGACCCGGTAGCCGCTTACTTAAGATGTGTGAAAGAATTTGTAGGATAGTAAAAAGGTGAATGGATTGGGGATTCGTGAAGAAGCCGTATCGTAAGACGCGTCTTGCGGCGAATCTGTCCATTCGGGAAAAGAACGCTAAAGCAGTGTTCTGCACTGATTATTAGCGCCGCCAAAGCGGCAGAATGAGAGGAAAAATGAAAAAGGGACTAAGCGGGAGCACATTAAAAATTATTGCGGTTGTGACAATGTTTATTGATCACATCGGCGCGGCCGTACTGGGGAGACTGCTGATGGTAAACGGTCTTGGCGCATTGAACCAGTCAGACACAGAGGCGGTAGTCCAGTGGGTGAACAATCACTCCAATATCTTTTACGCATATCAGACGATGCGGTCGGTCGGCCGGCTTGCCTTCCCGATATTCTGTTATCTTCTGGTGGAAGGGTTTGAACATACGAAGGACCGGAAAAAATATGCGCTTCGTCTGGGGCTCTTTGCGCTGATATCGGAAATTCCGTTTGATCTGGCTTTTAAAAGCCAGGTTCTGGAATTCAGCTATCAGAACGTATTTTTTACGCTGTTTATCGGTCTTGTTACGATGATGATCTACCGGTTTTTTGAAGAAAAGACAGAATGGAGCCTCTATCTGCGTATGCCGATCTATCTTGTCGTCGTTGCGGCGGGAATGGGGCTGGCGCAGGTAATGAAAACGGACTATTCCGCAATCGGCGTACTCTGCATTATGGTTTTATATATCTGCAGGAAAAACCGGATCATGCAGCTTGCAGCAGGATGCATTTCGTTTTTCTGGGAATCCGCCGCGGTTCTGGCTTTTGTTCCGATTGCATTTTATAACGGGAAACGCGGATTAAAACTGAAATATTTCTTCTATGCTTTTTACCCGGTGCATTTGCTGCTGCTTTTTGCGGTCTGCTATTTTATGGGAATTGCGGGATACGCCGCCGTATAGAAAAAGAGGGCGTCCGCGTTTTTAAAGCGGACACCCATATATGTAACCTGACAGACAACGGTGAAATGGTGAATTTTGTGTTGTAAACCGCTGCTGTCAGAATTGTTTTTAGACGGAACTGTTCCAACCCCAAATGCCATTTGAAACCGGCAGCTCCTTTTGATGATTTTATCTTACAGGAAAAATGTGTCAGAATTTTGTCTATATAATGAAATAAATCTTAAAAAGAAGTAAGAAATTTATAAAATGGCGGGAAAACTGTAGTTGAACGGAGGTGCGGCTGTAATGATGAAATTTTTTAAAACGGAAAACCAGAGAATTTATGAAGAAACAGGGCTGTGCGACGGCTGCTGGATACAGATGATTGCACCGACGACCGAAGAGTGTGAAAAAATCGCAGAGAGCCTGCGGGTTGATATCGAAGACGTACAGGCCGCGCTGGACGAAGAGGAAAGTTCCCGTATCGAGCTACAGGACGGGTATACGTTGATTCTTGTCGATATACCCACTTCGGAAGTGCGTCATGAAAAGCAGGCGTATACGACAATCCCGCTTGGTATTATTCTGACGCAGGAAGTTATAGTGACGGTTTGTACCGAGGACACGGCGGTGCTGAAGAATTTTGTAGAGAACCGTGTCAAAGAATTCAGCACCAAGAAACGCCTCCGGTTTGTATACCAGATTTTATACCGCACCGCCGGCAATTATCAGGCGAACCTGCGGATTATTGATAAAAAAAGAACGGAAATTGAGGAGCGTGTCGGAGACAGCACGGAAGACGTGGATTTGATCGAACTTCATGAGCTGGAATCAACGCTGGTTTATTTTGCAACGTCTCTGCGTGCAAACGGGGTTGTGCTGGATCGTTTGACACGCTATAAGAGACTGGAACAGTATCCGGAGGATAAAGAGCTTTTGGACGACGTGATCGTCGAAAACCGACAGGCAATCGAAATGACATCCATTTACCGCGATATCATAAACGGTACAAGAGAGCTGATGTCTTCCATTCTGGATAACCGATTGAATAATGTGATGAAATATCTTACATCTATTACGATTGTAATGGCAATTCCTACGGTAATTTCCGGTATCTATGGAATGAATGTGGACGAAAAATGGATGCCGTTTTCGGATACGCCGCACGGATTTTTAATTATCTGTGTACTGACACTGTTAATCTGCATTCTGACGCTTCTGTTTTTACGTAAAAAAAAGATGTTGTAGAACTTCTCTTTACAGTTCATAACGCCCGCTTGCCCCGCACGGCAGTATCAGCCCGCTTGCGGAAACAGGCAGTCCGATTTCATCCGCAGAAACCGTTCCGCCGTATTCTTTCAGTACGGTATGAAGCATATAGCCGAGTACGGCGGGCTGCAGTCCTGTCGTATAGGAATTGATCAGGAAAAAGAGCGGTTTGTCGCTTAAAAGCTGTCCGCATAGCCGAATCAGCGGATAAACCGCTTCTTCAATTTTCCAGATTTCTCCCTTCGGGCCTCTGCCATAGGACGGCGGGTCCATAATCACGGCGTCGTAACGATTTCCTCTGCGGATTTCCCGCTCCGTAAATTTTACGCAGTCGTCCACGATCCATCGAATCGGAGCATCCGAGAGACCGGACGCGGCTGCGTTCTCCTTTGCCCAGGTTACCATGCCTTTTGAAGCGTCTACATGCGTTACGCTTGCGCCTGCGGCAGCAGCCGCTAACGTCGCGCCGCCGGTATAGGCAAACAGATTCAAGACTTTAATCGGGCGCCCCGCTTTTTTTATTTTCTCGGAAAACCAGTCCCAGTTTACCGCCTGTTCCGGAAAAAGACCGGTATGTTTAAAACTAAACGGTTTTAAGTGAAAACGCAGGTTTTTGTATGGAATCTGCCATTGGTTTGGCAGGTCGAAAAATTCCCATTCGCCTCCGCCTTTCGCGCTGCGGTGATAATGCGCGTTTCTTTTTTTCC
Organism: uncultured Roseburia sp.; assembly: GCA_947573605.1. GTDB lineage: Bacteria > Bacillota > Clostridia > Lachnospirales > Lachnospiraceae > Roseburia. Next base: position 9,503 of record CANPGM010000052.1, on the reverse strand, counting down.
AGCCAAGATGTTCTTTTTTGGTGTCCCAGATGACCTGCGGGTCGGGCCTGATGAGCAGATAGCTGCCCCAGCGTTCCAGTTTTTCTCCGCAGGTGCAGTCTAAAACTTCATAATCTTTCCAGTTATTGGCAATCCACATAAATTCGTTTCTTCCTTTCCTTCTATAATTAAAGACAGCGCAGGCAAAATCGACGCGATTATTATTTCCGTCTCCAGGTGGAGGGTAAAAAGAGCACCATCATCGGAAACAGTTCCAGACGTCCTGCCAGCATATCAAACATCAGAATAATTTTGGAGAACACGGAAAAAATCGAAAAGTTCTGCGTCGGTCCGACCATGTCAAGTCCGGGACCGATATTGTTAAGCGTCGCAAGAACAGCGGTAAAATTGGTTGTAAAGTTAAATTCATCAATGCTGATCAACAGCGTCGAACTAAAGAGAATCACAAAGTAAATCACGATAAATACGTTTGTAGAACGCAATACCTCATGATCAATCGCATGTCCGTCCATACGGATTTTTCGTACTTCTCTCGGATGAATAATCAAAGACAGCTCTTTCCGTATCGTTTTAAACAAAATAACGATTCGGGAGACTTTGATTCCTCCGGCGGTGCTGCCCGAACAGGCGCCGACTAACATCAATATGACAAGAATACATTTCGTCATTTCAGGCCAGATATCATAATCCGCTGTGGAAAAACCTGCGGTTGTAATGATGGAGGCAACCTGAAAAAAAGCGTGACGCAGCGCTTCGCCAATGGTCGGATAAATATCTTTGATGTGAACGGTGATAATTCCGACCGCTCCGATAATCGCAAACAAATACCAGCGTATCTCTTCCATATGAAAAGCGTCTTTGATTTTCCCCGACAGAACGAGGAAATAAGCCGTATAGTTGATTCCGCTTAAAATCAGAAAAATGGTTACGATATTTTGTATCGCAGGAGTGTATTCGGAGAGACTGGTATTTCTGATTCCGAACCCTCCGGTTCCGACCGTTCCAAAAGTGGTCGTTACCGAATCAAACAGCGGCATTCCGAAAGCGAAAAGCAGCACGCATTCTAAGATTGTCAGCGCAAGATAAAGACCATAGAGAATTTTCGCGGTATCTTTGACATGAGGGACGAGTCTGCTGACGGAAGGACCGGTACTTTCCGCTTTCATTAAATTCATGGACGATCCGCCCATTAACGGCAGAATTGCCATAATAAATACAAAAACACCCATTCCGCCGATCCAGTGCGTAAAGCTGCGCCAGAAAAGACCGGCTCTTGACAAGGATTCCACATCGGAAAGGATACTTGCCCCTGTCGTCGTAAAGCCGGAAATCGTTTCAAAAAGCGCGTCCACATAAAAAGGGATGTCGCCGGTCAGAACAAACGGAAGGGCGCCGAAGGCGCTCATAACAATCCAGCTTAACGCGACGGTTACGAACCCTTCTCTTGTATATAGCCGGGACGTCTTCGGCTTTTTGTGCGTCAGAAGAAAACCGAAAGTTAAGCATAACGCGGCTACAAACAGATAGGATAAACCGGCTTTTTCCTTATAAATAAGTCCGACAATAAGCGGGAGCATCAAAAAGGCGCTTTCAAATTTTAATAAGCAGCCCAGAATATAAGCGATAATAGAATAATTCATTTCGGGATCAACCTCCATGCCGTAATTTTTCAACGCTTGCAGGTATGCGCTAATTCTCCAGAATTTCTTTGATATCGGAGAAACGGTAACCGGACAAAACGACAAGAACCGAGTCTCCGGCAAGCATCATGTCCTGACCGGTGGGAATAATGACTTTTCCATGTCTGTATATACAGCCGATCAAGGTGTTCTTTCGGATACGGAGGTCCTGCAGCGGAATACCGGCGACGGCGGAATCCGCTTTGATATAAAATTCCAGAGCTTCCGCTTTCCCGTTCGCAAGCTTGTAGAGCTTTTCCACGTTGCTGTTCAGAGAATAATTGGTGGAACGCACATATTTAAAAATATAATCTGAAGTGATGACGCGCGGATAAATAATACTGCCGAGGTTTAACTCGTTGATTACGGAATTAAAGGTAATACGGTTGATTTTCGTAACCGTCTTGGCATTGGAAACGCTGTTTGCATAGAGCGACAGCAAAATGTTTTCCTCGTCTAACCCGGTCAGGGCGGCAAATCCCTGTGCGCGCTCCAAACCCTCCTGTAACAGCAGGTTCTGATTGGTTGCGTCTCCGCAGATGATCGTAGCTTCCGGCAGGATATCGCTTAAATGTTCGCAGCGGTCGCGGTCTACTTCGATGATCGTAACCTTGATTCCGGCCTGAATCAGACTTTTTGCAAGATAATAGGAAATCTTGCCGCCGCCCGCTAAAATAGCGTTGTCTACGCTTTTTTTCACAATACCGATTTTGCGGAAAAAGAGAAGCGCGTTGCGCCGTTCGGAGGCAATTGCGACAATATCGTTTTCCTGAAAGGTAAACGCGCCGTTCGGGATGATGACTTCTTCGCCGCGTATTACGGTGCAGACTAGAACATTGCAGTGAAACGTCTGATGAAAATTCATCAGCTTTAAGCCGATCAGAGGCGAATTGGCGCCAACTTTAAAATGGAGAAGTTCCACATGGCCTTTTGCAAAGGAGTCTACGCGGATGGCGGACGGGAATTGGAAAATTCTTGCAATCTCGTTTGCCGCCGCAAGCTCTGGATTTATAATCATAGCAAGTCCGAATTCTTTTTTTAAAAAGTCGATTTCTCCGTTGTAAATCGGATTGCGGACACGCGCAATCGTTCTGCAGTGGCCGGTTTTACGCGCGATCACGCAGCAGAGCAGGTTTTTTTCGTCGTCGCCCGTTACTGCAATCAGCAAGTCCGCGGAAGCGATGCCGGCTTCCTGCAGAATCCGGTGATTGATGCCGTTTCCGACGATACCCATAGCATCGAGAGAGTCGGTAATATTCTGTACTTTTTCCGGCTTCTCGTCAATGACGATTAGATTGTGGTTTTCGCTGCTAAGCTGTTCGACAAGCGTATAGCCGACTTTGCCGCAGCCAACAATAATAATGTCCATAGTGTTTATGCTCCTTAACATAAATACAGGGCGCTGTCCGTGTTGCACGGAAAGGCGCACTCTTTTGTTATTATAGCACAATTTTTCGATTGTGGGAAAAAAAGCGGCGGATTTTAAATCTTTTTCGAAAAAATTTTCCCACAAATATAAAAAAATGCTTGCCATCTATAGAGGAATCGTGTATACTGTGTATTGCTGTGGCATGATAGCGATGAAGTGTGAGGTTGCTGCAGGAAACTGCAGGTTTTCCGCGGAGCGAATGTCAAGTTAGGAAACTGGCGACAAGTCACTGTAACACGATAACGTCTACGAAAGGTAGAAACAAACACGTAAGTTTTGTCTAAGCAGCAAAAAGGAACGCAGAAAGATGAAACGCGTGGGGATGTGTAACAGTCACCGCTTGTCGTACTGATTTTAAAAGTGCGAAAAGGAGGCGACTTTTTTTATGGCAAGTCAGGTAATGAGAATCACATTAAAAGCTTATGATCACGAATTGGTTGATTCTTCGGCTAAGAAGATCATTGAAACTGTTAAGAAAAACGGATCACAGGTGAGCGGACCGGTACCGCTTCCGACAAAGAAGGAAGTAATCACTATTTTAAGGGCTACTCACAAGTATAAGGATTCCCGTGAACAGTTCGAGCAGAGAACTCATAAGAGACTGATTGATATCATTACGCCGACACAGAAAACGGTTGACGCGCTGTCCCGTTTAGAGATGCCGGCTGGTGTGTACATTGATATCAAGATGAAAAATAAGTAATTTTTCATCTCTTTATCCTGAAGGGTTTTATATAGAAGTAATGCATGGTAACGATATGTACCTCATTCCACTTATATGGACTTTCTAGGATGAACGGTTCCGCTGCCCCAAAGAATTGGGTATGAGGCGTTCCGCTGTAGAGAAAACAGGAGCAAATATTTGTACAGACAGTACAAAGCTCCTCCTGAATGGAAAAGCCGCGCAAAGCGGCAGGATGGAGGTAAGAATGAAGAAAGCGATTTTAGCAACAAAAGTCGGTATGACTCAGATCTTCAACGCAGACGGCGTACTGGTTCCGGTTACTGTATTAGAAGCCGGTCCGTGTTCGGTAACGCAGATTAAAACGGTAGAGAACGACGGATACAGCGCAGTACAGGTCGCGTATGCAGACAAGAAGGAAAGAGTTGTAAACAAGGACGCAAACGGCAAAAAAGAAATCAGACACAGACATGGCGTCAACAAAGCCGAAATGGGACATTTTGCGAAAGCAGGCGTTTCGGGAAAGAGGTTTGTCAGAGAGTTCAAATTTGAAAATACGGATGAATATAAGTTGGGCGACGTCATCAAAGCCGATATTTTTGCAGAAGGCGATAAGATTGACGCAACCGCAATTTCAAAAGGAAAAGGTTTCCAGGGCGCTATTAAGAGACACGGACAGCACAGAGGTCCGATGGCTCACGGTTCCAAGTTCCACCGTCACCAGGGTTCCAACGGCGCATGTTCTTCACCGAGCCGTGTGTTTAAAGGAAAAGGAATGCCGGGACATATGGGATGTGTCAGAGTTACAACACAGAACCTTGAGGTTGTAAGGGTTGACGCGGAGAAAAACCTGCTCTTAATCAAAGGAGCCGTACCGGGAGCAAAGAAATGCCTGGTAACAATCAAAGAAACGGTAAAAGCAGGTAAATAGTGCTTGAATAGGAAAGGAGGAACTTAACGATGGCTGACGTAGCTGTTTATAATATGGAAGGCAAAGAAGTCGGCAGGCTGGAATTAAACGACGCCGTCTTCGGAGTAGAAGTAAACGAGCATTTGGTTCACATGGCAGTTCTCCAGCAGCTTGCAAATAAACGCCAGGGAACGCAGAAAGCAAAGACGCGCTCCGAGGTAAGAGGCGGAGGAAAGAAGCCGTGGAGACAGAAGGGAACCGGTCATGCAAGACAGGGTTCTACGAGAGCTCCGCAGTGGACGCATGGCGGAGTGGTATTCGCTCCGGTTCCGAGAGATTATTCTTTCAAACTCAATAAAAAGGAAAAGAGAGCGGCTTTAAAGTCTGCGCTGACCTCAAGAGTAAACGACAGCAAATTTGTCGTTTTGGATGAATTAAAGCTGGATGAAATCAAGACAAAGAAGTTTGTCGAGGTTATGAATAACTTAAAAATCGGAAAGGCGCTGGTTGTACTGAACGAGATGGATATCAATGTAATTCAGTCCGCGAGCAACGTTCCGGCTGTGAAAACGGCACAGACGAATGAAATCAACGTATACGATATTTTAAAATACGATACGGTTGTTGTAACAAAAGATGCTGTGAAAACAATCGAGGAGGTGTATGCATAATGGCAAGCTTGAAATATTATGATGTAATCCTCAAACCGGTCGTAACGGAAAAGAGCATGGCGGCTATGGCGGACAAGAAATATACATTTCTGGTTCATCCGGAAGCAAATAAGTCCATGATTAAAGAGGCGGTTGAAAAAATGTTCGAGGGAACAAAGGTTTTAAGCGTCAACACCATGAATCAGGCCGGAAAGAATAAGAGACGCGGTATGGTAACGGGAAAGACCGCGAAAACCAAAAAGGCAATTGTTCAGCTTACCGCTGAAAGCAAGGATATCGAAATCTTTGCGGGATTATAAAAGCCTGTGATTCGCAAAAAACGCCGTTTGGCAAAACGCCTTGCGGCAAAACGCCTTCCGGCGTGGGATGATTGAGCGCGAATCAAAATATGTGCAGAAAAGCACGATAAGAAACATCGAAAGGAGAAAAACAATGGGAATCAAGAAGTATAACCCATATACACCTTCCAGAAGAAATATGACCGGTTCCGATAACGCGGAAATCACGAAAAAAGAGCCGGAGAAGTCATTGACTACTTCTTTGAAGAAGAATGCCGGCCGTAACAATCAGGGCAAGATTACTGTCAGACATCGCGGCGGCGGAAACAGAAGAAAATACAGAATTGTTGATTTTAAGAGAAACAGCAAGGACGGAGTTGCGGCAAAAGTAATCGGTATCGAGTACGATCCGAACAGAACCGCAAATATAGCTTTAATCTGCTATACCGACGGCCAGAAGGCATATATTCTGGCTCCGCAGGGCCTGACAGACGGAATGACTGTTATGAGCGGCCCGGATGCAGAGGTAAGAATCGGCAATTGTCTGCCGCTTGAAAAGATTCCGGTTGGTACGCTGGTACACAATATTGAATTATATGCAGGAAAAGGCGGACAGCTTGTTCGCTCGGCCGGTATGAGCGCACAGCTTATGGCAAAGGAAGGAAAGTATGCGACATTAAGACTTCCGTCCGGCGAAATGCGTATGGTGCCGCTTAACTGCCGCGCAACGGTCGGAGTAATCGGCAATGCGGATCATAACCTTATTAATATCGGTAAAGCGGGACGGAAACGTCATATGGGTATCCGCCCGACAGTACGCGGTTCTGTTATGAACCCGAACGACCATCCGCACGGAGGCGGTGAGGGACGTTCGCCGATTGGACGTCCGGGTCCGTGCACGCCGTGGGGCAAGCCTGCTCTTGGTCTTAAGACAAGAAAGAAGAACAAAGCTTCTAATAAGCTGATTGTAAGAAGAAGAGACGGCAGGACTTTAAAATAAGATGAAAAAAGAAAAGGGACTGTCACAGAATAAACGAAGTCGTTTGTATGTGACAGCCGCCTTACTGTAAAAGAAAAAAGGAATCGCTCGCGGACCGTGAAACGCACGGCGCCGTGTAGAGACTGATAAATCAGGAGGTAAATTATGGCTCGTTCATTAAAAAAAGGACCATTTGCAGATGAAAGCTTATTAAAAAAAGTGGACGCTCTGAATGCATCCGGCGAAAAATCTGTGATTAAAACCTGGTCGCGTCGTTCTACCATCTTTCCACAGTTTGTAGGTCATACCTTTGCTGTTCATGACGGAAGAAAGCATGTTCCGGTTTATGTGACAGAGGATATGGTCGGACATAAGCTGGGTGAGTTCGTTGCGACGAGAACCTACAGAGGACACGGAAAAGACGAGAAGAAATCCGGCGTAAGATAAAGAACTAATTTTTGAAAGGAGGTTTCATCCATCATGGCTAAGGGACATAGAAGTCAGATTAAGAGAGAAAGAAATGAGAAGAAAGATACCAGACCTTCCGCAAAGTTATCCTATGCAAGAGTATCTGTTCAGAAGGCTTGCTTCGTATTGGACGCAATCCGCGGAAAGGACGTCCAGACGGCGCTTGGTATTGTAACATACAATCCGAGATACGCATCCAGTCTGGTAAAGAAATTACTGGAATCGGCAATTGCAAATGCCGAGAACAATTATCCGGATAAAAACTATAAGGCGGAAAACCTTTATGTTGCGGAGTGCTTCGCAAACAAAGGACCGACAATGAAGAGAATTCAACCGAGAGCGCAGGGCAGGGCTTACCGGATCGAAAAGAGAATGAGCCACATTACAATTGTGCTTGATGAGAAATAGGGCGGGCGGCGTCTAAAAAGACGCGTTCCTGTAAAGAAAGGAGATAAGAAACAGTATGGGACAGAAAGTAAATCCTCATGGCTTGAGAGTCGGAGTAATTAAAGACTGGGACTCTAAGTGGTATGCGGAGGCTGATTTTGCAGATTTTCTCGTAGAAGACTACAATATCAGAACTTACCTTAAAAAGAAATTATATGCGGCAGGTATTGCCAAAATTGAAATTGAGAGAGCATCCGACCGTGTAAAGGTGATTATCTTTACGGCAAAACCGGGTGTGGTAATCGGTAAGGGCGGCGCTGAAATCGAAAAGATTAAGGCGGAAGTACAGAAGTTTACGGCGAAGAAGCTGATCGTTGACATTAAGGAAGTAAAGAGACCGGACCGCGACGCACAGCTTGTGGCGGAAAATATTGCGTTACAGCTTGAGAACCGTGTTTCTTTCCGTAGAGCAATGAAGTCCTGCATGGGCAGAACGATGAAAGCGGGAGCAAAGGGAATTAAAACCTCCGTTTCCGGACGTCTTGGCGGAGCCGACATGGCCCGTACCGAGTTTTATTCCGAGGGTACGATTCCGCTTCAGACTTTAAGAGCGGATATTGATTACGGATTTGCCGAAGCAGATACCACCTACGGCAAGGTAGGCGTTAAGGTATGGATTTACAAAGGCGAGGTGCTTCCTGCAAAAGCAAATTCCGATAGAAAAGCAGCTGCGGAAGGAGGAATCAGGTAATTATGTTAATGCCAAAAAGAGTAAAGCATAGAAAACAGTTCCGCGGTTCAATGGCCGGAAAGGCTACAAGAGGCAATACAATTACTCACGGCGAGTTCGGTATTGTCGCGTTGGAACCGTGCTGGATCAGATCAAATCAGATCGAAGCAGCCCGTATTGCGATGACCCGTTTCATTAAGCGTGGCGGTAAAGTTTGGATTAAAATTTTCCCGGATAAGCCGGTAACGGCAAAACCGGCAGAAACACGTATGGGTTCCGGAAAGGGTTCCCTGGAATACTGGGTAGCTGTCGTTAAACCGGGTCGTGTATTATTTGAAATCTCCGGAGTATCGGAAGACGTTGCCAGAGAAGCGTTACGTCTTGCTACACATAAATTACCTTGTAAATGTAAAGTAGTTTCTCGTGCAGATTTAGAAGGCGGTGTATCAAATGAAAACTAGTAAATATTTAGAAGAATTAAAAACACAGTCTGTTGCAGATTTGAATGCACAGTTAGTTGACGCTAAAAAAGAACTTTTCAATTTGAGATTCCAGAACGCAACCAATCAGCTGGACAATACGGGCCGCATTAAAGAGGTCAGAAAAAATATAGCAAGAATCCAGACGATCATTACCGAGAAGGCAAAGGTTGCAGAATAGAAACTCTTAGAAAGGAGAACTCATCGTGGAAGAAAGAAATCTTAGAAAAACACGCGTTGGTATGGTTGTCAGCGATAAAATGGATAAGACAATTGTTGTGGCAATTCAGGACAACGTAAGACATCCACTTTACAATAAAATCGTAAAAAAGACATATAAATTAAAGGCTCATGACGAAAAGAACGAATGCAAAATCGGCGATAAAGTCAGAGTTATGGAAACAAGGCCGCTGTCTAAGGACAAGAGATGGAGACTTGTAGAAATCATGGAGAGAGCAAAATAGTTAAAGGAGGCTGCAAGGCATGGTACAACAGGAAAGCAGACTGAGAGTGGCCGATAACACAGGTGCGAAGGAATTGCTTGTGATCCGTGTTATGGGTGGTTCTACCAGAAGATATGCGAATATTGGCGACGTTATTGTTGCTACGGTCAAAGATGCAACGCCAGGCGGTGTTGTTAAAAAAGGCGATGTCGTAAAAGCTGTGGTTGTTCGTACGGTAAAGGGCGCCCGTCGGAAAGACGGTTCTTATATCAGATTTGATGAGAACGCTGCCGTTATTATTAAAGACGACAAAACTCCGAGAGGAACCCGTATCTTTGGACCGGTAGCAAGAGAGCTTCGTGAGAAAC
>CANPGM010000051.1 GCA_947573605.1 uncultured Roseburia sp. | reverse complement strand
TCCCGCTTCTTACGGCGCCGTGCCATGCACGGAAAGAAACGGGATAACGCGCGGAATTCTCCTTGCCGCTGTGGAAGAAACGGAGAAAAGTTTAAAAATCAGAGCCGCAATGCGTGCAGTGCCACTGCTTCCCCGCCTTTCCAACTCCAAATATCCCAAACAGTGCAATGTGGCCCGCTTTTGTCATGCCGCTGATTTTTTGCACATTCGTTGCATGACAGTACGGACAGGATACCCCGTATTGATTTCCCCTATCCCGGCCTTCCTTTTTCGCCTTGTAATTATCCAAAATGGCATCCATTTCCATTGCCATCTGACTGTGTATTTCTTCTCTATGATCAAAATAATACTGGTCAAAATTCGGTGACGGCAGTACCAGGTCGTTAATCAGTTTTTCCTCCATTTCTTTACTTACATATGTATACTGACCAATAGGAACAAAGTATTCCTCCGGCACTTTTCTTAATACATTGCCGCACACAGAACACATCTCAACTTCTTTATCTGTCGGTTCTCCATCCCAGACCTTTCCACACTTATCGCAGAACCACATATCTAATGTACCCATATTTTACCTCCATTTTATTGTTTGCAATTATAGCGTATGTATCATTTCTGTCACACGGACAATGTTTAAAAATCAGAACCGCAATGCGTGCAGTGCCACTGCTTCCCCGCCTTTCCGACTCCAAATATCCCGAACAGCGCAATGTGTCCCGCCTTTGTCATGCCGCTGATTTTCCGCACATTTGTCGCATGGCAGTACGGACAGGATACCCCGTATTTATTTCCCTTATCCCGGCCTTCCTTTTTCGCCTTGTAATTATCCAAAATGGCATCCATTTCCATTGCCATCTGACTGTGTATTTCTTCTCTATGATCAAAATAATACTGGTCAAAATTCGGTGACGGCAGTACCAGGTCGTTAATCAGTTTTTCCTCCATTTCTTTACTTACATATGTATACTGACCAATAGGAACAAAATACTCTTCAGGCACTTTCCTTAAGACATTGCCGCATACAGAACACATCTCAACTTCCTTATCTGTCGGATCTCCACTCCAGACTTTACCACACTTATCGCAAAACCACATATCTAATGTACCCATATAGCTACCTCCATTTTTTTCTTTTATACTATCATATTACTGATTTAAGTTCAATCAGGCCTTATATAAAGCGCAGGATTCCACAGCCTGCGGCCATATAGTTCGATAATCAGAACATTTGAAAATGATTTGGATAGTTTATCCAGTAAAATAGGAGGCGGCAAACGGAGTGCGAAAGAACTGGGACAGCAGCTGGCGCAGTCCGCGAGGGAGGGACAGACCGCGTTCCGGAAAACGGGAAACGTTATTTCTGCAATCTTTGCTCCCCCAAAAGACTGGAAAACATTCGGCTCATATGGAATCATTACAAAAAACAATATTGATTCCTACATACCAGAATTGAATGAAGCAAGTGCAGGCGAACTTTTAAAGGAATTTCAAAAACAGCAGGCTATTATAAATGACGGTCCTCAAACATGGGACGATTATTTTAAAACAAGAACAGACGGTAAAAGATGGCAGGTCGGCTTTATTCAAAACACCGACCTCGAAAAAGCAAGCGCCGAAGACTTGATGAACGCCAACAAAGCGGCCCGCGAGTCCATCCTCGCACACAATCAGGCGATCAAAGCCCAGACCGTCGCCGCGCGGGCAGGCAAAGCCGCGCTGCAGGGGCTTGCAACCGCAGGCAATATGATCATAATGATGGCTGCCGCCAAAGGCATTGAACTGCTTATCAACTGGATCGACAGCCTCCATACCACTCTTGAGGAACAGCGGGAAATCTCACAAAACCTGCAGAGCGAGCTGACAGGAATCCAATCCGATATCTCCGGCGTAAATTCCGAGCTGGAAGCTACCGCAAGCCGGATGGACGAACTGAGCAGAATAAAAAGTCCTTCTTTTGTCGAAAAAGAAGAACTGCAGCGGCTGAAGGAAGAAAACGAAGAGCTGCAAAAGCGGAACACGTTGCTGAAAGACCAGGAAAAAGAAAAAAAGCAGGAACACGCCGACTCCGTAAAGGAAGAATTTCACAAAGAATACGGAGAAAAAGTATATGAAAAAATATGGTCGCAGGATGAAATAGACGCCTTAAATGCTAAAAAAGAACGTTATTACGAATTATCCGGGAAATACTACACGGAGTTAACCTATGACGAACAGGTGGAACTGGCGGAACTCAGGCCGGAGGTAGAAAAATATAGCGGCCCCTCCCCCGCTTCATTTGAAGAGCATATCGACGAATTAATCAATGATTACAACCGCCTGCTTCAAAAGAAAAGGGAAAACGGAGAACTTCTTGAAGATGAGGAAGAGAGACTGAAAGACTATCGGGCGGAACTGCGCGATGCCGCCGTCGATTTAGACGACTACATTACCCGATACGATATAGACGACGATACCAGCAAGGCCTGGGAAAAACTTTATGACGATATCTATAGCAGTCTCTATTCCGCCGAATATAAGACGGATCAGTTTAATGAAATATTCGGCTCCCTGTCAGACAATGTGCAGAACGAACTGAAACGCATGGCGAACAATGGCTCCCTTGCCGCGTCGGATTTAACGGACGATCTCGTCGAACAGCTTGAAGCCGCAGGTATTACGGCGGACGAAGCCGTCGATCAGATCTACGCCTCGTTTTCCGCCTCGCCGGACAAAAGAGCCGACAATTTTTTTCAAACTCTGCTTCACTCTTCGGATTACGCCGAAACAAAAGACCGTCTCCTCTCCCTCGCGAAATCCGGCGAGCTCACCCCGGAAACCCTCTCTTCCACGGAAGAATACGCAAAGCTTTTAAGCGATACCAAAACGTCTGCAGAGGACGCTGCAAACCAGATTCTTGACATGCTCTCGGTGCAGGAAAAGCTTTCCGCCGCTTCAAAAGGATTAAGCAGCTTAAATTCCGCCTACGAAGACTTTCAAAGCAACGGCTTCGTGACCGCTTCCGCACTGGAAGCGCTTCCCGACGTCTTCAAAGAACTGGAGGAATACGGCCAGTTTGAAAGCATCGCCAGCGACCCGACAAAAACAACTGAAGAAATCCAAAAAGCATTCGGCGCTTTAGCGGCGGAATACCTCTTTGCCCAAAATTCCTTATCCGGACTTCTTAACGCGTCGGAAGGCGAAATCCAAAGCTATATCGAAAACTTACGGCAAATGGGATTTACAAATGCGGAGGAAATCGTCAAACGTACCTTAGGTCTTATGAACCCGGAACTGCCGCTGCTTATGGAAGCCGAAGACGAATATTACAGCATGTATCAGGATTACCTGCAGGGAAAATCGGAACTGGACGAAGACTATTTAAGCAGCCTTTCTTCAAAAAACGGCAAATTATCCGCCCTGCTTGGCTCTGTTTACCAGTCTGACTATAACAACTGGCTCGATCTGCTCAAACAAAAAGCGGAAGCCTACAATGAATTTGTTATATCTGTAGGCGGCTCTTATGACGAATCAAAAGGCATCATCAACAACATGGTGGAAAACGGTACGCCGGTAACAATGGAAAGCATTACGGCAGCTTACGCGGCGCAGACGGAATATTACGCAAAGCAGAGAGAAGCCGAAGAAGCGCTGAAACTGCTCGGCACTGATTTGAAAGCAATCGATACTGATTTCGGCTCCCCTTACCGTACCGCTTCGTCAAACGGCGCCGCCGCCGCCGAAGCCCAAAAAACCGCCCAGACTTTCGACTGGACCGAAACGCTTCTGTCGCGCCTTGAGAAAAAAATCACAAACCTCGGCAAAACCGTTTCCGCCGTATGGAAAAAGTGGAGCGTCCGAAACCGCGCCGTTTCGGAAGAAATGGCGGCCGTAGCAGAACAGGCGGACGCGCAGCGGAAGGCATACGAAACATACATGGCAAAAGCCGCCGCTGTCGGCCTCCCGGAAGCCTACGCAGAGCTTGTAAGAGGCGGCGCAATTGAAATCAGCGCAGTCACGGACGACGGGCTGGCGGAACAGATAAACGAATATCAGAAATGGTACGACAAAGCCCTCGACTGCAAAGACGCCGTCGAAGACCTCAAAGAATCGCTTGCCAATTTATACAGTCAGGCGTTCGACAACGTTTCCGCCGAATTTGACCGCCTGTTGCAGGAAATCGAACACAAAAAATCCCTTTTGGACGAACAGATTTCCCGTACGGAGGAAAAAGGCTGGCTTGTCAGCGCATCCTACTACAAAGCGCTGGCGGAAACCGAACAGGCGAACCTCAAACGGCTGGAGGAAGAAAAAGCGGCCCTGCAGTCCGCCCTCCAAAACGCCGTCGCAAACGGAGCCATTGAAGAGTCCTCCGAAGAATGGTATCGGATGCAGGGCGAAATTAACGACGTAACGCTTGCAATTGAAAAAGCAAAGACAGCCATGATTTCCTACGGCAATTCCATCCGGGAAATCGAATGGAAAGTCTTTGACCTGATGCAGGAAAAAATTTCCCGGATTACTTCGGAATCCGATTTCCTAAGCGAACTCTTAAGCCGCGATACGCTCTATGACGACAACGGACGGATCACAGACGAAGGCATGTCCGTCATGGGCCTGCACGGTCTAAACTACAACCTTTATATGGAGCAGTCGAAAAAATATGCCGAAGAAATCGCAAAGCTGGACGAGCAGCTTGCCAAAGACCCTTACAATCAGGAGCTTGCCGCGCGCAGGCAGGAGCTTCTCGAACAGCAGCAGGAAATGATTCTGGCGGCGGAGGATGAAAAACAGGCGATTGCAGATATGGTAAAGGACGGCATCGAGCTGGAACTTAGCGCGATGAAAAAGCTGATTGACACTTATACCAATGCGTTAGACGCCCAAAAGGACCTATATGATTATCAGAAAAAAATAGCCGAACAGACAGAAGAAATCGCCTCCCTGGAAAAACAGATAACCGCATATGAAAACGATTCCTCGGAAGAAGCGAAAGCCAGGCTGCAAAAACTTAAGGTGTCGCTTGAGGATGCACGCGAAAGCCTTGCGGACGCGCAGTATGAGCGGTACCTTTCCGATCAGAAACAGATGCTGGACGAATTATACAACGAATACGAACTCGCGTTAAACAGCCGTTTGGATGAAATCGACGCCCTTATGTCGGAAATGATTGCGGAAATCAATCGAAATGCAGGCGTGATAAGCGCTGCGCTTTCCGAAAAAGCGGAGGCCGTCGGTATTACCCTGTCTGAAAATATGAGCGGTATCTGGACGGCAGGCGCCCAGAATCTGTGCAACGTGCTGATTCTGTACGGCGACCGTCTCAATGAAGGCATTTCTTCCGCGGCCACGGCCGTAAACAACACGCTGACTGCTATTAATACGGGGATTGCGGAAATGATCGCCCGTCTGGGCCGGCTGGCGGACGAAGCCGTCTCCTCCCTTTCCGGAAATCAGGCGGCGGACGCAGGCGGCAGTTCGGGCGCCTCTTCCGGCGGCCCCTCCGGTTCCTCCTCCGAAAATCCGGGAGGCGCTTCTTCTGACAGCTCTTCCGGCGCATGGGGAAGCTGGTTTATACCAAAAGAAGACCGCTATCCCAAAGACAAGCTGCATATTGAAACCTCAGTCGTCGACCGGTTAAAATATCACAACTTCGATTCCTCCTTTTCCGCCTGCCTCTCCTATTATTCCGCAATGGGCGGCAGCGGCGCATATACCGGTTCGGCCGAACAAAACGCCTGGATGCTTGCCCAGATGAAAGCGCACGGATACAAAAACGGCGCTTACCGCCTCGGACGGAATGAACTGGCATGGACGCAGGAAAACGGAAAACCGGAAGCAATCATCCGCCCCGGCGACGGAGCCATTCTGACGCCGCTTGCAAAAGGCGACAGCGTATTAAACGCCGAGGCGACCAAAACACTTTTCCGTTTTGCCAACCGCCCCGCGGATTTTATACACAGCAGCATCCGTACCGCGATGCCTGTGCCTGTAAAAACCGGCGCTGTCAGTCAGACCTGCCGCAACAGCTTTGAATTTTCGGTAAATCTGCCAAACGTTATGAATTACAGCGACTTCAAATACGCAATGCAGCATGACAGAAACTTTGAAAAAATGGTGCAGGCGATGACCGTCGGCGCGGCATCCGGCGGCAGCGCACTGAAAAAATACAGATGCTGACAGGACGGCAGGATAACGGAATGCCAAAAGCCCGTTCGGGCGCAGGCATTCCGTCTCCTGCCTCTGTCTGTAATCGCAGCGTTAGATTATCATTTTGAAAGAAAGGAACAAACCTATGGACAGACAAAAACAACTCGCACTCTTGCGAAAACGCAACGCCGACCTGACCGGACAGCTTGACGGCTTACGTTTCCGGCTGGATTATGACACACAGCTAAACAAAGAAGGATACCGCCGTGCAAAAGAACTGATCGCAGAATTGGAACAAATCAAAACAGACTGGCTGCGCGCGTTAAGCGATCTCGAAAAACAAAAAGAACAGTACGCCGTACTGATCGAACGTCTGCGGGAGGTGAAAAAACATGCAGTTTCATAATTTTGAATACGACGGCGTCCGATTAAACGATATGGGATACACCGTCTGCAGCTTTGACTCCGGCGGTCTGCAGACCACATCAAACGGTTCTCGAATTGAGTTTCATACCGTACCCTCGTCAAAAGGAACCAGACACGATCTGACGGATACCAGTTACGACGAATGCCTTAGCGCAACGATCCAAATCTGCAAAATCCCGTTACAGAATAAAAGACAAAGCATAAATACACACGAACTGAGGGAATTGATGAACTGGCTGAACCGGAAAGAATTTCATAAATTCAGGCTGCTGGAAGAAGATTATCCCAACATTTATCTGGAAGCAAGCTTCAATGTCAGTAAAATTGAAATCGAAGGAACCGTTTACGGCCTTGAGTTGGAAATGATTACGAACCGGCCGTTTGCAATACATGAGCCTGTCGAAATTACATTAAACTATACGAAACCGAACGAAAAAAAAGCCGTCTATCCCTATTCGGACGAAGAAGGCTTTCTCTATCCGCACACGGAAATCGAGGTAGCGGCGGACGGTGATTTCACTCTGAAAAACGACTCGGACCATCAGGCTCTGTTTATCGCCGGCTGCCGGGCAGGCGAACTCATTACGCTCGACTATCCCATCATCGCTTCCTCTCTTCCCTCGCATAAAATTCAAAACGACTTTAACTGGCATTTTTTCCGGATGGCAAACACATTTCACAACAAAAAAAACACCCTTTCCGCTTCCCTTCCCTGCCGGATCACACTGACCTATTCCCCGGTTATCAAAATTCAAATATAGGAGGAAAACGCTATGGCAATAAAAATAAACTTTGACGCGGCAGATATGCCGCAGCCGCCCACGCTGATTCTGGCAAACAAAAACGGAACGAAACTCGGCCTGCTAAATGCAAAATCTGTTGTAGTAAAAGAATGTTTAAACAGCGCTTCCGAAATTTCATTTCTTATCTACCGTTACGAAAACGGACTGGAACATCCGCTCTGGAACGAGATTCTCAACTACAAACTGCTCTGGTGTAAAGAATGGGACGCCTGGTTTGAAATCACGGTCGAAACGGAAGAATCCGGTCATACCGTAAAATCCGTCTACGCCTCGCAGCTCGGCTGCGCCGAGCTGTCGCAGATTATGCTCTATCAGACGGAAATCAATACGGAGGACGATATCTCAAGAGAAGATTACGCCCCGACCGTTTTCTATGACAAAGACCGCCCGGACGCGTCCCTGCTGCATCGGCTGCTGATAAAAGCGCCGCACTATTCCGTCCTGTATGTAGATTCCTCAATCGCCGACATCCAGAGAACCTTTTCCTTCCACAACACGTCAATATACGATGCGTTTGGAAAAGTTGCAGAAGAAATCGGCTGTTTGTTCGTATACGGCGGACATACCGATTCAGACGGCGTCCTGCGCCGTACCGTTTCCGTATACGATTTAAAATCCGTCTGTGCAGACTGCGGATGCCGCGGCGATTTTACAACGAGCTGTCCGGACTGCGGGAGCGCCGATATCAGCGAAGGCTTCGGAAACGACACAACCATTTTCATTACTCCCGGAGAATTGGCGGAGGACGTCAGACTGACCGAAGATACCGGATCCGTCAAAAACTGCTTCCGGTTAGAGGGCGGCGACGATATGATGACCGCCGCAATCCGCAACTGCAATCCCAACGGAAGCGATACCATCTGGTACTTTACGGAAACGGCGAAAAAAGAAATGTCACCGGCGCTTAAAGACCGGCTGACCTCCTATGACGCTCTGTATCAATATTATCAGAACGACTATCAAATCAATCTTTCCTATAAATTGAAAAACACATACAACAGCTTAATCCGAAAATATCAGACATACAACGAAGCGCTCTCCCCGCTTCCGGATACGGTCACAGGCTACCCCGCTTTCATGACCGCCTATTACAATGTCATCGATTTTGCCGTCTATTTAAAATCAGCCCTGCTGCCCGACGTCGAAATCAGCAAAACCACGGCGCAGGAACAGGCGCAGTTATTAACCTCTGAAACCCTTTCTCCCGTCGCCGTCCCAAATGCAAAAATACTTTCCCACACTACATCGGATCACGCCGTGCTGTCCGCTGCAAAAGCAATTACAGACGCAAGATATCAGGTAAAAATAGAAAGCTCTTCTTTAACCGGAGATGTTTGGACCGGCACATTTTTAATCACAAATTATTCGGATCAGGAAGATACGGCCAAATGCGGTCCCGTTTCCGTAAGCATCAACGATGACTATGAAACATTTGTCCTGCAAAAGCTGAAAAAATCCCTGCACGAAGGCGATACAAAAGACGTCAGCGTGACCTCGCTGTTTGCAAACAATCCGGACGACTTCCGCGAAGAGCTGAAAAAATACTGTCTCGACAGCTTAAACAGTTTTTACGATATCTGTAATTCCTGTATTGATATTTTAGTCGAACAGGGCATCGCCGATCCCGCCGAATGGTCGGACAAAAACAGAAACCTGTACGAAATGCTGTATCTCCCGTTTCTGCAGAAGCAAACCGCGATTCATAAGGAGCAAAATCTGCGCCGGGACGAATTGATTATCGTTGCCGGCGAAACCGTTCCCGAAGGCGATTTTGTCTGGGAAACTCCGGGTGTGGAAACCGATTTCAGAGACGAAAAACGAAAGATTCAAAAAGAACTGGATTTTGAAGCGTATCTGGGCGAAGAGCTTTTGACGGAATTTTCCGCTTTCCGAAGAGAAGACACCTATTCGAACAGCAACTATATTTCGGACGGGTTAAATAATGCGGAACTTTTTGACCGGGCGCTGGAATTTTTAAAAACCGCCCGCGAGGAAATTTATAAATCCGCCGAATTGCAGCATTCTGTTTCCGCCTCATTAAAAAATCTGCTGGCCGTCAAAAAATTCAGGCCGCTTGCAGACTCTTTTGCTGTCGGAAACTGGATTCGCGTCCGGCTGGACGACAGCGTTTACAAGCTGCGGCTGATTGAATACGAAATCGACTACGATAATCCCGACCGGATTTCCGTCGAATTTTCCGACGTACTGCAGGTCAAAAACGGCGTCAGCGATACCGAAAGCATTTTATCGCAGGCAGGCGCAATGGCTTCCTCCTACGATTACGTGCAGCATCAGGCAGGGCAGGCAAACAAAAACGCTTCTCTGTTAAAGAACTGGACCGAAAACGGCCTCTCCGTTACAAATACAAAAATTATCGGCGGCGGCGAGAATCAAACTCAAACCTGGGACGAACGCGGAATACTGCTTCGCAAATACAACCCGTTTACCGACGAATACGACGGCGAACAGATGAAGTTTATCAATTCCACACTGGCAATAACAAACGACAACTGGAAAACCGTAAAAACCGCCGTCGGCGGCTATTATTATTTTCATCCCGAAACCGGGAAACTGACCTATGCCTACGGGATAAACGGCGAAACAGTCATCGGAAAATTAATGCTCGGAGAACATCTTGGCATCTATAACGACGCAGGCAGCCTCACATTTAACGACAACGGGCTGCTGATAAAAAACGACGCCCACTCCTTCTGCGTAAACCCAAATTCGGACACGCTGCTTGCCATCGCCAAAAACGATAAAAAGATATTCTATCTCGACGACAACGGAAATCTGACCCTGACCGGCAACATCGAAGGCTCCGGCGGCGAATTTACCTCCGCATTTTCCGTAAAAGTCCCGGTAGGAAATAATAAAAATGCATTCTGGAATATGTCGAACGACGACAACGGTGTTACTATTTCATTGGAGCAGACAACCGACGACGGCCAGCTCCCCTACTCTTCATTGACCTTTCAGGAAGGCGCCGTTTCACTCGCCGGATACCATTCGGTAAATATCCACTCAAAAGACGACGTCCATATCGCATCGGAAACCGCTCCCGTCAGCTTAAGCGACGCCTGCGTAAACGGCAATCTGCAGGTAACCGGTACGCTATTCACCGAAAGCGGCACGGTTTCCTCCTCCGACCGCGAAGGCAAAAATTCCATTGAAACGCTGCCGGACGAAGCCTGCGCCGCGTTTATCTGCTCCCTAAATCCCTGCCGCTTTAAATACAGCGCCGGAACCTCCGGCAGATACCATCACGGACTGCTCGCACAGGACGTAAAACAGAGCATGGGAGATAACGACTGGGGACTTTACGTCGACAAAAACCCAAAAGAACCCGGAAACAAAGCACTGCGCTATGAAGAACTGATTTCGGACCTGATCGGAGCCGTGAAATACCAGCAGAAACAGATTGAGGAATTGAAAAAAGAAAGATGCGCTTGCACAAAAAACGAACACAGGTTTTACGCCAATAAGGGAAGCGGTTGACAAATACCGTCTGAAAATACCCGTCAAATCGTCTTCACAGACAGGTAAACTTCTGTCAGACAAATCTATTTTAAAACAACTCGACAGACGCTTAAAAGAAGGGCTCAAAGAAACGGAAAGCTTGTAAGAGACAGTCGAAACGCAGTTGTCCGCCTGCCCCCCCCTGACCGGGTAAAAACGGACGAGAGTGAAGCTGCTCTCCCGCTTCCTATGGCGCCGTGCCATGCACGGAAGGAAGCGGGATAATGCACGGGGTTCTCCCTGCCAGTGTGGAGGAAAGGGAGAAAAGCTCTATAAATAGTATATTCTATTTCATATCAGTCATATAACAATTTTGTAGCTTTAAAGGTTCCGTCTTCAACTATGGATACATAAATGGTTGCCAGATTCATATCCGAATCTTTTCTAACAACATTACAGCGATAGGTCAATACATAGTCTAAAACGACATCTGGATCATCACTAAGGAGATTTACCCCTAATATGTCTGACTGTTTTTCCATTAAGTTTCGGATGTATTCATTTATTGCCTTCTTTGCTTTGCTGATTTGAGATTCTGTCAATATTGCTGTGCATGATAATAACAGTAGTTTTCTTTTCCGGCGCCTTTCTGAACAGTGCAGCCTTCTCATTCGCAAGTATGTTCAGAACAGTACTTGCCGTTTTTTACTCTCCTGTTATCGCAATTCCTCTGGCTGCAAGTCGTTCCAACCTTAACAGCAACTAAAGTTACACAAAGCACAATCTGGCCTATTGGAAGAAAAAAATTTAAATTTTTCATTTTTATTACTCCTATACTTATTTTTTGATAGGTAATAACCTTCCTTTAATCTATAGGAATTAAAAGTAAAAAATACAATAGATATAGATTATACGCTTGTACTTATTGTGAGCTTAATATTTCTGTTGATAGATATTAAAACTATCCAGTATAAAATGAGTAGAAGCATTTCATTAAAGCAATACAATATTACCTGAATATTGTAAATACTTGCAAAATACTCTGCAAAAAGACAAAATGAATGAATGCATCGCCATACTGTAAAAATGCTTAATGTCAAATAAAATATTTTCTTTTTTAAAGACATAATTATAAGAACAATTGTTGCAAAAATAACAATAAATAGATACAGTTTAATATCAATTACTATTGTATGCTTCAATTCATTTATTAAAAATTCTTCCCATAATTCAAGAGATAATAGAATGATATTTTGTACAATTATCACTCTTCCTACTACCTTAATTATTTCAGGTTTAAACATTGTTGCAAATAAAAATATTATGATGAATGCATAAGTTAATGTATGGAATAAATAGAAAGATATATACCCTATAATTCCTTTTTGCCAAAAGCATTCATCAACATATCTTGCCATGATTTCATATTTAAAACCGTTTGCGTCGTTGATAGCATGGACGAAACCTGGAATTGAATATACAATCAATATTATGAACGACCATATCGCTAATAAAACCAACATTATAAAACTTACTCTAAAATGAGATGTTTTCACAATAGCAACACTCCCCTTATTATGACTGGATAAATATTATTTAATAAATACGCATCTCCACAATGCGTTTAAAGCATAACATTACATTATGCGCTTCGTATACTATCTACAAGTTTACGCCTTCATAGTATGATATTCAAGACAATAACAGATGAAACAACCTTATCCGGTCAAAAAATTATAAGTGTATTAAAGGCTGAGAAAGCAGCTCAAGACGAAGTAGATCGTTCGATACAGGAGCACATCAAACAATTAGAATCAGACAACATAAATACTTTTCGGAAAGAATTTGATATATATGCAGATAAAATAGGGGTTGTAAGAAACGATAAACAAGTAACATTAATTGAAACAGATGAATACGGATTTGAAGAAAGTATACTGCACAATTTATGGATCTCTGATAACCGTTTTAAACTTTTTCCAATGGCCGAATATTATGCGCTACACTGTACAAGTTCAATAAGTAAACCTGATGTATTAGAATTAAAATTAAAGTCTATTCCCGTTGATTCTATTCTATATTTTGAAGAAATAGGAGAATTACGCAAATATACAACTATATCAGGAGGCGGAACTTCATTAAAGGGCGCTTTATTGGGATATGCCATTGCTGGGGACACTGGGGCGATAATCGGCAGCAGGGAACCCATAACTACAAAAATTGTTTCAGAAGATGACCGCAGGATTGAACTGATTTATAAAAACCCAGACGGAGCTATTGAAAATCTGGAATTTAAGCATGATGCTTATAATGTCTTTAAAAAGATAATTCCTCTAAAAGAATTTAGAAGGATTGCTAATCTTGCCATAAGTGAAAACAAAAAAATGATTTCCGACACGAAATCACACCCTTCACAAACCGCAAAGGAAAAGTTAATGCAATTAGACCATTTAAAAACAGAAGGTTTGATTACAGAAGAAGAATATACAATACAAAAGCAGAAAATATTAGATTCCATTTAATTTAAAGAATCACTTAAAGGACAGTCTTTCAGGGCTGTCTTTTTAATTGCAAAAAAACCATAAAAAACAGGAAGGATGTTGTGGTCAAGCCCGTTGAATTGTGTCTTCCTATCAATAATCTCACCATGATATTCAAAAGTATTATCAGCATTAAACTTATAATAATATAAACGGACTTCATCCTCTATATAACCAGTTTGTTCAAATTCACCAACAATATCCGTTTCATAGCTGGCATCCTTCCGGTATTCCTTATTTAGAACATCCAGTAAGGGCGGATAAAACAACAGCTACAAGTATCAGCGCCATTTTTCCTGCTTTCATAAAAACCGACCTCCTGCATGATTATTTTTTCCTCCCTCTCCACAGGGAAGCTATATTGATAAATTATATTACATATTAGCACAATATTACAGGATACGTCGCTGCCTTAAAAGGATTAAATGGAGAAGTATTAGTCAATAAAGGCAAATCTGACGCAGATGCAAAAGCTTTATTACTGAATACAGGCCTGATAGCCGCTGAATCCTCCGAATTTACTACAACTCATAATGTAAACGCTGCATTAAATAAGCAGCTTTCCAAAAAAACAACTGAAAAAAGTTTCGGGAACTTGTTTTCCGAGGCAAAATAAAAATTCAACAAAGCTCGCGGTATATCAAAAACGCCCACACCGCATGGACGAAACAAAAAAAGCGCCGAATCTTTTCGCCCATGCCGCATGGGCGGCCGTTTGTGGCAATAAGGGAACCGGCTGAAAAACAGCGCCGGAAAATACCGCCGCCCTGAAATTAACTTGCTGTACAGCTTACTTTACAAAAACTGTTTGTTCACGGGACGCGCCGCTTTCTGCAGCATTAAAAATTCCCGTCCGATCAACCCAACCATATTTGGAAACCGCCGTCTCCCGGTCCGGGAGGAAAAATTATACAAAATGGATAGTAACTGCACGCTGCAACGCAGCCGGAAACGGCAGACGTGACACGCGCTCTGAAAGGATACCGGGTAAGCGTCAGCGCGGCGAAAATACGCAACCTGAATGAAAAAGGCCCGCCGCGCAGCTTATTGAAACACAGGTACAGGAATGGTATAATTGTAGCCAGATTAAAGAAAGGACAGGTAGATAAAACAATGGCAAAAATTATTTGTGAAGCATGCGGCACAGCCTTCCAGTATGAATTGGCGAAAGATATGACGGTATGCCCCGTCTGCGGGGAGCCTTTATCCGGCGGGAATGGGGAGGAGCCTTCCCCCGCGGAAACCCCGGACTTCGGCGACGGTATCGTGCTGGAAGAAAACGATTCCTTTGATAAGGATAAAATCGATTTTTGGTGGTATGAAATACATGAACCCGATGAAAACAGCCGATATGGGGGGGTTTGGACCAACTGTGTGAAATGCGGGCAGGACGTCCATTTTCCAAGCCCCGACGCCAGAAGCGGCGATTATCTCATCATAACAGATTATTCCGAAGAATGCAGCTATTGCGGACATGTGATGAAAAACCATATCCTCGCCAAACGGCCCGCGGACTGGGTGAACCCGCGCAAATCCGCCCCGGCAGTCGGCATGTTTGACAACATCCCCACCTGCCCCGTCTGCTCTTCCGCCGACATCCGCAAAATCAGCCTGACCAACAAAGCCGTATCCGCTCTGGTCCTCGGCGTCCTCTCTGCCGGACATGTCTCGAAAACCTATAAATGCCAGAACTGCGGCGCGGAATTCTGACATGAGCGCTTTGTCACCATATCTTATTAGAACCTCCCCTTCAATTTTGAGGGATTGCACCCTTTGACGCGCCGAGTGCGGTCGCTTTAGCGACATATTTCTTATCGCACGAGTGCGCGAAGCGAAATTCACTTTGCAAACTTGTGAATACATGCGTCTGACGACGCAGTTTCCTGATATAGTAAAAGAAAGGTAAATAAAACAATGGCTAAAATTATTTGTGAAGCATGCGGTACAGCCTTCCAGTTTGAACTGGCAAAAGATATGACGGTTTGCCCCGTCTGCGGGGAGCCTCTGTCCGGCGGGAATACAGAAAAACCTGCCCCCGCGGAAACCCCGGACTTCGGCGACGGTATCGTACTGGAGGAAAACGATTCCTTTGAGAGGGATAAAATCGATTTTTGGTGGTATGAAATAGTTGAACCAGATGAAGAGCACATGGGGGGAATTTGGACCAATTGTGTAAAATGCGGTCAGGACGCTTATTTGCCGCGCCCCGACGCCAAAAGCGGCGATTATCTCATTATAACAGATTATTCGGAAACATGCAGCTACTGCGGGCATGTGATGAAAAACCACATCCTTGCCAAACGGCCCGCGGACTGGGTGAACCCGCGCAAATCCGCCCCGGCAGTCGGCATGTTTGACAACATCCCCACCTGCCCCGTCTGCTCTTCCGCCGACATCCGCAAAATCAGCCTGACCAACA
>CANPGM010000050.1 GCA_947573605.1 uncultured Roseburia sp. | reverse complement strand
ACGATTTGGGTGCACGGTTTTCGTTTCATAAAACTCCGCTCCTTTTTTAGATAAAATTGATTACTTTTGTTTTCCACCTTAATTTTATTAGTATATTATTTACTTTTTCCTTTTTCGTCTGATTAAAATAAGTGAAACGACAACCGCCAGTATTCCGCCTGCTCCTGCCAGTACCGCAGGAATTGCAGAAAGCTTTTCTGAACCGAATACCGCCGCAGAACTGTCGGCGCTGATTGCGGACACCGCAATCGCCGTCGGCTGCTCCTCTCCCAAACGCCGCGTTATGTTACTTACCGTTTCCCACTCATGATACCGGGCTTCCCTTTCCGCCTCTACCAAAGCTTTCTGTTCCATCCTCACCATACGCGCCGCTTCTTCTTCGGCAAACCGCCCTTCATTCAAATACTGCTGCAGGCGCTGTGCCATTTCATCGTCCTGAAGAATGGTAATCGCCCCGATATCACGGCTGTCCGTCTCCCACAAATAAAGCGGATTATGTTCGTCAAAATAACCGCACAGATAAACTTTCCCCACCTCCGGATTCTCCAGCCAGCATTCGTCATAGGTAAGCTCCGCATTTTCCTCAAACGAACCCTTTATCTTCTGAACCTGAATAACGGTGATCGCTCCATCGTCAGCGCTTTTTATCTCTCCAAAAAAAAGCATGGCGTCGTCGGAATAAAGCAAATCCTCCGGAACGCTTCCGGCAACCCCCGGAACGGGCCGTGAAAAAATTCCGATAAGAAAAACAAGACAAAAAAAGATATACTTTATATTTCCGAGTTTAAACGATAACATATGTTTTCCCATAAATCAATCCCTCCTCCTTCTGTTTTATTTTCATTGTACACAAACAGCCCCCATTCGGCAAGCGCTTACGCCAATTTCATTATAATTTAAGATTTCATGCCGGAAAGTTTCTTTTCCTTATAAGAATGAAACTTTCCGGCGTCCAAAGCATCTCTGATTTCCTCCATCATGGTATTGTAAAAATACAGATTATGCAGGACGCAAAGACGCATACCAAGCATTTCTTTTGCCTTCAGCAAGTGACGGATATATGCTCTGCTGTATCTGAGGCATGCCGGGCAGCCGCAGCCTTCCTCAATCGGCCGCATATCTTTTTCGTATTTTTGATTAAACAGATTTATTTTTCCGTGATTCGTGTATAAATGCCCATGCCGCCCGTTTCTGGACGGATATACGCAGTCAAAAAAATCCACGCCGCGCTCGACGCCTTCTAAAATATTGGCCGGCGTGCCGACACCCATCAGATAAGTCGGCTTATCGACGGGAAGATGCGGCACCGTTTCCTCCAATATATAATACATCTGTTCGTGCGTTTCCCCGACTGCAAGCCCGCCGATCGCATATCCGTCAAGTTCCAGCTCCGAAATCCGCTTTGCATGATCGATACGGATGTCTGCATAGACGGCGCCCTGATTGATACCGAATAGCAACTGCTTTTGATTAATCGTATCTTCTGACAGATTTAAACGCTTCATTTCTTTTTTACAGCGTTCCAGCCATCTCGTCGTTCTGGCAACGGAATTCTCCACATACGTCCGCTCCGCCAGCGCCGGAGGGCATTCGTCAAAGGCCATTGCAATCGTCGAACCCAGATTGGACTGAATCTGCATACTTTCTTCGGGCCCCATAAAAATTTTTGCTCCGTCGATATGGGAGTTGAAATAAACTCCCTCTTCTTTAATTTTTCGCAGCCCCGCCAGTGAAAACACCTGAAATCCGCCGGAATCGGTCAATATCGGCCGGTTCCAAACCATAAATCTATGTAGGCCTCCCATCTCCTTAATCAGCTTGTCTCCCGTTCTGACATGAAGATGATAGGTATTTGACAGCTCAACCTGACACTTAATCTGCTCCAAATCCTTCGTAGACACCGCGCCTTTAATAGCCGCAACCGTTCCGACGTTCATAAATACAGGCGTCTGTATCGCTCCATGTACCGTATGAAAAACGCCTCTTTTGGCACGTCCTTCCCGTTTGATTAATTCGTACATTATAAAACCATACCTTTCTTTTATTCCTGACATAAAGCGGTCAGGACTTCAAAATATTCCTCAAAAGTTTTTTTACAGCAGGAGGGGTCGTTAATCACGATTCCCTCCGCGCGCAGCCCGATCAGAGAAAACGCCATTGCCATCCGATGATCGTCATAAGTTTCCACACATCCGGGGCCGGGCGTTCCGGGATAAACGGTCAGCGCGTCCGGCTCTTCGACGCATCTTATGCCAAGCTTTGTTAATTCCGTAACAATTCCGTGAATCCGGTCGGATTCCTGCAGCCGGATATGTCCGATTCCCGTAATGCGGACCGGTCCTGATGCAAACGGCGCCATTGCCGCAAGCGTCATGGTCTGATCGGAAAAATCGTTCATATTTACCGTAATTCCGGCAAGATTTCCGCCCTTTGGCCCCTGCAGGGCAATCCCTTCCGGCGTATCCGTGACCGTACATCCGATTTGTTCCAATACGTCTAAAAACTTCAAGTCCCCCTGCGTATTGTCCGAACGGACATGGCGCACCAACGCCCGCCCGCCGGTGATGGCCGCCGCTCCGTAAAAGTAGCAGGCCGCCGACATATCGGGTTCTATCTGCCAGAAAGTTTTCCGATAAACAATTCGACCGTTTTTATCAACTTCCGCGCCAGTTGCCGAAGAATCTGCCGACGGCCTGCTGACGCGATAGGTTCTTCCGTCAAAAAAAACGTTCACTCCGGCTTCTTCCATCATCTTTCTCGTAATCCGAATATAGGAACCGTCTGTCTTTTCGCTTGTCACAGTAATGCGAAGTCCGTTCGGAAACATAGGAGAAACCAGCAGCATCGCGCTTAAAAACTGTGTGCTTTTGCTGATATCCAGTTCAATTTCGGTTTCTTTTGGTTCAAAGGAAGAACTTTTTTTGTTTTTAGCACCGCGCCCGGTAATTTTAACCGGAAGAAACCCTTCCTCTTCCAGATAGGAAATTTTTGCTCCGACTCCTATAAGCAAGTCAAACAGCGGCTTCATCGGACGTTTTTTCATCTGCTCCGAAGCGTTTATGACGTAGTTTCCGTCCGAACACCCCAGCATTGCCGTCAAAAACCGGGCGGCCGTCCCGGCGCTTCCGACATAAATTTCGGCTTCCTTTTTGGGAATTGTCCCGCCTGCGCCTTCTACCGTCACTCTTTTTTTTGCTTCCTCTGTCCGAATCGAAAAACCAAGCGACTTTAAGGAGCTTAAAAAATATCTCGAATCATCGGAAAAAAGAACGCCGTCAAGCGTTACGCTTCCTTCCGACAACGCCGCCATCAAAAGCGCGCGGTTTGTCATGCTTTTTGATCCCGGTACCGTCACCTGCCAGTCAATCGGTTTTTTTGCTTTCTTTACTCTATATTGCTCTTTTCTTTTTTCTGCACTCATTTTTTCCCCATTTTTGCACCGGAATATTCTCCCTGCATTTACTTCATCAGACGCTTCATGGTCTCATCCGACATACGGTACAAATAAGCAAAACTGCCTACATAAAAATACCGATAATCAAGACTAATCACATCATATAATGTGTTCATAAGCAGATCAAACTCACTGCTGTCCAATACGATTCCCAAGTCCGAAACATCAAAAAGTGTCTTTTTCGTTCTCCAACGCTTCTATTGTTCTCTGATTAATTATATCTGTAAATCGTCTTTGCTTTCGTTCGTTGAAGTTTCCGTCTCTGACGCCGTTACACGGAAAGGCAGTCCTCCTATTCCAAGACAGACGCATACGGGTAATGCAAATATTCTTTTTCTCATAAAACGATCCTCTCTGTTTTGTGCTCGGATCTCTCCTACACAATTATTGTAGCAAAATGCGTAACAAGTGTAAACCCTGTTCCGTTTTCCGCCACCGATAACAAAGGAAAAAAGAGGGCGTTTTATTTTCGGACAAAATTGCGGGAAACAATGTTTTCATGAATCTCCTTAAATAAAAAAAACGACAGCCTGTTTTAGCAGGACTATCGTTTTATTATTTGCACAGAAAAAATTTATCGGATACGGAACTGCCCAATCAAATGATTGAGCGTTTTAGACTGATTGGACAACTGATCCGAAATTGCTACGCTATTTTCGGCAGCATCCGAATTTGACTGTATCACTTTAGAAACCTCTTTCACTCTATTTTCCACAGATGTAATCATTTCTGACTGCTGCACACTGGCAAGTGCAATCTCGTCCATTAATGTCTTAATTGACTGAATGCATTCGCTAATCACCTGCATTGCGGAAATCGCAAGGTTTGTGGATTCCGTACCGGTTTTCACATCCTGAATGGACCGTCCGATCAGCGTGCCTGTATCGCTTACGGCTTCGGCAGACTTTGACGCAAGGCTTCTGACCTCTTCCGCCACTACAGAAAAACCTTTTCCTGCGCTTCCGGCACGGGATGCCTCAACCGAGGCATTAAGCGCAAGAACATTTGTCTGAAAAGAAATATCTTCAATCGTTTTGATAATGCTTCTGATTTGCATGGAAGACTCGTCAATGTTTTTCGTAGCAGTCTTTAGCTGCTCCATTTTTGTATCAGCTTCGGACGCATAGCCTGCGGCCCTGTCAACCAAATCGCTTGCATTTCCGCAGCGCACGGCACTGCTTTGAATCTGTTCCGTAATATCCGTGATATTCGATACCAGCCCGTCAATCGAAATTTTCTGCTGCAGGGTTCTCTGAGACAATTCCTGCGCTCCTGTAGATACCTGATTCGCATTGCTTTCCACCTGATTCGCAATCTGTGTAATATCACACATGACTTCGGTCAGATGCGTACGAATACTTTTTAAGTTTTCTACAAGCACTCTGAAATCACCGATATAATATGCCTCATTCTCTACCACGTTCACGGCGATATTGCCGTTTGCCATCTCCCCTAAAATTCTTCCGATATCATCAATGGTCTTTCGCAGACAGTCGCAAACATGATGAATCGTCTGTGCAATCATTCCGATTTCATCTTTTCTGCCATAGAACGCTTCCAATTCCTTATCCGCAGACAGCTCCAAATTTCCAAGACGCCGGATTGCACATTCCATTGTCATAAGCTCTCTGCCTTCCCGGTACAAAATAAGCAGTGTGACAAGAATAATAACCACCGCTACACTCGCACATAAGATCCCCACCGTATCACGTACGACATCTACATTTGCATAAACCTCCGCAGCATCGTCATGCACCATAAAGACCCAATTTCTGTCTTCTAAATATTTATAAACAACCAACTGACTGACGCCGTTTTCATCCTGATAGGTATACGTACCCGCCTGCGTATTCCTGTCCGCCTTAATTCTTTGCAGGATTTCCAAATAACCGCTGTCGGTGGTCTCCGTGTTAAGAAGCGTATCATCCGAGTGATACAGATACGTTCCGGTTTCTACATTTAAAAATACATATTCACTGTGAGGCAGTCCCTCAATATTCAGCCCCAGCAATACGTCCATAAGATGACTCGCATAAACGCCGGCGCCCACATAACCGATACAATCCTGTCCTTCAAAAATCGGATAATACATAGAAAGAATCATGCTTCCGGTTCCCGGAGATTTCATAATTCCCAGATTCGTCAACTGCGGCTGCGCCAAAATCGTTTTTTGAAATTCCTCCAGCGATTCACCGGTTCGGGTTGTAATTCCGATCGCTCCCTCAGAGGTATGCGTCAAAACATATGTAGCAGGTGTAGCGATATATAACCCCTCAAACGTACCTTTCACCGCTGCAAACGCTTCCGTATATTCCTGCGCCTTTTGCAGCAATTCCGGATCGAGCGGATCTTTCAGAAGCTCACGGACTTCGCTGCCGAGCGCAAACGCTTCCATATATTCTTCTGCCGAAGCCACATAATCGTTGATGATGGAAGCCCTGGATTCCACGGCGTCAATCATTTGATTGGTAATGTCCTTTTCAACCATAACGGCAACGCGCTCTGACACAATACGCCAAAGAAGCAGCATCCCTATAAAAGTAATTATTGTCGTGATAATTCCAATGCGAGTGGCAAGTTTCCGATTAGCTAGAAATTTCATAAATTTTTCTCCCGTAAATTTAGTATTTTAATTTCTATTTAATCCCACTTTTTTAGGGCAAAAATATTTTAGCACAGAATTTTTAAGTTTTCAAGATTCATATTTGTACGTTGTCTGCAAATAAAAATGCAGCCAAAAATACGGAATACAAATTCATAGACCTCACACGCCGGATGTGATATACTTCAACTTACAGTTGGAATAAATTTATTCAAATACAGACTTTATCAGGAGGTATCCTATGGCAGGGTCCACATACGGAACGATATTTAAAATCACAACCTGGGGCGAATCACACGGAAAAGGCATCGGTGTTGTAATCGACGGCTGTCCGGCGGGACTGCCGCTTTGTGAAGAAGACATTCAGACATTTTTAGACCGCAGAAAACCCGGACAGTCCAAATTCACTACGCCGAGAAAAGAAGACGATAAAGCCGTCATTTTATCCGGCGTCTTTGAAGGAAAAACCACGGGAACGCCGATTTCCATCGTTGTTTTCAATGAAAATCAACGTTCCGGAGATTACGGCGAAATCGCTTCCTGCTACCGTCCGGGACACGCCGATTACACGTTCGACCAAAAATACGGCTTCCGCGATTACCGCGGCGGCGGACGTTCTTCGGGAAGAGAAACAATCGGCCGCACAGCCGCAGGCGCGGTAGCCGTAAAAATATTAAATCGACTGGGCATTCTGTTTACCACCTATACCAGAGCCATCGGTCCCGTTTCGATTGACGATAAATGCTTTGACGCCGCACAGATTTTAAAAAATCCGCTCTATATGCCGGACGCCGCGGCTGCCAAAAAAGCCGAAGCTTATTTAGAGACCTGTATACAGGACCAAAATTCCTCCGGCGGCGTCGTAGAGTGTATGATTTCCGGTATGCCTGCCGGTATCGGCGACCCGGTTTTTGAAAAATTGAGCGCAAACCTTGCAAAAGCAGTGATGTCGATCGGAGCCGTCAAAGGTTTTGAAATCGGCGACGGCTGCAGCGTTTCAAAAGCGACAGGAAGGGAAAACAACGACGCCTTCCGACTCGCCGATGACGGCTCCGTCGAAAAAGCCACCAATCATTCCGGCGGTATTTTGGGCGGAATCAGCGACGGAAGCGATATTGTCTTAAGAGCATCGTTTAAGCCGACGCCTTCCATTGCGTCCCTGCAGCATACCGTAAACCGCTCCGGCGAAGAAGTCGACATCCGCATAAAAGGCCGCCACGATCCTATCATCGTACCGAGAGCGGTCGTAGTCGTAGAAGCAATGGCCGCAATTACAATTGTAGATTCCTTATTTGCCAATATGAGTGCTCAAATGGAGGCTGTTAAAAAGTTCTATGAGACTTAATTTCAGAAGTATCCGTAACAAAACAGCGGGCGAAAATCTGCGATCTCCGTCCGCTGTTTTATTCTTCTGACAGCTTTTGATACCGTTTCCTGCCTAAACCGACATGCGGATGTGCTGCAGGCATTACAATTGCTTCCCCCTCTTTTGCGAGACATCGGCTACAGCAATTCTTTTAACATTCGATTTACAATTTCCGGATTTGCCTTCCCCTTCATCGCCTTCATGGTCTGTCCGACCAGAAAACCGATTGCTTTTTCCTTTCCGTTCCGATAATCCGTTACCGACTGCGGATTTTCCTCTATCACGCGGGAGACGGCCGCACGCAGCTCTTCTTCGTCATTGACCGTATTTAATCCCTTCTCTTTTACATATGCTTCAGGGTCAATGTCATTTTTAAAAATCTCCTCGAATACCTCTTTTGCAATCGTACTGTTAATCGCTCCGGAATCGGCAAGTTCAATCAGCTTTGCAAGATTCTCCGGTGAAAATGAAAGCTCTTCCGGGTCCATCTCATTTTCCTTTAAAAGCCGGATGGTTTCAACCATAATCCAGTTTGAAACCTTTTTCGGTTTTTTGCAGACAGCGACGGCAGCTTCAAAAATATCGGCAAATTTTTTATGTCCCGTAAGAATGTCCGCATCATATTCCGGCAGCCCGAACTCCCGGATATAACGCGCCATTTTTTCGGTTCGAAGTTCCGGCTGACGTCTTTTTATCTCCGCAATCCATTCGTCGCTGATTACAATCGGAAGCAGGTCGGGTTCCGGAAAATAGCGGTAATCTTTCGCATCCTCTTTGGAACGCATGGCATAGGAAAGCTCCTTGTTATCGTCCCACCTTCTCGTTTCCTGCACAACCTCTTTTCCTGCCTCTATCAGTTCAATCTGGCGCGTCCGTTCGTTTTCGATCGCTCTGGCAATGGCCTTGAATGAATTTAAGTTCTTCATTTCGGTTCGCGTACCAAACTCGGCAGCTCCAAACTCCCGGACAGAAAGATTGACGTCCGCCCGCATAGAGCCCTCGTTTAACTTACAATCCGACGCCCCCAGATATTGAATCATCAGCCGCAGTTTTTCCAGACAGGCAATTACTTCCTCGGCGGAACGCATATCCGGTTTTGACACAATTTCAATTAACGGCACGCCGGAGCGGTTATAATCGACAATAGAACAGTCTTCCCATTCGTCGTGCACCAGTTTTCCGGCATCCTCCTCCATATGAATTTCATGGATTCCGATTTTTTTCTTTCCCAAAGTCGTCTCGATCTCCAGACTTCCGTCGCGGCAGATCGGAAGATACAACTGAGAAATCTGATAATTCTGCGGATTATCCGGATAAAAATAATTTTTCCGGTCAAATCTGCAGTATTTTGTAATCGTACAGTTTGTAGCAAGACCTACGGCAACCGCGTATTCTACCACTTGTCTGTTCAGTACCGGAAGCGCCCCCGGCATTCCGGTACAGACAGGACAGGTATGCGCATTCGGCGCTCCACCAAATGCAGTCGAACAGGAACAGAATATCTTCGTTTTTGTCGCCAGCTCAACATGAACTTCCAGTCCGATGACCGTTTCATATCTCTTACTCATTGCGTCTCCCTCCTATTCCCTGCCTAACGGACTGCGCGCATAATTTCCGGTCTGTTCAAACGCATAAGCCGCGCGTATGATATTTTTTTCCTTAAAACAGTCTCCGGTAAGCTGCAGCCCGATCGGAAGCCCTTTTTCATCACTGCCGCAGGGAATCGAAATTCCCGGCAGGCCGGCCAGATTGGCCGAAACCGTATAAATATCACCAAGATACATTTTTAAGGGATCGCTCAAAGATTCTCCTAACAGCGGCGCTGTCGTCGGCGCCGCAGGTCCCAATATCACATCATACTTTGCAAATGCAGCGTCAAACGCTTTTTTTATCAGCGCTTTCGTTTTCAGGGCTTTTAAATAATATGCGTCGTAATAACCGCTGCTTAAGACAAAGGAGCCAAGCATAATACGCCTTTTCACTTCAGGACCAAAGCCTTCCGAGCGCGATTTTTTATACATCTGATGAAGCCCTTCGTAATCTTTCGCCCGATAACCGTATTTTACGCCGTCAAAACGGGCAAGATTGGAACTGGCCTCCGCACAGGCAATTACATAATACGCCGGAATCGCGTATTCTACGAGGCTTAAGTCAAATTCCTCCACAACGGCTCCTTTTTCCTTTAATACTTCCGCCGCTTGAAGTACCGCTTCCCGCACAAAAGGATCCAGTCCTTCTCCAAAATAATCCCGCGGAATTCCGATTTTAAGACCTTTTACATCCTCCTTCAAAGCCTCCGTAAAATCTAAATCCTTTCTGGCAAGAGAAGTGGAATCTTTTTCATCATGCGAGGAAATGATTTCAAGAACCGCCGCACAGTCCGCAACATCTTTTGCAATCGGCCCAATCTGATCAAGCGAAGAACCGTAGGCAATCAGCCCGTATCGGGAAACGGTTCCGTAGGTAGGCTTGATTCCGACAACTCCGCAGAAAGCGCTTGGCTGCCTGATAGAGCCTCCCGTATCCGAACCGAGTGCAAACGAGCACTCTTCCGCCGCAACCGCCGCACAGGAACCGCCGGAGGAACCGCCCGGAACGTGCGAAAGATTCCACGGATTTTTGGTTGGGCCAAACGCGGAAGTTTCCGTCGTACTTCCCATCGCAAATTCATCCATATTCGTTTTCCCAATGACAACCGCACCGGCGCGCTCCAGATTCAGAACCGCCTGCGCCGAGTAATTCGGAACAAAATTACAGAGGATGTCGGAAGCGCAGGTGGTCAAAAGCCCCTTTGTGCAAAGATTATCTTTTACGGCTGCCGGAACTCCCGCCAAAGGTCCCGTCAGCGTTTTGTCGTCTATCTGCTTCTGCACTTCTTCTGCACGTCTTAACGCGCCTTCTCTGTCGACGGTTATAAAACTGTGCACCCGTTCTTCTTTTTTTTCAATCGCTTCTAACGCCTCTGTTACGGCTTCTTTCACCGACACTTCTTTCGCCTTTATCTTTTTTCCCAATGCAAGGGCAGTTAAACTCATTAAACTCATTTTTCCTCTCATTCCGCCGCTTTAAGCGGCTAAAACATCATACGATTGTTTTCGGAACCAGAAACCCGCCGTCTTTGCTTTCCGGCGCATTCGCAAGCGTTTCCCTGCTCCCGTCTTTTTCGGACGAAATATCTTCCCGAAAAACATTTTCAACCGGAAAAATATGAGTCATTGGCTCTATATTTGTCGTATCTAATTCATTCAGTCTGTCAATATAATCCAGCATCTCGCCCATGTCCTTCTTCGCGCGCGCTTTTTCTTCTTTGCTTAATTCCAGTTTCGCAAGAATACCGACATAATCAATTGTTTCGTCAGAAATGATATGCATCATGGTTCCCTCTTTTCTACGCTGCTTTTTGCATTCCGAGTTTTTATACATCTTTCAGCTTTGCATTCAGTTTCTTATAAATCCGTTCCGCCATCCAGGGTTCCGTACAGGCGTCTATCGCCTCTTTCATCCCGAACCAGCGAACGCCGCTGTTTTCGTCAGGCTTTACCTGAAGCGCCGCCGCTTCGTCCGCCTCCAGCAAGTACGTTACATTCAAATGAAGGTGGGACGGCACATAAATCCCTCTCTTCTCGTGCCCGTCCACGGTCAGGATTTCTACGGAAAAAATATCGTCCGTTACCGCTTTTATATCCGTGATCCCGGTCTCCTCCATAGCCTCGCGTACAGCCACGGACAGTAAATCCGTTTCGCCGTCCGCATGGCCTCCGGTCCATGACCAGGAATGATAGATATTGTGATAAATCATCAAAACTTTATCGCGCGTTTGATTGACCAGCCATGAAGAAGCCGTAAAATGCGCCGTGCGATTCTCCCTTTCAAAAATGTCTTTCTGCGTATTCAGCAGAGAAAGCATGACTTCTTTATCCCGTTCTTCCTGTTCGTTCCAGGGCGTGTATTGATTCAGCTTTTGTTCCATCGTATCGTTTTTCCTTTCCCGGCATTCCGCCGCTCTCTGGATTTTTACCCTTTTCACTACGGCTCCAGTCTGCTTAAGTCTCTCGGAAACAGTGTCGTTTCCCGCACGTTCTCTTCACCGAGCAGCTTCATCGTCAGCCGCTCCAGCCCGATTCCCAGCCCTCCGTGCGGCGGCATACCATATTTAAACGTATCCAGATACGGTTCCATACCTTCCGTCGTCATGCCCCGCTTCTCTATTTTTTTTCGTAGCATTTGATAATCATGAATACGCTGTCCGCCGGTCGTGATTTCCATTCCTCCAAATAAAAGATCAAAGCTTAACGTTACGGAAGCGTCCGCCGGATCGTCCATCGCGTAAAACGGACGCTTTGCGGACGGATAATGCGTAATAAATATAAAATCCGCATCAAATTCCTCTTTTGCATAGCGGCCGATCAGCGCCTCCTCCTCAGGCTCTAAGTCATGAGGATTCCGAATCGGTCTTCCGTATTTTTCCGAAACCTTCCGTTTGGCCTCGTCAAACCGAATCACCGGTATCCGTTCCGTTTTCGGCAGCGTCACATCCAAAATCCTTAACTCCGCCGCATACTCTCTTTCCAAAAGACTTATGGTCTCCTGTAAAAATCCCGTTTCCATCTCCATAATATCGAAAAACCCGTCAATAAATCCCATTTCAAAATCAAGGCTGGTATATTCGTTTAAATGACGTCTGGTATTGTGTTTTTCCGCGCGGAACACGGGAGCCGTTTCAAAGACTCGTTCAAAAACTCCTACCATCATTTGTTTATAAAACTGCGGGCTCTGCGCGAGCACGGCGGGTTTGTGAAAGTAATCCATACGAAACAGATTTGCGCCGCCTTCCGCGCCTCTTGCTCCGATTTTCGGCGTGTGGATTTCGGTAAACCCCTGCCGGTATAAGAAATCCCGGAAGCCTCTTACGATCCCCTCCTGAATTTTAAATTTCGCCCGTTCCCTGATGTTTCGCAGAGAGACGGAGCGGTTGTCGAGCTTTGCTTCAAGGGAAGTATTTAATTTCCGCCCGGAAATTGAAAGCGGCAGCGGCGCTTCGGGCGCCGATAAGATTCGGATTTTCTCAAGACGGATTTCAAACCCGTTTGGCGCTCTTTTCTCTGTTTTTAAGACGCCCTCCGCTTCAACCGCCGTCTCCGCCTTTAACTCTTTCAATTTTAAGTCTGTTTTTCCCTCTTCCAATACGCATTGAAGAAGCCCTTCTCTCTTTCGCAGAATTACAAATGACACGTCGCCCATATCGCGTACTGCGTGAACGATTCCGTTTACTTTGACGCTTTTTCCGTCCACGACGCTCCCTCCGTCCCCAAGCGCCTCTGACAATGCCCCGATTTCGATTGTTTCTCTGTTGCTTACTCCTGTCATAAATTCCATACTTTGTACGCTCCTTTCCTATCCGTTTGTCGGAACTGTTCAGGTGCGGGACGGGAATTTCTCAGATGTACGTATCTGGGAATGCCGTTTCCTGTTAAACCGGGCAGGAAAGTGTTCTTCTCCTGCTCGTGCGACAAGCGTCCGTTTTCTTGCTGACATATTTCATCCGGATGCCTGCATGCATAAAAAAAGGCCCCGGAAAACCAATGTTTTCCGGGGCGGGAAATCTGCATACTCCCGCGGTACCACCCGCATTGAAAAATAAACTTCGAAACGTTTATTCTTCCACTCAATGTGCGTAACGAGCACAGACGTACTGACCTACTGTTGTTCAATCAGTCGGCTCCGGAGCGTTCCCTTTTTCCTCTCTTTCAAACAGCGCTCTCAGTCGGTGACGCTGT
Source organism: uncultured Roseburia sp. (assembly GCA_947573605.1). Lineage (GTDB taxonomy): Bacteria > Bacillota > Clostridia > Lachnospirales > Lachnospiraceae > Roseburia. The sequence goes on along the minus strand of CANPGM010000050.1, from coordinate 3,117 downwards.
ATTCCTGTCGACGTCTAAAGAAAAGAGTCTCTTTCATTGCCTTTCCTAATAATGTTCTATTTATAACACGGCGCATTCGAAATTGCAAGCACAAAATAAAATTTATAACAGCTCGGAAAGTATTTTTGTAAACAACCGGTAATAATGCAGATTTGAACGGTTCCATGCCGTTGTTCCGTTTACGGACTCAAGGCTCAGCACGGCCGGCTTCCCATTTTTAGTCCGAAACCGAATCTGAATCAGTGAAAAGACTCCCAATTCTTCAAGTAAACGGTATGCTTTTGGTATCCGGTCTTCCAAAAACTTGATGTTATTCAAAAAAAGAACGCCGTCCAAATCAAACTCTTCCTGATAACCGTCCAAATTGATATAATTTTCAGTTGCGAATGCCAGCTCCTCCGACGGTCTTCCCTCGCCTGCTACATACGTAATATGATAAGGAGCGCCCTCATAAATCATTACCCGCTGAATGCCGAAATTGATTACAAAATCATCCAGAAGCTTTTCCGGCGGATACGGCTCCCCACGGTATACTTTATCCATTATAACACAGAGAATATCCCCCATCGACATATTTCCCCTGCTGTCTATCCGATTCCCGTTTTTTTTCATATTCCGGATTGCTTCCGGGTCTCCGTGCTTTTCTTTGTCAAAGATTATATATCTGTCGCGTCCTTTTTCCTTTGCACGGTAAAGGGCAAAATCGGCAAGGAAAAACAGCGTCTCATAGTCATCCGCGTCCTTCGGATACGCCGCGCATCCGATCGAAAGCGTAATGGCGGGCCGTCCCTCCACATTCCGCGGAAAAGATGCGTTCACATTGTTTTTGATACATTTTAACCGCTCACGCATATGCTCCATGTTTTCCGCATGAAAAAAAAGAATCAAAAACTCGTCTCCGCCGATTCGACCGACGATCCCGTCTTCACCAACCTCTTTCTCCATGATTCCGGCAACTTTTTTTAACACTTCATCGCCGCACATGTGCCCGAACGTATCGTTCACCTTTTTAAAATAATCAATATCGACAATCGCAAGTGTGATGCCTCTGACTTTTCTCACATTGATAATATCAATCGCGATACGCGTAATATCTGCTTTTGTGATCAATCCTGTCAGCGAATCCACCTCAATTTTTCTCTGCACATCCTGAACAGGCGCAGGACCGATATGAATACATCCGACAACAAGCGAGAACACTCCTTTTTCATAAAGAGCCATTGCGCTGATCGTCATCGGACTTTCCTCTCCGTCTTTTTTCATCAGATTCCGATCCGCACGCAATTCAAATCTGCGCGTACCGATTTTTATATTTGTAATAAACTCATGAACATCCTTTTTCTGCTTCTCGTCGGCAGAAATCGTCAAGCGGCGTTCAAATTCATCCGGATTAAAGTTCTCTACATTCTGTTCCATTCTGCCCATGGTATAAATACGAATCATACCGTCCTTCGGTTCGTATTCAAAATAAGTGTCGTTATACATCTCCAGAAGCGCATTTCTTACGGATACCGCTTTCTTCAGCCGATTCCTCGTTTCTACCAGCTCTTCCGCATAAAGCAGCAAAACCGCTACACTGTTCTCGGAAGGCCCCTCCTTGATTCTGGAAAAATAACAGCCTTTCTTTCCGTTTTCTCCCAACAGGCGCATCATAAAGCGTTCTCCGTTGCATTCGCAAAGCTTTGTGTGAAATACCTTTTTATCCTCTTCCGTTACAAATTTCTCAAAAGGAAGGTATAACCGGTCGCCCATAAAAGAATAAAAGGCCGCATCCGCAGATATGATGTGCAGATTGTCTTTGCTGATGATAACCTCATGTATATTAATACTTTCCATTTTTTCCCCATTTCTGCGATGCTTTTTTTGCATATAACGAGTTTGCGGCAAGCTATTTATCGCTTTGCAGCGCGCAGACACAAATCCCGCGACTGAAAATTTCTATGTTAATTATACACCTGTTTTTCCAGTCTGAAAATAGCAGATGACAAATGTTTTAGAAATATTTTCGCAGCCTGAAGTCTTTTTGTGTTATGCAAATCAGCGTATGACTAGTCGTATCATCAATCTACATCGTTCGTTACATTACTAAAAAAATTGAATCATCCGAATCGGAACTGTTTCAACGTCTTTTCTTTTAAAGCAAAAGATGATCGCTGCATTCCGTCTGCAGACAGAGAACGTTATCCTGTTTGGAAAGGAATCACCCAAGCAGGGATTGAAGCAGCGCCTCGCAGCCTCTGACAATTTCCTGATAAGTAATATCAAAGCGTCTGGTATACCACGGATCGGCGATGTCTCCCGGCCTGTCTGTAAAATCGAGCAGACGGTGTATTTTGTTTTGCGAATCGTCGCCAAATTCCTGAAGCATACTGCGAATATTGAAGTTCTCCATTCCGATTAAGTAATCGTATTCCTCATAGTCGCTCCTTCTGATACGGCGCGCGGTTTTTTCCGACATTCCGTAATCCGTTTCCCGCTTAGTCCCGATCCCATGTCGCGCCAGTTCGGCTTTGGCAGGCGGGTAAATCTGATTGCCAATCTCTTCATTGCTTGTAGCGGCGGATTCGATATGGAATTGATCCGATATGCCGCGTTTGGCTGTCAGATCTTTTAAAATAAATTCCGCCATTGGGGAACGGCAGATATTGCCGTAGCAGATAAATAATATTTTTATTATATTTTTCATAACTTGGTATAACTCTGCAAAACCTTGTATTTACTGGCTTTTCGAGCATTTTCCTTTCTTTGTGATTTTCTTAAATTCATGCATAACTATGTATAAATTAGTATAGTTTGGTGCGAATTTGAAGTAAAATTGAAGTAAGTTACTTTTGGCATCTGACAAGCGCACTTTATCAATACGCTGCCTGCCAAATGCTTCCTTTTTCAAGACGTTAATTACTGTCTTATATCCGGCAACCGTGTTGTGGCAGACTCCTGTTTAAAGTGATACATACTTCTCCACCAACTCCAGCACCGTGTAATTGCCGCCATTGGTTACGATGTGGTCAAATAAATCTGCTTCAATCTGCTTTTCTTTTTCTCTCAACGAAAGTTCCCGCTTCTTGCCTTTCGGCATTGGGTCATTCTTATCCAAACGCCAACTGTAAACATTTT
>CANPGM010000049.1 GCA_947573605.1 uncultured Roseburia sp. | reverse complement strand
TCTTTTCGCCCATGCCGCATGGGCGGCCGTTTGTGGCAATAAGGGAACCGGCTGAAAAACAGCGCCGGAAAATACCGCCGCCCTGAAATTAACTTGCTGTACAGCTTACTTTACAAAAACTGTTTGTTCACGGGACGCGCCGCTTTCTGCAGCATTAAAAATTCCCATCCGATCAACCTAATAAAAAAGGAGGACTTATGTCAGACAAATCTATTTTTAAACAACTAGGCAGTCACTTAAAGGAGGGACTTAAAACAGCGGAAGAAGGCCTCTCCGGCTGGCTTTCCTTTGGCTCTGCTCTTACAAACATCATCGACCAGACAAAAGAAGCTGTAACCGAGCTAAAAGAAGTCGAAACACTCTTAACGGAAATCAGTCGGACAAGCAGCAGGCTGTCCAAATCCGACTTAAGCCGTCTCAAAGACAATTCCTTTGAAACAGCCGGTAAATACGGAAAAGACGCGGCGGATTACCTTTCCGCCGTAAAAGACGCGCTGGAAGCAGGATATGACAATGCGGAAGGTTTTGCCGAACTCTCCCTGGCGCTCCAGAACGCAGGAAACATGAGCGCGGAGCTGGCCGCACAGTCCATTCAGGCCGCGGACAAATCGTTCCGCCTCGACGGCTCCATTGAAAAACTGACCGCACTGTTTGACAGCGGCAACGCCGCTGCAGACCGTTATTCCCTTAACCTGGCAGAGCTGGCGGAAGGCATGTCAGCCATCGGCCCCACCGCATTGGAGCTTGGAATAAGCGCCGATGAAGCAGCGGCCGCCATTGGGACCCTTATGGCTCAGACCGGACAGAGCGGTACGGAAGCGGCGATGGCATTCCAGGCCATACTGGAGCAGCTCGGCAAAATCACAGATACAGGAACAGGCATGAATGCCCTGCAAAGCCCGATGGAAACCTTAAAGAAGCTGGCCGCAGAATACGAAAGGCTCGGCAAAATCGATTTCCGCAAGGCGGGCATTAGCAACGTGCCGGGCGGCACGGACAGCACACAGCTTGAAGACCTGCTAAAGAACTGGGATACCTTTGAAGAAATGCTCCCCGCCGGAAAAAACAGCGCCGGCTCAATGGCCGCCGATGCCGAAAAAACCGTAAATTCATGGGAAGGCTCCTTAAACCGCCTCTCCAATACATGGACGGATACCATCGGCAATATCGCAGATTCCGATTTTATCGTTTCCATTGTAAACGGCTTAAACGGAGCCCTGACGGTTTTAAATAAAATAACCGAGGCCATCGGCCCGCTTGCCTCCGTCGGAGCCGGAGCCGGATTATTCGCAGGCCTTAAGAACACCGGTATACGTAATCACTGTTTATTGTTTTGAATATGCCCTTCATGCCCAAGAAAACATTTCTTTTCAAGGGCAGGAATGTGCGGGATTCGTCGCCCCGCGGTGTTCTCTAAAACAAACCGTAATTGGGAGAAAGCCGTCTCCCTGTGCTGGAAAGAAAGATTATACAGAATGAATAGTGACCGCACGCTACAACGCAGCCGGAAACGGCAGACGTGACACGCACTCCGAAAGGATACCGGCAACGGTAAAAAAAGTCAGAAACGCAGAAGCCTGTTACCCTTCTGCGAATGCGGTCAGTCATAAGGCGAAAGCCTAAGTGAAAGCCCGAATACCGGGCGAAACCTGCAATCAGCAGCGGAACCCCTAAGTCCGGGAACAGCATATGCTTCAGGCCCGGATATGGAAGTGTTCACAGACTGTAAACGGTTTTGAGCCGGAAGGCTTGTAAGAGACAGTCGAAACGCAGTTGTCCGCCTGCCCCCTGACCGGGTAAAAACGGACAAGAGTGAAGCTGCTCTCCCGCTTCCTATGGCGCCGTGCCATGCACGGAAGGAAGCGGGATAATGCCCGGCGTTCTCCCTGCCGGTGTGGAGGAAAGGGAGAAAACATATAGTTACTTTCAAATTCAAAGAAACAGCATTATCTAACCTATGAAACACAAATTATGCTTATTTCTTGAATCATACTAATTGATATTTCTATTCTCAATAAATCTATTTAGTTATAATACATTACTGTTTTTTCAAAATACACGACTTTACAACTTTATAAACAATAACCTTATCGCTGAACCAAATGTTTAAGACTTAAATTGGTATAATTAAAGTTTAGCGTCCATTTTTAATATATTGAGCACAAAAAACTCTATCTTCTACACTTATAAAAGTTGTCGTTACACCTTCTTCACTTATGCAAACAACTTCATTGTCATTTGTTGTATATATTCCATTTTCAGTGTGAACGATTTTGTTATTGGAAATTGATGTATGTTCATATGTACCATCATTATTAAAATGAAATTCAAATATATATCCATTTAACAAACAGGAAATATATGTCTGAGTTTCATTGATTGGTAAGGTTCCATCTAACCATATACCTATATTATCATTATATAACCATCCAAGTTCATACTTATCAAGCGAATCCTGATATTCATATTCTAATGTGGAAATTATAGTTATAAACCCATCAATATCAATTTGATAAATGTAGAAATCTGAAATATCGGTATTTCCTTTACTCGTAGTCGTTATAAAATTATCAACAAATGAGCCATCTTCATTAAAACTTATGTAATGTGTTTCATCATATATGTCAACATACTTACCTAAAAGCTTTTTCTCTTGCGATGAACAAGCTGATAAACCTAATAACATTATATGTAATATTATAAAAATAAAAGTACGTCTCTTTTTCATATTACTTCTAAGCTCCTTTGAAATTTACTTTCTTAATATTATACTGTAAAGCCAAACAAAAATCCACAACTAACTTTATACAAGTTAAATAAATACTGTACACCACATACAGAAAGATTATAGTACGATATTCAAATCATTAAATGGTGATTTAACAGTATTCAATAAAATACTGATTTCCACAAAGGAACATTTAAAGTCATTAGAAACTGTAAAAGCTACTGTTTATAATAAAAATGGTGTATTTAATCTACAGGGAATATTCGCGAATTTATCTCAACCAGTAATTACATTCACAAAATTAAACAATGCATTTAAATCATACAATGGAAACTTATCAAAATCTACGCAATTACAAAATGCATATATTCATGCAGTCGGAAAGCAAAATGCATCACTAGGCAATTATTTAATCAAAGTAAATGGTGCAAAAGCATCAATGGGAGGATATGTGAGTTCACTTGTTGCCGCAAAAGCTGCCAGCATAGGGTTACAAGTAGCAACTATTACTCTCAATACTGCTGTATCTATGGGGATATCTCTTGCAATAAGTGCAGTATTATCTCAAATTTTTAAATGGATTCATGCACAGGAAGAAGCAAGACAAAAGGCAATAGAACTCACAAATTCTTATAAAGATCAACAAAACTCTCTTGATTCACAAATTGAAAAATATAAGGAACTAAAAAGAACTCTTAATAATGAAAACCTTTCTACAAATGAAACACGTTCTATAAAAGAACAGTTATTAGAAATTCAAAAATCATTAATTGAATCATATGGAGATGAAGCAACTAATATTGATCTTGTAAATGGTAAATATAAAGAGCAATTAGGTCTCTTAAGTGAATTATCAAAAGAAACAGCAGACGAGTATGTTAAAGAGAATCGTTCTGCATTCGAGGACGCAAAAAAGGAACTTGAGAAAGTACATAGGTATACAATTGGCCCAATCTTTAGTTATGATGATAGAGACGGAATGTCTGACGATCAAAAACAACTATATGATTATATTAAATCATATAGCGATTTATTTGATGTTATAAATATGTATGATACATCTACTTTTATCAATTCCGATCATGCACCAACATTATTTGTCAATGCAAATGCCGATGATGCAAAATTCATCATTGATCAATTATATGATGATATTGAAAAATATGTTAAAGAAAATAATCTTGAATTAGATTACAATTCTTTACAGATTGATTTATCCAAAGTATCTTCTAATATCGAAGCAGACACTGCGTTAAAAGAATATAGAGAAATTTACGATGAGTTCATGAAGGCAGAAATTGTTCGTAACGATACTCTCCGTCCTTTATATCAGCAATCTATTCAAGCGGTTGAAGACTATAATAACGCGCTTTCATCTGGTGAAGACATAGAGGTAGCAAAGGCAAATTTAGATAAAGTGCAACAATCAGTTCAAAATGCAACATATGAATTAGAAGGCTCCCAGGAAGTGTTTGATGGTATATATGATGGTATCAACAAAAGTGCTGAAAGCGCATATAACTTAGGACAAGCATTTGAAAATGATAAATCCATAAAAGGATATGCAGAACAGTTAAAAGGGCTTACTGACAATGATTTAAAAGCAATTAATTTTGAAGATAAAATACAAAGTACTGGTGAAAAATCATTTGGGGCATTAATTGATATTCTTGGTTTATCAGAAGATGACGTACAAAATCTAATAGATAAATTGGTTGAATTTGGTTATATACAAGCTGAAGTTCAAGATTCAGCCTCAAACATTGAAGTCCCTACTTTATTCTCCCAGCTCACCGCCTCCAAAGAATCCATAGACCAGTTCCAGTCCTCCTTAAAATCCGCTTACGACGCCTACGGTACCCTCATGTCCGACGCTTATTCCTCTTCCGACTTATTAGATTCCATACAGACAATCAGTCAGGCAGCCACAGACATGGGCGGTTCCATCGACTGGGAGTTCATTGACGGTATGGACGCTTCCGGCCTGTGCGACCCCCTTGAGCTTTTAGGCGGCGCAATCGAACATGTATCGCAGAAATACGCGGAAAGCATATTATCTGACGCAGGAATCGATACCGGCAGCAGGTTCGGGCAAATGCTCGCCTCTGGCATCATACAGGCGCAGAAAGCAGGCGCGCAGCTTGAAGCGCTGAACGGGCAGATCGATTCCCTGCAAAGTTCGTATGACAGCCTTACAGATATCGTATCCGCCTATAATGAAACCGGATATTTAAACTTCGACCAGTTACAGGCCCTGCTTGCAATAGAACCGCAGTACCTCTCCTGTCTGGCAGACGAAAACGGCCGTCTTTGTCTGAACGAAGAAGCAATGACGGCGCTGGCAAATCGGAGATTAGACGATGCGGAATCGCAGGCCGTGCAGCAGGCCATCTCCGAACTTGGCCAGCTTGCATTACAGGACGAACAAAAAGCAGTGGAAGAAAATGCGCAGGCCTTTACCAATTCCGTCAGCAGTCTTGCAGAATATAATGAGGAACTGGCAAACACAGTCGCCGAAGCAAGCGTCGGCGCGGCGGAAATACGGAACCTGAATGCAGCCATAAACGGTGCGGAAAGCCAGGGTGCAGAGGAAGATCAGATTCGTACCGTCCTTGACAACCTAAAAACCAAATTACAGCTCATCAGAAACACGCGGGCCTCCTTAAGCCAGGGTATGGGAAACATCCTCGGTGGAAAGGATTCTTCCGGTTCCGCAAAAGACGCTGCATCCGAATACAGCGAGCTCTTCGATTTCTTCGACCGCCGCATCAAAGCCCTCGACTCCTCCCTCTCCCTCTTAAAGGCAAACCTTTCCTCCCTTCCCGGCTCCTTCGCAAAAAACAGCCTGCTCGACGCCCAAATCAGCCTGAACGAGGAAAAAATAAACAACTACTCCGACGCCCTCGCTCTCTACGCAGAAAAAGCGGACGAGGCCTTTGCAAAGCTCCCTGCCGACCTCGCAAAAAAAGTAAAAGAAGGCGCCGTCAGCCTGACGACCTTTACCGGGGACAGCGGAAAAGAACTCACCGAAACCATAAAGGACTACGAAACCTGGGCGGGGAAAGTAAACGACTGCAGGCAGGAGCTTTCGGAGTTAAAAGATACCCTTCGTGCGCTGGAGCTTGAAAAATTCAACAACCTCATAAACGACTTTACCACGCAGTACGATCTCCACGAAACCGCAAACACCTTAATCGGCAAACAGATCGCCCTCTTAAAGGAAGCCGGGCTGTCCGTCGGCGAAGCCTTCTACACCGCGCAGGCCGGACAGGCGAAAAAGCAGCTTGGCCTGCTCGAAGAGGAAAAAGACGCCCTTATTCACCAGCTTGCCGCTGCGCTCTCCTCCGGCCACATCGAAAAGGGCACGGATGAATGGCTCGAAATGGTTAAGGCCCTCTCCGATCTCGACGGCAGAATCCTTGACTGCAAAGCCTCCATTGAAGAATTTGACAATGCCGTCCTTGCGCTGCACGAGGAAGTATTCCAGCGTATTCAGGACCGCTTTTCCGGTTTTCACTCCGAACTGGAACATCTCTTAAGCCTCTTTCAGGACGCGGACGTATCCGACGAAGCCGGGGACTGGACAAAGGAAGGCCTCGCGCAGTTAGGACTGCTTGCACAGCAGTATGAGCTTGCCCGCCGGCAGGTTCAGCAGTATAACGACGAAATCGACAAACTAAACAGCGACTACCTTGCCGGAAAATACTCCGCCGCAGAATATGCCGACAAGCTCTCGGAGCTGACTGACGCGCAGTGGGATGCGGCGGATGCCGCCAGTTCTGCAGAAGACGCCATCATAAAGCTCAACGAGGCGCGCGTGGAAAAGGAAATCGAAGGCATTGAAAAAGAAATCGACGCTTATAAGGAACTCGTCGACGCACAGATTGACGCGTTAAGAGCCGCAAAAGATCTCCATGATTATGAAGAAACCATTGCGGAAAAGACAAAAAGCATTGACGATCTGGAACGCCAAATTGCCGCCATGCAGGGCGATAACACCGCCGCCACTGCTGCAAAACGGAAGAAGCTGGAAGAGGAACTTGCACAGGCGAAAAAGGATTTGGAGGATGCCGAATACGACCATAGCATAGAGGCGCAGGAGGATGCGCTAAACAAACAGTATGAAGCGTTTGAGGAAGAAAAACGGGCGGAAATCGAAGCCCTGCAGGAAAGTCTGAAAGAGACTCTCGAACTCCTCTCACAGTCCTTTGATGCCGTCCGGCAAAACACAGATCTGATCGGGCAGGAAATCACAGACGCCGCACAGTCCCACGGCGTCCGGGTATCGGAAGCGCTAATCGCCGCATGGCAGAACGGGGAATCCGCCGTCGCGCGCTACGGGGAAACCCTAAGCGCCCAGACCTCCGCCTTTCTTGGCAGTCTCTTTTCCGTGGAAACCGAAGTATGGAACTTACAGGCACAGGCCGACGTCGCCGCCGTCGCGCTTTCCGGGATGTTTACGGCAAACGCCGACAATTTAATTGCCGGCCTGACCGCCGCATGGCAGAGTGAGGAAACCTTAAACGTCATGACAAACGCCCTGCAGGAAAGTCTTAGAAACACTTTAGAACGCGGATACGACGTCAGCGCCTTAACCGCCGCGCTCGCCGCCATCGCATCCGGCGCGCAAAACGCCGCCGCCGCCGCGAACAGCGCCGCGGACGCGTTCGAGCGGCTGGGCGCAAAGCAAAACAGCGCCAAAAAGCTGGTCTTTGTCGGGATTGATTCGTCCACGGGGGAGAGCATCTACCGCAATCTGGATAACGGCATGGAAGAAACCGCCTCCTTCTGGCGGGATTTCGGCAGCACATACGGGATTTCCGAGAGCGAGCTCTCTGCCCTCCCCTACTTTGCGCCCGGCGCGCACGAAGGAAAAGAAGGCCGGTACGCCGCAGACCAAGACAATCATCCTGCGCCGAAATTAATCCCGGTGCAAAACGACCGCCTGTTCCCGGCCCTTTTTGCACTGCACCCGGAAGCGCTGCTTAATCCCACGGTTCCCCCGGTGCGTTCCCTGCTGCCGCCCGTAACGCTTCCCGAAATACAGGGAAGAAACATCGCACCCTCGGTACATATGGATAAAATGGTACAGATCGATCATGTAGACGGCGCAAATTTGAAGCAGGTAGAACAAATGATTGCAAGATCACAGGACAACTTTATTAACAAAATGTATAACGGAATTAAATACAGACGTATTTAATTCAAAAAAGAAAGCAGGTGTAAACACATGGAACTATTTGGAAGCGATTTGATTTTTGGCAGCTTACGATTATCCGATTACGGGATGGCGCTGGCATCCTTTTCCTGTGACGGCACATCGGAAGACAGCCTCGGCGTCACCCGCCAGACAATCGAAGAATACCTCGGAGGGAATCCGATTCCCGTATATTTAGGCGAAACGTACACAGAAAAGCTAAAACCGCAGATCACAATCGTAAAGAACCCGGACATCCATTCCGGCGGCAGCATGTATTTTGACGAAAAGGAATACCGGAGCATTTTTCGCCTTCTAAACGGCGTCCGCGGCTATCAGTGGATGAAAGTCATAAACGACCGGGAAGAAGTCAATTTGTGGTATCGGGCAAAAATAAGCGACATAAGTGTAAAAAAAGTAAACGGCAGAGCGGCCGGAATCCTATTATCAATGGAATGCGACTCCTGTTTCGGCTGGTCGGACGAAATCAGGATCAATCTGCATTTCACTGCCGAAACGATTCAAAAACTATTTACCGACACGGATGATTTAAACAGTTACCTCTATCCCGCCGTTACCGTCATTCCAAAAAGTTCGGGAACCTTTCGTCTTACAAATATGGCGGACCGGCACACGACAGAACTGAAAAATGTAACTGCAGGTGAAATCATTACAATCGATTCCGGGCATGAAATCATTTCCTCCGCCGTATCGCATCCTCTTCTTCTAAATGATTTTAATCTGAACTGGCCGCGTCTGCTTCCGGGAGAAAACAGATTTCAAACAAACATGACCGCAGAGGTCGCGTTTTCCTATCGCGCGCCAAGAAAGGCGGTGCTGCTGTGAGCTTTCAAATTAAGCGTGATTTTTTCGACCGCCCTGTCGTACCGCCTTACATTCTGTGCAAATCAAATAAGGAACGCATCGGCATACTTCCCTGTACCGCAAAAACAATTACCGTCTCTTTTAACGCCCTAGATGAAATAAGCTTTACTTCGTATCTTTACATGGACGGCAGAAAAAACAGTTACTATGACGAAATCGAGGTCATGAAGTATATTCTGCTGCCCGAAATCGGATTTTTTGCAATCGACTCCGTAAGGGTACAGTCGGAAGGCACAAAATCGGAACACAAAGAAGTGACAGCCAAAAGTTACGAATGCCTTTTGGGACAAAAATACCTGGAAACATTTTCAATCAATATGGGAACGACGGAAAGTATAGACAGAGTTCAATTTTACAATCAGAATAATCCCGAAAAAAGCCTCTTGAACCTTGCTCTGGAAAAATGTCCCGACTGGACGGTCGGACACGTCGATAAGGAACTTATTACAATGCAGCGAAGCTTTGAAATATCCAAACAGGACATATACTCCTTCCTGACTTCCGACGTATCCGAAGCCTTTTCCTGCATATTTTCCTTTGACACCATCCGTCATACCGTCAATGTCTGCCTGGAGAAAAACGCCGGGCGCGACACGGATCTCTGCGTCTCCTATCGCAATCTGTTAAAAAATACCCAAATCACATGTAATGTTTCCGATATTAAGACATGCCTGACCTTAACGGGAGAAAATGATTTAAATATCCGGAGTATTAACATGGGCTATGATAAGATTTATAATCTCTCCTATTTCCACTCCACAAACTTCATGAGCCAGGGCCTTTATACCGCCTATCACGACTGGCTCAGAAAACGGGAAGGACTGACAGAGGAATATACGCGTCTCCTGTCGCAGTTTCAGGACTATCAGGCAAATATAAACCGGCTGACACACTTAAAAATGCCCGACGACCCGAACAGCGTCGACTGGTCGGAATACGGTCTTATGCCGTTAAAAGAAAAACTGAAAGCATACGAGCAGAAACAGGACGTTATGATAAAAGCGGGATGGGGCGACCCGGAACATCAAAATCATAAAGCTTATCTGGACATTTATCATACCCTGTCGGAAATTCAAAAGCAAATCAATGTCGTCACCGCCGCTATCCGGTTTCTGGAAAGAGCGCAGAAAACAATCGGTACCCAGATGGAAGCGATCGCTCAGTCCGTTTCCATGAACAAAAACTTCACCCGGGAACAATGGAATGAATTAACCTCTTTTATCCGGGAAGATGAATTAAATACCAATCATTTTGTCGTCACTGACATTATGACAGAAGAAGAACGTTTTGCCATGCTCCGCGAATTTCTTGCCTACGGCGAAGCAGAACTGGCAAAAGCCGCGACCCCGCAGTTATCTTTTCAGGCGGATATGATAAATCTGTTCGCCGTCCCCGAATTTCAAAAATTTCATGGCGAATTTGCCCCCGGGAATTATATCCATATCACCATGCGCGACGATTATCGGATAAAAGCGCGGCTTTTGTCCATGACGGTCGATTTTTATGACCTGTCCAATTTTAGTGTCGCCTTCGGCAATCTCGCCCGCACGGGCGGCAGAATGCTGGATGTTACAGAGGTAATCGCACTTGCGCAGTCCGCCGCCTCTTCCGTCTCTTTCCATTCCTCGCGCTGGAATCAGGCGGAAAAAGAGGCCTCCGACATCGGAAAAATGCTGGATGAAGGCTTACTTTCCGCCGGGAAATCCATAACGTCCGGAGAAAATTCCGAACTGGTAATTGACAGCCGCGGAATTTTTGTAAATACAGCCTCCGGAACATACGCCGGTTCCGATTCCGTATTTATCGGCGGGGGTCAGATTTTGTTTACTGACGACAACTGGAAAACAGTTTCCACAAGCGTCGGACGGGCGGACGTCACAATACGCGGGGAAAAAACCTCCCGGTTCGGTACATTTGCCGATTTTGTAATCGCCGGTTATATCGGCGGTTCCACGCTCGAAGGCGACGAAATTTACGGCGGCAGGATGCAGTCCAAAAACTACGATGCAAAAAAATCCGGTACTTTAATTGACCTGGAAGAAGGAACGTTTGAATTTTGCGCGAACGGCGAACAGATGCTATCGCTCGATTCGGCCGGCAATTTAACCGTTAAGGGAACTATCCACACGAACAGCGGCTACATCGGCGGCGAGGAAGGCTTTGCCGTTGAAGACAGGAAATTATACGCCGGAAAAAACGCGTTTCATTCTGAAACAGACGGCGTATATATCGGGGCGGACGGTATTTCCTTAGGAGCAGACAATAGCTTTAAGGCCGACCGCACCGGAACATTTTACGCCCGAAAGGGTCATATCGACGGCGCTTCTTCCTACGGAAGCACAATCGACGCCCCGTTTCACGGAACCTGCGTCGGACAAATCGAACAAATCGCCGCAGAACAGATTACAACAGAACGAATAAAAACAAAAGCGCTCGAAGCCGGATTTTTAACTGACGAGACAATGCGTACGGAATATATGCCGGTATCGGAATGGACTTCTTCGGGATGCATCAAAGCAGACCGGATCGCGCCGCACAGCATCGGCGCGGACAGGATAAATTTAAACGATACACCCGCGGAATTGGTTTCTATGTCTGTAGTAACAGACGTTACCCCGATAAAAGACGAAAACGGAACGGTTGTTGATCTCTCGGTATCGACCAGCCAAATCTGGTTTCCCGGAAAAATGACAAAAGATGAAAAAATTTAAAAACAGCCGCCAGAGCGGCAGAATGGAGAGGAAAATATGAGTAAAACAGAAACACCAGGAATTAAACCAATTTATCAGCACTATGTCATTGACATGTCAGGCAACAATAATTTCGTACAGGTTCCGTCCGTACAGGGCGACGGCAATCAGGTGCGTATTCTTGAAGTCGAACTAATTGCAAACGGAGTCCCCTACCCCATTGACCGTGAAAAAACAATTGTCAATATTGCGGGTACAAAACCGGATTCCACTCACATTTTAAACCCCTGTACGGTATCGGAAAACGGCTGCATTCTCGTTGACATCACATACCAGATGAGCGCCGCTGCAGGCCGCGGAGACTATCAGATTGTTTTAATCGATACGGAAACAGAAAAGACGATAAAATCATTTCCGTTCCATATCGTCACAACCAAATCGCCGATGGACGCCCCCTCTGTCAGTTCTTCTGACGAATATCAACTTCTGACCGAAGCCGTTTCTAAGGCGCTGGCCGACTATGAATACGTAATGGATTCCGCAAAAAGCAGCGCCGACGCCGCCAAAGCGAGTGAAACCAGCGCTTCGGCCTCCGCTTTGTCTGCGGAAAACAGCGCCGAGCAGGCAAGAAGCAGCGCATCACAGGCCACCGAATCTTCTGTAAACGCGCTTGATTTCGCAAGAGAATCCGAAGACCACGCCAGAAAATCCGAAGACTACTCCGAAACTTCCAAAAGTTATGCAATCGGAGACACGGGAATCAGAGATGGAGAAGAAACAGACAATTCCAAATACTACAGCGAAAAGTCGAAAGAATACTCCAACAGTTGGAAAGGATCTCTGCTGCCGAAAGGAAGCGTCCCGTTTGCAGGCCTTCCGTCATCGGGAAATATTGCCGGACACATGTACAACATCAACGAAGCATTTGTAACCGATTCACGTTTCAGAGACGGAGCTGGCTACTCCTACCCCGCGGGAACAAATGTCTATCGGACGTCCGACAATAAATGGGACTGTCTGTCCGGCACGCTTACAAAGGTGCTGACGCAGGCCGAATACGACGCGCTTTCGAATGCGGAAAAAATGAACGGAACGACTTACTATATCTCCGATTCCGATAATTCCATAGCAGACGCAAGCGCAGAATCTGCCGGACTGCTCTCTCCCGCCGATAAACAAAAGCTGGACGGCATTGCCGAAGGCGCGGAGGCAAACGTACAAGCCGACTGGAACACAGCCGACTCCGGTTCGGATTCCTATATTAAAAACAAACCCTCCGTTTATACCAAAAGCGAAGTCGATAATAAATTTTCCGCATTCGAAACAGCCATCGACTGGAAAGAAGCCGTAGCGACATTTGCGGACATTGAGGCGGCCTATCCGAATCCGGAGGACGGATGGACAGTCAATGTAAAAGACACGGATTATACTTACCGCTATAATGGTAGAAATTGGGTCGTCATTTCTGCAAATGCAATCCCAAAAGCAACGCAGAATATGGACGGTCTTTTAAGCAAAGAAGATAAGACGGCCTATGACGATGCAGACAGTAAAAAGCATACGCATGAAAACAAAAGTTTGTTGGATCGTATTTCCGTCGTAAACAATACGGCGGATAAAGACAAGATTGTTGCATCCGCAGCAAACGCAGATATGGTAGACGGCAAACACGCTTCGGATTTGCAGAATTACAATAACCTTACCAATAAGCCAGTCATTCCTTCCGTTGGAAACGGAACCGTAACCATTACCCAAAACGGCGCCGCGAAAGGCTCTTTTACCATGAACCAGTCCGGCAATACTACAATTGCACTTACCGATACGAATACACAGTCCGTAACAGGAATAAAAGGAAATGCGGAAAGCAGTTATCGGACAGGCAGCGTCAATCTCACGCCTGCCAATATCGGTTTGGGAAATGTGGGAAATTTCAAGGCAGTTTCAACTGTCGCCGGACAGAACCTTACCGAAGCAGAAAAAGCAAACGCACGCTCCAATATCGGAGCAGGCGCTTCCAGTTTCAGCGGTTCTTACAACGATTTGTCCAATAAACCGACGATTCCTGCGGCTGTAGACGGAGTTAATTTCAACGGAAAATCTGATATTATCCATTACGCAATATGCAGTACGGAAGGCAACAAAGCTGAAAAAACAGTGTCTTTACCGGGATTTACATTAACAAACGGGGCACGGATTACTGTATGGTTCAAAAATGAAAATACAGCAACAGGGCATACAACATTAAATGTAAACGGAACCGGGGCAAAAGAAATCCTCCATGAGTTTACATATGCCAATAATTTTCTCATCCGTCAGAACGGCGTATATGAGTTTGTGTACAGTGGATCGTATTGGATGTTAGAAGGGCACATAGTATGGGTCAAAGGTGCGGCAGAAAGCAGTTACCGAACCGGAAAAGTAAATTTGACGGCGGAGAATGTCGGCGCGTTGCCATTGAGTGGAGGAACAATGGAAGAAAATGCAGATATAATTTTGAATGGCGGCAAAGTTTCCAGCAGCAGAAATACACTTGTGTTTTCTTCAAAAACAAATAGTGATACAACTGCAACGGCGTATATTTCAATCCCCTATGGCGGGGACGGTGGCTGCTTCTCTATGTTATATAATATCGGAACTACTTCGATGGGAAACAGATGTGATTTAGGCGCAAATGACCGTAAATGGCGCAATATCTACGCTACAAACGGAGTTATCCAGACTTCGGATCGGGTGAAGAAAACCGAGATAGCAGGCCTTACAGACGACAGGACAAAAGCGTTTATTATGGGTCTGAATCCGGTATCCTACAAAATGGTTGACGGCACATCCGGCAGGACGCACTACGGCTTGATTGCACCGGAAGTAGAAGACCTGATGACAGAGCTTGGCATGGATTCCAAAGATTTTGCGGGATTTATCAAATCTCCGAAAGTCATTCGGAAAGATACGGATGAGGATGGAAATCCATTAAAAAGACCGACAGAAGAAATCATAGAAGGAGAATATGACTATGCCCTCCGGTACGATGAATTTATCGCGCCACTGATTAAACTGGTGCAGAATCAGCAGAAAGAAATAGAAATACTGAAAGAAAAATTATCTATAAAAGAATAACATTCAACTTAAGTATATTAAAGGAGGCCTATTTTATGGGAAAAATATTATTAAACGGAGTCGACTACTCTGCCCCGAGCAAAAGCGGCGTAGCCGGTGTAAAAGGAGATATGGAAAGCACTTACCGTACAGGGTACATCAGTCTTACGCCTGAAGAAATCGGTGCGCTGCCCCTTAACGGAGGCACAATTAGCGGCAATCTATTATCCGATAAAAACATTAAAATTACTTCAGATAAAAACGCCCGACACGGTATAGAGTATAAAAATACAGATACTACCGTACACGGCATACATGTATCAGGACTTATGATCGGCGACTTAAACTATAACAATGAAAGCTATACCGTAGTCACAAACAACATGAAAGCCATGTACGATCTGGAAGTCTGTGGAAATGTTACCGCACCGGCATTTTCCGGTAATCTAAACGGCAATGCCGATACGGCAACATCGGCTTCCAGACTTGGAACCATAACCGTAGGCAGCAATGCAAAGCCTGTATATCTGAAAGAAGGGATCATTACAGCATGCGATACTACATTGCAGACTAACATCACAGGCAAAGCTGCTTCTGCATCAAAAGCAGATTCCGCAACAATGGCAGTACATGACGGCGAATCTCAGATAATTACAGAAACATATGCAAAAAAAAGCATTTATGACACAAACTCTGTAAATATGGGTCGAAAAAATGGATCTGAAAAAGGAACTAACAGCTTTGCTTTCGGAAATGAAACAATTGCTTCCGCCCCTTACTCTCATGCAGAAGGTTCTCATACAAAAGCATCCGGTGATGCTTCTCATACAGAAGGATACGAAACAATTGCTTCCGCCTCCTGCTCTCATGCAGAAGGCTCTCATACAAAAGCATCCGGACTTTACTCTCACGCAGATGGGAACTATACTATCGCAAACAATTACTCCTCCCATGCATCCGGAAAATACAACGTAGAAATGGCAGTCGGAGGCAGCGCAGAAAACACAGAAGGCACTGCATTCGTCGTCGGAAACGGTATCCAAACAGGAGACGCAACGCCGGAACGCTCAAATGCTTTTAGCATTACATATACAGGTATCGTCAAAGCAAAGTCTACCATAACAGGCAGCGCTACCGCTGACTACGCCGAGTTTTTTGAATGGGAAGACGGAAATCCAAATAATGAGGATAGAGTTGGAAAATTTGTTACATTAAATGGAGAGAAAATAAAGATTGCTTCTTCTAATGATGATTATATTCTTGGAATTGTATCCGGACAGCCGTTTGTATTAGGGAATGGTGATTGTGATACTTGGAATGGCATGTATTTAAGAGACGAATTTAATCGCGTCATTTATGAACCTGCTCCCAAAACAGAAATAAACGAAGAAACCGGAGAAATAAAAACTGTTACGGATAAGGATGGTAATATCATATATGAGGGGACAAAGCCAAAACTGAATCCTGAGTATGATCCAGATCAGCCCTATGTCTCCCGTTTTGACAGACCGGAATGGGCACCCGTCGGAATGCTCGGTGTATTATCTGTAAAACATGATGGAAGCTGCCAGGTAAACGGTTACGCATGTTGTAACTCAGAAGGAATTGCAACTTCTTGTAATAAGGATACAAAAGGAGCACTTAGGGTAATTGCTTCTGTTTCAGCTAATATATGTAAAGTGGTTTTAAAATAAAATCTATATCTTTCCATTGTAATACAAGTAATTCAGTCTTTGTTTCAGTTTTGATGTTATCTTTTTTGAGTATTGTAACAATAATCATCGGATTATATCTGAATAATCACAAATAAAAACCGTTCAAATTCTAAATATAATAGAATTTGAACGGTTCATAATATTTACAGGGGATGAGAGAATCGAACTCCCACCAAAGGTTTTGGAGACCCCTATCATACCATTTGACCAATCCCCTATGCATATCGACTATACCTTCAAAACTTCATACAGATTCTTTCCGAGTTGTTTCCTTTGGTCAAGC
>CANPGM010000048.1 GCA_947573605.1 uncultured Roseburia sp. | reverse complement strand
TGCGGCCTCTACGTCCCGAACGTAGCGCTCTACCAAGCTGAGCCACACGCCGTTAAATGCATTGCAAAGAAAGAATGCTTGATTATAATAGCACAGCTTTTTCGTTATGTCCAGTACTAATTTCAATTTTTTACAAATTTTTTCATGCTTGACGCAGTATGCAGACATGCTATACTTATCTGAAATATGACAGCTCTCTCCTGCGAGAAAGATTTCGCCTGAGTTTTGTGTCTGCGCGCACCTGACGCAAACTTACACTCCATGAATGGATTTCCTATATGGATTTGCACAATAAAACGTGCGCAGAAATGTGGATTTTTATGAAGAAAACAGTACTGATTACGGGAGCTTCCCGCGGCATCGGCCGCGCCGCCGCCCTGACATTTGCAAAAGCAGATTACCGGCTCATCCTCACATGCTCGAAAACAGAATCTGCGCTGATGGCTCTGAAAGAAGAGCTGCAGCGGCTTTACCGCACGGAGGTTCTTACAAGCATTGGCGACGTCGGCGACTACCGCTATATCGAATCCCTTTTTTCCGAAATAGACAGAACTTACGGGAAAATAGACGTTTTAATTAATAACGCCGGCGTTTCCTATGTCGGACTTCTGACTGAAATGTCAATTGACGATTGGAATCGTATCATAAATACAAATCTGACTTCCGTCTTTTCTACGTGTAAATTTGCAGTTCCTGCAATGGTAAGGCAGAAAAAAGGAAAAATCATCAACATCTCTTCTGTATGGGGAATTGCCGGCGCCTCCTGCGAAGCCGCTTATTCCGCCAGTAAAGGAGGCGTAAACGCCTTCACAAAAGCGCTTGCAAAGGAATTGGCTCCCAGTAATATACAGGTAAACGCCATTGCCTGCGGCTGTATCGATACGGAGATGAACGCCTGTTTTTCGGATGAAGAAAGAATCGCATTAGAAGAAGAAATTCCCGCCGGACGCTTCGGACGCCCCGAAGAAGCCGCCGCGCTTGCGTTGTCCCTTGCGGAAGGAAACGAATATCTCACCGGACAAATCATTGCACTGGACGGCGGGTGGATCTGATACGAAACCGTATCATTAATTAGCGTATTGTAGTACGTACTATTTTTGTATTCTGTATTTCCCCGACTATATCTGAATTTTCCTAAGAAATTGTTTTGCATTTTGCGTATTTCTGTTCTATCGGATAAAAAATGTTTTAAAATTTATCTAACATCATTACGCACTGCCTACAAAGGAGGAAAATTAATATGGAAATGGAAATCGGAACAAGAATTCTGGAACTACTGGAAGAACAGGAAATCAGTCAGCGTGAACTGGCGAAACGTCTTCATCTGAATTACAATACCGTAAACGGTTATATTACAAATCGCAGAAAGCCGGACTGTGAAAAAATTGCGCTGATTGCACAGTGCCTGGATTCCAGTGCAGACTATCTCGTCGGTCTCTCCGATATTCGCTGCCGCCAGCAGCAGATGATGACAAAAGGCGAAGGCTTTCTAATCCATAATTACCGTTCCCTTGATAAATCGGAGCAGAAAATACTTGAAGATATTTCAATCAGCCTTCGGAAAATCCGAAGAGCAGGCCTGAAAAAATAAAAACCGCTTTTTAGCTATAACGAAAAATACCGTATCAGAAAAAGCGGGGACAGGCGTATTTCGTCCTGTTCCCGCTTATGGATGCGGCTTATTCTTCTCTCCGGCGTCAATCCCTTTTATACGGGAATTCCGGCTTCTATAGATTTCGGTATTTCATTTTTCTCCGAATTTTTTTGTATCTCTTCCGCAGTCAGAATGATCACCGTCCGCGGCGGCATTTTTAATGTATTTTTATAGTAAAATTCCGTTTCCGCCTCAACGTCCTTTCCATCCGCATATTCACAATTCGTATTGACGCAAACCTTCCATTCCAGGCCGGACGGCAGCTCCGGAAGCTGCTCCACAAGCATTTCCCAATATACGTTTACGCAGTAAAATACAATCTCGTCGCGGACGTCGTCTTCGTCTCTGCCCGCATACATTACGCCAATCAGCTTACTATTGTAGTCCGTACCTCCGTTCCAGGGATATCCGTTGTGAATACTGATCTCCGGAAGCTTACAAGCCGCCGCCTTTGTTGTTTTTCTCAAAATAGCATATTTTTTTCGAAACGCAATCATATAGCGGCAGAAATCATGTATCTCTTTGTATTTTTCAAGTCTGGTCCAGTCCAGCCAGGAAATCCGGTTATCCTGACAATACGCATTATTATTTCCGAACTGTGTATTGCAGAACTCGTCTCCCGCCAGAAACATTGCCGCTCCGCGGCTGCACATCAGGGTTGCAAACGCATTTTTCACCATACGCCTGCGCAGCGCTTCTATCTCCGGCTGATCCGTTTCTCCCTCTGCGCCGCAGTTCCAGCTATTGCCGTTATTGTCGCCGTCCGTATTGTTCCAGCCGTTCTTTTCATTGTGCTTTACATTATAGGAATACATATCGTACAGTGTAAAACCGTCATGACAGTTTAAAAAATTCACCGACGCATTTTTCCCGCGGTAATTCGGGTCGTAAAGATCTCTCGAACCGGTAATCCGGGTAACGGCGGTTCCCGCCATTCCGCTGTCTCCTTTTAAAAAGCTTCTCATTTCATCCCGGTATCTTCCGTTCCATTCCGCCCATCGGCTCCAGGACGGAAAGCTTCCGACCTGATACATTCCGCCGGCGTCCCAGGCCTCCGCTATCAGCTTTGTCTTCCCTAAAATGGAGTCATAGGCAATCGCCTTTAAAATCGGAGGATTGCTCATCGGCGCCCCGTTTTCGTCACGGCTTAAAATCGACGCCAGATCAAAGCGAAAACCGTCTACACGGTATTCCGTTACCCAGTATCTGAGACATTCCAGAATAAACTGCTGTACAATCGGATGGTTACAATTCAATACGTTGCCGCACCCGCTAAAATTATAATAGAATCCTTCCGGCGTCAGCATATAATAGATATTGTTGTCGATTCCTTTAAAGGAAAAACACGGACCGTGCTCGTTCCCTTCCGCCGTATGATTAAAAACGACGTCCAAAATGACCTCAATCCCGTTCACCTTTAAATCGTAGATCAGATTTTTCAGCTCATCTCCTTCGTGATTGTGTTCCACCACGGAGGAATAGCTCGTATTCGGCGCAAAAAAGCTGACCGTATTATAACCCCAATAATTATAGAGGCGTTCTCCGCCTACAACACGACTCCCCTCCATCTCGTCAAACTCAAAAATCGGCATCAGCTCTACCGCATTAATTCCCAAATCTTTTAAATACGGAATTTTTTCACGGAGCCCCTGAAACGTTCCATTTGCATATACATTTGACGAAGGATCTTTTGTAAAGCCGCGCACATGCGTTTCGTAAATGACAAGATCCTCAAACGGCAGCTCCAGATAACCTGACTTTCCCCAGTCAAAGTTATTCTCCACCACTCTCGCGTGGTATACGAAGTCTTTTCCCGCTTTCAAATGCTCCCCCCATCCGCGCTGGCCGGTAACGGCTTTCGCGTATGGATCTAAAAGAACGTTGTCGGGATTAAACAGCAATCCCTTTTTTTGATCGTTCGGTCCGTCTAACTGAAATGCATATTCAAACTCTTCAATATGCAGTCCGAAAACAAAAATAGAAAATGTATTTCCGATATGATAGGATTCCGGATAGCGGATTTTCGCATACGGTTCCTCCTCCTGCGGATGAAACAATAGAAGTGTACAGCCTGTAGCTCCGAAGGAATGAATCGTAAAACTTACGCCTGCCTCCGCCGCTGTCGCGCCGTTTCTGTTGTAATATCCCGGCCGAACCTTAAATCCGGCGATTTCGTCCAATGGCTGTAATTTCTGCCCCCGCTTATTTCTATGATCAAACCCTATCATATTTTCTCTCCCCGTCCTCTGCTTTCTCCCTATATTTTATGCAGCTTTTTGTATTGTGGTATAATCATTATAGGCCATTCTTCCCATTTTTTCAATTACTTATGCTTTTTTCTCATATTTTTCTAATTCAGCTCTTAAAATTCCCCCGTTTCTTCGGCGTTTTCTGTGCTATAATTTGGAAAGAACAAAGCGAATACGCTCATGCACAGGGAGGGAGCAAATGGAAGAACAAATTTATTATGTCAATCGGCAGCACGAAAACGCCAATACATTTCCTACTGTATCGGCCGCCTTAGCGCACATTCCGGCGGATTTTTCCGGCCGTGTAACGATTCTGATTGCGCCGGGCCGTTATGTGGAAAAAATCACGGTAAACAGACCGTTCGTTACTCTGGAAGGAACCGGGTCCTCCAATGACGAAACCGTCCTTTCCTACGGAGACTATGCAGCCGCTGAAATGCCGGACGGCTCAAAGCGCGGCACTTTCCGCTCCTATTCCTTATTGATAGATGCAAATGACGTAACGGTCAAAAATCTCACGGTTGAAAACACCTCCGGCGACTCCGTAACACACGGACAGGCAATCGCCCTTTATGCCGACGGCGACCGCCTCATTTTCGATTCCTGCCGTATCACGGGCTGCCAGGATACCCTGTTTACCGGCCCGCTTCCCGAAAAAGAATTAAAACCCGGCGGATTTATCGGCCCAAAACAATTTTCGCCCCGCATCAACGGACGGCAGTATTATAAAAACTGCTACCTCTGCGGCGACGTCGACTTTATTTTCGGCAGCGCAACCGCCTATTTCGAAAACTGCACGATAGAATCGCTGCGGCGCTTTGACGACGATTCCAAAATACAGGGCTATATCACCGCGGCTTCTACTCCGGAGGGGCAGGAGTACGGATATGTTTTTTCCCGCTGCAGCCTGATTTCACAGAATTGCCCGCCCGCTTCCGTATATCTTGGAAGACCCTGGCGCGATTTCGCCAAAACCGTTTTTTTAGAATGTTCGCTCGGCGCGCATATCCGTCCCGAAGGCTTTCATGACTGGGACAAAACGGAAGCGAGAGCTTCCGTTCTCTACGCCGAATACCGGAATTATCCGGAATCCGGGGCAGGCGATCCTTCTTCTGCAGACGCCCAGGCCTTATGTAAGAACGGCCGCTGCACACCGTTTCCAAATCGCGCAGACTTCGTGACGGAACTTTCTGCAGCGGAAGCCGCCCATTTTACAAAGGAGTCCGTATTGGACGGCTGGAACCCGTAACATTTCGATACTTTTGCCGCAATTTGCAAACCTCCGCAGATTAATTTCATTCTCTGTTTGTATATTGGAAATAAAAATGGTAAAATATAGATATCAGATTCAGATTCGGATGTTCCGTTTCGGTAAGAAAAGCAGAATGGAGGTTTATTATGGACGAAAAAGCATACAAGACAATGTGCTCTTCGGGAGCCGCGGATCTTGCAATCGGCATCTGCGTTCTCATTGGCGGAATCGCAGCCGGAATCATTTTAATCATAGACGGCGCGCGGCTGTTAAAAAATAAATCCAGACTTATTTTTTAACTTAAAAACCGGTATATGATAAGAATGCAGTTAAGAAATCACAAAGAACCTTCCGGGAAGCTTTCCCCGGAAGGTTCTTTTTTACCTTATAGGATTCGGGTGCCAAAAGGCAGTCTTTTCGATTTGAACTGGCAGATTGCACAAAATAAATCACGGAGCTGTTTTGTGCAGGGAAAAGAGATTCTCTTAATGCTCTGTTCGTCATCTGCAATTTGGGGACATGGAAGTCCCCAAAAGCCCGCAATGAGCCAGGATGGCGATTGGCGGGCGGTTGCACTGCGGAGAAATCACCCGGTCAGAGCATTTAGAGAATCCGTTTGCCGGAACATACCGCGAGTGATATTTTGTGCAATTTGCCAGCCAACAGCCTGAAACCTGCCTTTTGACACCCGAATCCTTACAGGAAACTGCGTCGTTAGACGTATGCAAGCGCCACGAAGAGACGCCTTTTTAATTTTGCGCCAGCCTCCGGCTTCCCTTTGCTACGGATTTGATATAGAAAACCGTAAGCTTCCAAAATACCCATCCCAGCAGAAAGAATACGGCTCCCACCAAAATGGAAAGCGGAAATACTACAGCCGTTCCCGCAGTCCAGGAACCGAACTGAAACGTAATCCACGGCACGTCGATTCCGAAAATTCCGCACACCAGCTTTATCAATCCCGCTATGGGAGAAAGAATCCCGCACAACATAAAAGATACGGCAAGCGTGGAAATAATCGGAAGCACAAATATCCCGCCGATTCCAACATATCCGTAAAAACAAAGAACTTCGGCCAGTCTGCGCAGACTAAATCCTCCCGGCTTTGCAATTGCGTCTCCCAGATAACCTTTTGCAAGCTCTTTCGGACTCCCCAGCCGTTCCATAATTTTTTCCGGGGATACTCCTTTCTCCGTCAGCTCCGCCATCTCGCTTTTGATTTCCTTTACAATATCAATCCGCTCGGATGCAGGCAAAGCTCTTAAACTTCTTTCTGTCTTTTCCAGATAATCATTCAGCACTTGATCCATGTTATTCTTCCTCCCTTTTCATTGCTCCTATTGTCTCAAGCAGATTCTCCCATTCCGCCGACATGGCTGAAAGATATAAGCTTCCTTCTTCCGTAACGGAATAATATTTTCGCGGCGGAAGTCCCTCGGTCGTTTCCTGCCAGAATGAAATCAGATACTCTTCTTTTAAAAGCCTCCTTAGAAGCGGATAAATCGTGCTTTCCTTCGCGGCGACAATCGGCCACTTTTCGAGCAGACTAATCAGCTCGTATCCGTACCTCGGCTTCTTATTGATCAGCAGAAGAATACAAAACTCAAGCGTCCCTCGTCTGATCTGCGATTTCCAATCCTCGATATTCATAGAAATAACCACGTCCTTTCTTTTTGTATATATATCGTACCACACAGTATATATCATGTCAACAGTATATCAAAAAAGTATTTTGCACGCTTTGCATGGATGTAACGGCCCGGTTTCCTGTAAGGCAAAAAAGCGGTTTCCCTGCCAATTCCGCTTTGGCAAAAGAAACCGCTCCCATTTTACGTATGCTTTTTTATTTTTTCTTTCCAGACATATTTCCTGTCGTTATATCGATTCACAATATATTCGTTCGCCCGGTATTCCAGCTCGTCCGAGAGAGGCATAAGCTTCTGTTCCTCTCCGTATTTCCGCTTCAGTGCGCGCTCCAAAAGCCAGTCGCAGACTTCCGGATTCTTCGGAAGAAGCGGGCCGTGCAGATACGTCGCAATCACATTTTTATAGACGACGCCTTCATAACCGGTTTTTCCGGTGTTTCCATACCCAAACGCCACCTTTCCAAGCGGCGTATAATTGCCGATATAAGTACGCCCGCCGTGATTTTCAAACCCCGCAATCGGCGTCTTTACAAGCGGACTGTTCAAAATCAGATTTGAAACAAGGCGCTCCGGCTCCCATTCCGTATAAATATCCAGTATTTCCAGCCCTTCAATCAGCTTTTTATCCGTTTTATAGTAATTCCCAAGAAGCTGGTACCCGCCGCAAACCGCTAAAAGGACTCCGTCGTTTTCGACATATTCTTTTAAAGACTGCCGGATTTCCTTTAGGTATCCGCAGACCAGCTCCTGTTCCCTGTCGGAACCGCCGCCCAAAAGAACAAGATCAAGTTCGGTAAAATCAATTGTGTCTCCGGAAAAAAACGGAACGACTTCCGCCTCCATTCCTCTCCAGGCAAGGCGTTTCCGAAAACACTGAATATTGCCGCGGTCGCCGTACAGATTCAGCAGATCGGGATATAAGTGTCCGATGGTAAGTTTCATTCACGCCGCTCCTTTCACGCGTCCGCAAGGACGCTCAACATATGGTTCGTCCGGTACAGGCCGGTATAATTGACAATAATATAAAGATTTCCCGTTCCGCTTTCGGCAAGCGTTTTCACTGTTTCTTCCAGCTCCTCCGTAACGCCGCTTTCAATATCCTCGTATTTCAGACGAAGTCCCATATCGTATCTGCGCGTCCCGGCCGTCGTAATGCTTGCCACATTGGAATCCGCCAGATATTGAAAATCAACGTCCCAGAGCCACGAGATATCGGTTCCGTCCTGCACCGCGTCGTTAATCTGAATCACCACATCCTTCGGAGACGGATCTTTCAGCAGAAGCGATATTTTCTGCTGGAATCCGATCGGATTTTTCGCCAGATGAAGCTGTACGCGCGCCCCGCTTATCTGGAACACGCTTTCACGATTATTTCGATAATCAAAGCTTTCTACAGCCTCTTTAAATCGCTTATGAGGCGCATTGATCGCGCCAAGCGCCGCATAAGCCGAAAGTGTATTGTATACATTGTAGGGAGACCCAGCCCCTGAGTCAATAAATATGCCGTCTATTTCAAACGAATACGTTTCATTGGAATACTCGATTTTCGACGCGGCATAATCGGGCGTCGGATGAGAAAATCCGCAGTTTTGACAGTGATAAATTCCAAGCTGTCCGTAATGGAAAAATTCATACTCCAGCTTTTTTCCGCAGGCACGGCAGAAAATGCTTTCTCTGATTTCCGAACGGGAAATATCGTCAAAAATCTGCTCGTTAATCCCATACGTAACGACCGGATTTTTACATTCCTGTGCAAGAGAATAAGAAAGTACGTCGTCACAGTTTAAAATAAATTTCGCCTCCGGCACGCTTAAGACCGCCTTTTTAATTTTACCGCGGGTGATATCCACTTCTCCGAAACGGTCAAGCTGATCCCTGGAAAGATTCGTAAGAAGGATGCCGTCCGGTTTTAACTGTGGGAATACGCCGACCGATGCGTTTTCGTCTACTTCAATGCAGGCATAATCAGCGTCCAGACGTCCCTTTTTGTCTGTTTCTAATACAAACGTAGAAATAATTCCGTTCTGCATATTCGATCCGGTCCGGTTAAAGACGACTTTCTTTCCCTCCGCCTTAAGCACATGCGCCAAAATACTATTTGTCGTTGTTTTTCCGTTGGTGCCTGTCGTCACAATAATTTTTTCGCGCACCATTTCCGACATCACAGACAGAATTTTCGGGTCGATCTTTCTGGCAACGTATCCGGGAAGCGTAACGCCGCTGCCTCTGTTTAATTTTCGTATGACTGCGGCCGTTATTTTCGCACATCGAATCGCAATCCTGCTCCGTATCCTCATACTTCCTCTCATTCCGCCGCCGCAGGCGGCACAAACAATAGATAAAGAAACGCTGCTTGGCGTTTTTCAAATCTTTTTTATGTTACCATATTCTTCCTGTCTTCGCCAGAAAAAAATATTCCGCCCAAAATGCCGTTCCAAAGGACAGGGACTATGCTGTATTTATGTTATATCCATAAGCGGCTGATTCTATAACTTCCCGCCCGAACCGGCGGACGATTTTTGAAACGGCTTCACAAAGAACCCGCCTGCCGCCCGCATTTTCTCTGCCCAAACCGCCGCTTTTTCATAAGGAAGCGCTCGAATCAGAACAAGAGCTCCCATTGCAATGACAAATAAAAATAAGATAAACCAAAGATGCCCCGGGGTAAACGCTCCGTCGTAGCCGGTAAAATCCGTATAGTGTGAGAAGAAATAAACGATATTTTCCAAAACGCCGCCGGTATAACCGTCAAAAAACACTCTTGCATAAAAGGTCTGAAACGGCACAAGAAAAACAGTTCCTGCCAGAAACGGAATCATCAATTTCTGAAATCTGGACTTTATAAATTGTTTTCTTGTCTTTTTTTCCAGCGCATACCGCGCGCTCATGCCGGCCAATACAAAAAGCAGCGGCATAAACCACGGATTGATCAGTACAATCAACGTGCTAAGCAGCTTGTTCTCCCCCATCCAGATATAAAATCGGAATCCGAAATCATTCCAGATCATAAACGTATGAACCGGAAACAAAAGCAGAATCGTCAGATTCCGCAGATTGTCCATCCAATAGCGGCGCTCCTGAAACAGACCGGACGCGTGGGTCGTTTTGCCGTCTCTCTTCTCCATCATAAATTCCTCCCTGTATGCCATGATCCGCCGTTTATTTCGCCTCGCCCAGCTCGGACAGCCACTTCGCATACTCCGCAAACAAATCGCTTGTTTTACTGTAGAAAATGCATTCTTTTGCAAGTGTAACGTCATCCGTTATAATATTATCGACGCCCAGCTCTATCATACGGTTCATATTTGCCTCTGTATTGACCGTCCATACAAAAAGCTGCTTTCCGGCGTTATGAACGTCGGAAACCATTTTTTCGGTTACGCTTGTCGCTTCTATACTGAAATGATCCGCCGCCGCAAGCCGGTTGACGTCCCCGTATGCGAGACTCATCACATAGACCGTTTCCACTTCTTCGTTACATGCTTTGACGTTTTCCAATACCTCATATACCTGTGAAGTAATCACACAGGAATCGGCAAAATCTGCCTCCATGATAAGCAGGACGACGTTTTTTTCAAAATCCACTTCCATTCCGGAAGGTTTCAGCTCAATATTCAGTTTTATCCCGTTCTCCTTCGCAAAAGCAATTACTTCCGTAAGAAGCGGCGCCCGCTCTCCCGCAAAGCTTTCGTTAAAAAAGCTTCCGGCGTCCAACGTCCTGATTTCCTCATAATCCAGTTCCCATGTATTCCGGTCAACGCCTGTCGTTCGTTTTAAATTTGCGTCATGCATGACAAAAATCTGACCGTCCCTGCTCTGCTGCACATCCAGCTCAATCCAGTCGGCGCCGAGCTCTTTGGCCCCTTCAAACGCCGCCATCGTGTTTTCCGGATAAAGGCGGGACGCTCCGCGATGAGCCGTTACTTCCATTGTCCCTAAGTGTTCGACCGGAACGCCGATCATATGATTGCTGACGCCGTAGAGATAAAAGCTGCAAAGCGCAACGGAACACGCAAATAAAACCGCCTCCGCCGCAAACGTCCATATCCGCCGTTTTTTACCTGCCGGTTCACATACCGCCGGAACAGAAACGATTTCCTCCTTGCGCTCTTCTTTGTGCCCATAAAACAAAATACTGATGCAGGCATAGCTGACCGGCGTTCCCAACGCGGAAACCACTGTCTGAATCACCGCCAGAAAGACCCATACGACAGAAGACGAAACAATCCCGATCAGTTTCATTTCCGTAAACAATCCGCCGAGCGCTATCGCCAAAAAAACGCCGACGACGGCAAGAATAAAATAACAGACGCAGAAAAAAAGCTGTATTCCAAGCAAAACGGCAATATCTCTGCTTTTATTTTTCCGGCTTAGCGCCGCGCTTTTCCTTCTTGCCTCTTTAAAATCGCACCCTTCCAGCGTAAAATAATGAAATGCATACAGCCATCGAAACAGCAGAACGGAAAGACCAATCAATACCGCAGTAAAAAGAACGGCCAGAACTCCGTTGTCCATAATGAAATCGAGGATAAATTCAGGAACCGAAATACTGCTGATATAACCCGACGTCACTCCGAGATTCAGAAACGGAATTAAAAACAGTACGACAAATATCACCGCCACATTCCTGAAGTGAAACACCCGCACCGCATTTCTGGCTGCAAATTTCACAGTCTGTTTCAAATTCACTCTTACCCCCTGACGGGACTGTTCCAAAAGAAAGATGACGGCGCCGATATCCGTCATGGTATAGACCGCCATGCAGAAAAACAAAACAATCAATGTAGCAAGCGTAACCGGATTGCCCAAAAATGATAAGACATTTTCTTTCGTCAGATATGCATATCCGGTTATCTTCATAATTCCGTTAAACATGCCCCAGAAAAGCGGGGTGAATACGGTCAGTGACAATACTTTATATAAAAGCTCAAAGCCCGCCATGGTTTTCCAGTTTATCCGAATCAGTTTTGCTACTTTTCCAAGCTTTTTCATTTGCGTACCTCCGGTTTTCATCTTACCACAATTCCGCAGGTATGAACATCATCAGTTTTTTGTACTTTACACGCCCTTTTCAGGAGACGGAAGAATACTTTCTGATCAGACGCCACGCCGCAAATTTTCCCATCGCCGCTGCGGAAGGAAGCCCGCCCGGCCCCATCAGCCACTGACTTGCAAGCAGCACATTGTCAAGTCCTTTGATTACGCCCGGTACGGTCACATTTTTGGCCTTTGCGGTAGTAATGAAACTCATATAGGCGCCCTGCCAGGAATTACAGTAGCGGGTATACGTCATCGGCGTCCAGACATCCAGAATACGAACCTTCCCCTCCAAAAAAGGATATTCCGCAATCAGCCGTTTTTTCGCCTCCTCCGCCGTTTCCTGCTTTTTCTTACGATATGCCTCCTTATCGGCATACAGATTCTCCCAGTATCGGTAGTCCTCTTCCGACTGGGCAAAATTGGTCTGTAAAACCGTCTTTCCCAAAGGTGCGAAGTCCGGCTCATAATCGTAAGACTGCAGGCTCATGCTCCCTGCAAGGCTGCATCCGACGGTAAATGCTTCACAGGAAAAAATTCTTGTTCCCGAAATCTCCGGAAAAATACCGTCCGCGGCCCATGCGATCTGAAAACCGCTGGCAACCGGATACTTTTCTCTTTCTGCATACTGCCGCCTTAGGGCCTTCGGCATATACTCCGCCGGCAAAAGCGCGCGGAACGTATAATCGGTATCGCAGGCGCACACAAAATCGTCCGCCGAAACCCTTGTCTGATCCTTAAGCAAAATCCCTTCCGCCTTTCTTTTGTTTATCAGTATTTTTTCAACTTCTGCATTTGTATGCAGAATGCCGCCGCAATCCCTGTATCGTTCTGCAATGCGCTCCGCCATCAAAAGCGAACCGCCCTTCGGGACGTCGCCGTTTCCGCTTGTAACCGTCGCATAGGATACCAGAAACGCATACGCCTGATAGCCCTTTGGCATATAGCTTGTGATCGCATACCGGATCAGAGGATGCCGAAAACGCATGGCAAGCTCATTCATATCGATCTTTCCGTATTCCTTCATAAGCTTTCCCATTTCTTTCATAGACAGGCCAAGCTTTAGAAAATCAAGCGGGCTCATAGCGTCAAACGGTTTTTCAACGGGCACCGTCATACTTTCCGCAAGTTTCACATAATCCATCAGCTTATTAATTTCCGCCTTATCTTCCGGCGAAAGCGCAAGCAGTTCCTTTCTCGTCCGTTCTTTGTCTCTCCAAAACGTAAGCGTTTCACCGTTTTGTCTGACGGAAAAAAACATCTTTTTCTCATGTACGCCCACGTCGTCCGAAAGCGCGCCGATCTCCTTCCAAAGCTCGTTTAACGCGCTCCCCTCCTTTGTCCCGGTCAGCCAGTGAATACAATTATCAATAAAAAATCCGTCCCGCTTCCATCCGGTACACTGTCCTCCCGGCGCCGCATTTTTTTCAAATATTTCCGTTTCAAAACCGGCTTTCTGCAGGAAAACGCCCGCCGTCAAACCAGCGATCCCGCCGCCGATAATTACTGTTTTTTTTATACCCTAACCTCCTTTTTTCTGACAATATCCACAATCCAATCCGCCTGCGGCAATTCGATATCCTGCGTATATGCATACTGCTCCATAACGCCCTGTATACAGCACCAATACGCATTGGAAAGCGCCTTCGGGTCGCCCGCTCTGACGGTTCCCTCCTGCTGCCCGCGTTTCACAATTCTGATAAACTGCTCTATCGTATTTACCTGCATGGCAATTTCTCTGATATGCTCCGGCGTCGCTTCACTGCGCTGCGCCTCCGCCATCAGAACAAACATCTTTGCCATAACCGGCTGCTGTTTCATATACTGAAACAACTGGCAGGTAAATTGCGTAAAAAAATCAATCGCATGGTCGCAGGTCTGATTGGCCGGATATAACGTTGCTTCATGCCCCAGCCGCACCAGTTCCTCATATAGTTTTTCTTTTGATTCGAAATAATGAAATAACAGTCCGGCGCTCATATTGGCCCGCTCCGCAATATCCGTTACCTTTGTCGCCGCATACCCTTTACTTACGAACAGTTCCAATGCGGCGTAAATAATCTCCTGCCGCCGCCTTTCCTTTTGCTCTTTTCTGGTCTCCATTTTTTTCCTTTCTATTTTTTTGATACGTACTAAACAAAAACTTATTGAATTTTAATTCATTAAATTTTTATTCAATATTATCACAGATAATGTTTGATGTAAAGAAAAACAAAAACGGCACAGACGATTGCAAGAATCGCTTTCCCCTGTGCATACCTGTACGCGATTGTGTAACATACTAATAAAAGCAAAAATGATGATGGAGGAAATCATATGAATGAAGGACAGGAAATGTTTTATAATTTTCTTATGGAACGTGTAAAGGAAGACAAAGCGGCAGACGCCAGAGAACTCCTTCTCGAATGCTTTGCCAGACAAAATGCCGGAACATTTGACCGAAATTACTTTGATACGGTTCTCCCCCGGTTTCATGCCGTGATAAAACCGGAGGCGGTTGAGGAAGTTTCGCAGGTAATGACTCGTTTTGCTGCAAATCTCTGAGAAAGAAGCTGCCGCAGGTTCGCCTGCGCAGGATCGAAAGCTTTTCCCCTGCCGGTTCTTTACTCCGACAGGGGATTTATCATTTCTGATTCTTTATAAGCCAAAGGTATTCTCCGGGCGTCATATTTTTAAATTTCCGAAAAGCTCTGTTAAAGGTACGAATGGTTGAAAAACCGCAGCAATACGCAATATCCGTAATACTGTTTTCCGTCTTTTCCAGCAGAGCGCAGGCATCGTCCACACGAAGCCGATTCACAAAGTCTTTAAAGCTGATATCCATACGTTCGCTAAAGACGTGTGAAATATAAAATTTGTTCAAATGCAAGTCTTTCGCCAATATTTCAAGCGACAGCGGTTTCGCATAATGTTCCATGCAATACAATAATATATTTTTAATCGAATCCTGACTGCCCGGATTAACCATATAGGAATAACAAGGTAAAATCTGTCCCAGCAATGCAAGAAATAGGCCTTTGGCCCTGATGCTTCCATAAAATGAAGTATCGGCAACCGCGGCGCAAATTTTTTCTAATTGTATGGCAATGTCGCCGGGAAGAAGCGAATGGGAAATAATCGGATTGAAAGGCGTCTTATTCTGAAATAATTCCGTTAACTCCGGAAAAAAATCAGGTGAAAAAATAATCATCGTTCCTTTTACAGGACTTCTGTCCTGATAAAAATGTATCTGATTCGGAAATGACATAAAGACGCTGCCTGCTTCTATCTCGTAAGTTTTTCCGTCTACGCAGGCGACCGAAGCGCCTTCTTCCAAATAGATCCATTCAAGATGCGAATGAATATGCGGAGCAGGAAGCAGATGATTTATTGAGATGGCTGTAAATGCTTGTTTTCGTAATTCAATGGAATAAGGCATATTCGTCCTCCTGATGATTCGTTCATAAAACAGCAATATTTGTCTAAAATCTGAATGTATATTGACTTGTATTATATTGTACATACGATAAAATGTAAAGTGCAACGTAAAGCAACACGTCTGAAACAGCAAAAACTGACAGGAGGTTCTTTCTATGAATAAATGGATAAGACAAAAATTCATGCCTTGTTCCCCTCTGGGTGAAAATCACTCAAAAATAACCGGATGCGAGAAACATATCCGGTTATCGCGAAAAGCAGCCTGCGAAGGCACCGTACTGCTGAAAAATAACGACGCTTTGCTCCCTTTCGAAAAAGGGACAAAAATAGCTGTTTTTGGCAAAAGTCAAATTGACTATGTGAAAGGCGGAGGCGGTTCCGGAGAGGTAAACACTGCCTATATCCGCAATATATATCAGGGTTTGAAGCTAAAAAGAGAACAGTTACAGGTATTTGACGAACTTTCTTTATACTACCAAAGCTATGTTGAACAACAATACAGATCCGGCGAAACACCTGGTTTGTTGCAAGAAGCCGCCGTGCCGGAAGCGCTTCTTGCATCGGCAAAAAACTTTACCGATACCGCCGTAATTGTAATCGGACGATTTTCCGGAGAAGGGACGGACCGAAAAAATGACGGGACAGACGATTATTTTAATCTGAGTGAAACAGAAAAAGATATGATCGAAAAAGTTACGGCAAACTTCACGAAAGTAGTCGTTCTGCTAAACGTAGGAGCCATGATAGATACGTCATGGTTTGCCGATAACCCCGGTATCTCTGCAGCAGTTATGATCTGGCAGGGCGGAATGGAAGGCGGGCTGGCAGCCGCCGATGTGCTTACAGGCGACTCCTACCCGTCCGGAAAGCTGGCGGATACTTGCGCAGTTTCATTGGATGATTATCCTTCTTCCGAAGGTTTCCATGAATCCGAAGAATATGTAACATATACGGAAGATATTTTTGTGGGATACCGTTACTTTGAAACCGTCCCCGGCAAAAAAGAACGCGTCGTTTATCCTTTCGGATACGGATTATCCTATACGGAATTTTCCCTGTCCGACCTGTCAGTATGTGACGATAAAAAGAACATCTATCTCTCTGTAACCGTAACAAATACCGGTAACAGAGCGGGCAAAGAAGTCGTTCAGGTATATTTCAATGCGCCTGCAGGTAAGCTCACCAAACCATCCAGACAGTTATGCGGCTTTGCAAAGACAAGAGAACTTTTGCCCGGAGACGTTCAGAACCTGCAGCTTTCATTCGCAATTGAAGATATGGCATCCTTCGACGATATGGGCGTTGTAGCAAAGTCCTGCAAAGTTCTTGAAAAAGGCGACTATAACATTTTTGTCGGAACCGACGTCAGAAGCGCGGCGGAAACCGCATATACCTATACATTGGAAGAAAATCAAATTGTCGAAGAACTGCATTCTTACGTCGCGCCTGAGAAATTAGAAAAACGGCTGCAGGCGGACGGAACTTATCAAACTTTAGAATGCAAAGAAATTCAGAGAGAAACGTTCCCATGCGTTTACCAAATCCCAGTCAAACCTGAAGAAACCTTCCAATTGATTGACGTGGCACAAAACAAACTGTCATTGGATACATTTATCGCACAGCTTACAGACGAAGAACTTTGCCATCTAGTGACGGGACAGGACAATATCGGCGTTGCAAATACATGCGGCATGGGAAATCTGCCCCGCGTCGGCATTCCCGGCGTTATGACTGCAGACGGGCCCGCCGGCCTGCGAATAAAAAGAGAGTGCATGATTGATACGACTGCTTTTCCTGTCGCAACCTCGCTTGCGGCTTCCTGGAACACGGATTTATTGGAAGAAGTCGGAAAAGCCGGCGCACTGGAAGTGAAAGAAAATAATTTGTCAATCTGGTTAACGCCCGCTTTAAATATCCACAGAAGCCCGCTATGCGGCCGTAACTTTGAATATTTTTCAGAAGATCCGTTTCTTTCAGGTAAGATGGCCTCCGCGATCGTAAGAGGGATTCAATCTCAGAATATTGTTGCGGTTCCAAAGCACTTTGCGTGTAATAACAAAGAAACGAATCGTAAAAATTCAGATTCTGTCGTATCGGAGAGAGCGCTGCGGGAAATTTATCTGAAAGGATTTGAAATCTGTGTGAAAGAAGCAAAGCCTAAGATGATTATGACCGCATATAATCTGGTCAACGGCGTTCGCGTTTCCGAGAACGCGGAATTGCTTTGGGGAATTTTACGAAACGAATGGGGATTTGACGGAACCGTTATCAGCGACTGGAGTAATTTCGCAAATCATAAAACGGAAGTGCAGGCCGGCAATAACGTAAAAATGCCGACAGGAGAGCCTGAGGAACTTTTCACGGCCATCGCAGCCGGCACATTAAAACGTGAAGAATTGTGCGTTGCCGTAAAATACTTATTAAGCACGATACTTTGGTTAGATTAAAAATAAGTCATAACACACCCCATGAGGGCAGCCGAGAAATCGACTGCCTTTTTTTTCGCCGACAGGCAGAAAGGAGCGACCACCATGACGAAATCGAGAGAAAAAACCCGCGAAGAACTGACTGCCGAGATTGAGGACGGGAAGAAGAAAATCCGGCAGTTTGAGAACCGGGAGTTTGAGAGAGAGCCCGGAAAAGATTTTTGGGAGTATCCTAAAGTTTGTGTAAACCTCCAAACTGATGTAAGATAGAATT
>CANPGM010000047.1 GCA_947573605.1 uncultured Roseburia sp. | reverse complement strand
TCGCACTCTCTTGTATGCGTCTGACGACGCAGTTTCCTATATGATAAAAAACGGCAGAGCTTCTCACACCCTGCCGCTGTTTGCCGCACGCTTTCTATAATTCGCAGTTATTTACTGTTCTTGGGAACGGAATAACATCCCTGATATTTGACATTCCGGTCAGATACATGACACAGCGTTCAAAACCAAGTCCGAATCCTGCATGTCTTGCCGAACCGTATTTCCTGAGATCGAGATAAAAGCCGTAATCCTCTTCGTTTAGACCGAGCTCTCTGATTCTTTCCGAAAGCTTCTCTAAGTCGTCCTCTCTCTGGCTGCCGCCGATAATTTCTCCGATC
The DNA here is from genome assembly GCA_947573605.1 of uncultured Roseburia sp. Lineage (GTDB taxonomy): Bacteria > Bacillota > Clostridia > Lachnospirales > Lachnospiraceae > Roseburia. The sequence goes on along the minus strand of CANPGM010000047.1, from coordinate 18,116 downwards.
GCAGGCACAAGACAATCTACCGCCGCTACGGTTTTCCCGTCCGGATTCTGCTTCATATAAAACGCTTTGATTTCTTTCGGATAATCCGTAACAAAAACAGGCCGCTTAAATACCTGCTCCGTAAGATAGCGCTCATGCTCGGTCTGCAAATCACAGCCCCAGGAAACCTTATATTCAAATTTATCGTTGTTCTTCTCCAGAATTTCAACGGCTTCCGTATAGGTCACACGGGCAAATTCCGAGTCCGCCACATGATTCAGGCGCTCCAACAGCCCTTTATCAATAAAATTATTGAAAAATGCCATTTCCTCCGGCGCATGTTCCAGCACATACCGAATCACATATTTTAACATGCTCTCCGCAAGAATCATATCATCCTCTAAATCGGCAAATGCGATTTCCGGCTCAATCATCCAAAATTCAGCCGCATGACGCGTTGTATTGGAATTTTCCGCACGGAAAGTAGGCCCGAACGTATAAATATTTTTAAACGCCATTGCATATGTCTCGCCGTTTAACTGGCCGCTTACCGTAAGATTCGTCGGTTTATTAAAAAAATCCTGTTTAAAATCCACGTTTCCCGCGTCAGTAAGCGGAAGACGATTCAAATCCAGCGTCGTAACCTGGAACATCTCTCCTGCGCCCTCGCAGTCGCTTCCGGTAATAATCGGCGTATGCACATAGACAAAATCCCGCTCCTGGAAAAACTTATGAATCGCATACGCGCATAAAGAACGTACGCGGAATACCGCTTCAAACGTATTTGTCCTTGCCCGTAAATGGGAAATCGTTCTAAGGTATTCAAAGCTGTGTTTCTTTTTTTGCAGCGGATAATCCGGCGTGCTTGCTCCCTCTACTTCTATTGTCTCCGCCTGAATTTCAAACGGCTGCTTCGTTCCCGGCGTTGCGACAAGCTTTCCTGTCACTACAATAGCCGCGCCTACATTCAGCTTTTCTACCTCGTCAAAGTTTTCAAGCACATTCGAATACACCACCTGTACCGGTTCAAAAAAAGTACCGTCGTTTACAACGATAAATCCAAAGTTCTTTGAATTGCGGATGCTTCTGACCCATCCGCCGATTTTTACGGTCTGATCCATATACGATTCCTGATTGCGAAATAATTCTCTGACATTTACCAAATCCATTTCGATTCCTCCATTCACGCTCTTTCTCTCTTACTTCTCCGTTGTGCCCGTCTCGCTCTCTTGCGTATCCGTTCCTTCTTCACTGCCCGGTTCATTTTCCTCCGGGATATCGGTCGTAATAACTGCCGTTTCCCTTATCTTTTCAAGAGCGCTGTTTGAAACATAAAGAATCTTCATATAGCGCTCGCCGTAGACCGCGTCTCCGTATCCGTAGCTTTCATAAATTGTGGAAGCGTCCGAAAGGCCGTAATACGTCATCATATCGTTTATTTCGGTGTCAAATCCCTCCTGATCGAGTTCTATTCCTTCTTTTTCCGCGATTGCCTGGAATATAAATTCCAGCTTCGCCTGTCCTTCCGTCTCTGTTTTCCATTCTTCCTCGGCCTGTTCCACCGTATATCCGTAATTTGTATTCAGATAGCTTTCAAGCTGCGACTCGTCGCCTCCGCAGTTCTGTGCAATAAAGCTGCTGCGGTACGCCTCAAACAAATCCGCAAGATAATCCGCCGGTACTTCCACCGTGCAATTCTCTAATAAATACGTATGAATCAGCGTATTTATCTGATTTTCTTTATTTTGCTCCGCTTCCGTCTCCATGTTTTCCCGTATCATATCATACATACCTTCAACGGTTTTCTGTCCGGCATACTTCTCGGCAAATGAATCGTCAACTTCGTCAATCGTCATTTCCCGCTGAATCGCATTTACGGTAAAAGTAAACACGACCGGCTTTCCCGCCAGATCCGTATTGCCGTAATTCTCCGGAAACGTTACGTCGCAGTCAACGGTCTCTCCGACCGACGCTCCCATAAGTCCGTCCGTAAATCCCTCAATAAAGCCCGTGCTGCCGTCCGCCATACAATTTCCGGAAACATCAATCACCTGATTTTCGGCGGAACCTCCGTCAAACGCTGTACCGTCTAATTTTCCGACATAGTCGACGTCTACGATATCTCCTTCTTCAATTACCGTTTTTGTGTCGTCCGCGGTATAAAACGGGGAGTTGTATTCAAACCACTGTTTAAAAAAATCTTCGACATCCTCGTCCGTTACCTCGTATGATTGTGTCAGCGTAACCGGAACCGCGCTGTAATCACATAGCGTCACGTAATCGGAATACACAAACTCATATTGATTCAAAACGGCTCCAGCAGCCTCCGTTCCCTCTTTGCTGTCTGAAATTTCCGTTCCTTCTAACGCGCCTTTTTTATTTCCGCAGCCCGCAACAGACAGTGCCGCAGTGAAACACAATAAAATCGCCAGTCCTTTTTTTTTCATATAACCTGATACCTTTCTTTTCCTTCCTACCTAATTATAAAAATAAAATTTCCACTTGTCCAACGCTATTAAGATAACACAATTTATTTAAAAAGGAAAGGCAATTTTTACGCCTTTCGCTAAAATCACATTGCTTTTTCAAAAAATCAATGCTACAATAAACCCGAATTGTTTTTAGGAGGGCTTTTATCGTGAATACAGGAACTATTGTATTTTTAGTGATTCTGTCAATACTTATTATTGCCACAGTCGTATTGTATTTTCTGGGAAAACGGGCGCAGAAAAAGAAAGCGGAGCAGGACGAGCAGATTGCGGCAGCGGCGCAGACATTCCCAATGCTGATTATCGATAAAAAGCGAATGCGCCTGAACGAAGCCGGGCTTCCTCAAGCGGTCATGGATCAGATGCCAAAGCTGATGCGCCGTTCCAAGCTTCCGATCGTCAAGGCAAAGGTCGGCCCGAAAATTATGTCTCTCATTGCCGACGACGCTGTTTTCGATATCATTCCGGTAAAAAAAGAGGTAAAGGCCACCGTAAGCGGCATCTATATTACAAAGGTAACCGGAATGCGCGGAGCGCTGGAAAAACCGGAAGGAAAGCTTAGCTGGAGGGCAAAGTTAAAGAAAAAGACTGCGGCTGCAAACGCCTATCTTGAAGAGGAAAAGAAGGAACGTGCGAAGAAAAAAGCATTGAAGCAGAAAAAATAATTGACATAAAAAAGAGCGCTTCGCACTCTATATACATGCGTCTGACGACGCAGTTTCCTATAAGATAAAAAGGAACCGGAGATTTATCAAACCTGCGGTTCCTTTTTTATCGTCCTTATATTTTAAAGCTTCCCGCTTCTTTTGACTTAACATTCATTGTAATATAACAGTCGGCAAAATACTCGTAATTGATTTCAAGACCATAATTCACAACTACGTCAATTTCATATTCCGATTCTTTCAATTTAATCTCCTTTGCATCCACTCCAATCTGCAGACTCCCGAACGGCGTATTGTAATAGGAAACGTTTTTTTTATTTTTTTCAAATATCATATGGATGTTTGACGTCCCTTTTTTCGTCAGATCCATAAAGTCGTTATCCAATCGAATCCTGTTTTTTGTTACGCCTTCTGTCCCTTCCGTTACTTCATCGTAGAAAATATAATGCCTGCCGTCTTTTTTATAGTAACTGCCTGCAGTTATCAGCTCAATCGGTCCTCCTTCTTCTTCGACGTCTCCCGAAAGCTGCAGACCGCTGATTGTGATAAATACCTCTTTTGTCATTTCGTACCCACCTGCGTATCGCGTTTATATCAATTGTGAACTTGTTCCTTTCTTTATCATAGCTTCTTTTCCTTTCACTGGCAAGTCCCGCTATTCAAAAAAACGATTTAAAAACGACAGGTATTTAAATCTGACTCTGTAATTTCCGGAATTTAAGACAGCCTCATACTCTTCATCGGTCAGCACTTCGCGCAGCGCCTCCTTTGCGTCCTCGTCCACTTCTTCATACATGCTGTTTTCAAAACACATATTCGGAAACATCACGCACCACCAGTTATGCCCTTTTCCTTCGCCAATCGTAATTTCCAAAGCTTCGTAGGAACCGGACGGAAACGTATAGCTGCCATAGGTTTTAACCGGAAATTCTATCTCCGCAAGCTCTGCCTGTACCGGATAATCATACCCGTTATCGGCAATTTCCCGTTCCGCTACCGCGGTAATTTCCGGCAAAGCGTTTCTTACAACTGCCTCGCACTCCGTAAGACTGCCGACCTGTTCCATTTTTTCCTGCATATATCCCCCGACTGCGTCCCGCACCTTTAGCTTTAACGCCTGGTCCGCTTCACTGTCACTGTTTGCCAGCACATGAAACCGCAGTATCTTATCCGCAAGCTCCTGCTGCAAGCATTCTCTCTTCTGATAACAAAGGCCGCAAAATGCCGTAACGCAAACAATTGCTCCGACTGCCAGATATCCCGCAACTTTTTTTATATTCATAGAAATCTCCATCCTTCCGATAAGCTTTTCTTCCATTTTCGTCTTATACTATGAAGCATTTCCATTTTTTTTCATTTTAATCAATCCATTTTATTCTGACCTTATATTCAATCGAAATATCCTCCTCATATTCGTACGGAACATCTCTGTAATAAAAATACCATTCCCTTTTGCTTCCGCCAAGTTTTTTCATACTGTTCGCAACGTCGATTCCGCCTGAAAGCGCCTCCGCTGCGGTTCGGTTCAAATATTCCGTCATCTGCCCTTCTAAAAACGGCTTTGCCTCTTCATACGAAATTGCGCCTTTCCCATACAGCAGTTCCCCTTCGCAGTCGGCCAGCACCGTTACCCGTTTTTTTGTTATGCCGCTTGCCTCAATTTCCTCTGAAAACTCTTGTTTGCAACTAATATTTGTAAGTCTTACAAAGTAATCCTGCGCCAATTCCAACGTATACTCCTTTAACTGATTCGCAGTAAAAAACGAAAGCATCGCCGCATCATTGCCCGTATTCCCCGCAGGTTTCCCCCGTTTCCACGTCTCATATCCGACAATTGCAGGCTTTTCCTCCTTTAAGCCGACACAGGGAATAAACAAGGTTTCCATTTGATTTTTCTGTTCCTGATACAGCATTCCAAGCGTCGGATAGGCCGTTTTTTTCGTATACGGCATTGTTTCCAGCAGTTCCTCCAGATAATTTCCCAAAGGCTCTCCCAGATTATCCGAAACAGCCGCGATGTCCTTTACGCTTTCCGTGCCAAGCACATACGTATTCTGCGGCACATCCTTCTCTCCTTCCAAAACAGTCAGCAGTTCATCCATAAGCGCCTCGTCTTCCAAAAACTCCTTTTCAATTAAAACAATCTTTAAATGGTTGTAATCCGCCACCTGATTTCCGGACTGTTTTAAATTAAGCCAGTCTCTGCAGAAGTGCTCCGTATCGGAAACCGTAAGCAGCACCGGAAATGACTTATCCTCAATCTCCGCCGACTTGCACCCGGATAACATCAGAAACGGCAAAAGCACCGCCGTTATTCCGGCCATATGAGAACTTTTCCTCAAAATTTGAGACTTTGCATTTGTTCCGGTCCACTTCCGTATCAAAACCAACAATACAGGAATTACAATCACAAACGGCGTTCCAATATACCATAAAAAATGCTTATAAATTGTGCAGGCAGCGTCGGAATAGTAAAAAACGCAGGCAAGCAAATACGTCGCACACAATACAAATAACAGAACCCATAAACTCTCCTTTTTTTTCTTTCTTCCGAATAAGCCGCAAAGAACTGTCCCTCCGTAATAAACGGTACTGTTTAACAGCGCATATAGGGTAAAAAACCAGATCCCAAACATAAACGCGTCCGTCCGTTTTAAAAACCCGCCTGTAATCTGTACCCGGCTCATCATTGTAACAACCGGAAATTCCATAGAAGAAAGCGCGCCGTTTCCGAACATCCCCAACAGAATCAGATAAAGCGCCGCAACTACCGCTCCTGCAAATACAACGGCTCTTTTTCCGCTTTGATAAACTTTCTTTTCATCCGGTATATATTCTTTGAGAAACAGCGTCAGGAAAATAATCGAAAAACATAAAAATACGTAATAGCTTCCCTCTGCCACTCCGAATACGGAAGCGGAAACGGCCGGCGTCCAGTAATCGGGATCGGCGTCGCCCGCTGCAAAAATAAGCATCAAAAACAGCGGTATCATTAAAAACCAGAAAACAAGTTCATAAATCCGCGCGCGGCCCTCAATCCCTCCTGCCGCGCCATAAAAAGTCAAAAGCAGAAGCAGAAACAGAATCAAATAAAAATTTTCCTCCCGCAGCAAATCGGTTAAGACCAGACGCGCAAAAAGCTGCGCGACATATCCGGATACCAGCAGAAAATAAATACCGTAACACAATTTTAAAATACCGCCGAAAAATCCCCCGCATATTTTTGTAAGATACTCCGAATAACCGCCTTCCATGTCGGAAAAAACGCTCCGAAGCACCTTCAGATACAAAAGACTTGCCACAGTTCCGAAGAAAACGGCGAAAATTCCGTCCGGCCCGCATAGTCCCGAAAGCGCCGTCGGAATCAAAAGCGTTCCGACTCCCAGGAGATCATAAGTTAACAGACGGAACGACTGCCTTGCGGATATCTGATTATTTTTTGCAAACATAATTCCTCCCACCCTGCCGCTATTTCAATTTCTCGTTTTTTTTCGCAGGAAACGTAAGCTTCGTACGCTCCTCTTTTCTTGCATAAATCGGACGCTTTGTCAGCTTACGGAACGGAAAGCGCCACAGGAAGTCCCGTTCGTCCTCATAATCGTTTAAATCCGCTCCTACAAACGGCATTAAATACGGAATCCCAAAACTGTTTAAATGCGACAGGTGAATGAGTACCGCAAGAAGGCCGCAGAGCATTCCGAAAAATCCAAGCCAGGCACATACCACAATAAAAAAGAACTTCAGCAGCCGAAAAGATGTCGCAAATTCTTCGTTCGGTATAGAAAACGAACAGAGAGCCGTAAACGATATTACAATCACCACAATCGGGCTCACCAGATTCGCTTCAACTGCAGCCTGTCCGATTATCAGACCGCCGACAATGCCAATTGTATTTCCCATTGCGCCGGGCAGGCGCACGCCTGCCTCCCGAAGCAGCTCAAAAGACAGTTCCATAATCATCACCTCTACCACCGCAGGGAACGGCACGCCCTCCCTGGCCTCCGCAAACGAAAGCAGCAGCGAAGTCGGCAGAATCTGAGTATGAAAATTTGTGACCGCCAGATAAAATCCGGGCAGCGTCATTGCAAAAAACGATGCGACATACCGTATCATCCTTCCGAAACTTGCAATCTCAAAACGGCTGTAATAATCGTCGCTGGTACGAACAAAAGAATTATAATCTGTCGGAAGAATCAGCGCCTCCGGGGAATTGTCGGACATTACAACGACTCTTCCCTCAAGAAGCGCCATGGACGCGCGGTCAGGACGCTGTGTCGTCTGAAACTGAGGAAACGGAGAATACCACTTTTTTTCCGCCAGCTGTTCTAACACGCCGCTGTCCATTACACCGTCGATTTCATAATCCGAAAGCCTCTCTTCTACTTTTTCAACCAGCCCCGGACGCACTACATCTTCCATATACATGATATAGATAATCGTATTGGAACGAACCCCCGACGTCAGCTCCTTTACCTTTACCTTCGGCGTCCGAAGTCTTCTTCTGATTAACGCGGCATTTTGCTTTACGGAATCTCCAAAGCCCTCGTTTGATCCGCGAATCGCCTTCTCCGAATCCGCTTCGCTGATTCCCATAGAAGGATAGCCGCTGTCCGGAATCTTAACCGCTTTTGCAAATCCTTCCACAAAAAGAATTGCATCGCCGGTCAAAAGGCCGTCCGCCGCCTGTTCCGCCCGGTCAAAAAACGTGGCGTCCGAAATACCAAGCGAGTTCTGCTCCAATGTACTTAAAATCTCATTCTTCTCCATCCGGTTTAAGGATTTCAAAGTCTCGCTTAACGCGCTCGTTCCCATGTCAAGCGAGACTTCGATAAAGATCAGATAACATTCCGTATCGTGATATTTACCGAGCTTCATTTGCTTCTTTTTAATATCTGCACAGTCATGGAAAAATTCTTCCATTGCCGCTATGTTTTCTTTTAAATGTACGGAAATCGGTATTGACACTTCTTTTTCCAATGTATTCCCTCATTTCTTCGCGTTATTACGCATCCCGGGTTCGTCGCCAAACGCTCCCTTCTTTGCGCTTACGTTAATTTGACGTAAAAAAGGAACAGGCAGCTGCCTATTCCTTCTATAGTCTTATCAATTTCTGATTTTTTATTCCTGTTCCCGGATAATTGCCTTTACCGCTTCGGCCTGATTCTTTACATGTCTGTGCATCGTCTCCGACAGCTTATCCTTATCCTTAAGCGACAATCCCTCTACGATGTCCTGATGCTCCTTTAACAGAATCGGATAATTTTTTTCATCTTTTAAATACTCTACACGGTAGCGGTAAAGCTGTTCCCTTAAGTTATTCAATATAATTACAAGCTTCGGATTACCGGTTGACTCATAAATGATATCGTGAAACTTTACGTCCCCCTCCGCAATTTTCTTGATATCTTTTGTCAAAAGCGACGCTTCAAAATCATGCATCGCCTTCTCAAGCTCCAAAAGCTGCTCGTCGGTAATCTGCTCGCAGGCAATTTTTGCCGCCAGATCATCTAACGCTTCTCGTACCTGAAGCACGTCCTCCATATCCTTTTCCGTCATTTTAGCGACTTCCGCGCCTTTTCTTGGAACCGTAACCGCAAGCCCCTCCTGTTCGAGCATACGGATTGCCTCTCGTATCGGAGTCCGGCTGACCCCCAGCTTCGTAGCAAGCTGAAGCTCCATCAGCCGCTCGCCCGGCTTTAGCTCCCCTTTTAGAATTGCTTCCCGCAGTGTATTAAATACGACATCCCGCAGCGGAAGATAGGCATCCATATTCAAGGTCAATTCGTCCGTCATACCGTTCCCTAAATCCTTTCTTAATTTCTGGCGTTATTATAAATGGCAGTTAAAAACACCTGCCTGGCAAGTCCCGATGCCTTCATAGCCTCATATGCCGCTTCCGCGGTCTTTCCGTCTGAAAAAAGTCCAAAGACAGTCGGGCCGCTTCCGCTCATCAAAGCGTTTAATGCGCCATGCGTTTTCATATGTTCTTTGATTTCCTCAATTACCGGATATGCGGGTATCGTCACCGTCTCAAGGATATTACTCATATCCGCCGCAATTTTTCTTAAATCTTTCTCCCGGATATCCGAAATCAGCCTGTCAATCTCGGGATGTTTCACAGTTCCGTCCAGCTTTAAATTCTCATAAACAAATTTCGTCGATACGCCGATCTGCGGCTTTGCAATTAAAACCGGACATTTTATCATCGGAGGAAGCGCCGTAAGCTTTTCACCGATCCCTTCCGCTAACGCCGTCCCCCGCATAATACAGTAAGGAACGTCCGCTCCGATTTGTACGCCGCGCTCCATAAGCGCTTCTTTGGAAAGCCCCAGTTCGAAAATCCGGTTCACCCCATACAACGCGGCAGCCGCATCCGTGCTTCCGCCCGCCATGCCGGCCGCTACAGGAATGTGCTTATGCAAATCGACATGAATTCCGCAGCGAATATCAAATTCGTCTTTCAATAGTTTTACTGCTTTATACACCAGATTATTCTCGTTTACCGGCAAAAACCCGAGATTCGTACTTATCGTAATATCGCCGCTTTTGTTTTTTGCAATCTCAAGACGGTCATACAGGTGAATCGTCTGCATTATCATCCGCACCTCATGATAACCGTCTTCCCTTTTACCGATTACATCAAGGCCAAGATTGATTTTTGCCAATGCCTTAACGGAAATATCTTTCATGTCAATCCTCCCCTGTCAGTCATTGATTTACCTCTTGTTTTTCTTATGTTTTTTGTATACAATCTTATCTTAGCATTTTCGAGGGAAAAGGTCAATTCCATCTAAAGTTTTTTCTTTTTCCCACCGATATAGAAAATATGAATAGAGACCTCGTCTGTACGCGCCGTACGGCGCCGCAGACCTGCATGGAGGCACAAAAACCAATGGATTGGACAGCCGGTGCTACCGGTAAAAGGAGGACAAATTTATGAGCGTAGGCGCAATTGGTAATTCCGCTACAATGACTACCGCAGCAAAGACAGCTGCAAAAACTACCGAAAAGGCAGCAGAAAATACGAAAACATCCGAAGCTGCAAAGAAAGAGACTTCCGGTGTCGTATATGAGAAAAACGATAAGAAAACATCCGGAACGACAAAGATTAACAACCCGTCTCTCGTTGCAAAATTAAAAGCGGATGCGGAGCAGAGAACTTCTCAGTTAAGAAGTCTCGTAGAAAAGATGATGTCCGGCCAGGGAAATGCGATCGGCAAAGCAGACGATATGTGGAAATTCCTTGCAAAGGGCGATTATACGGTCAGCGCTGACGTAAAGGCGCAGGCGCAGGCAGATATCGCAGACGACGGTTACTGGGGCGTTAATCAGACGTCAGACCGTATCCTTGACTTTGCAAAGGCGCTCGCAGGAGACGACCCGGAAAAGGCGGACGAGATGCTTTCCGCATTTAAGAAGGGCTTTGATCAGGCTACAAAATCCTGGGGCGGAAAGCTTCCGGATATCTCTCAGAGAACTTACGACGCAGTTCTTGAGAAGTTTGAAGCATGGCAGAACGGAACGGAAAACTAAATCTTTAATCAAAAAAGTCGTTCGCATAATTGCGAACGGCTTTTTTTTCGGCAAACCCGGACGGGCCTTAAGTATTCGTACGCCCAGCGCCTCTTATTTTTTTTGAATAAAAATAAAAAAACGCCGCGTTAATCAAAATACCAAAAACCGTTGCACTCGGCGCCGCCAGTCCGATCAGCGAAAGACTGGCGTTTGGCTGTATACTCATCACATACGACATAGGAAGACGTACCAGAAACGTCTGTGCAATTCCCTGCAGCAGAACAAAAAACGTCATTTCATGCCCGTTAAAATAACCGATGAAACTAAACAGCACTGCCGTCAACACCGCCTCCGGCGCAAATCCCTTTAAATATTCCGCCGCACGCGCAATCACCTGCGCGTCGTTTGCAAAAATACCTGCAAGCAGACTGCCTCCAAACCAGGAAAAAAGCGCGATAAAAATACCGATGGTACCGCCGATAAACATTCCCGTAACCATTGCCCGTCTTGCGCGCTTCTCCAATCCGGCGCCGACATTCTGCGCCACAAACGACGCCATCGACTGCATCAGAGAACCCGGAACCAGCATCACAAAGCTTACGATTTTATTTGCCACGCCGTATCCGGATGACGCGTCAAGTCCAAGCCGGTTGATAAACGCACAGAGCGCAAGAAATGACAACTGCGTCAGAACTTCCTGAAATGCAATCGGGATGCCGACCCTGACGAACTTTCTGATCTCCGGATTAAATGAGATGTCCGCTTTCTTCATCGTAAACGGAAGCTTCTGTTTCTTTATTATCACAAGAGACAATACCACGCTCACCGCCTGCGCAAGCACGGTCGCAAGCGCCGCTCCGGCGACGTTCATATCCAAAACCGCAACGAAAAAAAGATCCCCCAGAACATTGACTCCGCAGGCAATTGCAACGAACAAAAGCGGTCTTTTGGAATCGCCGAGGCCGCGAAAAATACTGCTGATCACATTATACGCAATAATAAAGACGATTCCTCCGCCGCAGATACGGACATATTGTACCGTTAATTCAAGCGCTTCCTTTGGCGCCTGCATCAAAATTGCAAGCGGTCTCGCAAAGATCAACATTGCCGCAGCAATTACCGCGGACATCACCAGAAACAGGCAGATTGCGCCGCCGATTACCTGCCCCGCCCGCTCCGGCTTCTTCTCTCCGAGATATCTTCCGATTACCACCGTAACGCCCATAGAAAGCCCGGCAATTGTAAAGATAACCAGGTTTACAATGCCGCTTCCGGTCGATACGCCGGAAATTCCCGCAGTTGTACCGAATTGACCGACCACAAGAATATCCACCGCCCCATACATTGCCTGCAGAACCAGCGCGCCTAAAATCGGCATCATAAATTTCAATAATTTTGAAAGAATATTTCCGTTTGTAAAGTCATTTTTATTTTCTTCCATCTATAATCCCCCATGCAAAATCGCAGGCAAAGCCTGCGATTTCTTTTAAAGCAACTGTTTGTATATTTTTTCAGACTTCTGCCTTTAATAACTTATCGATACTCGAAAGCTTCACGCATACCACAAAAATTTTTGTTGCCAGAGTAAGATCCTCCAGACTCGGATAAGAAGGCGATATGCGGATGACCGAATCCTTCGGGTCTTTTCCGTAGGGAAACGGCGCTCCTGCCGGAGTCATAACAACGCCGGCTTTTTTAGCCCTCGCGACTACGTTTTTAGCGCATCCTTCCAGCGTTTCGTAGGTGATAAAATATCCGCCTTTCGGACAATACCAGCTGCCGACCTCAAGCTCCTTTAATTCCCGTTCAAATGTATCCAGTATCATTTCAAATTTGGGACGAAGTGATTCCGCATGTTTTTTCATATGTTCGGTTATGCCGTAGATATCTTTAAAAAAGCGGACGTGACGGAGCTGATTTACTTTGTCGTGGCCGATCGTCTGAACACAAAGCTGTTTTTTAATATCCTCCAGATTGTTTGCGGAAGCGGCGATTGCAGCAAGCCCCGAACCCGGAAAACTGATTTTACTGGTGGAACAGAATTTATAGACCATATCCGGGTTTCCGGCTCTTTTGCATTCCGCGAGAATTTCAATCAGATGATCCTGATTGATATCATATAAATGATGAACGCAATAAGCGTTGTCCCAATAAATACGAAAATCCTTTGCGGCGGGCTTTAATCTGGCAAAACGCCGCACCGTTTCGTCCGAATAAGTAATTCCCTGAGGATTGGAATACTTCGGCACGCACCAGATTCCCTTGATCGCCTCATCTTCACTTACCAGCTTCTCAATCAGATCCATATCGGGTCCGGTAGAAAGCATCGGCACATTAATCATTTCAATTCCGAAATACTCAGTAATTGCAAAGTGTCTGTCATATCCCGGAACCGGACATAAAAACTTCACCTTATCCAGTTTGCACCACGGCGTATTTCCCATTACCCCATGCGTCATAGAACGCGATATCGTATCGTACATGATATTCAGGCTGGAATTTCCGAAAATTATAATATTGTCGGGATTGCACTCAATCATATCTCCTAAAAGCACTTTTGCCTCCGGCAGTCCGTCCAGTACGCCGTAATTGCGGCAATCCGTACCGTCATCACAGGATAAATCGTGATCGGAAGTAAGCACATCCATCATTTCCATTGACAAATCCAACTGATCCTGAGAAGGCTTTCCTCTGGACATATCAAGCTGTAAGCCCCTGTGCTGGTATTTTCTATATTCCGCCTCAAGCTTTTCTTTTTCTTTTAACAGTTCTTCTTTGCTCATTTCCCGATATGGCTGCATGTTCTAATCCTCCTGATTCTTTCTTTTATTGATAAAAGATTTATCTGTTATGATCTCTTTTATTGCTGGCAATCCGCCTCTTCTCTGATTTTTTTCAGATGTTTTCCGATGTTTTCCTCGTATCCGTTCTCCGTTGGACGATAAAATACCGTCCCCGTCAGACCGTCAGGCAGATACTGCTGTTTCACATAATTGTTCGGATAGTCATGCGCATACTTATAACCGACGCCGCGTCCTAAATTTCCGGAGGACCTGTAATGAGAGTCCTGCAAATGCGCCGGAACCGGAGCCGTTTTCGTATGCTTCACCGTCTCCATTGCATCGCTAATCGCACAGACGGCCGCATTGGACTTCGGCGCGCATGCCACATAAGAAACCGCATGGGACAAAATAATCTGCGCCTCCGGCATTCCGACACGTTCTACCGCCTGCGCCGCCGCTACCGCAACAACCAACGCCATCGAATCTGCATTTCCGACATCCTCCGACGCGCATATCATAATTCTCCTTGCAATAAACCTGATATCTTCTCCGGCATAAAGCATTCTCGCCAGATAATAAACCGCCGCGTCCGGGTCGGAGCCGCGCATACTTTTAATAAATGCGGAAATTGTATCATAGTGATTATCACCCGTCTTATCGTATCGAACCACTCTCTTTTGGATACATTCACTTGCAACTTCGATTGTAATGTGAATCTTGCCGTCTTCACTTCGTTCGGTCGTCAGGATTCCAAGTTCAATTGCCGTCAGCGCGGCGCGCGCGTCTCCGTTTGCAATGTCCGCAAGAAACGCAAGCGCATCCTCGTCTATTTCCGCATGATACGCTCCCATGCCTTTTTCTGTATCACGAACGGCCCGAAGCAGGAGTATTTTAATATCCTCCGCCGTCAGGCTTTTTAATTCAAATATAATCGAACGGGAAATGAGAGCGCCGTTTACCTCAAAATAAGGGTTTTCGGTCGTTGCCCCGATAAGAATTACGGTGCCGTCCTCGACAAACGGAAGCAGATAATCCTGCTGCCCCTTGTTAAATCGATGTATTTCATCGATAAATAGAATTGTCTTCTTGCCGTACATACCGCGGAAATCCTTTGCCCGGGCAACCACCTCTTCCATATCCTTTTTTCCGGCAGAAGTTGCGTTAATCTGAGTAAATTCCGCGCTTGTGGTATTAGCAATCACTTTCGCAAGCGTCGTCTTCCCGGTTCCCGGCGGTCCGTAAAGGATAATGGAACTTAATTTATCCGCCTTAATTGCACGGTACAAAAGCTTATCTTTCCCGATAATATGCTGCTGACCGACCATTTCGTCAAGTGTCTTAGGCCGAAGTCTCGACGCTAACGGCGACTCTTTTTCCTGATTTTGTTCCCGCATATAATCAAATAAATCCATCCTGATACCCCGCGCAAAATCACAAACTTTAACTGTGATTTGCCCTTCGCTTTTACCGCCTAAAGCAACAAAGAAAGTATAAACAAAAAAGCGGAAAATAGCAAGGGCTATTTTCCGTTTTTCATCTTAAGACTTTTTAAATATTCCTTTGTTTCACGGTCGATCCGGCAGCTTTCAACGGCTTTTTGAATTGCCTTATTATGCGTCCAGGGTTCTAAAACGGGCTCCGTAAAATAAGGAAGCGCCGCGTCGTACTGTTTCACAAGCGCAATCGAAAAATACCAGGCTGCCGCCATTTTGACATAATATTCCTCAGACTTTACATCTGCCACAAGACGAAGCATTTCCGGCAGAAACGCTTCATCCAGATAATAGGAAAGAAGCGTTACCACTCCGAAACGGATCGTATAAGTCTGTCCGCTTTTCAGCCATTCTTTTATCTTTACATAGACAAACGGTAAATCTTTTTTAAATATCTTCGGCGATATCATATCGCAGACGGCCCAATTGTCCACAAAAGGAAGAAATCGATCCAGTTGTGCCAGATAAGAATCCAAATCCCGGTACAGAATCGAAAGAAGCGCGGCATGCAGATTATTCTCTTCATAATACGTATGCGGCAGTTCCTGCAAAAAATCTAAAACGCCGGGCAGCTTTGCCGCTTCCTTCGCATATTTCCGCAATGCCGGCGTCCGCACGCCGATAATCGTCTCAATCGGAATTTGTGGAATCAGCTTTGCCTGAAACGCACGATAATCCTGATCCTGCAAAGCAAACAATTCTTTTCTTATTTCTTCCATTCGGTTTCCCCTTTATCTATGGGCGAAGTCCCAGTCCGCCCTCCAAAGTAATCGTCTCGCCCGTCATAAACTTAAAATCTGGTGACGCAAGCTGTACGCAGACGCGTCCGATTTCTTCTTCGGCATCCCCGTAATGACCCATCGGCGGCATCTTCACGTTCTGCTTAAACGCATCGGGATACGCCTGTTCAAACTGTTCAAGCTGCGCCGTCCACGCAAGCGGGCAGACTACGTTTACATTGATATCGTCTTTCCCCCATTCGGTCGCCGCTACACGGGTAAGTCCGCGGATTCCCTCTTTTGCCGCCGCATATGCGCACTGACCGAAATTTCCGAAAAGGCCCGCGCCGGAAGCAAAATTGATTACCGACCCTTTTGTCTTAGCCAAATACGGGTAACATGCTTTCATATAATAAAATGTTGCGTAAAGTCCGGAATAAAGAGCCAGGTCAAACTGCTCTGTCGTGTGATCCGCCAGTGATACGCCGGAAGCCGACGCCTGAGCGTTGTTGATTAATACATGAATATCTCCGAATGTCTCTATCGTCTGCGCTACCACATTTCCGGCAACGGCTTCATTATCTGCGCCTGCGTTGATATCCGCCTGCACCGGAAGAACCTTAATACCGTACTGCTTTTCCAAATCCTCTTTCGCGTCCGTAAGCTTTTTTACGTTACGTCCGGTAATGACAAGATTCGCTCCTTCCTTTGCATAGGCTGCGGCAATTCCGTAACCGATCGATCCGCACCTGCCGTCGCTCAATACCGCCTTGCCTGCTCCCGTAATAATAGCTGTCTTTCCTGTTAAAAATCCCATAATTATCTCCTTCCCCAATCTTCTTTTGGACTATTATAACCAATCCCCGAATCAGATACAAGAACTGTTGCGAATTTCTTTTGCCGCCGCGCCGGATCCTGCGTCAGCTTCTAATGTCCATCCGGCACATACTTCTCCTGCCATTCTTCCGGCCTGTCCCATGTAAAAAGCTTTATGTTCCAATACTTCAATGCTTTTCTACCTATCAAAAAGCGTCCTCTGATATTCTTTACATGAAGTCACTTTTCGTTCCTTTATCACATCATCCGCCCCAATTTCCCCAAAAAGAAGCGGCGATGCCGGATTATGACTTCGCGTATTTTTCATAACGGATTTGTGACTAAAATTTGCGTAACAATACAAACATCCGTTTTTACAGGTATTATAGGTTCCTATATCTATACTGGAAATACAGCCGCATTCTGTTCGTTGATTTGGATCTTTACCTATCGCTAACGTACATTTCCCTATCCGTTCCAGTCTTTCTCTGTCAATACAGCGAGCATGGGAAATTCCTGAGTTGTCAGGATCTATCGGTTCCGCACAGGTATCTATATAAATTCCATATTCTTTTGCAATATCTGAGAATCTTTGCATGATTTCAAATTGCTGCGTTTTTGTTTCCTGCTGTATTTTTAAAGACTGTGTATTGCGGGCGGTATTGCGATAGAAATCAAGAAAGCTTATCGTACATTTTTCAGTAAAATCACCCAGTTTTGCCGCTAATACCTTAAAATATTTACAATGATATTCTATGGTATATCTTTCATTAAAGAAAACAGGATCATATCTCCATATTACTTTTTCGCGTCCGATTAGCCGAGATAACTTTTGAAATGCAGGTATCAGGATATGATTTTTTGACGGAAGATTGGCTTCCACATCTCTGTCATATGCATTCAAAGTATACTGAAAATAGTATGGATATCGATCCAGTTCAGAAAGACGGTCTAACATTGGCACCGGATTTTTCGTCCAAAAAACGATTCCGTCAACAACATCAGGAGATAAATCTATTCTGCTAATCTGATGCATATTCACAGGATTTCTTACCAGAACATACTTTTCTTTGAGTCTATGAAACAACCATTCAGAATAGTATGCCGGAATATCCGTCCTTCGGCTTGCACTTATTATCATTCTTCCACCACCTTTTTCTTATTATCTGGGCGCTTGCACAGGTAGCACGAATCTATGCAGCCATTCGTTCCAAACAGTCGTCAATCTGGCGGTCCGTCACGCTTGCAATGACGCTCCGATCATACAGGTCAACAATGCTGCAATTGCAGCGCGCTTCCCCATTTTTCAAAAACAGATACGTGAAATCCATACACCACTTGTGATTCGCATGGTCTGCATGAAACTCTCGTTGCAGCTTGTTTTCAAAGATTTTATGCGGTTTTCCGCGCCGATAGCCCGGTTTCTTCGGGCGGACGAGAGAATACAGCCTCATTTCCGTATTCATATATATATGTACGGTAACCGCGCTGTAATGACAGCCCTTGCGCGCCAAATAGACAGTCATGGTCCGGTATCCTGCAACCCCGTTGTGCGCATGGTAAATTTCCCTGATCAGCATTTTTGCTGTGTCTTTTGGGGCGTAATAATCCGCCTTTCGGTGTTTCCGATAGTTGTAATAAGCATTCGGGCAGATGC
>CANPGM010000046.1 GCA_947573605.1 uncultured Roseburia sp. | reverse complement strand
CGTGAGAAATTTCTTTTTTCAGGATAGTCTTATGACTATCCTCCCGATATTCAGGCGTTCGGTTAAACTTAAAAATCCTCGCGAAGTGCGTAAACGTGAGAATCTCTACGAGATTCTCAGTTGTCGGGCAGTCGTCGAATCCCGCATAAACACTGGCTTTACAGCCAGATGCTTCTGCGTGCTTCTCCTCATTGCCTGCGTCAAATTCAAAGATTTCTACAAGCGAATCTCCCGATTCGCTTTGCTTGCCTTTTGTAGACAACATGCGACTTCCACATGCACCGTATTCCCAAACTGGTCCACGCCCCGTGCCCGCTTTAACTCATATCCGCCCCCGCAAAGCGCTTTTAAATCCCGTGCAAGTGTCGCCGAGTCACAGCTAACATAAACAATCCGTTTCGGCTGCATTTTTAGCATTGTCTCAAGACATTTTTCGTCGCATCCTTTTCTTGGCGGATCTACAACGATGACGTCCGGGTGAAGCATACCTTCTAAAGACGCATCTCCGCCGCTTTTCATACTGTAAAACTTCGGCAGTACTTCTTCCGCTTTTCCGGTATAGAACTCTACATTCGTAATGTTATTAAGTCTTGCATTGTTTTTGGCATCTTCAACCGCCTGCGGCACGATTTCCACTCCGTATACTTTCCCCGCTTTTCCCGCAAGAAAAAGCGAAATCGTCCCAATTCCGCAGTAAAGATCCCACACGGTCTCTTTTCCGGTAAGCCCGGCATACTCTAACGCCAGACCGTATAACTTTTCCGCCTGTCCGGAATTTACCTGGTAAAATGACTGCGGCGAAATATGATACGCAACTGACGTATCATCATAGCAAAGATAATCTGTGATATAACTTTTCCCCCAAATCGTTTCTGTCTTTGCACCCAAAATTACATTTGTATTATTCTGATTGCAATTCAGAGAAATACTTGTCATTCCGTCAATGCAGCGCAGCTTTCTGCATAGCGCCTCCCTTTCTGGCAAATCCTTTCCGTTTATAACCAGGCAAACCATAATCTCTTTGGTTGAAAAACCGCAGCGAATCAGTACATGGCGCACCAGGCCCTTGCCAGTCGTCTCGTCGTAAGGTTCCACGCCGTTTTCATTCATATATGAAAGGACGGCCTGAAGAACTTCTTTATTTTGCGGCACGCCAAGCAGGCAGTCCGAAACCGGAATAATGCAATGCGTCCCCGAAGCGTAAAAACCGGCGACGATATTCCCTTCTTTATCCTTTCCAATCGGAAACTGTGCTTTATTGCGGTAGCGAAACGGCTCATCCATACCGACAATCGGTTCCAGAATACGGTCGATAAGTTCCGCGTCAAATCCGCCCAGATGTATCAAATGATTACGTATTTTCTTTTCTTTAAATGACAATTCCGCAGGATAATCAAGCGCCTGAATCTGGCATCCCCCGCAGCGCCTGTGAAGCGCGCAGCGAGGCGCGATACGGTACGGCGAGGCATCTGTTATTTCCTCCAAACGGGCATAGCCGTAATTCTTTTTCAGCTTCATCACCTTTGCCAGAATGGTATCTCCGATCAACGCATCCTTTACAAAAAACGTCATTCCGTCATATCTGCCGATTCCTTCTCCGTTTGTCCCCATATCCACTATTGTCAGCTCGATCACTTCATTCTTCCGCATTTTTCCTCTCATTCTGCCGTTTCTGCAATTTTCTTTCAGCCTCATACAAAATCGCAGGCTGTGCCTGCGATTTACTCCAAAAATATTGAATCAACATTTGATTTTTATGTTTCTTTCCGGTTATTTATATTTTCCCGGCCTTTCTCAGGTTGCTCTCAAACAGACGGTTAAATCCCAGCCATTCCGTACTGTTTGCCGGAGACGCGGCGAAAATCTCGCGAAGCGTTTCCATTTTCGCATCAATATTGTCCGCGAAACTCAGCGCCAGCGCTTCGGCAAGCGCAGGTTTTTTGGGCGAACCAAACTCCAGCTCTCCATGATGAGCGAGAATGCAGTGCTTCAGCTCGTTGGCAAGCCGGACCGGAAATCCTTCTATCGCACGTATACGCGTCCCTACCATCTCTGTTCCGATTACAATATGACCAAGCAACTGACCTTCGTCCGTATAATCATTTTCAGGAAATACAGACAATTCCTCCAGCTTTCCGATATCATGAAACACAGCCGCCGTAATCATTAAATCGCGATTCAATATCGGATAAACGGTTGAAAAATAGTCGCAGTTACGAGCTACGCTTAACGTATGCTCCAGCAGTCCTCCGACAAAGCCATGATGAACTGTTTTTGCTGCGGAATGGAACTTAAAGCGCTTCGCAAACTCCTGATCTTCCAGGAAAAAGCTTCCCAGCAGCTTACTAAAATAGGGATTTTTCACGGAGCGAATTAATTTGCAGAGTTCTTCGTACATCTGATCAATGTCCCTGCTGCTTACCGGCAGATAATCCTTCGGTTCATATTCGCCTTCCTGTACTTTACGAACGCGTTTAATGCTCATCTGCAGGTTCCCCTGAAAACTCGTAATGTCCCCTGTTACCGCAACGTAATCCATTGCTTCGAACTCGTCAATCCCAACAGATCCCGGTTCCCAGATCTTAGCGTCCAGCGTCCCTGTCTTATCCTGCAATACCACGTTGTCATACGGTTTTCCGTTTTTCGTCAATGCAGACTGTTTCACTTTACACAAATAAACTTCACTGATACGCTCGCCTTCTCTGAGGCTTTCAATATATTTCATGCTGTTAACCCATGCCTTTCTATTCTCTGACCGTTACACCAAATACTACTCTGACCGCTTTGTGAAAGCAATACAGGCGCAGACGGCGTTTCCCGTAAAACCAACAATTCCCAAACCTGCCCAAATATAAATCAGGAGCATACTTCTGATATCGTAAACAAAAACCTCCATACCGAGCGCCAAAACGCTTATCAGCATTGTCACGACACATATCGTCCAAAACAACCGCAGCCGACCCATTTTCACCCCTCCAAAAATGATATACAGATGATATTTTATCCTTTTATTTTAAACTGCTTATTTCTACATCGCAACGGATATTGACATACCCATCGTTTCCCTGCCGTTTAATTATAACCCCTGCAACGTCTCCGGGATTCAGCTCCAAAAGCTTCTTCTCATATGCCTCCTCCGTTAATACCACCGTACCCCCGATTTCCACAATCACATCTCCGCTCTGGAGTCCTGCAGCCATTGCCGGAGAATCCAATTTCACTTCTTTTATATAAACGCCTTTCGGTATTTCATATTCCTTCTCGATCGCGCTTGTAACTGTCGTAATACCCAGACCGATATACGGAATCTCCTGATTATTGGACAATTTCTGAATGACGGTTTTTAAATCGGAAATAGAAACGGCCGTCAGCGTATTTTCGTCCCCTGCGCTGCTGTAGTCCTGCATAACCAGACCGATGACCTCGCCCTTTAAATTAATTAAGGCCCCGCTCCCGTTGCTGCTTCCGATAATATCGGTTGTAAAAATATTATAATTCGCGTCAACCGTAGAAATACTATTTGTTGTAGACGTTATATTTCCGGTCAAAACGGAATAATTCGTTCCAAGCGGACTTCCCACCGCAATCACAAGCGTTCCCTGCGGCACGGAAAGAGAATTGCCAAGAACCGCAGTCGATATCGCCGCCATCGTTTCTTCCCCAATCGCAGACTGCGGCACGCTTAGAACCGTGATACCGGTATTTCCGTCATATTTTCGAATCGCCGCCTGTACGGAAGTATCGTCTGCAAACGTCACATAAATTTCTTCCGCTCCGTAAAGCACCTTTTTTTCCGTCAGAATCAAAAGCTCCTGATCGCTGCTGCCGATAATAATCCCTGATGCCTGCCCTTTGCTCTCATACGGATTGTTAAACCAGTCTATATTGCTCTGCACACCGGTAACCGTAACGATAAAACGGTTTGCCTCCGCGCCGATTGCATACATTTGATTCCAAAATGTCTGGTAATCCTCCAAAGTCGGCTGCCACTGTATCATATCAATCGGTTCCTGCTCCCCTCCGGGTCCGCTGCTGCTCTCCCCGGGAGGCTCCGTTCCGGGATTCTGTGTGCTGTCAGCTTCCGAATCGCTGCCGTCCGTATTTTCTGATTCCGAATCGGTTCCATCCGTACTTTCCGATTCCGAATCGTCCTCTTTCTCATCCGGCGGAAGCGTAAAAACCGGCTTTTCCTTCGGATAAAGTCTCTGCTCCAGCCGCGGATGCACATATGCAAACACAGCGCCTGAAACAAGGCCGAACAAAACAGCCAGAAAAAGGGTAAACGCAAGCTGTATCACCATACGCTTCTTATTTATCGGCTTGTCTTTAATTTTTTCTTTGATAAATGCATAATCCTTTTCGTCTTTTTTCTGCATTTTATTCCTCTTTTCCACAGTTCTTCTGCTTCAACGGACATTTTTATTATAAAATGAAACACATATGCTTGCAATACTTTATTTTCTGCTTTTCTTACCCACTTCTATGGTCTATAATAAAGAGACGACAGAACCACTTACACGATACTGCATAAGGAGAATTTTCATGAACGAAAAAGTATTTACTACTTTAGAATATACAAAAATACGCCAGCTTTTAGCAGAGTATGCCTTTAGCGCGGAGGCAAAGGAGCGTTGTCTCTCCCTTCTTCCGATTACGGACCACGCGAAGCTTCTGCTATTGCAGACACAGACAAAAGACGCCTTGACACGGCTGTTCCAATTCGGAAGCCTTTCGTTTTCCGGCGTAAAAAACTTAAACGATTCTTTAAAGCGCCTGGAAATCGGCGGTTCTTTAAGCGCTGCCGAACTGCTCTCTGTCTGCTCCCTGCTGGAAGCAGCCAAACGAGCCAAAACATATGCCCGCGCAGCGTCAAAAAGCGCCTCCGGAGACGATGCGCCGGAGGATTCTCTGACCTCGTTTTTTGCAGGCATTGAGCCGCTCACCCCGCTTTGTGACGAAATCCGCAGATGTATCTTATCCGAGGATGAAATCGCGGATGACGCCAGCGGCGCGCTCCGTTCCATCCGCCGTTCCATGCACGGTATGAACGATAAAATCCGCGCTCAAATGAATCACATGATAAATAACAGTACGACAAGGAGTTATTTACAGGATTCTGTAATTACGATGCGGGACGGCCGTTACTGCCTTCCGGTAAAAGCGGAAGCCAAATCGCAGATTCCCGGTATGGTGCACGATCAGTCTCAGTCCGGTTCCACGCTTTTTATAGAGCCGATGGCTGTTGTAAATTTAAATAACGAATACAAAGAACTCCAGATAAAAGAAAAAAAAGAAATCGAAGCGATTCTTGCAGGATTAAGCAGCCGTGTTGCGGAAGCTTCCGCACAACTCGAAGCCGATTACCGCATTCTGACGGAACTGGATTTTATTTTTGCAAAGGCTGCCTACGCCCAGTCTTATAACGGCGCGGCTCCCCTATTTAACCAGGAAGGGCGCATTCATATAAAAAAAGGCCGTCATCCTTTATTAGACAGCAAAAAAGTTGTTCCGATTGACGTCCGGCTCGGAGACGATTTTAATCTGCTAATCGTAACCGGCCCCAACACCGGAGGAAAAACCGTATCCTTAAAGACGGTCGGCCTGCTGACATTAATGGGACAGGCAGGTCTTCATATTCCGGCTTCGGACCGCTCCGAACTTGGAATTTTTAACGAAGTATTCGCGGATATCGGAGACGAACAGAGCATTGAACAAAGCTTGAGTACGTTTTCTTCGCATATGACAAATATTATCCGTATCCTTGAAAAAGTAGACGACCGCTCGCTTGTACTTTTTGACGAGCTCTGCGCCGGAACGGACCCGACAGAGGGTGCGGCGCTTGCCATCTCCATTCTTTCAAAGCTTCATCTGTACGGGGCGAGAACAATGGCGACGACGCATTACAGCGAACTGAAAGTATTTGCCCTTTCTTCACCCGGCGTGGAAAACGCGTGCTGTGAATTTAATGTAGAAACCCTAAGCCCGACCTACCGACTGCTGATCGGCATCCCCGGCAAAAGCAACGCCTTTGCGATTTCGGAAAAACTTGGGTTAAGTCGTGATTTAATTTCAGATGCGAAGTCGCGTATCAGCGAGAATGAAGAAAATTTTGAAGATCTCCTGGCAAGCCTTGAACAAAGCCGTCTGACCATTGAAAAAGAAGAGCTTGAAATGAATCAGTACAAAGCCGAGATTCGGACTTTAAAGGAAAAGCTCGAACAAAAACAGGAAAAATTAGACGCCAGCCGCGAGAAGATTTTAAGCGAGGCAAATGAAAAAGCTTATCAGATTCTAAAAGAAGCAAAGGACCTTGCAGACGAAACCATTCGTAATTTTCATAAATACGGTACGGCAGGCGTCTCCGTCAGCCAGATGGAAAAAGAGCGTGCAAAGCTGCGCGATAAAATGAGTGAAAAGCAAAAAAACCTGTCTATACAAAAGGAAAATGCTTCCGCCGCTCACAAGCCGCCTAAAAATTTACGCATTGGAGATAAGGTCCGCGTTCTCAGTATGAATTTAACGGGCACCGTTCACACGCTTCCGAACGCCAAAGGCGATTTGTCGGTTCAGATGGGCATCCTGAATTCACAGGTAAATATCAAAGATTTAATTTTACTGGAAGAAGAGACTTCCCCATCCGGAAAGCAGTACAAAAAAACGGGAGCCGGCAAGATTCAGATGAGTAAGTCCGCCTCTATTTCGGCGGAAATTAATCTGATTGGGAAAACTACGGACGAAGCAATTTCGCTTCTTGACAAATATTTGGACGACGCCTATCTTTCGCATCTGCCATCCGTAAGAATCGTGCACGGAAAAGGCACGGGCGCATTAAGAAACGCCGTCTGGAACCACCTGAAACGCCTGAAATATGTAAAGTCATACCATCTTGGAGAATTTGGGGAAGGCGATGCCGGCGTTACAATTGCAGAATTTGAAAAATAAACGGATTTTCCGGAAAGGAATAGAACTACATGGCTGTAAAACAGAAAATATTAATTGTAGATGACGATAACAATATTGCAGAGCTTATTTCGCTGTATTTAACAAAAGAATGCTTTGATACGAAAATTGTGAATGACGGAGAAGAAGCATTAACCGCGTTTGAACAGTACAATCCGAACCTGATTCTTCTGGATTTGATGCTCCCCGGCATCGACGGGTACCAGGTCTGCCGCGAAGTACGCGCAAAGGCAAACGTGCCGATCATTATGCTCTCCGCGAAAGGTGAAATCTTTGACAAAGTACTCGGTCTTGAACTCGGAGCGGACGACTACATGATGAAACCGTTTGATTCCAAAGAGCTTGTCGCGCGCGTAAAGGCTGTTCTAAGACGTTATCAGCCCGTCAAGGCGGAAGAAGTCTCTCCTGACTTAAAATGCGTAAAATACCCCGATTTGATTATCAATCTGTCCAACTATTCCGTGCTTTATAACGGCAGTCAGGTAGATATGCCTCCGAAGGAACTGGAACTGCTATATTTTCTGGCCTCCTCTCCGAACCAGGTCTTTACCAGAGAACAACTCCTTGATCATATCTGGGGCTATGAATATATCGGAGATACGCGCACCGTTGACGTACATGTAAAACGTCTGCGCGAAAAAGTCCGCGATCACAGCAAATGGCGGATTTCCACGGTCTGGGGAATCGGCTATAAATTCGAGGTAAAAGAGTAATGAAGCGGAGACTTTACATTAAGCTGCTGTTCGGCTATCTGTTGTTTGTGCTGACTTGCTGTCTGATTGCCGCTACATTTACTTATCATGCGGTATATCGGCGTTTGGAAGAAAAAGAAGCGAACAGTCTCTACCGCGAGGCCGCCCTGATTTCTTCCAATTACGCCAGAAATTATTTTAACAGCTCCATGTCTGTAGAATCGATGGAAATGCAGCTTTCTGCATTAAGCGCCTATTTAAACGCGGAAATCTGGATTGTAGACGCGGGAGGAACGGTGCTTATCAGCGCTGGAAGCACGAACTTTGACGATGAAATCATTCTTGATTTCGATATCACGGATTTCGGAAATAAATATTACCGCATCAGTACCTTTTATCAGTGCTTTTCCGAAAACACATTAAGCGTATTTTCTCCTATTCCCGTAAATTATCGGGTCAGAGGCTATGTATTGATACATAAACCGGAGCGTTCGATTATCGCATCCGCAAACAGCTTTATTACCGTAATTTACGAAACCCTCGCCCTTATTTTCCTGGCGGCGCTGCTTGTATTTTTACTATTTACAATCGTAATATATTTTCCGATACGAAAGATTACGCGCGTCGCAGACGAATACGTACAGGGAAATTTCGAGGCCGCAGCCGCTGTTCATACAAATGACGAAATCGGCTACCTGGCCGCTTCCTTAAGCTTTATGGCAAATGAGCTGCGCACTTTAGAAGATGATCAGAAAAAATTTATTTCCAACGTCTCTCATGACTTTCGTTCCCCCCTTACCTCTATCAAAGGCTACGTGGAAGCAATGCTTGACGGAACGATCCCGGTAGAAACTCAGGAAAAATATTTAAATATTATTTTATATGAGACAGAACGCTTAAACAAACTGACAAGGAGCCTGTTGGAGCTGAATAAAATCGGTTCTCGCGGCATTATGCTTGATATCACGGACTTCGACGTGAATCTGCTGATCAAAAAAACCGTACGCACTTTCGAGGGCGTCTGTATGAAAAAGCAAATTTCCTTTCATCTGATTTTAACCGGTGAAAAGCTGTTTGTTACGGCGGATTTCGGCAAGATTCAGCAGGTTCTCTACAACCTGATCGACAACGCCGTAAAGTTCAGTCATGACAGCTCGGCCATTGCCGTAGAGACAACCGAAAAAAACGAAAAGGTCTTTGTTTCGGTAAAAGATACGGGAATCGGCATTCCGAAAGACAGTATACAAAAAATCTGGGAGCGATTTTATAAAACAGACCTTTCCCGCGGAAAGGATAAAAAAGGTACCGGGCTCGGCCTTTCAATTGTAAAGGAGATTGTTCAGGCACACGGGGAAAATATCAATGTAATCAGTACGGAAGGCGTCGGAACAGAATTTATTTTCACGCTGCCGCTGGCAAGAGTGCAGAAACAATAAAAACCTGGTAAATTACAAAAAGAGCTGATACACATGTAGCAGCTCTTTTAAAACAATCTTTGTTATACCAGCTCAAGCAGCACTTCTAAAGCGCCGTCTCCTTTACGCTGTCCGATTTTTACGATTCTCGTATAACCACCGTTGCGGCCAGCATATTTCGGAGCGATCTCTTCAAATAGCATTTTCGGCATATCAACCATTTTTGTATTTTTCTTTTTGCCGGCGGCTTCGGTCGGAACCTCTTTCACCGGATAAAGAACTTTTAACATCTCTCTTCTTGCATGAAGACGGGACGGTTTATCCTTCTTAATCGTCTTATCCACTTCGTCGTAAACAGTAACTTTCTTACCGTCCACAACCTCTTTTACACGCTTACCGTCTTTGTCTTTACGGGCAACTTTTGCCTTTACGGTAACCTCTTCAAAGTTATCTTTCTCTTTGACAGCCATAGCGATCAGGCCTTCGGCAATTTTTCTTACTTCCTTTGCTCTCGCCTCTGTCGTAACAATTTTGCCGTTATGCAGCAGAGCCGTTACCTGCCCTCTTAATAATGCCTTTCTCTGGCTGGATGTTCTTCCTAACTTACGATACTTTGCCATCTTACTTTTCCTCCATTCCTGATGGTACATCCGGCAGCGCTCTTTCGTCTTACCTGCCGAATGCCGTACATAACTGCTCTTCTATCGCAGCTATGCGCTCATTTTGCGGCGACGACATACTCCATGCCCTGCGGTCTTACTGTTTCTGCCCCTTTAATCTTCTCCCTGGTTTAACTGAAGCCCCAGCTCTTTCAACTTTGCAAGAACCTCTTCTAATGATTTACGTCCCAGGTTTCGAACCTTCATCATATCCTCCGGCGTTCTGTTTGTCAGTTCTTCCACCGTATTGATTCCGGCTCTCTTCAGACAATTGTACGAACGAACGGATAATTCCAGTTCATCTATGTTCATCTCAAGAACCTTTTCTTTTGCATTATCTTCCTTTTCAATCATAACGTCCGCTGTCTGCGCAGCCTCCGATAAATCAATAAAGAGATTTAAATGCTCGCTCAAAACCTTAGCTGCCAGACTTACGGCCTCATCCGGTTCCAGGGTTCCGTTTGTATAAACATCTAATGTAAGTTTATCATAGTCGGTAATCTGACCGACACGGGTATTCTCTATCAAAAGATTTACCCGCTCTACCGGCGTATAAATGGAATCAATTGCAATTACGCCGATCGGAATGTCTTCCGTTTTATTTTTGTCAGAGTTTACATAACCTCTGCCCTTTGAAATGGTAAGCTCCATGTATAATTTACAGTCGGCTCCGCCATTTAAATTTGCAATTACCAAATCCGGATTCAGAATCTGGATGTCGGAATCTGCCTGAATATCTGCCGCAGTTACAACGCCTTCACCTTCGAATTCAATATAAGCAACCTTCGGTTCGTCCGAGGAACTGTTATTACGGATTGCAAGCTCTTTAATGTTCATCACAATCTCGGTAACATCTTCCTTTACTCCTGGAATAGAGCTGAACTCATGTAGCACACCGTCAATTTTAATCTGACTGACGGCTGCACCTGGCAGAGAAGAAAGCATAATCCTTCTCAACGAATTGCCAAGTGTAGTACCATAGCCTCTTTCCAATGGTTCTACAACAAACCGGCCGTACTTTTTGTCTTCTGAAATTTCAGCAATTTCAATTTTTGGTTTTTGAAAATCGAACACTACAAAGTCCCTCCTTCTCGGGTTTGGTCTGGCATTTCCATATCTCTTTTATGACGGATTATGCCGGGAGATAAAATCCCCCGGCTTGCAATATGTCCCGAAACTTAAAACAACCGCCTGAATCTGTCTTACGTTCCCTAATCCGCATACCTGCATTAGTTACGCCTATTTAGAATATAACTCGACGATGAGCATTTCGTTGACAGGTACGTCAATCTGCTCTCTGGAAGGTAATTCTTTTACAGTTCCCTGTAATTTCTCCATGTCGACATCCAGCCAATCCGGCACCAGTCTGCCGCCGGTTGCTGCAATAATGTCTTTCATTCTCTGAAGTCCTTTGTTTTTCTCTTTGATTTCGATCACGTCGCCGGCTTTTACCAGATAAGAAGGAATGTTTACCTGTTTTCCGTTGACAAGCACAAACTTATGGTCAACAATCTGTCTTGCTTCTCTTCTTGTTCTTGCGAATCCAAGACGGAAGATTACGTTGTCCAGTCTGGACTCTAACATTGTCATCAGGTTTGTACCGGTCATGCCTTTCATCTTATCGGCTTTTAAATAATAATTATGGAAAGGCTTCTCCAGTACGCCGTAAATGAATTTTGCCTTCTGCTTTTCACGAAGCTGAAGACCGTACTCGGACATCTTCTTGTTTGTTCTTTTTAACTCTCTGTTGGATTTTTTATCATATCCTAAGTAACTTGGTTCTAATCCAAGTGATCTGCATCTCTTAAGAACAGGAACTTTATTTACTGCCATCTTAGTCTCTACCTCCTAATTAAACTCTTCTGCGTTTTGGTGGACGACATCCATTATGAGGTACAGGAGTAACGTCTTTGATGCTTGTAACTTCAAGTCCGCATGCGGAAAGTGCACGGATTGCCGCCTCTCTTCCTGAACCTGGTCCTTTAACCATAACGTCTACTGTCTTTAAACCGTGGATTAAAGCTGCCTTTGTAGCAGTTTCCGCCGCCATCTGCGCGGCATATGGAGTAGATTTCCTTGAACCTCTGAATCCAAGACCGCCGGCACTCGCCCATGATAAAGCATTGCCTTCAGCATCCGTAATTGTTACAATTGTATTGTTAAAAGATGACTGAATATGTGCCTGTCCCCGTTCAACGTTTTTCTTTACGCGCTTCTTTGTCACTTTTTTCGTAACCTTCGCCATATCTAAACTAACCTACTTTCTCTATAAAAATAATTGTCTGCATTTCATACATACTGTCACAGCGATACCGGAGCTTATTTCTTCTTATTTGCAACCGTGCGCTTCGGACCCTTACGCGTTCTGGCATTCGTCTTTGTCTTCTGTCCGCGAACCGGAAGTCCTTTTCTGTGACGGATTCCGCGGTAGCATCCGATTTCCTGAAGTCTCTTGATATTAAGAGCGATTTCTCTTCTCAAATCACCTTCTACCGTCTGTGTTCTGTCGATCACATCACTGATTCTCTTAACCTCGTCGTCCGTTAAATCTCTGCAACGGGTATCCGGATTTACTTTTGCTTCTGCAAGAATACGATTGGAACTTACTCTGCCGATACCGTAGATATAAGTCAAACCGATTTCAACACGTTTTTCTCTTGGTAAATCTACACCTGCAATACGAGCCATGTGCTTTTTAACCTCCATTAATTCATCTGATGCCGGACTGCCCCGCATCTCAAATTTTTCTGATTCATGTCTGTTTACGTCAAGCCACTTTGCATAGAGTAACTTTATTAGGGACAAAATATCAAAAAACAGCTCCGGTGCCCCGGCCTGAAATGTGTGCTTCCGATATTTTTCCGGATTTTGCATGATTCCGCCGTATGTCCTCGGTATAGAGACAATACGACGCGGCTGTCCGCTGCCGTTTATTATGATAACAGTGAAAAACAATTTTCACTGCAGCCGCACATAATGATTCAGACAGACCTATGCCGTCTGACACAAACATTGAAAGGAAACTGTTAGCCCTGTCTCTGTTTGTGCTTCGGATTCTCACAGATAATTCTGATGCTTCCTTTTCTTTTAATGACTTTGCATTTCTCGCAAATAGGTTTAACTGATGATCTTACCTTCACAGCAAATCCTCCTTTCCTCTCAAGTCCCTTTTTCCTGTAAAAGCGTCGTTTATGCTTCCTCGACACAGGCGCCTTAAATTGGCATTTTATACACAAAAAGGCACTATCCAAAAGTGTCCGAATAGCATTTTAGCATGTACGCATGAAAAAGTCAACCTTTTTTATTTATCTCTCCATATAATTCTGCCTTTGGTCAAATCGTACGGCGACATTTCAATCGTGACTCTGTCGCCCGGTAAAATACGGATAAAATTCATACGCAATTTACCGCTGATTGTTGCAAGAATCTGATGCTTGTTCTCAAGCTCTACCTTGAAAAAAGCATTCGGCAATTTCTCAACAACAACTCCTTCGACTTCAATTACATCTGCCTTTGACATCTAATATTCCTCCTGTTTTATGATTCTGCTGCATTGACTTTCTTTAATACAAAATTCTCATATGCATTCAGCGCTTTTTTTATTGATATATCGGTTATTTCCTGTTTTAAAAACGCCTCCGCCTCCGCGGGAATCCTTTTTACGGGCTGTATATGCTTTCTGTTTTTTTTCTTGGGCTTATGAAGCGTCCTCGTACTGCCGTTTACCAGAAAAACAAATTCTCCGTCCTCCTCTAAAATCAGATAATACTGATTTTTATCATGCCCGGACAATGATTTTGCAAATTCCATAGTACCCTTCCTTTTTACACTTTCAGTCATGCTGCCTGTTTTTTGCCATTTCGGAATCCGTAAGCGTAAGGATCTCCGGCATTCCCTCCGTTATGACAATAGTATTCTCATAATGAGCGGACAATGACATATCTTTTGTAACAACCGTCCATTCGTCGTCTAACCAGCAAACCGCCGCTTTGCCCGCATTGATCATCGGCTCGACCGCAAGTGTCATTCCCGGCCGAAGTCTTATTCCCGGAAGCAGCTTTTTATAATTGGGTATCTCAGGTTCTTCATGCAGCTTTCTCCCTATTCCGTGGCCGCACAAATCCCTTACTACGCCGTATCCGAAACGTTCCGCATATGCGCCGATCGCACCCGATATCTCATGCAGACAATGCCCGGCTTTTGCATAACGCATTCCCTCAAAAAAACACTGTCTCGTTCGTTCGATTAATAACGACGCCTCCTTCGAGATTTCTCCTACCGCATGTGTTCTTGCGGCGTCGGAATGATATCCCTTATAAACGACTCCGATATCCAGGCTTACGATATCCCCTTCCCGGATAAACTTTTCTTTCGAGGGTATCCCGTGCACGACCTCTTCATCAATCGATACGCATACGGAAGCCGGATAACCGTTATAATTTTTAAAAGACGGCGTACAGCCAAAGCTTCGAATCATTTCTTCGCCGATTCTGTCAATTTCGTATGTTGACATTCCCGGTCTTAATTCTTTCCCAAGCTGTTCATGCACCTTTGCAAGTATTTTCCCCGCCTTGCGCATTCGTGCGAGCTCGCTCTCCGATTTAATCGTAACAGAATTCTTTTTCGTTCTCATGACAGGCTGCTTTTTCCTACTGTTCTAAAATTTCGGTAACAGCCTTAAATACTTCTTCCATCGGCTGTGTTCCGTCAACGGTCTGTAATATGTTCTGCTTTTTATAATAATCAATCAACGGCTGTGTCTGTTCATGATAAACGGACAGGCGCTTCTGAACCGTTTCCGGCTTATCGTCATCTCTTAAAACAACGGCGTTTCCACACTTGTCGCAAATACCTTCTGCCTTCGTAGGAATAGATACTATATGATACGTCGCGCCGCAGGTTAAACAGGCGCGTCTGCCGCTCATTCGTTCTACGATACTCTCGTCCGGCACAGCCACATCAATTGCAACGTCCATTTTCTGATTTATTTTATCAAGCGCTTCCGTCAATGCCTCCGCCTGCGGAATCGTTCTCGGAAATCCGTCCAGAACGAAGCCGTCCTTACAATCCTCCTGCCGGATCCGATCCATTACAATATCGCAGGTAAGATCATCCGGAACCAAAAGCCCCTGATCCATATATTCTTTTGCCTTCTTTCCAAGCTCCGTTCCGTTTTTTAAATTCGCACGGAAAATATCTCCGGTCGAAATATGCGGAATATGATACCGTTCCGCAATCTGCTTTGCCTGTGTTCCCTTACCGGCGCCCGGCGCCCCCAGCATAATTATTTTTTTCATAACCTGATACCCTTCCCTTCCCAATACACCCTGAAACTTTTCAAGAATTTGCAATACGCCAGGCAAAAACCTGGCGTTATTGTAAATGATTAGTCGTTTAAAAATCCCTTATAGAAGCGAACGCGCATCTGCGATTCGATCTGTTTTAATGTCTCAATCACAACACCGACAATAATGATAATGGATGTTCCGCCGAAAGAAACGTCCGCTTTGAATACTCCGTTGAAGAAAATCGGAACAAACGCCACGAAAGCAAGTCCTACGGCTCCTATAAAGACAATATAATTTAAAATTCTGTTCAGATAGTCGCTGGTCGGTTTTCCCGGCCGGATACCCGGTATAAATCCTCCCGCTTTTTTCATATTATTTGCAATCTCAAGCGGATTGAACGTAATCGACGTATAGAAATAAGCGAATGCAACGATTAAAATAATATAGACAACAAGTCCTATCGTATAAATCGGTTCGCTCGGATTACACCAGTTCGCCTGGTTCATTCCTCTTAAAATCTTACTTCCGATACCGGTTCCGTCTCCCTTACCGAAAAGATTGGCAACAATAATCGGCGTCTGCAGTAACGACTGTGCAAAAATAACCGGAATAACGCCGCCGATATTGACTTTGAGCGGAATATGCGTAGACTGTCCGCCCACCTGCTTTCTTCCCTGGATCTTCTTTGAATACTGTACCGGAATCTTTCTCACGCCGCCCTGAAGGACAATAACGAAAACCACCATAGCAGCAATAATCGCAAGAATAATCACCGCCGCGAGAATTCCCTTCGGAACGGATCTACCCGAAATAAACTGCCCGTATAAGGTCGTCAAATCGTCCGGAATACGGGAAATAATATTAATCGTAAGCACGATAGAAATACCGTTTCCGACGCCGTTTTCCGTAATCCGTTCGCCGATCCACATAAGAATTGCGGAACCCGCGGTAAAAGTAATTACAACCATAATTACTGTTAAAGCGTTAAACGGCTCTAAATATCCGCCTCTGCCGAATCCGATTGCCATTGCAACTGATTCAATCAGAGCAAGAGCGATAGTCAGATATCTTGTAATGGAAGCAATTTTTTTACGGCCTTCTTCTCCGTCGCGCTGCATCTCCTCCAGCTTCGGAATCGCTATCGTAAGAAGCTGCATTATAATCGAAGATGTGATATACGGCGTAATATTCAGCGCAAAAACAGACATCCTGCTGAAAGAACCGCCGGTA
Organism: uncultured Roseburia sp.; assembly: GCA_947573605.1. Classification (GTDB taxonomy): domain Bacteria; phylum Bacillota; class Clostridia; order Lachnospirales; family Lachnospiraceae; genus Roseburia. The sequence continues at coordinate 4,057 of CANPGM010000046.1, read as the reverse complement.
ATCGCATTAAAGAAGCCCATTCCTTCCGCAAATCGATTGTCAAACCAATTGGCAAATACTTCCCCGTTTACACCAGGAACAGGAAGCTGGCTTCCTATTCGGATTACGATTAACATTAAAAATGTAAAAAATATTCTCTGACGAATATCTTTAATTTTAAATGCGTTACGAAGTGTCTCCAGCATTAGATCACCTCTGCTTTTCCACCAAGAGCTTCGATTTTTTCCTTTGCGCCTGCACTGAATGCATTTGCCTGAACGGTAAGCTTTTTGGTAAATTCTCCATTTCCAAGAATCTTAACTCCGTCTCTCGGATTCTTTACAATACCGGTTTCCATCAATGTCTGAACGGAAACTACAGAATCATTCTCAAAACGTTCGAGCGAGGAAAGATTAACTCCAACAATCGTCTTGGAGTTTCTGCACTTAAACCCTCTCTTCGGCAGTCTTCTGTATAACGGCATCTGACCGCCTTCAAATCCCGGTCTTGGCGCTCCCGAACGAGCTTTCTGACCCTTATGTCCTTTACCGGCTGTCTTGCCGTTTCCGGATCCGTGTCCGCGGCCTCTTCTAAAATTTTTGCTGTGAACGGAACCCTCAGCCGCGTGTAAACTTGATAAGTCCATAACGACACCTCCTTATCTTAGATTTCTTCTACTTTTACGTATGGCGCAACTTTTTTAAGCGCTCCTGCGGTAGCCGCATTGTCCGGCAGCTCTACCGTTTTATGGAGCTTTGTCAGACCAAGCGCTTCAATCGTTTTTCTGTTCTTCGGAACAGCGCCAATTGTTGATTTAATTAATGTTACTTTTAATTTCTTATCTGCCATTTCAGATTCCTCCTAACCCAGAATTTCTTCTACGGACTTGCCGCGAAGCCTTGCTACTTCTTCCGGAGATTTCAACTGGCTTAAAGCGTCAATCGTTGCAAGCACTACATTCTGTTTATTATTGGAGCCCAGCGACTTTGTACGGATGTTCTTAACGCCTGCAAGTTCGCAGACATTACGCGCAGGACCGCCTGCGATAATACCGGTACCTTCCGGAGACTTCTTTAATAATACAGACGCGCCTGTATGCTTCCCTGTAACGTCATGTGTAATACTGTCTACTTCATCAAGTTTTACTGTAATAAGCTTTTTGATGGCATCCTCTTTTCCCTTGCGGATTGCTTCCGGAATTTCAGTTGCTTTGCCAAGACCGGCACCTACATGACCGTTGCCGTCGCCGACAACAACTAAAGCTGTAAAGCGCATGTTACGTCCGCCTTTCACAACTTTTGTTACACGTTTGATTGACACTACTTTTTCATTTAATTCCAACTGACTAGCATCAATGATTTCACGTTTCATGTTTTTGTTTCCTCCTAAAATAATGTGCACAACTGCCTTTGTTTTAAAACTCTAATCCGGCTTCTCTTGCTGCATCGGCTAAAGCTTTTATTTTTCCCTGATATATGAAACCGCCTCTGTCAAAGACAACTGCCTTAATACCCTTATCTAATGCCCTCTTTGCAATCACAGTGCCCAGATGCGCCGCTGCATCGACGTTATTAGTCTTTTCAAGCTCAGCTTTTACCTCTTTTTCAAGGGTAGAAGCGGCTACAAGTGTATTTCCAACTGTGTCGTCAATAATTTGAGCGTACATATGATTATTGCTTCTGAACACAGCTAAACGCGGTCTTTCTGCATTTCCTGCAAGATGATGGCGTATTCTTCTATGTTTGTTCTCACGAACTGTCGTTCTTGACTTCTTACTAACCATTTTTCGTCACTCCTTTAATTATTTCTTACCAGTCTTACCAACCTTACGTCTAATAACTTCATCAGCATATTTAATACCTTTCCCTTTGTAGGGCTCCGGTCTTCTCTTATCTCTGATTTCCGCTGCGTACTGGCCAACTTTTTCTTTATCGATACCTGTTATGGTAATTTTATTTCCTTCTACCGCAGACTCAAGCCCTTCCGGATCGGTCATCTCAACCGGATGTGAGTATCCGAGGTTAAGCGTGAGAACCTTTCCCGCTTTGGATGCTCTGTAACCGACGCCGTTTACTTCAAGCACTTTTTTATAGCCTTCCGTAACGCCGACTACCATGTTGTTAATAAGGGTTCTTGTCAATCCGTGTAAGGATTTCATTCTCTTTAAATCGTTAGGCCTTTTAACCGTAATTTCGGCGCCTTCCATTGTAATCTCCATCTCAGATGGAAGGGTCCTCTCCAGAGTTCCCTTCGGACCTTTTACAGTCACATGATTATTTTCTGCAATATCAACCGTAACGCCGGCCGGAACTGCGATTGGCATTCTTCCTATACGTGACATGCCCGTACCTCCTAAAATTAAATTGATAAATCTACAGTAACCGCTGCGCCGTTTTTAATGGCACAGCCGAAAAAACAACACACTTTTCTTTCTGAAACTTCCGCTTACCAGATAAATGCAAGCACTTCTCCGCCTACCTGAAGCTTTCTTGCTTCCTTATCCGTAATAATTCCCTGATTGGTAGAAAGAATTGCAATTCCTAAACCGCCAAGCACTCTCGGAAGCTCATCCTTACCTGCATAAACACGAAGTCCCGGTTTGGAAATTCTCTTAAGACCGGTAATGATTTTTTCATTCTTATCCGCGCCGTATTTCAGTGTGATGCGGATGGTCTTGAAATTACCGTCTTCAATGATATCATATTTTTCGATATAACCTTCATCTAAAAGAATTCCGGCGATAGCGGTCTTCATCTTAGATGCGGGAACATCAACTGTATCATGTTTCGCAATATTTGCATTACGAATTCTCGTAAGCATATCTGCAATTGGATCATTCGTTGTCATGATGTATATTTCCTCCTTAAAATAATTACTTTAAACCTTCAGGCGCATTTTACCAGCTTGCTTTCTTCACGCCTGGGATCTGACCTTTGTATGCCAGTTCACGGAAACATACTCTGCAGATTCCGTATTTTCTTAAAACAGAATGTGGACGTCCACAAATCCGGCAACGTGTATATTCTCTGGTAGAGAATTTTTGTTTACGCTGCTGTTTTATTTTCATACTTGTCTTAGCCATTCAAATTCCCTCCTATTATTTTGCAAATGGCATATTGAACTGAGCCAATAATTCGCGTGCCTCTTCATCCGTCTTTGCCGTCGTAACGAAGATAACGTCCATACCTCTTATCTTGTCTACCTTGTCGTACTCGATCTCCGGGAAGATAATCTGCTCTTTGATACCGAGCGCATAGTTGCCGCGGCCGTCAAACGCATTCGGATTTACACCGCGGAAGTCGCGTACACGCGGCAGAGCCAGATTGATTAAACGATCCATAAACTCATACATTTTCTTCCCGCGTAAGGTTGTCTTGCATCCGATTGCCATACCTTCTCTTATTTTAAAGTTTGCAACGGAATTTTTCGCTTTGGTAGCGATTGCCTTCTGACCGGTAATCGTCTCCATATCCTTTATGGCAGATTCCAGCAGCTTGGCATTTTCTTTGGCCTCTCCGACGCCCATATTTACGACGATCTTCTCGAGCTTCGGCACTTCCATAATATTTTTATATCCAAATTTTTTAATCATTGCATCAACGATTTCATTCTGATACTGTTCTTTAAGTCTGCTCAACTGATTGGCCTCCTCTCTTTAATTAGTCAATAACTTCTCCGGTAGCCTTTGCTACGCGGACTTTTTTATCTCCGTCCATCTTAAAACCGATACGGGTCGGCTTGCCTTTGTGGAGATACATCACGTTGGAAAGATCAATCGGCGCTTCCTGATGAACGATACCGCCCTGCTGATTTGCCATGCTCGGTTTTGCATGCTTTGTCACCATATTGATGCCTTCCACAAGAACTCTGTTGTCCTTCTTATCTACACGAATGACTTTTCCTTCTTTGTCTTTATCTTTACCGGCGATTACCTTAACCATATCGCCTTTTTTAATTTTCATTGTCGCCATATCTTCGATCCTCCTATAATACTTCCGGAGCCAGGGAAACAATCTTCATGAACTGTTTCTCACGAAGCTCTCTTGCCACCGGTCCAAAGATACGGGTTCCTCTGGGA
>CANPGM010000045.1 GCA_947573605.1 uncultured Roseburia sp. | reverse complement strand
GGGAGATTTTATTTTGTCAAAGTTCAATTTTCATTCTCTATAGGAATGCTTATTTATATGGGCAAATGAATAATATATATCGTGAAGCATTCGTTTTTGATTGCGCCTTAGCAGATAGAAAATTTTATTTACCAAAAGATGGAGAAATGAAATTGCAGTTTTTTCACATCCATGACTTGTGTAGGTTCATTGACATAATTTTAAAAAACAAACCGAAACAACATATTTTCAACGTTGGAAATAAAGAAGTTGTATCTATTCGTGAATGGGTTGAACTCTGTTATCATATAGTGGGGAAAACAGTGGAATTTATAAATGTGTATGAAAATGTTGAACAAAGAAATTATTTTAGTTTTTATGATTATGAATATTATCTTGATGTTTCTAAACAGTATAGTTTAATGAAGGAAGTAAAACCATTAAGTGAAGGATTAAAAGAGTCATTTGAATGGTATCAACATAATATAGATAAAGTGAATAAAAAGCCTTTTTTTAAATACATTGATCATAATATGGTTTAAATAATTCCAGTTTATCAGAGAGATAGCACAGCCAGCCGAGCCAGTCAACGGTCAAGATGAACGGCGCAAATGCGCCGCCGTTGACAGTTCTTCTGACATTTAATTCCATCATAAACAGCGATACTCATTTGTTCGGCTATAAGTATCTCTTTCAGCATTGCTTTGCAATGGGAAATGTGTTTTACTCTTTATAGAACGCAGGCGGTAGATGCCTTGCTATTTGTCATTATAGTGTCCTTTGCACTGCGTTATGACAATACTATCATCATTGACCATATAAACGAGGCGGTCTTTTTCATTGATCCTTCTGCTCCATTCTCCATCCGGGCTGTTTTTAGCGGTTCCGGTTTCCCTTCGCCGGTAAACGGTTCCCGTTGGATGGACTTTAAGAGGCTGTTTATTTTCTTCAATGTCTTTTTATCCTGGGACTGCCAGTAGAGATATTCCGTCCACGCGTCTTCGGCAAAAGTGATTTTACTCACGCTCCATAGCCTCCAGTTCTTCCATAGTTTTTACGATTACCTGGCCGTTTTTAATTTGCTGGCCTGCTTTCCGCAGTTGCTCCATATTGGAATCGGAATAAAAGGGGTCCAAAGGAGCAGCGATTTCAAAAGGAATACGGCGGTCCCGTAAGGCTTTTTTGGCATAAATCATAAAAAAGGTAGTAAGGTTCATTCCCATCTCATCGCACATTTCATCCAGTTGCTTTTTCATTTCATCATCAAATCGAAGGCTTACAGTAGTCATTTCATCACATCCTTTCTATCTTTATTATACTGACGAATGAAGCAAATTGCAAGAAATATCATTCAATTTCTTTCAAATATAGTATATGAAGAATAAACAAAATTATGTGATGTTTTGTTTTTTAATATGAAACGGTTGAAGCGGGTGTAATCTCCTCCACGCCAAGCAGGTTGTCTGTCAGTGCAGCTTTGGTTAAGAGCGGGTTCTGTCCATTGCCATCCTGATCGGTAAGCGCAATGTCATGGCTGTTTCTGAAAAGCTGCAGCCGGACATCCGTGCAGGTGCCTTCCAGCGGTCTTGCCGGGTTGCCCTTATGCGTCTCAAATCGCAAAATTGCGTGTAACTCTCGCAGGGTATTGACCGCTTTCTGCTGCCCACAGTGGGACATTTTGTCTCGAAGTTGGCTCCTTGCGTTGCTTCCCCTGCCGGAATGTTTCTTTTCGGACGGCCATTCGAGTTTCAAAGTGCTATTCCGAACGTCCGTAAATCCAGTTTGTCAGAAAAAATGCAAATCTCGGATTGCTGCGAGAATTACATTCTTTCAAAGTCTATACGTTTGAAATTGCATTTCTGCAATTATCCTGTATAATGGAAACATACGGAGAAGATGCGTATTTATGGCTTTCAGACCTATCTGAATAGTGGAAATGGTTTTTTCCAGCGCGTGCAAATATCAGCAACAAATTAACAATAAGGATGGCAACTACTATCAGGAAAGTAATTGGAATGTAGGCACAAGAAATGAAACGTAGCTGAAATCGGAATTTAGCAGGGGAGAAAAATGGAGAAGAAATTATCTGAAATGAGTTTAGAAGAATTATGGAAGCTATTTCCTATCTATTTGACAGAGCATCAGCCTTATTGGAAAGAATGGTACACTGATGAAGAAAATTTTTTGAAAAACAGAGTTCCTAAAATAGAGAGAATAAATCATATAGGAAGTACAGCGATTCGTTCTATTTGTGCAAAACCAATTATTGATATTAAAAAAATGTGCTTTGATCTGCAATCTCCAATGCGTGAAAAGTTAAAGCGATCTCGGTTCCAATCGACGGAGGCTTCGGATTCTTAGTATATCTTTAGTGCGAAAAGCAAGCGGCGGTATCGTGAAGGATACCGCCGCTTTTGTCATACGTTTCTTTTCTATTTCGTTTCCTTTTTGCCGTTCCCCTGAAAAGGTTTTTAGCCCCATTCCTTCAAAATGTATGAACAGACGGGAAAAGAAACATAAATGTTCTGCCCGAAGTGCGAGAATTTCTTTTTCACTCTTGGGATTAAAAAATTTCTAAAAAATGAACCGCATACAAAGTCATGGCGAATATAGGGTGAAGAGGCAGAGGAGGTGAAACAGTGAATGCAACAGAAATAGAAACATGTATTGATGATTTCGGTACGGATATATATCGATTTTGCCTGAAACTCTGTTCGGACAAGGCGGATGCCGAGGATTTGTATCAGCAAACGTTCCTAAAAGCGTTAGAAACAGAATGGACGCTTGATTGGGAGAAAAACCCGAAAGCGCTGTTTTTCTCCTTAGCCCATAATCTTTGGAAAAGCGACAGAAGAAAACAAGCGCGCCGAAATACGATTGCTCCTTGCAGTAATTTTGACGAGGATATGGGAACAGTACTGCATTCTGAAGAGAGTATTGAAGAAGGTTATCTTCAAAAAGAATTGATTACAAAAGTCCGTCAAATCATTCAAACTCTCCCGGAAAAATTTCAGGTACCACTGATATTATTTTACCTTTCCGATTGTTCCATAGAGCAGATAGCGGCTATTATAAAGAAACCGCCGGGTACCGTGAAAAGTCGATTGTTCAAGGGGAGAAGTTTAATAAAAAAAAGATTGGAGGAAGCTGGTTATGAGAAAGAATCGTTCTAATGCGGAAATAGAAGAAGCGATCCGGGCTTCTATGAATATGACGGATGTTCCGGCCCCGGAACTGAATCATGTACTGAAAGCGGCTCTGTATCAACAAGAAGCCGTCCTGCGTAAGCAGCCTGCTACGTATCAATTATCATTTTGGTATTTGCCGATGATTTTAAATTTAATCACTTTTACATTGTTGGCTCTTTTGGCTCTGATCGTGATTGAAAACAGTTATTTGTCTTACTTTGCCGCGGGCATCTGCTTTTATGCTGATGCGGCTGGTATATTGCTTACCATAGCGGGCGTAAAAAGAGCGAATATAAAAGAGGAAATCACAATCCGCATTGAGAAAAGAGGTGTGCCGGCATGAAGAATACGAAAAAGAACAGATTTTTGCTTTCTATTGGAATCCCAGTTATAATAGTATTAATTTTATTACGGTTTGGTCTATATTTTTTGAAAAGCGATGGTTTTAACGGTCTGTCTATGCTGCTGCCCGTCCTGCTTCTTTGTTTTGTCCTTTTTGCGTTGTCTGCCTCTGCTTTTGTTGCAGCATGGGTATATCAGGACTGTAAAGGGCGGGGCGATGACCCGGTATTATGGGCGATTGTAGTTTTTGCAGCCACACCTTTTATCGGATTGCTGCTTTACTTTCTGCGCCGTTCAGAAATCAAAACAATATGTCCGGCTTGCGGACGACGCATTTCGGTAAAGGCAAAATATTGCGAAGAATGTGGGACACATATCGAAAAGGAGGATCACAGTAATATGGTAAAACAAGGAACGCATCACTTAAAATTTTTAATTGCCGGTATTGCAAGTATGGCGCTTATGCTGGTATGCCTGACAGGCTTTATCGTCAGTGCGGCCGTTGGAAACGGTATCAATACAAATGTTGCTTCTAACGACCGGGTATGGAACTTAGGTACAATCAGTATGAATTCTAACACTTTTCTGGATGGTGTTTGGAAGCTGGATTTTAGAAGCGCCAGTGAAGGGTTTGTGAAAGAACAGATTATGACGATTGCAGACGCGGACGCTCAAATGCTTTATGCGGATATTTCCTGCGGCACAGTGCCGGATGGAGCAACGCTTGTCTTGTGGCTGGTACAGGGAGATTTGGCAAAATCTATTGATGTAACCAATCTTTCGGAGCCGTTGGCATGTCCTTTGCATGAGTTTGAGAATGGAAAGATTTATGTCAGATTGCAGATCAATCGTGTGGAAAACACTGTTTCGGAGATTTCTATTTCATAATTCGCAAAGCCGGTCGGAGCCGTCAACGGTTCAAAGGAATAGCGCTTTTCGTGCGGAGCCGCTTTAAGCGGAGGTTTTGTCCCTGCTTTGGAAACGCATGTGAATGATGCGGATTACTTTGATGTGTCAAGGATGGCGCGGTAGTTAAAAAGAGAACGGAAATAATTCCGTTCTCTTTTTTGCAGGAAATATAACATTTCCTCGGGGAGAGGAAAGTTTAATCAATCGGGAATACGCACAAAAAGCGATAGGGAACCCTTTCTTTTATGATATTAAAGGATATAGAAGTTGTTTTTATACTAATGGTGCAATTGGCCTGGGGAGAAGAAGTTGAAAGCTCTGAACCTATACCCGCACATGCAGTTAAAGGTTTCATTCCTTGCACAGTAAATAATACTAAGTCGCCTTTTTGCGAGGGAATAACAGTACCTGTAATAAATCCGATTTTACCGAAAGAGTATGCTTTTACATCATTTTTCGTTTTTTCTTTATCTGTGACATAATCCGTAGGTACAATCGTATATTTTATTACATTATTAAACTGATCCTGCAGATTCTTCCCCGCAGCCGCAGACAGTGCATAGCTGCTGTTTGTGGAAGTCAGCGATGAGGTAATGCCCTTAATTGCGCCGAGGTTGTTTTGAAGCGTGTTTCCGTCGTCCATCTGTACTGTCTGAGAACTTGTCCACTCCGACTGCAGCTTATAGCCGTTTGCCGTCTTTCTGTATTTCTTTGTTTTTAAAAATCCTGATAAGATACTCATATTTAGTCCTCCGTTTTGATCCAAAAATTTTTCCCCTCCATCTGTTCTTCGGAGGGTTCGGTGTCGCTGTAACATTCATCCTCATTTGCTGCGTATTCGTTCAGCAGATAATGTGAAAGCGCGCGTATTTTGTTCTGTATCCCGTTAAAAAGAGACGCGCGGAAGCCCCCTTTATACGCGTTGTCGTTTAAAAGGATTACCGCGTCGTCGTAACGCTCCTGCCGGATAAGGTTTTCCTGTTTCCGGACGAGGTCTGCGCATTCTGCGCGCATATCGTTTTGCGGTTCAAATACGATGTCTCTTAATTCCATATGACCTCGCCCTCCCCGCCTGCGGACAAAATACCGCTTCCGTAATCCTGATACCAGTAGGAATCGTCGGGCTGTTCGATCGGCATGAGTTCACTGACGACCGTTTTTTCCCGTTTCAGTACGTTTAAACCGATATTATAGAGTTCCTCCTCCAGCCGATTGACATATGCCGCGTGTATGAGGTAATCGTCAAGCTCCTGTTTGTGCTCCTGATACAGGGCGAAGGCGGCGGATGTGTCGCCGGAGTCGAGAAGGCTGTAATAACGGGATACGAGATGCTCTATCGTATTGTCAATATCCTTTTTTGTGCCTGCGGGAATCAGCTCATTCGGAAATCTGCTTCCGAAACTGCGTGAATATTCCATCCTTGTTCTCCCTTCTTATAGATAATAAAGCGGATAAAACCGATACATAACGATAGTCGAAGTAAAAGAGTCCGTATGATGTTCGACAAACTTAACGACATAGGGATGTATTTCGTTATCCTGTTGTTTTTTGTATTCCACTTTCCGGTTTACATCCAGAAACGGAATCATTTTTGTTCGTATCGTAACGGTGTCGTTGAATGATGATGACTTTTGATTGTAGTAAACAGCGTTCTGTACCGCGGCGGAGTCGGAGTTGATATTGTCAAAGACGCCGCCGGATTTCACGTCTAACAGTTCGCCGAGCTTCTGCACCGTAAACGGGCTGTACGGTTCGACGCGGAATACAATATTGCTTTCGTCACAGTTGTATTTTTGGGAAAAATAAGCTTTCGTATAGTTCGGGTCGTCGTCGCGGCCCGTTAATACGCATAAGGCGTGCGGCTGATATCTGCCGAGATAAAATGCGGCGAACGATCCGTTTACATATTTGATTCGTATGACACAGGCTTTGCCTGCCGTAAGGCGTCCGGCTTCCAGAAATTCTTCCGTATATTCCTGATAGAGAGGAAGAGGATCAAGCCCGTTGATTCGGAGCTTCGGATTGATAAGATTGTCCGTATCGGGTATGAAGGCAATCAAATCGCCAAAACGGTAAGCGGAATAGTCTTCAAGCGAAATCGTATACAGGTTCGTAGAAGAAGCGCATTCCGTAGAAAAGCGGTCGATTTCATAATTGGCGCCGAATACTTCGGTTACATTTTTAATCTGCTCCATATCGTAGGCGGCTGATTCCGCATCGTTTCCGATTAAAATCTCCTGAAGAAAGGTATGGTCTAAAACTGCCGTATCATGCGTAAGGGAAGGAATCATCTGGAAACGGAAAATGCCGCGGACGTCGAAATACATCTGGCAGTTCGGATAGAGATTCCTGATTTCGGAAAAAATGTCGCCGACAGTGCAGCCGGCCTCAAATTCCAGATCGTAGGGAAGCCTGTTCCAGTCCGGGAATTTGAGCCGGTATTCCTCATAGTTTTCATTGTTTTCCGGCATTCCGTAAAACTGGCCGATATTATCGACAATGTAGTCGGTAATATCGGTCTGCGTTTTTAACAGGGTTTCGACTGCCTGCCGGATGGCGACGGGATTGCCGTTTTCGTCCGTATTCGGAATGGAAATCACAGGCGCGCCTCCGATCTGCCCGTTTCTGGTACCGTCGAGTTTTGCATACCAGTCGGAAAGCGTTGCGCTGACGGAATTTTCCGCCGCATGATAGACGGTGTTGGCTTCGGTAATCAGATAATATCCGCAGTTGTACCAGAAGTAACAGTCGTTTCGAATATCGTAGATGCCAGTCTGCAAAAGAAAGCTGCACCCGATCCAGGAGGAAAGCTTCTCTTCCACGGAGGACTGCCGAAACGAATGATCTAAAAACATTGTAAAGGACGCCGTTCTTCGAATATCGGATTCCGAATCAACGGACCAGGAACCGACCATCTGTAAGCCTGTAAGTTCATCGATTACCTGTTTGTCCCTGTTTAAGACAAGAAGCCGGAATTTGTATGAAACCTCCGGCTGCAGCAGTAAATTTTTGTCATATTGGGTAATGTGATCTGTCATGTTATATCCACCACCTTGCGTCTACGTCGGAAAGACCGCTTAAATACAGTGTTTTCATATCGTTTGCGTCGCCGATTTCCACCCAGTCGAAGCTGATTCTGCGGATATCGCGGTGGCCGCCTGTCGTATTACTGATACCGTTTGCCGCATGTGCAAGCCAGATTCGTCCGTCGTCCGTTTTTAAGAGAAAAGGCCGCTTGTCCGCCAGCCGGTTTTGAAATGCATTCCGGTAGGAAAGCGACGTCTGCCGGGCTAAGGCCGTATCGGTTTCGCATAGATTCGGAAACGTTCCCGAAATGGTACCGCTGTCATAATTTGCGGCCGAACCGGAAACGATGGCCGCATATTTGCCGTTTAAAAGCTCAAGCGTCTGCGTAGGCGCGTTTCTTACCGTATTGCAGCCGTCGGTATCGAAGGCGGTTCCGAAAATACTGTTTTTATCCGTAATATAAAAACCTTCAAAATCGGAAAAGACGTTTGCAAGTACATAACTGTTTTCCCTTGATTTTAAAAACGAAGAAATACAATATTCATACGCAACGCCTGCTCTCGCGTAGGTATCCTCCAATACAATGTTAAAATCATCGAGCGTTTTGATTTCTTTTACGAAAATGGTAACCCAGTCGTAGGTTCCGGCTTCGCGTCTTCGTATGACAAGATGGTCGGTATTTTTCAGACAAAAGCCTGAATTACCTGCGTCGGGTCCAACGGAAAAATCGGCGTTCATTTTTGTGTCCGCGTCCCAGGGCTCCTCCATCTGATACACATGGACGGAAGGATTTGCAGATAAAAAAAGTCTGCTGTAAGTACCGTCAAAAATGCGGATGGCCGTAAGGTCAGGCGTGGGAGCGGGACAGGGAAACAGTGCATGACGGCCGCTGAAAAATGTTTCACCCAAAAAAATCATATGTTCCTCCTATTCAGTGTGTTCTATCTCTGACTTGTAATAGCATCTTAAACCATAATGGCATCCGATGCGTCTGACTTCAAAGATGACCAAATCGTCGTCCTCATAGGACGTATTGACGATTTCAATCAGTTTTCCGCTGTCGGTAACGATGTAATCCCCGCTGTCCGCGGCGATCCTTGCCTTTGGCAGGGAGGCGGTCAGACAGAGGTTTGAATCCTTTACGGTTAATCTGCAGTAATATGTATTGCAGATATTTACAATGGAAAGAGACAGGTTATCGTTGTCTGTTGTAAGGAATCTTTGTACCGGCAGCTTTTTGGCTTCCACAAAAAGTGTGAAATCTCCGATCAGTTCAAACCCGTTTTTGTAGGAGAGAGAATTGTTTTTTAATGTAAGCAGTCCGTCTTTGAACGTATAGCTGTCGTTCTCAAATTCCCAGGGAATATTCCGGATACCGGAGGTCAGCCGGATAGAACCTTCGCAATAGTTATTTTCGACGCCGAAAATAATATTTGCCGGCAGCGTTTCATAGACGGCGTGCACTTTTACATATCCGGTATCTAATGCGATGCCGTGAACCGTTTCTCCGACTGCCCTGAAATAGTAATCCGTTTTATTCTTCAGTTTGAAAAATGTATGGGATTTTAAGGTATAATAAGTTTCCGACTGTTTCAGCAGCGTACGGTCGGAGGAATACATAAGGTAAGTCAGGCTCTGCAGGTTTTCCGATTCTTTCTGCGTGTAAACGGCGGAAAGGGTAAGATCGGCATTGGAGTATATATCATTGTCCCGTATTGTTTCAAAAGAAAACGATGGCGTCGAAAAGCAGTAGAAGAGCAGCGGTTCGCTCAAATTGCTGCTGTTTTCGTAAGCGTCAAAAACCCGTATCTGCATCAGATACGGTATGCCGGGCTTTAACGTATCCTTTTCAATCGTATGTTTCAATTCCCCGATTTCCAGAAATTCCTGGTACACAATGTGATGCGTGTCGTTTTCCGAAATCACAAGCTGGTTTTTTACAGGCTGATTTCCGGTGTATAAAAAAGCTGCCGTGTAATTCTGTGCAGGATCGAAAGGAGGAAAGGGGATTAAGGATGGTGTCGGTAAGATATTCGCCATATGTATTCCTCCTTCCTAGTAATCAAGCAGCCAGTAGTCGCCGGTTTTCTGACTTGTCGGTTCTGAGGTTCCCGTAAATTCCGATACAACGCGTGCGCCGTTGCTGTACAGACAGCCGTCAGTTCCGATATACGCACAGCTGCGGGAATAAGTCTGCGGATAGGACGCCTGCGATAAGGCTCCGATTAAGTAAAGTTTTGACGTTGAGTTGGTGGAGCCTGCGGTATTTTTTGTATCAGTATTGGTGTCGGAGTCCGTAACGCTTGTCCGGCTTCCGTCGCTTCCGGTTAACGTAATTGTGGAACCGGATTTGCTTAACGTATAGGTTGTGTTGGTATCGGTCGAGGAGGTGCCGGGCGTATAGCCGAGCGCCGCCGTTACGTCCGATTTTAACAGTCTGCCCCATTCGTAAACGCCTGCGGAGGCGGCAGCCTTTAAGTATTTGCCGCCGTTTAACGTGCCGTTTGCGGGAACATGCTTATTTCCGTCCCCGGACGGATGGGTGTAAACCGTATCTTTTGCGGCAATTGTGATTTTATCGTCTGACGGGTCGGGCGTTAAGGTGATGTTGGAGCCTGCCGCAAGCGTTAAGGTATCGGTTTTGGAATCTGCGGCGATGATGGAAGAGCCGACCGCTACATTGCTGAAAGCATTTTGGTTTGCTTCCGCGCCTGCAGGCGCATGAGCGGAATCGGCATGCGCTTTTGCGGCGTTCCAAATCGGGATGTTCGTATCAAGAACTTCCTGCAGTTCGTTTATTTTTGTCTGATATCTGTGCGCGTTTTCATCTGTCAGGTGACTGTCGATATTTTGTTCGAGCCTTTTTCCGTCTCTGCCTTCATAAGCGGTATTTGCAGCCGTTCCGTATGAAAGGAATCGGCCGTCTATTTTTGCGGCGGCGTTTAACGGTGCGACGCCGTTTGCGGCGCCGCTGCTGTTTTTTGGGATATATCGTTCGGTCATATGAGCGTTTTCGGAAATGTATCCGGCCAGATCACGGGCGGTAACTTTATAGGTTTCCAGAGTATCGCTTTCTACAAAGATGTCATTATCACCGATAGATGTGGTTAGAGGCAATTCCTTTATTTTCATTTTTTTTATTTCGTCTGCCACATGGGTATCCCCCTTTCCTGAAAAATAGTATCTTTTTTGTAAATGGTTACTTGGAAAAAGGAGTTTGCAAAAGCCTGTCTATCGATCTTTTGACAGGCTCTGAAAAATGCTCCGATTCCGTTAAATCAAATGTGCGCAGCAGTTTTGCGGTTTCTTCTTCTTTGGCATAACCGTTCGTATAAGAGCTTAGTGCGGAAAATATCTTATAGCAGTTTGCCGAGCACGCAATTTTTCTCCAGGAAGTAAATGTTTTTGCAGCGGAGCAGCCGCTGCAGATATGGTATTTTTTTCCGCAGACGGAACAGACTGCGTTTAAATAATCGGCCATAATCGCGATCCTTTCTGTATGGTAACAAAAGGCCAAAGAACCGGTTAATCCAGTTCTCCGAGCCAGTCCAATTGTTTTTCCGGTATTTCTTTTAAGCTGATTCCAAAGCCTGAGTAGCCGCTTTGCAAAAGCAGTTCGGCGTTTTTTATTTTTGAAATCCGCTTAACCGAGTTTAAAAACGCGTTGATTTTCATATCCCAGATTTCCGCGTGGCTGTATTTAAAACCGGCGCTGTTGATCATTGCAGATATCATATTTTTTAACTGGGAATGATATTCCTTGTTTTGATTCCGCAGATATTCCTCGCGGGCGTCCTCTATCAGCAGGCGTTTTGTCGATTCGTTGGCCGGCAGTTGACTGTTGCGCGTAAGGCCGTGCATGTTACGAAGTACGTCCGCAATGGAAAGATAAGTATATTCGTCGATCTCAATGCCGTTTTCCGTATCGCGAAGCACAAACGCTTCGGTATCTTCTTTCTGATAGAGTTTTAGCGCGGAAAAGTCGGGACCGTCAATCAGAATGGAGGTCTGCGCTTTTGTAAAGCCGCGGCATAGAAGGCTGTAAAATAACTGAAAATCCGAAATTTTCGTATAGTCGATACCGGAATCAAATAATTGAAATTTCAGGTCTGCGCCGACGGATGTAAGCGTATATACCATAGACCAGTACCGGCGTTCGCCGTAATCGCAGATTTCGCCGAGCGTAGGCTGTTTGATGAGAATGCCGTCTGAAATACGGATATCTTTTCCTCTGTAAATCTGAAGCTCGTCGTCCGGGCAATGATTGTAGTATTCCACTGAAGTCCTCCTTATGTCGTCTGTTTTGTACGGTTGATGCCGCAGATATGCATGTGTTTGAAAACTCCGCCGGGAATTTTGACCCATACGTTTTGTCCGGGCGTTAATTCGGTTTCCAGCGCGTTTGAAACCGAATACAGTTGTCCATTATAGGAAATCCGGTAGGAACCGTCTTTCTTTTTCTCCCAGACAGTCGATTTAAAGGTTTTGTCATACCCCAACCGCTCGTTTTTTTTATCCACCATTGCAATCATTTTATTGATTAACAGGTGCAGCGCTTTGCTGTTTTCGTTTGCCATTAAATATCGTCCTTTCCGGCCGCGCTACTTGTGCGAAACGGCCTGTGTCAGCCTTCCGGGCAGTTCCTTTAGAATGGCCCTGCTTAAACTGTCCGTATTCTGCACATTATGCAGATGAATGTCGCCGATTGTTACGGAAACGGAATGGTCTCCTATGGAGTTTCCGTAGGAATAGCCGGTAAGCGGCAGAAGAGAGGCAGGAGACAGGATACCCGGAGCGTTCGGGAGAAGGTTTTTACATTTTTCCCATAACTCATTCTGCCTTTTTACCGGAAGATATCCGTTTGAAGGGGATTTTGCTGCGGCCGCGTATTTCTGAGGACGAAGAGCGCTTGCAATCGTTTTTCCGGTAACGGGGTCTTTTTCTTCGGTTGGAGTTTGGGTTCCGGAAGAAGAATCGGAGTTTTTTGCATCTCCCACGTCTCCGGCAGCGCCTGCGGCGCCGTTTTGCGCGGCCTGTTCCGCTTTGATCTGTTCGGCCGCGGAATGCCAGGCTGCGTCGGCGATTGCCTGCTGGATTGCGACGTATTGATCCTTAAAGGCGTTGAGCGTTTCGATTCTTCCGCTTAAGATTTCCGCTTCCCAGTTCTGTCCGAGAATCTGATCCGCATACATCCGGTCTCTTGACTTTTCGTACGCGTCCGCAACGGTCTGCCACTGCTCTTTATAGTCTTTGAGCGTTGCAATCTGGTCGTCAATGGTATTCGACGCCTGTTTCATTTCTTCTTCCAAAGACTGAATCTGCGATTCCAAATCGGAAATGTGCAGCCGAAACTCTTTGTCTTCCAGATTATCCTGCGCCTCGCGGATTTTTTCCGTATCCGCCGTATAGATTTTTTCGGAACCGTTGAAAACGGCTTTTGTTCGCTGGTTTCTTGCCCGTTCCAGTTCCCACTGCGCCGATTCGAGGTCAATCTGTTCTTCGCGTTTTTTGTTTGCTTCTTCGAGTTTATCGATTTCTTCCTGAATGGCGTCGATTTTGACCTGGTAAGACTGTTCCGATGCTTCTTTTTGTTTTTCGAGCGCGTCGATTTCTTCGTCGATTCGGTCGGTGACGGCGGAAATGACTCTGTCGTATCCGGAAAGCTTTTCTTCGTATAGATTGCCGACATAGTCCCAGTAATCTTTGGCGGAAATTTTTCCGTCGCTGTAAAATTTTTCAAACTGTGTGCGGGATTTGTCCAGAAAAACAGAAAATTCAATCAGGCCGGAATCCAGTTCCGCCCGGTAGAGATTTAAGCAGTGGTCGAGCGCTTCCTTCCAGTCGGTTTCTACGGCGTCGCCCGCCGCTTTTGCGGCGTCGTTTATGATGCCGCCCTTGTAGTCTGCTTTGAACTGCTCCGGGTCGAGCCGGGCGGGAGCGATTTCATTTAAAATTTCGGACAGATTCTTTTGCGCCGGTTTGATAAATTTACGGTAGTAAAAGTCGGATATGGCGCCTCCGAAGCCGCCGGAAACAAGCTGGTTTTCATTTACAGTTATCTTTTCTTTCTGCCCGTTTCCAAAGACTGCCAGGGTTTTAAGGGAATTTCGCATGACGTCTAAATATTCCGCCGAGGCTCCGGCGGCGTTTGCAATCGCGATGATATGCGCAATGTCGTCGTCAGAGTTAATTCTCTGTTCGTTCAGATTGAGCTTGGCCAATGTAAGTTTGGCCAGGTTTTCCGCCGCCGTCTGAGAAATTTCTGTTCCTGCGAGAACGGCCGCAATTTCGCCCCATTCCGATTCTTCTACGCGCTTTCCGGTCAGCGCCAGATATTCTTTCGCAGCGGCCAGTTGTTCGGTAATGAGTAACTGCGCGTTCGTAATGCCCATTACTTCAAGCGCAGAGACGACCAGGCCGGCATTTTCATCTGTAATGTTGTCCAATATGCCGGAGTAGTTCAGATATTCGTTTACCAAATCCTGCATTACCGCGTTTACGGCTTCGGTATTGCCGCCTGCTTCCTGAAGCTTCCGTACATAGGAATCGATGCCGCTTAAATCGGAAAACGCTTCGCGTATGGCGGAAAGGTCTTCAAAATCAAGCTGTCCGCCGCTTTGGCGCAGCTCTGTCAGAGACCGGTTTAAAACATCGAATTTTTCCCGGGCGGTATTCAGCTCGGCGACGGTTTTTGAATAGTCCCAGGGAACGAGAGAAGGAACGGTATACGCTGTATCTGCCCATGCCTGTATCTGTTTGAGAAAAGCGGCTGCCGCAGTTTCTCCGTCTTCTAATAGCAAATCTGATTGTTCAAGCGCAAGGTTTAAGTTTTGATAGCTTTTGATAGTATCTTCGCTTAGAGAGCCTTCCTTTGCCATAGCGATTAATTCGTCTTTTGTTACCTCAATTTCTTCCCTGTCAAAAACGGATGCAAACCTGAGGCTGTTCCAGTCGTCGGGCTGTAAGTATTCGTAGATTAATTTTTGCATGGAAGAAAGACTTTGAAGAAACTTTTGCTGTTCTTCCGTTAAACCTTCCCCGCTTTCCAGGTCAAACAGATTTTGCTTATAAGAAGAAAGAGAGGTCAGATATTCCAAGCCGTTTTCTTTGATTTTCTTTGACAGATTTCCGGTAATCGCTTCAATCGTCGATTCATATTCCGCTAAATCGTCCGTATTTGTGAGCTCCTTTTTTTCTTCGTTCAGAAATTGAATTGCAGCCGCCATATCGGTGATATTATTTTCGGTGTCCAGAGTACCGAGATTAATTTCTTCGGAAGAAAGTTTCTGCAGCAGTTCCGGGATACCGATGTCGGCGCCGTATGAACTTGCAAATTCTGTGCGGAAGGTTTTTTCATTTTCCTCATAGAGAGTTTTTCCTGCCTCCAGAGCTTCTTCTTCTTTGAGTTTTTTCTGCATTTCCAGCTCTGCCGTGATTTCCCGTAAATGGGACAGCTCCTCCATATCCACCAGAGAAAGACCCTCCTGATTTTCTAATTCACGGAGGGCGGCCTGTGTTTTGTTTAATTCGTCCCCCAGCGTCTGCAATTCGTTTTTTGTTTCTACAAAAGACGTTTTTGCCGCAAAAAGCTTTTTCTTTTGTTCCTCCACTGAGATTCCGGTTTCCTGAACATGGTTTACCAGCGCGACAAGGGAGGCTCCGGCTGCCAAAAACAGCGCGGCCGGATTTGATTCCAGAAGAGCCGGTATTACATTTATAGCGCTTTTTGCAGCTCCTGCGAGTCCTTTAAATTCCGCGCCGAGATCGGCGGCTGCATTTGCCAGATTTAAGAAGCCGTCGATCCCGGATTCTGCGGTTGAAAGAAAGTTATTTGAAAGATCGCCTTCCGAAATGGATTTGGACAATGACTTGTAGGCGTCTTCCAAATTACCTGTGCCTTCCAGCAGATTTTTTACCTGTTCCGTCAATTTAACTAAATTTGTAATATTATTGTCCAAACAATCACCTCCAGTTTTGTAAAAAAGGGCGGCAGCGCCGCCCCCTTTGGTAATGGTTTAGTCTTCTGATACAATAATATCGAATAACCGTGCGTTTTCCGAGCAGTACGGTTTAAAGAGCTTGTACTCCGCGGCGTGCTTGCCGTCTGCGGCAAGGCTGATTTCAACGGCTTCCGGATTCATCTGCGCTCTTGGCACGCTGATTACGCCTGCATATACGAGATTGGTGTTGCAGGGATCATGGAAGATGGCGTGAATCAGCAGAGATTTAACTTCCGGAATGCTGTCCGTTTTCTTCGTTACTTTTACGGCGCTGTCAGATTCTCTTTCATACTGAACAAAGACTTTTCCGGTTACGTCGTCCGGGAACGTAAGCGTCTTATTTTCCGCATTCAGTGTAAATACGTCGTCGCCGGCCGCTGCGGAAACTTTGTAGGTTCTGCCGAACGTATTGTTGTCGTTAATGACTTTGGCGTAGCTGACTTCCGCTCCCTTTGCGCCGACCGGCACATATTTTAAAACGGCCGTATGGTCTGCGCCGATGGTAATCGTTTCGGAAACCGGAACCAGAATTTTACGGTCGGCGTCTGCGATATCTTTTGCGGTACCGAACTGTGAAGCTGCAAGATCGAGCGAGAATAAGCTGTTGGTAAAACCGAACGTACCGGTCTGTGCATTATAAAATGTCGTAACTTCGGTACCCATGGCGTCCGTTACCTTTGTTCCTTCCGCCGAAACCTTGAGGCTTGGGCTTTCAATCTGCGTGTAACGGCCAGTCAGTTCGTTAGTAGCCGGGTCATATTCTTCCACGGCTCTGATTTTTTCAAGAATTAATTCGTTTGGATTAAACATATTTTTTTCCTCCTAAAAATTTGATAAGTTGTCTGTTTTTTGGATTTGCGCGCTATCCTTCATTAGCGGAGACAGCAATTTCTTCGGAACCTCTCTGTTACCGGGGGTTTTGCAGTTTGAGATTCGTTCGGGTGTAAAGGATTTTAAGCTTTTTTGGTAAAACAGCTTAAAAATTCATTCGGACTGACTTCGTATAAAACCTTAAACAGCAGAGATTTATTCGCGTTTACTTTGCTTTTTATGGAAGAACGATTGTTTTTTACGCCGGGCGTGATGGCAAACGCTCTGTTTAACAGCCAGGAAATCAGTCCCGTATAAGATTTGGAAATGTAGACTTTCCTGATGTCGGCGATTAAATCGTCAAAGTCGCTTCGAAGCAGCAGATAATGATCGTCCTTTGCCGGATCGTTTGCATCGCCGGTTTGATATTGAAATAAGGAAAGAGAGTATTTTTCGATCAGAGCTTCCACCTTTTTACATTTAACTCTGTTTTCATCCAGCTTATGTCCGACAAAAAAATCGGAGATGGGGAGCGTCTTTTCTTCGCTCCGGAATCGACGTAAATTCATGTTATATAAATAATTCATTGGACAGTGAAGGCTGGGATTTTGGCAGGTCCGGTTAAAATCTTTTTTTATCAGATCGAAAAAACGGGGGTATCGATTGGCTTTGATGTTCATATCTTTTTTTATGCGTGCAATTTCGCCGGTTAAATCAATGTCAAAATGTCTTTTCGCGCTGTCAATGGCGGCCTGAGCCAACACGGATAAAATACATACGTAGTCCTGATATTTTTCATCGCCGAAGCTGCAGGCGTATGTCTGTGCGAGCTGTGCGAGATTACTGGAAGCTCCGATTAATAGCTGCGATTTTGCGAGTTCATTGTCGATTTTGGCATAGCTGTCCGGCGTATTGCGGTAGAGATTGACTGCCTTTGGAATATTATTTACGATTGTAGGGTATTCCTTCCGGCATTTCTTTGCATATGCGACGATATCGGGCTGATTGGTGGTATACCCGAAATCGGAATCCTGATCAGAGCCGTTGTTTCGATCCTGAAAATCCGTACCGATCAGGTTGACGGCAAGGATCTCTTCCGAAAACAGAAAATATTCAGACAGTTCTCTGCTATAGACATTATGTAAATAAGTAAGGTTATTTTTGCTGTTAAACGGACTGCGGAAAAATGCCAGAAATTCGCCGTCGTCAAAGCGTTTTGTAAAGCACTGGATCGAATCGGGCTCCGCCGAAAAGGAGGGGTCTTTATCGACTTCTGATTCCTGTCCCGATGCGGCGTAAAGCAGCATGGCATAAGGAGAGCCCACAACTGTAAGATTTTCTGCGTTTTGCAGTACTTCACCGCTTTTCATACGCAGCACACAGGTTTCAATAATTTTCTTTTTGCGGTTTCTGAAGTAGTCGCAGTTGACGAAATCGGGGTTTTGCCTGCAAAGTGCGGTAAGAGCCTCGTAATCATTGGAAAAATTACGGTTTTTCTGCAGATAGTCCAGAAAAGCGTCGTTGTCTTTTTTCAACCGCTCCAGAAAGGCTGCGCTTGTGGCCGCAATCTGTTCCATATCTTCCTCCGCAAGCGAATTGACCATTTGATAGCTCATTTTCTGGATCTGTCCGAGTTTACTTTTGTGCGCGGTTTTTACGATTCCAAACATGCAGCCGTTTTCGGAGACTTTTTTACACCAGCTTTCGTAGGATACGCCGAATTTCAGCCATTTCATGGCGTTGTCCGTCGTAATCAGCTCAATGTCCCGCGCCGCGTGTTTGATACCGAACATATCCGTTACGACGGCGGTCTCATAGCCGTTGCCGAAATAGTCACGGAAAAATTTTTGAATATCGGTACGAAATGCCGCCATTTTGCAGAAATGATGGCGTAACAGAAGATAGCCGCTGTAATCTGCGGGGAATATGCGGTTGTCGATCAATGCCTGTCCGTCAAACAGGGTGTTTTTCAGCCGGTAATGCGGTACTTTTTTTGTTATGCAATGGTTCTCGCCGTCCGTTTCCACACTTATTACGCTTGTTTCAAAAAATCGGTCCACATCCTTTAAAATCAGGATATTTTTCGGATCAATTCGGATTTTTCCGATGGCGGTGCTTGCGGAAAGAGAGGCGTAGGCGCTTAGTTCAACAAGCTTTGGCGTTTCCTTTGGCAGTCTGATTCCCATATACAGGAAGGAAACGGCTTTTTGGTACAATTTGTCCCGGATAAACATACAGGAGCCTTTTTTCGCTTTACCCGTGCTTCGGTAGAGCATTTTATAATGAATGGTTTCGGATTTTTTTGGACTGCCGGATTTATCATAGGTAGTGTAGGTGACATCTGCGCCGTTTTTGTAAAACAGTGTCCGCAGTTCTTCTTTTGTCATTGGCGTGTATTTTTTCCGGTTGCGATGGGCGTCTTCTAAAAGCGCTGTAATTTTTTTTCGCTTTTCGGCTGTTTTTTCCATAAGATAACGATCGCCGTGGATTTTTGCAATACGGTATTCCGTAAGAGCGGCGCAGGCGATGTTCTGCAGGTGTGTCAGTTCCTTCCGGTAAGAGCGGGAACCGTACCGAAATTCAAGGCAGATAAGATCTTTGGTAGATTGGTTTTTTAATAGCTTTAATCCGTTTTCTTTTAAATAGTCGCAGAAAAGGCTGTTTGTCAATAAAGAATCTTTTGATTCGTAGTGACTCCGCACGCCCTGATTGTATTCAAACAGTGTGCCTGCTTCGATATTTTTGATTTTTAATCCAAATTCGCTGATGGCGGCGCACCTCCTTTTAGTTCCTGCAGACGAGGTAATCATACAGTTCTTCCGGTGTGGAAAGCGAAAGATCGGTTCCGTCCTCAGCAGTAAGCGCGCCGGATTTTTTGCGTCGTCCGAAATCCAGATCAAAGCAAAAACGGGTAATCAGATCTTCCTTATCCCCGGTTCCAAGAGCGACATTTAACAGACGGATGACGGAGGCGATACAATCCGGCTGAAAGACGTAGCCGTCCGCGCCATGTTCTCTGAAAAACGTATTCAGGCTGTTTTGATAGTCGCTTGCTTTCATGACATCCATAATTGCTTCCGTAAAGTCCTTTTTTTCAATGTAAATTCCCATAAAGATCCTCATTTCTGCGCACGTTTTATTGTGCAAATCCATATGTGGATTACGAGTTTGTGTCAAGTGCGCTTAAGACGCAAACTTCAGGTGTGAAAAATTGATTTTTACACGATATTCCTGTGATAATGTGTAATTTACGGCACTGTCCGCGTTTGTTTTATCTGAAGTCAATCATAGAGTTGGAGATCTCTGGTGTATTTTTACGAACATTAAATGTTTGGTTGTTGTCTTTGGAATTTTTTTCATCATAGCATTGGAAAAAGAATCTGTCAATAAATATTTAGTTATCATCTCATGAATACAACTAAATAAAATTGACATGCGGTTTTGCGTATGATAAGATGGCGTTATCAAGCAGAAGGAGTGTGTTCCCATGACGGATACGAGGGCGCTTGCAGACGCTTACCTTGCGGAAGCGGGAATTTCGAATAACAAAAGCTATCCGCTTACGAACGGAAAATTGTATGAATTTGAAAAGATAACCGGAAAATCTTTTCTGGAGCTGGAAGAGGAGGATTTTATCCGTTTCTTTTTTGATTTCGCAGGCATTCATTCGGTCAGTACGCTGGACGTTTACAGATGGCTGTATGTCCGGTTTTATCAGTGGTGTATTGATAACGAGCACACGGACAAAGACGATAATCTTTTTGAGGGGAATGTCGAACTGGATCCGGATACGCTTGCCGCCTGTATGAGCCGGCGCTGCCGCCTCTTTTATTATGACGACGGATATATTGATAAGATCTGCAGTCATATTAAAAAAGATAAAATCTATACGGAAATTTTAATTCGCTTGTTTTATGAAGGCATTTCATCTTATGACGAGATCATGTATTTGAAAAAAAGCCAGGTTGATTTTCAGACCCGTACGCTTTTGATCGAGGACCGAAAAATCGGTATCAGCGAGCGGTTATGCCTGCTTATGGAAAAGTTGCAAAACGGTTATGTAGAGCGGTATGATAACGATTCTAAACGGCAGCTTCGATATGTCCGTTTTTCCGGGGAAGATGTTTTTCTGTTCCGTTCCGCAGTGGACAGTTCGTTTAACAGAAGGCAGTTTATGAGCAGGAGATTAGGCGAGGTAAAGCGTGAACTCTCGCTTGAGGATTTTTCCGTAAAAAAACTTTATCAGAGCGGACTTTTGCAGATGATTCGGAAGGAATGCGGTTATGATACGGACCAGCTTTTGCATGTACTATACGAGGAGAAACACAAGCAGACGAATTATCTGCTGGATCAGATGCTGAAAAAGCATGGCTATAAAATTACCAGCTACCGTGTGCGTTCTCTTTTTAAGCCGTATATGATGCAGCTTGCGGCTTTCCGACAAAATGAGAACAAATGTTCTTGACAGGCTTTTCTTTTCATTGTATGATAATTGCATAGAAAAGAACAAATGTTCTTACTTCGGAGGAGAAATGCAGAGTACCGATTTTCATCAATTGAAAGATAGGATGACGCAGGAGAAAGGACGGATATTTTTATTTGTCAGGGGGACGGGAACAGGTATGAAGGCGCAGGCAGAGGTGTCAGTCTGCGGAGAAGATATTACATTTTATTATGGTAACGGACAAAAGCTAACGATTGAACCGGGAACGGTTTTGGATCTGAAATATGAGAGAATTGATTTCTCGCTGGAAATATGGAAGTTTCATTATGGGAATCTGAAAGTAGGGCTGCAGTATTTTGCCTGACTGTCTGTGCATACGGTTTCACGGCAGTATCCTGAAGAATCCCGAAAAGGCCTGTAAATTCAATGCTTTTACGGAGAGAAAAGCCGCTTACTACACCACTAATACACCATTTTTGAAAGAGCCTTGAGATGACATGGGATACAGCAAAATAAATTCGTTTGCAGGATGGCAGTTTTCTTTATGAAAGGAAAGCTGCCATTTGCCATAGAAAAATCAGGGAAACATAATAAAATGTATTGTTAGGTTAAATAAAGAAAGATTTTTACAAAGGTTGCTTTTTTGAGAATAGTAAAGTAGAATATAGATAATGATAAAATTAAGATAAAATATTGATAAGGAGAGAATGCTTATGCTGCAGATTAGACCTGTTTCGGATTTGAGAAATAAGTTTCCTGATATTGAGAAAATCGTAAATGCGGGTGAACCGGTATATTTAACAAAAAACGGATATGGAGCAATGGTGGTGCTTAGTCTTGAAGAATATTCAAAGTTGACGGATGGTGTTGAAGCTGCATTAGATAAAGCAGATAGGTATGCGGCGGAAAACGATACAAGGATGAGCCATGAGGAAGTTTTTGGAGAACTACGGAGGAAGATAAATGTTCAGTAAAAAGTACAGATTGAGCTATCTGCCACT
>CANPGM010000044.1 GCA_947573605.1 uncultured Roseburia sp. | reverse complement strand
AAGAACAGGATAGAATCCTTTCGTTTGAGGTGTCTATGTGGGCGGGGACGGTTCATAAAACTAAGCCCGCACTGCACAGTCCTTGCAGACAGTTTGAGAACCTTGTAAGTTAGGAAGGATATAAAACAAAAACGAGTGGAAGAGCTGACGCACCTCCGTTTGAGAACCTTGTAAGTTAGGAAGGATATAAAACCCGTCGAAACGCCGTTTTTATTTCTTTATAGTTTGAGAACCTTGTAAGTTAGGAAGGATATAAAACCTGCAATTCTGATTATATCATCAGCGGGCGGTTTGAGAACCTTGTAAGTTAGGAAGGATATAAAACGCGTCTATGTGATTTTTAAATGCTGCTCCAGTTTGAGAACCTTGTAAGTTAGGAAGGATATAAAACTTGTTGGCGGAATAGATATGTATTTCACGGTTTGAGAACCTTGTAAGTTAGGAAGGATATAAAACAGTATAAGCGCAGATAAGCTTAATCTCAACGTTTGAGAACCTTGTAAGTTAGGAAGGATATAAAACAGTTCGTTGAACTTAACCTCCATCTCGCTTGTTTGAGAACCTTGTAAGTTAGGAAGGATGTAAAACTAAATACCGATGCGGGCAGTTTGGATATGGTTTGAGAACCATGTAAGTTAGGAAGAATGAAAAACGAGCGGATGTCCTATCTGAGTTATCCGACGGTCGAACATTCTTGAGAAAAAAGTGTAACATAATATTGACAACATCAATATTACGTTTACGAATATAGTGAAAGCAACGCAAGGGGAAGAAATTGCAATGCACGAAGCAATAAGGTTATATCGGGCGTACATGGAAACGTGTAGTATGGGTAAGGGAGTAATTGGCAATAAACTTTATAAAAGACGGTACGGAAGTTGATGTTTGCAGTTGTAAAATTTAAGACTGACTGTGCAATAATATAAGCTGTCAGGTGGCACAGATAGAAACGGTTCAGGAGATTGATAGGTATTATGAGAATATACAACAGTTTCCTTATATTGGCGCGGAATTGTCTAAACATGTGAGTTTTAAGACGGATTATAAGTATGTGGTGTGGAATGATTACGTCGTGCTGTATCAGGTGATGAAAGAGGCAGTTGCGATTTATCGGGTGGCGAATCGGTATCAGGATATTACGAAGCTCTTTCGTTAGTTTATAGCAAACTATTTGAGACCTGTTTGTATACTGTTTGAGAACCTGGTAAGTCTTATAAGCAGCCAACAAGTATACAACGGCAGCAGGTTTCCTGCTGCCGGATTATTTATAAAAACAATTCTGCTTCGAATCTCCCGGAATGAAAACAAACATCTTTCCATGCGTCAGGTATCAAGAAAAACAAAGACTTGCCTGATGAAAACCCGGCGCACGGATTAAAGAAGATTAAGCTTTGTGATAATGTTTCATTATTTTTTCGACATGATCCAGGGCGAAGTGATAGTCATAGACGAAATTATATAGTTCGTCGTGTGTCGGCGGTTTCTCCGAATCATATTGTTTTCGGGTCAGCCTTGCCTGTGCATATGTTATCGCCAAATCATGAAGATGTTTTTTATCCATATCAGTAATCTCTCTTTCCTTCGTACTCGGCCATCTGAAACAAGCCTGTAGTTCAATTATAAAAGAGAAGCGTAGTTTAAGCAACAGAAATATCAATACGAGTGAGAAAACATAAGAAAATCCCGGATAGAACAGAAGGTTATTCCGTTTCAGGAGTGTAAAAAAAGAAATTAGCACTCACCTCTTGACAGTGCTAACAATGCGTGGTATAACTCAAATTGTAATCAAAAAAATGGAACGATTCAGACAAACCGTACACAATTTCGGCCTGCATTTTTTTCGTTTGGAGTATGAAGCGCTCCAAAAGTTCTTATACTGAACAACAGGACGGTATGGAATGGTTTACAATTTGCAAAGGGAGGTAACGCTATGAACATTCAGAAATTTACACAAAAATCCGTAGAAGCCATTAATGACTGTGAAAAGCTTGCCTACGAATACGGCAATCAGGAAATCGAACAGGAACATCTTTTGCTTGCGCTGCTGCAACAGGAAGACGGACTGATTTTAAAACTGATTGAAAAAATGGAAATCCAGAAGGAACATTTTGTCAATACGGCAATACGTCATTTGTCGGCTCGTGTAAAGGTTTCCGGAGGAAAAATATATGTAGGACAGGATTTAAACAAAGTACTGATTCATGCAGAGGATGAAGCAAAGCAGATGGGAGACGAATATGTATCGGTGGAACATCTGTTTCTGTGTCTGATTAAGTATCCGAACAAAGCGATGAAGGAAATTTTAAACGAGTACGGGATTACCAGAGACCGTTTTTTAAAAGCGCTTTCCACCGTACGCGGAAATCAGCGCGTCACTTCGGACAATCCGGAAGCGACGTATGATACGTTGGAAAAATACGGTTACGATATGGTGGAGCGCGCCAGAAATCAGAAGCTGGACCCGGTGATCGGCCGTGATGCGGAAATTCGGAACGTCGTTCGGATTCTTTCGAGAAAAACAAAAAACAATCCGGTTTTAATCGGTGAGCCGGGCGTCGGAAAAACAGCCGTAGTGGAAGGACTGGCGCAGCGGATTGTCCGCGGAGACGTACCGGAGGGCTTAAAGGATAAAAAGCTGTTTGCACTTGATATGGGGGCGCTGGTGGCGGGAGCAAAATACCGCGGCGAATTTGAAGAACGTTTAAAAGCCGTTCTGGACGATATTAAAAATTCGGATGGGCAGATTATCCTGTTTATCGACGAACTTCATACAATTGTAGGAGCAGGAAAAACAGACGGGGCGATGGATGCGGGGCAGCTCTTAAAGCCGATGCTGGCAAGAGGGGAGTTGCACTGTATCGGAGCGACGACGCTTGACGAATATCGGGAATATATCGAAAAAGACGCCGCGCTTGAACGCAGATTCCAGCCGGTTACGGTCGACGAGCCTACGGTGGAAGACACGATTTCTATTTTACGCGGGTTAAAAGAACGTTACGAAGTCTTTCACGGGGTAAAAATTACGGACGCCGCGCTTGTCTCCGCAGCCGTGTTAAGCAACCGTTATATTTCCGACCGTTTTCTGCCGGATAAGGCGATTGATCTAGTGGACGAAGCCTGCGCGCTGATTAAGACGGAGCTGGATTCCATGCCGACGGAACTTGACGAGCAGAACCGCCGGATTATGCAGATGGAGATCGAGGAAACCGCTCTGAAAAAAGAAACGGATCGGTTAAGCCGGGAGCGGCTTGCAAATCTTCAGAAAGAGCTTGCGGAATTAAGGGACGCCTTTAATTCACAGAAGGCACAGTGGGAAAATGAAAAGAAATCAATAGAGCGGGTTCAGAAACTGCGCGAAGAGCTTGAGACGGTCAGAAACGAAATCAAAACGGCGCAGCAGAATTACGATCTTGAAAAAGCAGCAGAATTACAGTACGGCAGACTGCCGGAGTTGAATAAACAGTTAGAGGCGGAGGAAGAGGAAGTAAAGAAGCGGGATTTATCGCTTGTACACGAAAATGTCAGTGACGAAGAAATTGCGCGTATCATTTCGCGCTGGACCGGAATCCCGGTCGCGAAGCTGACGGAGAGCGAGCGGAATAAAACGCTTCACCTTGACGAAGAGCTTCACAGGCGCGTCGTCGGACAGGAAGAAGGCGTAACGAAAGTAACGGAGGCCATTATTCGCTCCAAAGCGGGAATCAAAGACCCGACAAAACCAATCGGTTCGTTTCTGTTTTTAGGTCCTACGGGCGTGGGGAAAACAGAGCTTGCTAAGGCGCTTGCGGCGAGCCTGTTTGACGATGAAGCAAACATGGTGCGGCTCGATATGAGCGAATATATGGAGAAATACTCCGTATCCCGGTTAATCGGAGCGCCTCCCGGATACGTCGGTTATGACGAGGGCGGACAGCTCACCGAAGCAGTGCGCAGAAAACCGTATTCGGTCGTCCTTTTTGACGAGGTGGAAAAAGCGCATCCGGATGTATTTAACGTACTGCTTCAGGTGCTTGACGACGGACGAATTACGGATTCGCAGGGCAGAACGGTAGACTTTAAGAACACAATTATTATTATGACCTCAAATCTCGGTTCGGCGCATCTGTTAGAGGGAATCGAGGAAAACGGCGCGATCAATCCGGCCTGCGAGGAAGCGGTAATGAGCGAACTGCGCGGCCATTTCCGGCCGGAGTTCTTAAACCGTCTGGACGAAATCATTCTGTTTAAGCCGCTGACAAAAGATAACATCGGAAATATTATTACGCTTCTTATGGCGGAGCTCAACGGGCGCCTTTCCGATCGCGAGATTACGGTAGAGCTTACGGACGCCGCGGTATCCTTTATTGTGGAACACGGTTATGACCCGGTCTACGGTGCAAGGCCGTTGAAGCGCTTTTTACAGAAGCATGTAGAAACACTGTCTGCAAAGCTGATTTTATCCGATCAGGTACGCGAGGGAGACACGATCTTGATTGACGTCTCAAAAGAAACTCTGACGGCGGATGTAAAAAAATAAGCGGATGCAACGAGGTGCAGGCTTTTTTGCAGAACGGACTGCTGCGATGGCGGCCGGGGTATCGGGTTCGACCGGCAAATCGGACTTGTTTTAGTTTCATAAGACGGTTCCTTTATCGAAAACACCGAAAGGCGGATAGAGGAACCGTCTTTTTTACCTTATAAGAAACTGCGTCGTCAGACGCATGTATATAGAGTGCGAAGAGCTCTTTTTTATGTAAAGTTTCTTTAAGAAGCTGGTTGTTTTTCCGGGATTGTATCTGCCGCCGCTGCAGCGGAATGAGAGGAAAAATGATTTCCGGCATTGCATGATTCCGACGAAAATTATATAATAAACTCTAACGTATAAACAGAAAAATCAACCAGAGACAGGAGAAACAAATATGGGTGAAAATAAAAAGATTATTTTAACCGGGGATCGTCCGACCGGAAAGCTTCATGTCGGACATTATGTCGGTTCCCTGAAACGGAGAGTGGAGCTGCAGAATTCCGGCGAATACGACGAAATTTACATTATGATCGCGGACGCGCAGGCGCTGACCGACAATGCCGACAACCCGCAGAAAGTGCGCGACAATATTTTAGAGGTAGCGTTGGATTACCTGTCAGTCGGGATCGATCCCGCAAAATCCAATATATTGATTCAATCCTATGTATCGGAACTGACGGAACTGAGTTTCTACTATATGAATCTTGTAACGGTTTCAAGGCTCCAGCGGAACCCTACGGTAAAAGCCGAAATCCAAATGCGAAATTTTGAAACGAGTATTCCGGTCGGATTTTTTACCTATCCCATCAGCCAGGCCGCCGATATTACGGCGTTTGAGGCGACTGCGGTTCCTGCGGGCGAAGATCAGATGCCGATGGTAGAGCAGACGAAAGAAATCGTTCACAAGTTTAATTCGGTTTACGGAGAGACTTTGGTGGACCCGCAGATTTTACTTCCGTCCAACAAGGTGTGTTTACGACTTCCGGGAATCGACGGAAAAGCAAAAATGAGCAAATCGCTCGGAAACTGCATTTATCTTTCGGAGCCGGAAGCCGAAGTAAAGAAAAAGATTATGTCCATGTTTACCGATCCGGATCATATTCGGATTGAGGACCCTGGAAAGCTGGAGGGCAACATGGTATTTACCTATCTGGACGCCTTCTGCAGACAGGAGCATTTTGCGGAATATCTGCCGGAATATGCAAACCTCGACGAACTGAAAGAGCATTACAAACGCGGCGGACTTGGCGACGTTAAGGTAAAGAAGTTTTTAAACAACGTCGTTCAGGAGGAGCTTCGTCCGATTCGTGCAAAGAGAGCGGAATATGAAAAGAACATGGACGAAGTTTATGAGATCTTAAAGAAGGGCAGCGAAGCGGCAAAGGAAAAAGCGGCCGTAACTTTAAGCAAAGTAAAGGCTGCCATGAAGATTAATTACTTTGACGGTCAGGGGATAAGGTTATAAATTAAGGGGTTTGGTATGTCATTTGCACATTTACACGTCCATACGGAATACAGCCTGCTGGACGGTTCCAATAAGATAAAAGAATATGCGGCCAGAGTGAAGGAACTCGGCATGAACAGTGCGGCGATCACGGACCACGGCGTGATGTTCGGCGTGATTGAATTTTACAAGGCTGCTAAGGCGGAAGGGATCAATCCGATTTTAGGCTGTGAAGTTTATGTCGCTCCGAATTCCAGATTTGACCGGGAAACGTCCCACGGAGAGGACCGCTACTATCACCTGGTCCTGCTTGCGGAAAATAATACGGGATATCAAAATCTGATGAAAATCGTTTCCAAAGGTTTTGTCGACGGCTACTACTATAAGCCGCGGGTTGATATGGAGATTTTAGAACGCTTTCACGAAGGCATTATCGCATTAAGCGCCTGTCTGGCCGGGGAGGTACAGCGGTACCTTGTCAGAGGGCTTTACGAGGAAGCGAAAAAGGTCGCTTATAAATACGAAGCGTGTTTCGGGAAGGGGAATTTCTTTCTGGAGCTGCAGGACCACGGTATACCGGATCAGAAAACGGTCAATACGCAGCTTCTCCGCTTAAGCGGTGAGACGGGAATTGAACTTGTAGCTACAAATGACGTCCATTATACGTATGCAAATGACGCGGAGCCGCACGATATCCTGCTCTGTATTCAGACCGGAAAAAAACTGGCCGATGAAAACCGGATGCGTTATGAAGGCGGCCAGTATTATGTAAAGTCCGAGGAAGAAATGCGCGCGCTGTTTCCGTATGCGGCGCAGGCAATCGAGAACACGCAGAAAATAGCGGACCGCTGTCAGGTGGAAATCGAATTTGGGGTGACGAAGCTGCCGCATTTTAACGTGCCGGACGGATACGACGCATGGACGTATCTGAATAAGCTCTGCCATGAGGGGTTACTCAGGCGTTATCCGGATTGTTATGAAGAACTTTTGCCGAAGCTTGACTATGAACTAAACGTCATTCAAAATATGGGCTATGTCGATTATTTCCTGATTGTCTGGGACTTTATCAACTACGCCAGACAAAACGGCATCCCGGTCGGACCGGGACGCGGAAGCGCCGCAGGAAGCCTTGTCTCCTATACGACGGGAATTACCAATATTGATCCCATTAAATACGGTCTGCTGTTCGAGCGTTTTTTAAATCCGGAACGCGTCACGATGCCGGATATTGATATTGATTTCTGTTACGAAAGACGCGGCGAGGTAATTGATTACGTGGTAGAAAAGTATGGCAAAGACTGTGTGACGCAGATTGTCACATTCGGAACGCTGCAGGCAAAAGGAGTCGTCCGCGACGTCGGGCGCGTAATGGATCTGCCGTACAGTTTTTGCGATACAATCGCAAAATCGATTCCGAACGAATTGAATATTACAATTGATAAAGCGCTTGTAATGAATCCGGAGCTGCGCGCAATGTATGAGACGGACGCGAAAGTCAAAACGCTGATCGATATGTCAAAACGCCTGGAGGGGCTTCCGAGACATACTTCCATGCACGCAGCAGGAGTCGTGATTTCGCAGGAGGCGATGGACGAATACGTGCCGCTTTCGAGAGCGTCGGACGGAACGATTACCACGCAGTTTACAATGACCACGATTGAAGAACTCGGACTGCTGAAAATGGACTTTCTCGGACTCCGCACTCTTACGGTAATTAAAAACGCCGTAGAGCTTGCGGAACAAAATCACGGCGTAATCATTGATTTAGATACCATTGATTACAATGATAAAAAAGTGCTTGACTCCATCGGAACCGGAAAATGCGACGGTATTTTCCAGTTGGAAAGCGCGGGAATGAAAAACTTCATGAAGGAGTTAAAGCCCCGGAGCTTAGAAGACATCATTGCCGGAATTTCGCTTTACCGCCCGGGGCCGATGGATTTTATTCCGAAATATATCAAAGGAAAAAACGAACCGGAAAGTACCTCTTACTTCTGTAAAGAACTGGAATCGATTCTCGAACCGACGTACGGCTGTATCGTCTACCAGGAACAGGTCATGCAGATTGTACAGGAGCTTGCCGGATATACGATGGGGCAGGCCGACAACATCAGGCGTGCAATGAGTAAAAAGAAACAGTATATCATTGACGCGGAACGGAAAAACTTTGTGTACGGAAACGAACAGCAGAGTATTAAGGGCTGTATCGCAAACGGAATCAGCGAACAGGCGGCAAATCAGATTTACGACTCGATGGTGGATTTTGCAAAGTATGCGTTTAATAAGTCGCATGCCGCCGCTTATGCGGTGGTTTCGTACCAGACCGCTTATTTAAAATACTATTACCCGGTAGAATTTATGGCGGCGTTAATGACATCTGTAATAGATAATCCGAGAAAAGTTTCGGAATATATCTATAGCTGCCGCCAGATGGGAATAAAAGTTCTGGCGCCTGATATCAACGACGGTGCCGGCGTGTTTACGGCGTCGGGCGGCGATATCCGCTACGGAATGTATGCGATAAAAAGTATCGGAAGGCCGGTCGTGGATATGATGATCGCGGAACGGGAGGCAAACGGTCCGTATAAGACGCTTCAGAGCTTTTTAGAACGCGTGGAAAGCCGCGAGATAAACAAGCGGGCGGTTGAAAATCTGATCAAGGCGGGCGCGTGCGACTGTCTGGACGGAAACCGTCAGCAGATGATTCTGGTTCATGGAATTATCATGGATCAGCTTGCACAGGAAAAGAAAAAATCAATGTCCGGTCAGATGTCCCTGTTTGACTTGGTGCCCGAGGAGGAAAAACAGTCGTATGAACTGAAATACCCCCCGGCGGAAGAATTTGAATGGGAAGTCAAGCTTGGTTTTGAAAAAGAGGTGCTCGGCATCTATCTAAGCGGTCATCCGCTGGAGGACTATGAGGAAAAGTGGCGGAAAAACATAACGGCGGTAACGACGGATTTTATGCTGGACGAGGAAACGAATGCGGTGAAAGTCCGCGACAACGAGCGTGTGACGGTCGGCGGCATGATTACCGACAAAACAATAAAATACACCAAAAACAATAAGACAATGGCGTTTCTTACGCTGGAGGATTTGGTCGGAACAGTGGAGGTAATCGTGTTTCCGAAGGATTACGAGCGGTTTCATGCGCTTTTAAACGAGGACGAAAAAGTATTTGTCAAAGGACATGCAAACGTTGAGGAGGAGAAAAACGGAAAGCTTATCTGCGAACAGATCTATTCGTTTGAGGAGGCGCCCCGTGAACTGTGGCTGCAGTTTGAGACGAAGGAAGAATATGCAAAACGGGAGGCAGAGCTTCTCTCACTTTTGCACGATTCGGACGGGAGGGATTCGGTCGTCATTTATATTTCTTCGCTAAAGGCGGTAAAACGTCTGCCTGAAAATCAGAGTATTTTTGCAAATCAGGAGATGGTGAACATTTTAACTAACTTTCTTGGCGAAAAAAATGTAAAAGTTGTGGAAAAGAGCATTGAAAAGAAGGCGTAAAGCGATTAAAATAAGAAAGATTAAGGAGACGGCATCCGGACAGATCAGTTAGGAGGAAAGAAGGATGAGTAAAGAAATAAAGACGATCGGCGTATTGACGAGCGGCGGAGACGCGCCCGGAATGAACGCTGCAATCCGCGCGGTAGTACGCGAGGCAGTTGTAAAGGGAAGAAATATCAAAGGCATTAAAAGAGGTTATGCGGGTCTTTTGGCCGAAGAGATTATTGATATGGACGGAAAGGACGTGTCCGATATTATTCAGCGCGGCGGTACGATTTTACAGACGGCGCGCTGTACGGAATTTACGACGCCCGAAGGACAGAAAAAGGGAGCGGATATCTGCAAGAAGCACGGGATTGACGGAATCATTGTTATCGGCGGAGACGGTTCGTTCCGCGGCGCACAGAAGCTGGCGGCGCTCGGGATCAATACAATCGGACTTCCGGGGACCATTGACCTTGACATTTCCTGCACCGAGTATACGATCGGGTTCGATACGGCAGTGAATACGGCGATGGAGGCGATTGACAAGGTGCGCGATACGTCGACTTCTCATGAAAGGTGTTCGATTATCGAGGTAATGGGACGCGGCGCGGGCTACATCGCCCTCTGGTGCGGCATTGCCAACGGAGCGGAGGATATTCTGCTTCCGGAAAAATACGATTTTGACGAACAGAAGCTTGTCAACAATATTATTGAGAAGCGCAGACGCGGAAGAAAGCATCATATTATTATTAACGCGGAGGGGATCGGCCATTCCGCAAGCATGGCAAAGCGGATTGAAGCGGCGACCGGAATCGAGACGAGAGCTACGATCTTAGGCCACATGCAGCGCGGCGGAAGCCCCACCTGTAAGGACAGAGTTTATGCGTCTACGATGGGAGCGCTTGCGGTCGACCTGCTCTGCGAAGGAAAGACGAATCGCGTAGTCGGCTACCAAAACGGCGAATTTATAGACTTCGATATTGACGAGGCGCTCGGAATGAAAAAAGCGATTCCCGAATATCAGTATCAGATTTGCCAGAATATGGCTATGTAAGAGTTCGCTTGCGGACTCTTTTTTCCTGATAGGGGTTGGGTGTCAAAAGGCGGTTTTAGGCTGTCGGCTGGCAAATTGCACAAAATATCACTCGCTGTATGTTCCGGCAAACGGATTCTCTAAATGCTCTGACCAAGTGATTTCTCAGCAGTGCAACCGCCCGCCAATCGCCATCCTGGCTCATTGCGGGCTTTTGGGGACGTCCATGTCCCCAAATTGCAGATAAAGAACAGAGCATTAAGAGAATCTCATTTCCCTGCACAAAACAGCTCTGTGATATATTTTGTGCAATTTGCCAGTTCAAATCGAAAAGACAGCCTTTTGACACCCGAATTCTGATAGGGTTTGACATCGAAAGACAGGGAGCAAAACGGATGATTACAAGCATGGGAAACGCTCAGGTGAAAAATCTGACGCTGCTTTTAAAAAAGGCGAAGGCGAGAAGAGAACAGGGACTGTTTGTCATTGAAGGCAGAAAAATGTTTGAGGAAACGCCGAAGGAATGGCTTTTACAGATCTATGTATCGGAAACATTTGAAATGGAAAACAAAGCGCTGCTTTCCGGAAAGACATACGAGACGCTTTCGGATTCCGTTTTCGGAGCCGTTTCGGATACGCAGGCGCCACAGGGTATTCTTGCGCTTGTAAAAATACCGGAATATCCGCTGGAGCGGCTTTTATTAAAAACGCCGGCGCATCTGCTGATTCTGGAAAGCATACAGGATCCCGGGAATCTGGGGACTATGCTTCGAACGGGAGAAGGAGCCGGAATCGACGGAATTATTTTAAACCGAACGACAGTGGATTTGTTTAATCCAAAGACAATCCGTTCTACGATGGGGAGTATTTTCCGGGTACCGTTTTTTGTGTCCGACGATTTGTTAAAGACGATGCGGTTCTTAAAGGAACGCGGCGTTACGCTGTATGCGGCGCATCTGGACGGAGCCGTATCTTACGAGCAGCCGGATTATACAAAGCCCGCGGCCTTTCTGATCGGGAACGAGGGAAACGGTCTGTCGAACGAAATTGCAAAGATGGCGGATCTTTCCGTCAAAATTCCGATGGCCGGACAGGTCGAATCCCTGAATGCGGCAATTTCGGCGGCTCTTTTTATGTATGAAGCGGCCAGACAGAGACGGCGGGTATAAGAAAAAAACGTTTCACAGGAAAAGCCGCTAAGCGGCGGAATGAGGGGAAGGATGAGAATTTGGTTTAAAATTATGAAGGGAACGCGTCTGATACAAGATACGACGATTACGGATGAGACAGCGGAAACGAGAACGCACAAGATATTTCAGGCGCTTGAAACAGCCTGCTATGAATTTGATCTGGGAAAGCCGCTCTGGCTGGAAGCGAATGTGAATGAGTTTAAGAACCATGCCAAAACACGTTTTCGTCAGGACAATTTCGTAGAGTCTATAGATTTCGATTTTCTGGAAATGCATGTGATTGAGGAGGACTAGCCGGAAATGGAGGGCGACAGAAGAAGGGAGCAGATTTATAAGGAGCTTTCGTCCAGCAGGCAGCCGGTTTCCGGCATGGAGCTTGCGAAAAAATTCGGGGTCAGCAGGCAGATTATTGTACAGGATATCGCACTGCTGCGCGCCGTAAATAAAAATATATTAAGCACGAATAAGGGATATGTTCTCTATATTCCGCAGACGGAGGCAAAGGCAAGGAGGAGTTTTCCGGTATGCCATACGGACGGGCAGATTCGGGACGAGTTATATACAATTGTCGATTGCGGAGGTACGGTACTGGATGTGGTGATCGCGCACGATATTTACGGGCAGATTACGGTCGATCTGTTGTTGAAAAACAGAACGGATGTGGACGAATTTACGGACCGGATTGAAAAAAGCGCAAGCCTTCCGCTAAAGGAACTGACAGGAGGGGAGCACTGGCATACGGTCGAGGCGGACACGCCGCAGATTCTCGACTATATTGCGGAAAAATTAAAAGAAAAAGGATATTTCAGGTAAAATAATTCCCTCAAACTAAGAATTTTGTGGTATAGTATTGATAGAGGAAAAACTTACAGGCACGGCCTGTGATTTTACCTTGCAGGAAACTGTGTCGTCAGACGCATGTATATGGAGTGCAAAGCACTCTTTTTTGTCATATAGGAAACTGCGTCGTCAGACGCATGTATTCACAAGTTCGTTTTGCGAACTTGCAGAGAGTGCGAAGCGCTCTTTTTTACAGCGGGAGTAAAGAATGGGGGTTATTTTATGGGTCAGCCGTCTGCATTGGGAGAAGGAATTGACAGCTGGAACGCAACGATATTTTTATATAATTCGGCGCTGAAAGAAGTGAAAACAAAGGTTGAGATATTAAACGATGAATTTCAGCAGATTCATCAGTATAATCCGATCGAATATGTAAAGACAAGAATTAAAACGGCGGAAAGTATCGTTAAAAAGTTAAAGCGCAACGGATATGAGTCTTCCATCGATAACATGGTGAAGCATGTCAATGATATCGCGGGAATCCGCATCGTCTGTTCGTTTACTTCGGATATCTATAAGCTGGCGGAGATGATCGGAAAGCAGAACGATCTGACTGTCGTTTCCATCAAAGACTATATCAGGCATCCGAAGGACAGCGGATATATGAGTTATCATATGCTGGTGACGGTACCGATTTTTATGTCCGACCGGGTTGTAAAGACAAAAGTGGAGATTCAGATTCGAACGATGGCGATGGACTTCTGGGCAAGTCTTGAGCATAAGATTTATTACAAATTTGAAGGATATGCACCGGAATATATCAGCCGGGATTTAAGGGAGTGTTCCGGTATCGTTTCCATGTTGGATGCGAAAATGCTTCAGCTTAACAATGCAATTTTAGAAGCAAAGGAAGCGCAGGAAGAAGACAGGGACGTAGTCTGAAAAGGAATAACAGGAGCGTTGTACAGGCGGCGGAAGAGGCGGCCTGCAGCGCTCTTTTTCTTTTTTGTATACAATAAAGGGGCCGGAAGGCGGCATATGATGTTATTCATGCCAGATTTTTCCTGTTTTAAAGTATTTTTTTGTACTTTTTTAGAAAATATTAAGAAAAACACTCGACGATATTTAGATAGTGCTGTTATACTTGAAAAGGTAAAAAGAGGATTACTTTTGTCTGCTGTATACGGTAAGACGGAGGGGGTCAGAAGAGAGGGGATTTGAATGAAATACATCACATTTGTAGTTCCGTGTTATAATTCCGAAGGCTATATGAGACGCTGCATTGATTCTTTGCTTCCGGGCGGAAAAGATGTGGAGATTCTTATCATAAATGACGGCTCGAAGGACGGTACCGGAGAAATCGCGGATGCATACGAAAAGCTGTATCCTGATATTGTAAAAGCGGTTCATAAGGAAAACGGCGGGCATGGTTCCGGTGTAAATTGCGGATTAAGCATGGCGGAGGGCGTTTACTTTAAAGTAGTGGATTCCGACGACTGGCTGGCGGAAGGCGCGTACCGTATGCTTTTAAAAAGGATAAAGGAATTCTGTAACGGACAGATGAAACAATACGACGTCCTGCCGGATTTATTTGTATCTAATTATGTGTACGACCATCTGGAGGAGGGAACGTCTCGCGCAGTGAATTACCGGAATGTGTTTCCGACGGATCAGATTTTTAACTGGAACGATATGAACCGGTTTCATCCGTCGCAGTATCTTGTAATGCATGCGCTTTACTATCGGACGGCCGTACTGCGGGAGGCGGGCGTAAAGCTCCCGGAGCATACGTTTTATGTGGACAATATTTTTGCCAATCAGCCGCTGCCGCATGTAAAACATATTTACTATATGAATGTGGATCTGTATCATTATTATCTTGGAAGAGAAGACCAGTCGGTCAATGAAAAGGTTTTAATGAGCCGCATTGATCAGCAGATTTATGTAACGGAGCTTGTTTCAAAATGCGTGGATTTGGATGAGGTAAAGGAGGTATATCCGAAGCTGGCCTCATATCTCTGCCGTAATATCTCCATTATGATGGCGATTTCTTCGATTCATTTGCTGTTAATCGGATCAAAAGAAGCGTACCGGAAGAGAAAAAAACTGTGGAACGGGATTAGAAATGAAAATATCCGTCTGTATTTCAGGCTGAAATATGCTACGATAAGCGGCCTGACCTATTTGCCGGGAAAAATAGGAGGCAGGCTTACGGTAAGCGGTTATCGGGCGGCGAAAAAGATATACCAGTTTCAATAGGGGAAGGAAAAGAGTGATGGAATACTTATACATAGCGTTTGTGGATACGCCTGGTTTTTTCGCGGCGATGATTCACCGCAATTTAAAACAGAAATATATTCATGTTGTAATTTCATTAGATGAAAATTTGAACGAGGCGTACAGCTTCGGCAGGCGGAATCCGTCGATCCCGCTGCTGGCGGGGTTTGAACGTGAGGAAAGCGATAAAATTATCAAAGCGTTTCCGACGGCGGATTATATGGTCTGCCGCATGAAGTGCACGAAGGAACAGAAGGAGCGCATTGCAGAAAGGCTGCGGAACGATTACAAAAAGCGTCGCAGTTACCATTATGCGGTGTTAGGACTCCCGTTTCTGGTTGCAGGCTACCCGTTTTATCAGAAGAATCACTATACCTGTTCCTCCTATATTGCAAGGATTTTAGAGGAAAATAATATTTTCATTGCAAAGAAGCATTTTTCTCTTGTCACGCCTAAGGATTTTTATCTGTATGAGGATAAGGAGGTTTTATTTGAAGGCAGCCTATCGGAGCTTATCGAAAAGCGGAACAGAAAAGAAAGATATGGGTTGGAGGCTTTGTATGAGCACTAATTTGATTCGGAAATACCGAAGGCGTATATTGGAAGCGCTCTTTTTTCTGGCGGTGATGGGTCTTACCTTTTATACGATTTTCAGCGGTCAGAATATGGTGCAGATCTGGACGTCGATGAAAAGTCTGTCTGTACCGTACCTTTTCCTTGCAATCTTTTCCAGTCTGTTTTTTGTCTGTGCGGAAGGCCTTATGATTTTTTATCTGCTGAAATCTCTGGACGGAAAAAGCAGCGTCGGAAAATGTATTGTTTACTCGTTTGTCGGTTTTTTCTATTCGGGAATTACGCCTTCTGCGACGGGAGGACAGCCCGTTCAGCTTTATTATATGAAAAAAGACGGCAACCGTCTGTCGGACAGTTCGGTCGTGCTTATGACTGTGGCGCTGATGTATAAACTGGTGCTTGTTTTAATCGGCGCGGCGGTGCTTATATTCTGGCATGAACCGTTACGAATTTATTTGCGGGAATATTTTTATCTCTATCTGATAGGACTTTTCCTGAATGTGATTCTTGTTGTGATTCTGCTTGCGGTCATGCTTGCGCCGAAGTGGATGAATAAGCTGATCTGCGGTATTGAACGGCTGGCAGTTCGGATAAAGATTTTGAAGCCCTCGGCAGAGCGGGAAGATAAGATAAAAGGATTTATCGACGGATATCAGGACGCGGTACAGTTTTTGCTGAGAAATAAGATAAAAGTAGGCGTAGTGCTGTTTGGAACGTTTATACAGAGGAGCAGCCTGTTTATACTGACCTGGTTTATTTACCGGGGCTTTTCTCTGCGGGGTACGGATTCGGCCACGATTGTATTGCTTCAGGCCGCGGTATATATTGCGGTTGATATGCTTCCGGTGCCCGGCGCACAGGGAATTACCGAGCTGATGTACCGGAGTATCTTTTTGAATATTTTTACGGAGAACTATTTGATGCCTTCGCTATATGTGACGCGCGGCGTCAGCTTTTACTTTGTACTGGTGGTAAGCCTTCTTATCGTCCTCGGAAGACGTTTTTTACCGAAGGCAGCTTTACGGAGTGAAGTTTGTTAAACAGTTTTTGGGGAAGGGCAAAACCGAAGATGATGCCGAGCACAATAGAGCCTGCGATTTTTAAGGTATCCATTCCCCATTTTGCACATTGATCCGTTTCATTCATAATAAAATAATAGGACATATAATAGATTCCGGCGCCCGGCACAAGCGGAAAGATACCTGCAACAAGGTAAACCGTTACCGGGTGCTTTTGTAATGCCGCAATTATTCTTGAAATCAGAGTCAGCGTAAGCGTCGCTACCAGATTACATCCGGCAAGCCCCAGACCGCAGTCTTTGCAGAGCAGATAAACGAGCCAGCCGACGGAGCCGGTCAGACCGCAGAAAATCAGCTGCCGTTTCGGGGCGGAAAACAAAACTGCAAAAGAGATATTTGCTGCAAAGCAGACAAGAAACTGTATGATCATAATAAACTGATACCTCCGGGCAGAAAGCGGTAAAGCGTGATAATGGCGCCGACGCCGATTGCAATGCAGAAGGCGGTTAAAATGGCGTCAATCATATGAATAGCGCCTGAGAGATAGTCTCCGTTGAAAAGATCCCGGATAGAGGTCGTAAGCGCTATTCCCGGTACAAGCGGCATGATGGCGCCGATAATGACCTTGTCCTGCATAATCGGAATGCCGATCCATAAGGCAAAGAGACTTAAGGTCGTAACAAGAGCGCTTCCGAGAATATTCGTCAGAAATTTTGAATCCAGACGATGATCGGTGGCAATCAAAAAGACCTGCAGCAGCATACCGATAAAAAAAGAGAGAACGGCGTCCGGCAGCGTGCCGCCGAGCAGATATCCGAAGCTGCCGCTTCCGAGGCCGCAGAAAAAAATGCGGACGCTTATTTTACTTACAGGTATATTTTTACATTCTTCCAAACGCGTCCAGGCATCAATCAGCGAGCATTCATGAGAGCAGATCTCCCTCGAAAGCTGGTTTAATGCGGCGATCCGGCCAAGATGCGTTTTTCCAAGCGGCACATGGCGGGTCATGCTGCAGGCGTCCTCCGTATTTTCATCGGCGCTTGCAAAAATGCCGTTAGAAAGTACATATACGTCAAAATCTTTTATCTCATAGGCTTCTAAGATATGAAGCACCGTATCCTCGGCGCGATAAACTTCCGCGCCGTTCCGAAGCAGGGCGTCGCCCATTTCTACAGCAAGTGTCAGAATTTCTTTGGTTACAGCCATAAATATTCCTCTTTTTTTCGATTGATCAAACGATGCGAAAGCATGTGACCCTTCTGATTTTTTCCAAATATAACTATGAAGTAAGGTAACATGTTTCTCATAAAAAAGCAATAAAATTATCATTTTGGAAAGATGTACGGCAGAGATACATAATATTTGCAGAATTAGAAATAATAATCAGACAGAAGAAAGAATGAGTAAAACAGGAGGAAGTTACTATGAATCTCAAAAAATATCGCGCATATCTGGTACTTGTTGTTCTTATGCTTGTCGCGGCGGGCATCGTTTACTTTGTTGGCTATACGAAACGGGCGGAGACGCCGACAGACGGGATGCTTGTAAAAAATGCGGAATGCTGCAGGGACGGGGAATATGTATGAGTGAAAGCAAAAATACCCTCTATCTTAAAATCGATAAAAATGTAGTAGTGAAGGATCGGAATGTAAAGCTTAGTGATTTTGCAAAGATGGAGTGCACGGATCAGGCGGCGCTTAGACAACTGAAGCAGAAAAAGATTTACACTTTTCCGGAGGGCTGCGAAAAAGGCGTGCACGGGCACAATCAGATGGCGTTTTCCATATTAAAGATTATAGAGCAGATCCACGAGGATTATCCGGGGCTTGATATCTCGAATGAAGGAGAATCGGATTTTATTTTGGAATATCTGCCGGGTCCTGCGGCGCCCGCATGGCTGGACGGACTGAAAACCGTAATTTTATGTATTGTTATTTTTTTCGGCGCCGCGTTTACCATTATGGCGTTTAACAACGACATAGGAATCACGGATATTTTTGAAAAATTTTATACGCAGGTGATCGGCAGCGCGCCCGAAGGCGTGACGGAGCTTGAAGTCTGCTATTGTATCGGCCTTGCGCTTGGCATCACGGTATTTTTTAATCATGTCGGGCACAAAAAGATTACGCATGATCCGACCCCGATTCAGATTGAAATGCGGAAATATGAAAATGACATTGATACTACGTTTCTTGATAATGCAAGCAGGAAAGGACATAGCATAGATGTGGACTAGTCATATACTCCTGGGAATATTGGGCTTGATTGCAGGTACGGCGGCGTCCGCCGGTACTTTTGCATTTATTATAATTGTAGGTGTAATTCCGCGGGTTGTGGGAAAATGCAAGCGTGCGGCCAATACGCTGATTTTTGAAAACGCCGTTATATTAGGCGGAATTATCGGTAATCTTCTGTCCGTTTTTCTGGATATCCGTATACCGCTTGGGACGCTGCTGCTTTGCGTATACGGCGTCTGCGCCGGGATTTTTGTCGGTTGTATCGCCGTTGCGCTGGCGGAGATTTTAAATACGTTTCCGATTATGTTTCGGAGATTTCATTTGAAAATGGGACTTGCATGGGTGATGGTAATGATGGCGCTCGGGAAAATGTGCGGTTCGTTTTA
Source organism: uncultured Roseburia sp. (assembly GCA_947573605.1). Taxonomy (GTDB): domain Bacteria; phylum Bacillota; class Clostridia; order Lachnospirales; family Lachnospiraceae; genus Roseburia. The sequence goes on along the minus strand of CANPGM010000044.1, from coordinate 11,510 downwards.
TTATTTTTTTACGAGTATGAAAGAAACCGGAATGTAGTGTGAGGAGAACTTCTGACTTGTAAAGCAAGTTTTGCGAACGGCAGAGGCTGTTTTGCAAAGGCGGCAAAACTGCGGTGTAAAGGAATGATTTGACGAAACCGACAATCCGCTTTACAATAGAAAACCGGGGTATGCGGCGGACGGCAGGAAACTGCGCCGCGATACGCGAACGGATACAGATAAATGAGTGTTAAGCAGAATGGAGGAAATATGGTTACTTCGATTGCCCGTCAGAGTATTATTATCAAGTGCAAAATGCAGAAATCCGGTATTCTCGGAAATTACGAGTTTTATTATGCGGCGGGGCTTTCCGCCAAGTTGTTTGGCTTTGAGATTCCGGAAGATATCAAGCCGGGAGCGCTGGCGGCTCTTTTAGCGGATTGTTTAAAAGATACAGCTCCGAAGGACGAAAAAGAGGAGTATCTGCTTCGTATTGTAAAAGTTCATTCGCCGGAGGACGAGTATGACACACAGATGAAAGAACTGCTTTTATGGGGAATGAGGGAATCAAATTTTTGGCAGGCATAAAGAGACAGACGTCTCATAGAGAAGGGAGAGGGAATCGTTGGACGAAAAAAAAGAGAAGCTTCAGAAAAAATATAACGAGTATGTAAAGGAAGTAACGCCGACGCACAACCTTTTTGCCAATATGGCAAAAGCGTTTGTGACGGGCGGGATAATCTGCGTCATCGGCCAGTTTATTTTAAACGTGTGTGAAAACTACGGACTGGATAAGACGACTTCCGGGAGCTGGTGCAGTATGATTCTGGTACTGGCGAGCGTGGTTTTGACCGGATTTAATATTTATCCCGGCATTGCGAACTGGGGCGGAGCGGGCGCGCTCGTGCCGATTACGGGCTTTGCAAACGGTGTGGCGGCTCCTGCGATTGAGTTCCAGAAGGAGGGGCAGGTATTCGGAATCGGGTGTAAGATTTTTACAATCGCGGGACCGGTGATTTTGTATGGGATTTTTTCAAGCTGGATATTGGGGCTGATTTACTGGGGTGGAAAATTAATTGGGATATTTTAGGAAGAAAGCAAATGTATAGCCATTGTAGCAGGGCAACGGACTTAAGGAGTCATTGCTCTGCTTTTTATTGATATGAAGTAAGAAAAGGGGAAGAGTGGAATATGTTGATGGTAATTATGGGAAATTCTCTTGAATTTGTTTTTGCTATTGGTAAATTATTGTAGTAAGATTGTAACCAGAATAAGATTTATTCAGATAGGTAATAAAACGGAAATAAAAGTTATCAGTAAAGCTAATTATGAAATTGATACTTCATCGTTTGAAATGCTTATTAATCAGAGCGATTGATAAAGGAGACGATAACTAATGGAAGATAAAATATTATATCATTATTGTGGAGTTGAGACATTTTTAAATATTATAAGGAATCATACATTACGATTGTCGGATCTATGTAAGTCTACAGATAGTTTGGAGTTAAAGTCATTGTTAGATTCAGTTGAGACAGAGGTTATGAAACAGTACAGAAATAATCATGATTTTCTGGATTCTGTTATATATGGAATGGATATGGATGATGCATTTTCTTTTATGTTGCAAACATTAATATCAAATATGAAAAAGAATTCTGATCAAATGTTATTTGGAGTATGTTTTTCGGAAGAAGGAGATATGTTGGGGCAATGGAGAGAGTATGCCAGTAAGGGAACAGGTTTAGCGATAGGTTTTGACGCTAAATGGTTTCAACGGCTATGCAGAGATGAAAGGTTTATGTTTTCCAAGGTTACATATGGATATGGAGAAGGAAATGCAGACATAGTGAAAAAATATGCAATATCTATTTATAATGAAATGCTTGCAGCTATGATTGATGGGAAAACGAAAAATATTATTGAGGGATTATATGGAGCTACTGACTTTATGGAATTGGATAGAAAGTGTATGTATCAGGATTCCATATTTATAAAAAGGGATGAGTATAGAAGTGAAAAAGAATGGCGTTTAATATTGAATGATGAGAATACATATAAAAGCTATGGTGAATGGGATGTATTTTATAACTGGAAGAAAAATGATGATGAAACTTATGGGGATATGTTTTATGAACTGATTCCAAACGGTATGGAATTTATGGCTGCAAAAGGAAATATCATACCATTTCTTGACTTAAAATTTGATTTAGATGAAAAAAATATGCCGATTAAAAAGATTGTTATAGGACCAAATTGTAAAGTAAAACAGTTGGATATTTATCATTTGTTAGAGTTTTTTAAATTTGATGGAAATGAAATAAAAATAGTGAAGTCAAAATCATCCTATTGCATATAGAAAAGATGATAATTATCTATGTATTTTTGTTCTTGCAGTCAATAATAATAAATTACATATATTTTTAATTACATGCGATACCCAATGGCAGAGTGAATTTATATTTAGATGATTTTTGAAGGAGCAAGTATGGAAGAATTGTTTGAAATGGAAAAATTTGATTCCTATAAAGAAGATAACCGCAGGGAAGTTAAAAGAGCAGAGGGTGGACTTCCCAATAGCCTATGGGATACTTATTCTGCTTTTGCCAACTGCTATGGCGGCGTCATTATTCTCGGGGTAAAAGAGGATAAATCAGGCAATTGGAGTACAACCGGGCTGAAAAATGCGGCAAAATTGAAGAAGGATTTCTGGGATACGATTAACAACCGTAAAAAGGTGAGCATCAATCTTTTGAAAGATGATGATGTGGAAACTTTCTCAGTGGCTGGTGCAGATGACGTGATTATGGTAATCTGTGTGCCAAGCGCAAAGCGGGAGCAAAAGCCGGTATACATTAATGATGATTTGTTTGGGGGGACTTTTCGTAGAAATTGGGAGGGGGATTACCATTGTACCAGATTGCAGGTAAAAACAATGCTGAGAGATCAGGCGGAGGAAACCATGGATATGGAAGTGCTTGACGAGGCGGAAATTGAAGATTTGAATCAGGAGTCCATCCGTGGTTATCGCAACAGCCATAAATCCTTTAAGCCGGGACACCCTTTTGAGCGGCTGGATGACAGTGAATATCTCAGGGTGATTGGAGCAGCAGGTTTTTCAAAAGACGATAAAAAGCTTCATCCTACTGCTGCCGGTATGCTTATGTTTGGAAATGAGTATGATATTGTGAGATATTTTCCGGAATATTTTTTAGATTACAGGGAAAATCCGGATACGGTAATCAGATGGACGGACAGGCTTCAATCATCATCCGGTGAATGGTCGGGAAATGTATTTGACTTTTATTTTCGTGTATACAATAAAATTACGAAAGATATCAAAGTGCCATTTAGGATGGAGGGCGGTTTTCGGGTTGATGATACGCCGGTTCACAGGGCGCTTAGGGAAGCGTTGGCGAACTGTATGATCAATACAGATTTTTATGGAAAATATGGCGTTCTTATAATCAAAGAGGAAAATAAAATTGTATTTGAGAATCCCGGCTATATCAGACTTGGGAAGGAGCAGATGCGAAGAGGAGGAAAATCTGACCCAAGAAATAAGAGTCTGATGAAAATGTTTAATCTGATAGACATCGGTGAACATGCGGGAAGCGGGGTGCCTAATATTTTTAACGTGTGGGAAGACGAAGGGTGGGAAGAGCCTGACATAAAGGAAGAATTTGATCCGGACAGGACATCGCTGACTTTAAATTTTATAAAAAAACAAGCGATAAAAACAAGCGATAAAAAACAAGCGATAAAAACAAGCGATAAAAAACAAACGATAAAAACAAGGAACAATCAGGAAAAAATCAGATTGTATTTACAAGGACATGAAACAGCAAAAACCAAAGATATCGCAGAACTGCTGGGTTTGAGCATGGCGAGGACAAGAGAGATCCTCTCTGTGATGGATGATGTCGAAGCGATAGGAAGAAATAAGATAAGGATATACCGTTTGCGAAAGGAAGTTTCAAAAATTAATGGATACTAACTTGACACAAGCAGAGGGGCAGGTATTCGGAATCGAGTGTAAGATTTTTACAATCGCGGAGCCTGTGATTTTGTATGGAATATTCAGCAGTTGAATTTTGAAAACGATTGGTATTTTTTAAAATGACCGGGATGTGTGATACGAAAAGCTTTGCGGGCAGGGTGACAAATGAAATATTTGCTGCCCTGCCGCATATCCAATTTATCGCTGATAATAGTTTACCCGTCAAAAGATAGTTGTAGTTATTTCTAAAATAGGCTATATTCTACATGAGAAGCTCTCTTTATTGCAATTGTAAAAAAGGAAAATGACATATTTATGTGTAAAAAAGAGAAATTGTCCAATTTGTTAAGGAGGATAAATTAGATTATACTTTTGATTTCACAAGAAAGGGAAGTATAACGTATGAAAGAGCTTATGAAAATAGATAAGGAAGAAGCCAACAGACTTTGGGAAATTCAGTTTGGAAAAAAACAACAGGCGTTTGATTTTTCCGGACGGAAGATTATAAAAGCAGCTTACAATGATAGAAGAAGTAATTATGGTTGGAACATTGATCATGTTTTGCCGTCTTCAAGAGGCGGTAAAACGGTGGATTATAATTTGATCTGTAGCCATATTTTAACTAATGATGAAAAGGCGGACAAATTTCCATGCTTTAAAGCTAACGGAAAAGTATTTGAGATTCGGAAGCGGCAGAATCACTATGAGATTGTTGCCAGAACTATCAGACAAAGGGAGACAGGGGAGAAAGTTAAAAATTTTCGTAATGCCGCGTACGGGCTTAAATGTTGGAAACAATGTAAGTCTAATAGCAGGAGAGTTTTCGCCGGATACGTCAAAATCAGAGTTGAGATATCCGATAAATCAGATTTTCTTGTGGAGGAATATGAAAATTTTTTGATAAAATTTTTTAATAAAAAAAGTATTTTTGTGGAAGAAAACAGGAATAATTATTTAAATTGTTATGTTTTATACTGCGGACAGCGTAGTCAGGTTTATATTTTTACTGTTATGGTGGGTGAAATTCCGAAAAAACAAGATATAGAAAACTTTCTTAATGATTGTATTACATTAAATACATATAGTGATTATTTCACAAACAAAGTCGGGTTTAAAAGCATTCAAATTGTTTGTGGGATGAAAGATTATAACAGCTTTTGGGATATGTCTCTGCATTGTAAAAAAGATATTCTGGAAAAGCAGGTGCAGTTTGTAGACTCATTGGTGGTTGACGAACTTGTAAGAATCAATACAAGTGCTAAAAAGACATTAAAGTATGACATTTTACAAAGAGAGTTTTATCCTTACAATTTTATATTTACAAAACTAAGAGATGATTTGGGGAAACATCTCTGATTTTAATCAAAAGGAATCTTTGCAGGATTCTTAAAGAGAAGCCGGGCAGCAGGTTTTTTTAAAGATGATAAATGCATTTAATATTATTGTCACCGAAAGGTTTATGTTCAGTAAATTGTGTTACGCTGAATATTTTTCATAAAATACTTGCAATTACGGAACGCTGTGTTAAAATGTTAAAGACAATCGAATAGTGAGAGATTTATTAATCGAAGAGGAGAACACATAAATATGAAAAAGCGTTTGATAAGCTTATTACTTATGGCGGTTCTGACAATGACTGCACTGAGCGGATGCGGCACAGACAGTACATCAGAGTCTTCGGGGGATAAGTCTTCTAAGGAAGAGCAATCTTCAAACGAGCCGACTTACGGCGGCTCGGTAGTTGTAGGAATACAACAGGATATCGACAGTCTTGACCCTCATAAAGCAACGGCGGCAGGAACGAAAGAGATCTTATTCAACATTTTTGAAGGCCTGTTAAAGGCGGACGAAAACGGAAATTTGATGAAAGCGGTAGCTGAAAATTATACCATTTCGGAAGACGGACTGGTATATACGTTTACCTTACGTGACGGTGTGATGTTTCATAACGGGAATAAGGTAACGGCAGAGGATGTCAAGTACTCGTTGGAGCGAGTTTCGGGAATACTGGATGGCACGCCGCTGATATCAACTTTGAGTACAATAAAAAGTGTAGATATTTTAGACGAAAAGACGGTTCAGGTAACAGTGGAGAACGCCAATCCGGAGCTGATTTACAGCTTTACGGCAGCAGTCATTCCCGCAGGAAGCGGCGAGGACGCACAGGCGCAACCCATTGGTACGGGACCGTTTTCTTTTGTGTCGTATACGCCTCAGGAGGGTATACTTGTAAAGAAGAATGAGTCCTACTGGCAGGAGGGACTTCCGTATCTGGACGAAGTAAACTTTAAAATCGTTAACGGATCGGATGCGGCGCTGCTTGCGTTAAAGGGCGGTTCCATTGATATTTATCCGTATCTGACCGATTCGCAGGCAGAAGAGCTTAAGGATTCTTTTCAGGTAATCTATGCACCTTCGAATGTAGTTCAGGCATTGTTTTTAAACAACGCGAAGGAGCCGCTCAATGATGTCAAAGTCAGACAGGCCATTTGCTATGCGCTGGATAAAGATTCGGTAAACGATTTTGTATCGGGCGGAAACGGAACCATGATCGGTTCTGCGATGCTTCCGACGCTGAAGGATTTTTACGTTGACGTAGAGGATACGTACGGTACTTCGGCCAATCTCGATAAGGCAAAGGAGCTGCTTGCCGATGCGGGTTATGCGGACGGATTTGATCTGGAGATTACGGTGCCGTCCAACTATGCGTTCCATGTGGAGACGACAGAAGTTGTGGCGCAGCAGTTAGAAGAAGCGGGTATTCATGTCACCATTAATTCCGTAGAGTGGGGAACCTGGCTGGACGACTGTTATAACGGCAGAAATTACGAAGCGACGATCTGCGGCATTACAAGCGATATGACGCCGGGATATCTTCTGAACCGCTTTGAAAGCGAATCCTCCAAGAACTTTATTAATTTTAACAGCGCGGAGTATGACGCGACATACGAGGCGGCAGGGAATTGCCTGACGCTTGAAGAAAAGGCGGAATATTATAAGAAGCTTCAGGAGATTCTTTATGATGATGCGGGCAGCGCGTTTATTCAGGTGCCGCCGCTTACAATTGCTATGAACAACGAACTGGCCGGATATAAGTTCTATCCGGTATACGTACAGGATATGAGTACGGTTTACTTTGTAACGCAGCAGTAAACCGGAAAGGAGAAAGCGGTCATGAAATATATCGGTAAAAAAGTAATTACTCTCATTATGACATTGTTCCTTGTTTCCGTGGCCGCTTTTATCGCCTTTCAGGTAATACCGGGGGATGTGGTAACGTCGATCCTCGGAACGGAGGCCACGCCGGAGCGGGAAGCGCAGCTACGGGAAGAGCTGGGACTTGACAGACCTGCTCCGGAGCGGTACTTAAACTGGGTGTCAGGCGTTCTGAGCGGGGATTTGGGCGTGAGCTACCGCTACTCCAAAAGTATGAATGAAATGATGCCGGTTGCCGAACTGATTGCGGATAAGCTGCCTGTGACGCTGTATCTGGCGGCATATTCTCTGATACTGATTATTGTGATTTCCATTCCTCTGGGGGTGTTTTGGGCGCGCTGTAAAAATCCGGCGCCGAATGTTTTGCTGAATATCCTAAGTCAGGGGGCGATGGCGGTTCCCTCTTTTTTTCTGGGAATTTTGATTACGTATCTTTTCGGAATCGTATTTCATTGTTTTACACCCGGAGGCTATGTCAGTTATCGGGACGACTTATCGGGGTTTTTCGGCTATCTGCTTTTTCCGGCAATCTCAATTGCTATTCCCAAGATTGCAATGACCGCACGTTTTCTGCGTAATTCCATGCTTCTTGAGCTGTCGTCGGATTATGTGAGAACGGCGCGCAGCAAAGGCTGTACCAATCGGCGCGTGATGTATCGTCATGTGCTTCGAAATGCGTTTATGCCTGTGATTACATTTTTGGGAATGATAATTGCCGAAACGATTGCCGGCAGTATTGTGATAGAGCAGGTTTTCGGACTTCCGGGCGTGGGAAGGCTGTTGATCAGTTCTATTTCCACCAGGGATTTTCCGGTGGTGGAGATTTTGGTTTTGTATATTACGGCTGTAGTTATTGTTGTATATTGTCTGGTGGACATTTTGTACCGGATGATTGATCCAAGAATCAGCGATAAGTAGGAAGCGGATGAAATTGAAAAACTGTATGAAAAAAACGAATCAGAGAAAAAAGAGAAACTGGTATCTGACAGCCGGGCTTTTTATGACGGGTCTGATCCTGTTTTTAGCCATACTCGGCGTTTTCTGGACGCCTTATGATACGACGGCAATGTCGGCTGGGGAAAAATTCGCCGCGCCTTCTTTTCGCCACTTGTTCGGGACGGATAATTTCGGCAGAGATATTTTTTCAAGGGTAATGCAGGGAATCGGAACGACGGCGTTTATCAGCAGTCTGGTCGTTTTGTGCGCGGGAGGCGCGGGTATTTGTATCGGAGCCGTAACCGGTTATTTCGGCGGGTTTTTAGACGAGGCGATTATGCGGATTACCGATGCCGTAAACGGGTTTCCGAGTATTTTGCTTACTTTAGTGATTGTAAGCGTACTGGGCGGGGGAATCCGGAACCTGATCCTTTCGCTCTCAATTGTATTTATGCCGAGCTTTATCCGCATTGTGCGAAGCGAATTTATTAAATTTCGGGATGCCGATTATATCGTCAGGGCAAGGCTTATGGGTACGGGCACGGTACGGATTTTATTTATTCATATTCTGCCCAATATTTTTTCTACGTTTTTGGTTTCGGTAACGATCGGCTTGAATAACGCCATTCTGGCGGAGTCCGGGATGAGTTATCTGGGGATCGGTGTACAGCCTCCGACGGCCAGCCTCGGAAAGATGTTATCCGATGCGCAGGGGTATCTGACAAGCGCGCCGTGGTATGCGCTGGCTCCGGGGCTTACAATTGTGTGGATTGTGCTTGGCTTTTCGCTGCTGAGCGAGGGGATCCGAAGCAGGGCGCAGTAGGGCAAAAGACGTATTCGGCAGGAAGGCCGGATGCCGTGGAATGAGGGGATAGCGTGGTACGGATTGAAAATCTCTCCGTTGCATTTGACGGAACGGAGGTTGTAAAAAATGTCAGTTTTCAAATTGCGGACGGAGAAATACTCGGCGTAGTCGGAGAATCCGGCTCCGGGAAGTCGGTGACGGCTCTGACGCTTATGGGGCTTCTTTCGGATGCGGCGGAGCTTACGGGCGGACAAATCCGCTACGATGATACGGTGCTTGCCGAAGCGGGAAAAAAGAGAGACAGGGAGCTTTTGCGAAGCTTTCTGGGAAGTAAAATGTCGATGGTATTTCAGGAACCGATGACGTCGCTGAATCCGACGGTAAAAGTGGGGAAGCAGGCGGAAGAAATGCTGCGTCTGCATACAACGCTGCCGCCGAAAGAGCGCATGACGCGCGTACTTGAAATGTTTGCGCTGGTCGGTTTGCAGGATGCGCAAAAGGTATACGGAAGTTATCCGCATCAGCTTTCCGGCGGTATGCGCCAGCGCGTGATGATTGCGATGGCCGTGATTCTTCGACCGGGACTTTTGATTGCGGATGAGCCCACGACAGCGCTTGACGTTACGGTGCAGAATCAGATTATTGCGCTGCTGAAGGAAATCAGCATAAAACAGAAAAACGCGATGCTTTTTATTACACATGATCTAAATCTTGCAAAGCGGCTCTGTCATCGGATTGTCGTTATGAAGGACGGCCGCGTGGTAGAGCAGGGAGAAACAGAGCAGATTTTTCAGTGTCCGAAGGAGGAATATACGAAAAAATTAATCTGGTCCGTTCCTTCCCGGGTAAAGAAAAAGGAAACCGCTGTTTTTTCTGAGGCAAAACGGCAGCAGGACGGGGAAACCGGGCAGGAAGCTCCCGTTTTGGAAGTCAGGCATTTAGATGTCTTTTACCGTGAGGGGAGCAACAGTCTTTTTTCCGGACATAAAAAACGGTGTGTAGTAGAGGATGCTTCGTTTGAGATAAAAAAGGGAGAGGTTTTGGGGCTTGTCGGCGAAAGCGGCTGCGGGAAGAGTTCTCTTTCAAAGGCAATACTGGGGATGAATAAGGAGGTAAAGGGAGAGATTCTGCACAGAACCGAAAGACCGCAGATGATTTTTCAGGACCCCTACAGCAGTTTGAATCCGTCAAAAACAATCGGCTGGCTTTTACAGGAGCCGTTGCGCGCGGCGGGCCGTTTGGATAAAAAGGTGCAGATGAGCGCAGAGGACCGGCGGGCGGCCGCATATGAAATGTTAAAAAAGATAGGGCTGAAGGAATCCTATTTTGACAGAAAACCGGCGGAATTAAGCGGCGGGCAGAGACAGCGGGTAAGTATCGGGCAGGCGCTTATTACGCATCCGGGCTTTTTAATTGCCGACGAACCGGTTTCGGCGCTGGATGTGACCATTCAGGCGCAGATTATGGAGCTGCTGCAGTCGCTGCAGGAGGAAATGAAGCTTTCCTGTCTCTTTATTTCGCATGACATCAATGTAATTTACCGGATGAGCGACCGCGTTCTGGTAATGAAAGAAGGAAGAATTATCGAATCAGGGGGGACGGAGGAAGTTTTCCGTCAGCCGAAGGAGGCATATACGAAGCTGCTTTTGGAGTGCGGATGAAACCTGCGCAGGAAGCCGAAAGATGTAGGACGGATTTTGCGGACATTCAGGATAAAAAGAATGTGGAGATAACTCCGCCTGTTCCACACAGACAATAGTCCATCTGTGCAGAGAATGGTATAATATATAAAAAGCGTAAGATGGCCTTATGGGTCATGGAGAGGAGAATGCTGTGTCAACATTGGAGAAAACGATAAATCTGTTGAACGCCCTGCCGGAAAACCAGATAGAAACGATATATAGCTTTGTGCAGTTCCTCAGCTCACAGCAGACGAAGGAAATGCCCGGAAGTGAAAAACCACTGGATGATATTTTGGGGAATATCGTAGGTGTGATACCGGATACAGGGAAAACACTGGAGGAATACAGAGAGGAAAGGATGAGGGAACGGTATGAAGCTGTTAATTGATACCAATGTACTTCTGGATATGGTCCTCAAAAGAAATGGGTATGATATTTCCGTGGAACTATTCAGAAAGATCAGGGAACAGGAAGTCCATGCATGTATAACGGCATCTTCTGTAACGGATCTGTTTTATATCATCCGTAAGGAAACACATGACACAGAACGGACATATGTTATCATGGAAAACATCTTCTGCCTGGTAACAGTTCTTTCCGTAACGGAAAAGGACATCCGGGATGCGTTTGGACAGAAATGGAAAGATTTTGAGGACTGTGTGCAGTATATGACAGGGCGGAATAACCGGATGGATTACCTTATCACGGCAAACCGGAAAGATTACAAGGATGTTTCCCTGTCTGTACTGACTCCGGCTGAATGGTTGGGGCTGGATGGACAGTATTAAGTGTAATCTATCGTAAGAGCATATTTTATTTCAGGACGGACTTCCATACGGGGTTCGTCCTTTTTTTGCGTAAAGCGTAAGTAAAAAACAATATTTTTGTAAAG
>CANPGM010000043.1 GCA_947573605.1 uncultured Roseburia sp. | reverse complement strand
ACATATACATCTTGTTCAGCGCCTGCCGTCTGCTGGGGGCGTATTCCTCGGTGATATGGGCGTCCAGCTTCGGCCTGCCCCGCTTGCGCCCGACTTCCTCTGTCTTGATTTTTTCCATTGTCAAGTCTCCCTTCAAAAACAAAAACGCAGATACAATAAGACCGACCCCAGCAAAAAAACTGTGGTTCGGTCTATGTATCTGCGTGAAAAATATGTGCAGTATTCAGTTCCTCGTTATGGTAGCACAAACAGGTGTTCCCGTCAATGCCTTTGGAGAAATCTCTAGGGCCGGCGGAAACAACAACCATGCGCTACTGGGCAAGCAGGGCGTCTGTATATACAAACGCTCAAAACCACGATTTCCGGCGATGCTGGAAACCGCAGGTTTTGCTTGTTGGGAAGCATCCCAAACCCTTTGAACAGCGTTTCACGCTGGCTGCGGCTCTACGAGCCTGACGGATTTTTGAAAAAATGCCGTTTTACTTTGCGGGGCGATTTGCAATTATGCTGGTAAGCCAACCTCGCCGTTTTCAAAAAATCTCCGATGGGGACGGGAGCCACCAACAAGCAAAAATTGAACGCTGATTTAGCGGACATTATCCAAAATCGAAAAGCAGAGGCTCCCTAACAGACTGAATATTGTTTTCCTATTCTGTAATTGCTTCAATTGAATCATTATAGCTGCCAGATATATTTTCAAAATATGATGCATATGCCGCTACCTTTGTATAGTAATCTCTCAGATTTTGGTAATGTATATAATCATCAGGGAGTTCCCGAATCATATTTCTTGCCGTGTCTAACGATTCGCTTTTGGAATCATAAACGCCGATAGCAGACAGACAATTTTCAGTAGCCATAAGACAAAATTCCCAACCGTCATAGGTTCCGTCTCCGTTGACTAATTCATCGGCAGTATAACCGCCATTTTCTTCAATAAAGGAGACCTCAAAACCGATCTGTGTGGATAGTCGCTCCGTCACGATATCGACTCCACACTCCGGCGCATCCCAAATGCCGAAATGCCAAGCCGCAGAAATAATGCTCATCCCGGATTTGCAAAGGGACTCGGATACAAGCAATCGTTTCATTTATTGGCCCTCCAGCCATTTTCGGTTGTTCACCTGATAACAGCTCAAATATCTTCATCGTCTGATGACCACAAGGAAACAATATGGATATCACCGGATTCCATATCCATTGCCATATTGTCGGATAGCTTCATCATTAAATCGCCATCAGAGTCTATCGCCATGTTGTCAGACAGGGCGTGGATAAACTCTCCGCTTTCGTAGTCAAAAATCATCACCGTTCTTTCCCTCCTTCAAATTTGGGTGTTATATGGCGAATTGCGTTATACAGTTCGTTCAGTTCCGTAATTCGGCAGTTTATCATGGTATCCACTGATTCCGCATTCACTTGAATAATATTGGATCTCAAACCCTTATTTGTTTCTGGGAGCAGCACAAAACAGCTAACTAAGTCTCCATCAAAAAAATTCAAATCCCGCAATATTCCTCTTGTTACATCATTTTTTATCACGATATTTGTCATATCATAATCAAGGCGTTTATAAAAATTAACCGCATCGGTCAGTAAAACACTCAGCCGATCATAAACAAATTGATTATGCCGGATAGCATCCTTCAGCATATATTTTGCAAAAGGTCTATTGTTTTGAAGCAATCGTTCAATTAATTCGCCAATAAAAGGGAACAGAAACCTGTTTGAAAAACCAACTCTATCGGTAATTTCAAACTCTTCAGAAAAGTATTTCAATACCTCGTTATCGGCATGAGTGAGTGCGTCCATGAGTTCTGCGTTATAATATTGCTCACAAGCAGTTGGGGCAGATGAAAAAGCGCTCATTTGGTATAAGGACGGGATTTCCCTTGCGTGAAGCTGATCCAGCATTTCAACGTCCCTATGCTGGATTGCCAGTGCGGTCATATGTGTTCTTAACTCATCACGCATCTTTAGTTGTGCATCCAAAACATTCAAATTCTGGGGATATGGGAATGTTTTCTTTTCTATACTGGTTCCGGCCCCAAACCCTGTAAAATAAGTAAAATGATTTTTCTCGTCCGGCCCTACAAACCAGATATATCCTTTACCCATCAGATACTTCAAAAGTTTGTAATTCCCAGCTTCCAGCGCATAATCAATGAAAGTTTTCCCAAACTCATCGGCGTTCAGAATTGGAGAATCCTCACGATTTACATATGTATCCCACTCCTGCTCATCTTGAGAGAACGCAACTGCGTAATTTGTCAGACGGGTTGATGCAGGGGCCGGGCATTTCCCCGCACTTAGAATATCTTCACAGGATACCTCCAGTAATTGGCAGAACAGTGGGAGATCGTATAGCTGGATTCCTTTTTCTCCTTTCAGAATCTGTGACAGGCGGTTCGCCATCTTTCCTATTCTCTCATTATCCGCCTGTTCTCCCTTGTCATCAAGATATTCTCGGCAAAATTGCCGGCGGCTTCCAAAACGTTTGTTGTTGTCTATACGGTTCATCAAATATTGTCCTATTTCTTTGTTATCAGCCAGTGGAAACATCATTGTCACCGTCCCTTCTATCAATATCATATCACATTTCCCGAAATGGGAATAGCTCCAATCTTGCATATACAAACTGCATATATTCTGCTTGAGTTTGATTTTATGTATGCTATTAGTGTATGCAGCATATAGCATATTTAGCAATTTGTTAACAATACTGTACCATAGAAGTTGCGCTTACATAACATACCTAATATATTTGCGATGTCCTGTTTCAGCTCTCCATATATTATTTTTCCTCTATATTTCGGTGCAAAAACAATATGGTACTTACAGCCCATCATTATCATACAAGATCTGTATTTACAGACTTTTTTTCATCGTCTCCCTTTTACCGATCCGGCATCAATTTTATCAAATCTTCAAACCGCACCGCAGGCTCTAAAAAAAGCTCTTCTCTGCAGACTGTGCACATCTTTTCGTACTGCATTTTCGCCCCTCTGATATCACCCAGACACAGCAGGCATTCCGTTAAAAGCTCTGCATGCGACATCGCGTAAACGTTTACCGAAACTGCTTTTTCAAGCAGCAGCGCCGCTTCTCCAAACCGCCTTTTCTGCATCAGAAGCCGAGCCAGCTTTTCCTCCGTCTGCAAAAAAACCCGTTCCACATATTCCCTGTGCGCGCCTAACCACGGATAATCCTCTCCGTACAAATAACACTCATGATACAGCCCGGCTGTCTCAAGCACATCCTCGCCGAAAGGCCAGCCGCCCGCTTCCGACCAGCGGCTCCATATCGTCAGCCTCTCGATATCCGACCGGATTCGGGAAAGATCCACTCGATAGCTCTGATTTTCCGTCCGCAGCACATCAGGCGCGCCTGCCTGCACAAGCGCCTTTCGCAGATAAGATACCGTCGTATAAAACAATACCGTTGCCTTTTCCCCATACTGTTCGGGCCAAAGACGCTCCAGCAGCATATCCTTTTTCACGCCGCGCCCGCCTTCAAAAAAAAGACATGCAAACAACTCTTTTGTTTTCCTGGTCCGAAAATGTATGCTCCCCTGTGTCCCCGACACTTCAAGCTGCCCGAGACACCTGACAAAGAGAGATCCTTCCTCCGGTTCCGTCATCTGGCGCTCCCTTTCAGGCGTCGGTTGATAAAATACCTCCTTTTCTTTTGCCCTATGCTTTTTTTTCCGGTGTGAGGCGTACAGCTTTGCCCGCTCACAGATTTGTTCTTTCCTTTCTGCTGAGACTCTGCTTTTTAAAAATTTCGCAAACAGCGGATGATAACGGCAGCTCTGCTCCGCGTCGTTCTGCTTCGTCAAAAAAAGACACTCGCGGGCCAAATATTCAAATATCGAGGCGGAATCACTGCGTTCCAGTACAAAATCACAGATCCCCGCCGCAGGCTCCTCCAACACTGCGGTTTCCGCTAAAAATAATTGCATATCATCCGATAATTTTCTATATATCTCGTAACAGATATAATCATTAAGACGCGTTCGATTCGGGTCAAACGCAGCCGTCTCTTTTTGTTTTCCTTCTTTGAGCGCAAGACCGGCAAAAACAATTGCGGCTGCCCACCCTTCCGTCGCGGTATGTATGCTTTCCGCCAGTTGACCGGCGAGTTTCACGCCCGCCATCCCGTGCAGCAGTAATTTCGTCTCCCTCTTTGTAAACCGAAGCTGTTCCGCACCGACGATACATACTCTTCCCTGCATCAAATATACAGTCAAAAACTGCGGAAAACTGCCTTTTACCGTTAAAAACAGACGAATTTTCCCTTGTCCGTACTCGATCAGGCTGCCGATAAACCGATAAATCTCTTCATTTTTAATTATCTGAAAATCATCCAGACAGAGATAAAAAATCCCGTTTCCGACCGTTAAAAGAAAAGCGGACAAAATGCGGTGATATGCTTCCGCAATATCTTCCGCCTTTTGTCCGCTTTCTTCCGGTATGGGAATACGTTCTGTCAAAGCTCCATAAAAAACAGAACCGAATCCGTTTAAAAAATAGTACAGTTTATTATCCGCCTCATTCAGCCGGTACCAGCCGCAGCGTCCGTTTCGTGTGCGCGCCAGTTCCGCCATTACCGTTGTCTTTCCATACCCTGCTCCCGCCTGAAACACAACGACATCCTCGTCTCCTTTTAACAGCCCGTCAATCAGCGCCTCTCTTACAATAAAGCTTCCCGGCGGCTCCGGAATCCTTGTTTTTGTTTGAAACAGCAATACGTTCTCTTGTTTTCCCGCTTTTTCCAATGTACTAAACCTGCTTTTCCCGCTTTGCCATCGTTCGGCGCCGCGCCGAAATCAACAGAAGCGATTCTATGCCCACCATACAAATTACATGCATAGTGTAAAATAAGTCCCGGTTTATTACAACTATAAACTAATGAAACGTTTGCAATTTCAGGATTCCTGCATTATAATTACTCTGAAATGAACTGAAATCCTTATTTTAGAATCAATCACGCAGGATTCGTGATTTCATATGGGGTATCGCAATGGAAATCGAACGTAAATATTTAATAAACAAGCTGCCTGAACAGTTAGAACGCTTTCCGTTCCGCGAAATTGAACAGGGTTATCTCTGCACCGATCCGGTCGTCCGTATTCGCCGGACAGACGACAGCTATACGCTGACTTACAAAGGCCGGGGACTGATGGTGCGGGAAGAATATAATCTACCGCTGACGAAAGAAGCTTTCGAACATATGAAACCGAAGACCGACGGCATTTTTATTCGGAAACGCCGTTATCTGATTCCATATGACGAAAGCCTTACAATCGAACTGGATATTTTCTACGGGGAACTGGCGCCGCTCCAACTGGCCGAAGTCGAATTTCAGACCGAAGAGGAAGCCGTTTCTTTCCTTCCCCCCGAATGGTTCGGAGAAGACGTCACCTTTTCCTCCGAATACCACAACAGCACATTAAGCAAAAGAAAACCTTTTGCTACCTGAGCCTGCAGCTTTCGTATCTCTGTCTGGTACGAAGGCATGTTTTTAACTGCTCATAACGATCGTCCAAATCTCCTTCGGGGATTACGACATCCAGTACCACCGCCATATTATTGATCTGCGTATCGGTAATGCTGTCACGCATGGATACCAGAATATTATAACGGGTATCAAAATCATCCGTGTCAAAAAACTCCATCATCTTATCGTTGCTTCCTGCCTGCCTTTCCGCCGCGGCTGCCTGCGGTCTTAAAAAAGCTTCTTCCTGAAACAGCGGCTTCTCCAATGCCGCCCGTTCCGATGTCTTCTCTCCTATCGTCATTTTTTCAAATCGGTACTTTCGGGCGGCATCGGAGTATTTTGCATATTCTTCCTCGCTTAAAAACGAATCCGGCGTTCCGGCGTATACTTTAAATTCATCGTACAGCGCCTGATAAATAACTAGCAGCTCTCCCGTAAGCTGGTGCTCCGCCACCGATACAATCTGATACGGTCTCCTTTGAAAATCGCGGTAAAATTCACCGCATTTTGGTAAATCTCTCATATTTTGTCTTTCTGCCCCTTTTCATTGTCATTATATTACTTTTGTATCTCAAAGCGATTCAGCATATCGACTCCTTCCGCTATGAAATCTCTTTCAAACGTCAGATTTCCGCTGTAACCCATGACCATCAAATCGTTTAACTGGCGGATCAGCTCGCTCTCTCCGGATACCAGCCCAAGCTCAAATCCGTCCCGATACTGCACAGGAAGCTGTGCTCCGCCTTCACTTTCTTTTTCCGGCATAGCCTGCCGATTCGTCAAAACGTCTCTTGAATCGCGGCGTTCGGCTTCCATTCCGGACCGAAGTTCGTCCTGTTCGTTCTCTTTTACGTTATTTTTTGCCCGTTCGAGAATGTCTCCCGCGGAATCACTGTTCTGACGCGTCCTCTGCTGTGAATAAGCCGAAAAAGGACGGCCTGCATATTTTTGCTGCAGTCGGCTCTTTAACTGCTGCTGCGCGGCGGCGCTCCCCGATACGCGCCCGCCGCCTGCATTTCCCGGCATGTTCCGCGGATCATTCCCATTTACCGGCGGGCGGCCCTGGTTGTAATTTCCGTTTACCGGCGGACGGCTTTGATTGTAGTTTCCGTTTACCGGCGGACGGCTCTGGTTGTAATTTCCGTTTACCGGCGGGCGGCCCTGGTTATAACTTGCATTTACCGGCGGGCGGCCCTGGTTATAACTTGCATTTACCGGCGGACGCGGCGTTCCCGGATTCAAAGCGCCGTCCTTTTGCTTTTGTTTTTTCGTATAAGCCGTGTATGCCCATACTAAAATAAGAACAACAACAATAATATTGCCCATTTTATTTCTCCCATCGCTTATGCCGGCCCCTCCCGCAATACGAATGCTGTGTATGCAGGTAAAACATAACAAAACAGGCGGACCGGACAAGTTTTTCTGTACAAAAAACACTACTAATATTATAATAGTTAAGAATCTTTTTCACAACAGTTTTTCAAACATTCACATAAAATAGCGCCGTCGCCATTTGCCCGGCGCAGGCCCCGGAGGCAGCAGCACTATGTTTTCAAAATATCTCAAAAAACTTTCCGCCATGCAGCTGATTGCATTGGGTTTTTTTATTTTAATACTTGCCGGAACACTTCTTTTAATGCTTCCCATATCCGCGAGGGACGGACAATCAACCCCGTTTACAACTGCTCTTTTTACCGCGACAAGCGCGAGCTGCGTAACAGGTCTGGTACTGGTAGACACTTACACACACTGGTCCATGTTTGGCCAGCTTATTTTACTTCTGTTAATTCAAATCGGCGGCCTGGGCTTTATTACCTTCGGCATCCTGATTTCTATGATACTCCGAAGAAAAATTGGGCTGCGGGAACGCGGCTGGATAAAAGAAAGTTTCAACGTGCTTGATATCGGAGGAGTCGTTCGACTGATCCGCAGAATTTTAAAGGGCACGCTTATTTTTGAAGGAGCCGGAGCCGTCGTTTTGTTCTTTTGCTTTCTTCCCGATATGAGCCTTGCAGACAGCTTTTACTACAGTATTTTTCATTCTATTTCGGCATTCTGCAACGCCGGTTTTGATCTTATGGGAAAATTCGGCAGCTCCTCTTTTACGGCGTACTATGACAATCCCGTCGTGACACTGACTCTGTCGGCGCTGATTTTGATCGGCGGTCTGGGATTTTTCTGCTGGAGCGATATCGCGGATCATAAACTGCAGATAAAAAAATATACGCTCCAGACAAAGATGGTCTTAAGCGCGACCGCCGTGCTGGTTCTCGTCGGCGCCGTTCTTTTTTATCTTATTGAAAGAGACGGTCTCTTTGCCGATATGACGGCTACCGGAAAAATCTGCGCCTCCTTCTTTTGCGCAGTGACTCCGAGAACCGCCGGTTTTAATACGACTGATATCGCTTCCCTTTCCGAAGCGGGCAAGCTTTTAACCATTATTTTAATGTTTATCGGCGGCTGCTCCGGTTCAACCGCCGGAGGTGTAAAAGTTCAGACGGTCTTTGTTCTCCTGCTTTATCTGCGTTCTACTTTACAGAGAAGCGCGGGAACCAATATTTTCGGCCGCAGAATCGACCATGCCGCCGTTACGAAGGCGTCTGCCGTGCTGTGCACCTATCTTACGCTGAGTTTGGGTTCTGCGCTTACGCTATGCTCTCTGCAAGACTTTGCATTAAGCGACGCGCTTTTAGAGGTGGTTTCCGCCGTCTGTACAGTCGGCATGTCCGCCGGACTGACAGGACAGCTCAATACTGCCTCACAGTTTATTATTATCTTTCTTATGTATATTGGCCGCCTCGGCAGTCTTTCCTTTGCGCTTTCCTTTACCGACCGCAAAAAATTAACGCATGTTATGCAGCCGGTCGAGCAAATCAGCATCGGATAAAAATCGGCGCAATGAGGCGCGCATACCACGTTATCGCCTATCACATATAAAAGGAGAATTGAAATGAAGTCTATTTTAATTATCGGCCTCGGCCGTTTCGGCTCTTACCTGTGTACGGAACTTTCCAGACTCGACAATGAAATAATGATTGTCGATCAGGAAGAATCGGCGCTTGAGGATCTGCTTTCCTTCGTTACCAGCGCTAAAATCGGCGACTGCACAAACGAAAAAGTATTAAAAAGCCTCGGTGTTAAAAATTTTGATCTCTGCTTTGTCTGCATCGGCGACAACTTTCAAAGCAGTCTTGAAATTACCAGTCTGTTAAAGGACCTGGGCGCAAAATATGTAGTAAGTAAAGCGAAGCGCGACATTCATGCAAAGTTCCTGCTGCGAAACGGAGCCGACGAAGTCATTTTCCCGGACCGGGACATCGCCGAAAAAGCTGCCGTACGTTTTTCGGCCAATCAGGTATTCGACTACATGGAACTCGACAGCGATTATTCCATCTATGAAATCGCACCGCTGCCGGAATGGATCGGGCGCTCCGTAAAAAACGTCAACGTACGCGCCGTCTACCATGCGAATATTATTGGCGTAAAAACAGAAGGAACTATGAACCTGATGCCCGGACCCGACTATATTTTTCAGCCGAACGAACACTTAATGATCATCGGTCAGAATCATGATATCGCTGAACTGGTAAAAAAGCTGTAGCGGCATTACAGAAAATTCTTCCGTTTTTCCTATGCCCTTGTCAGGAGAGGGTATGATAAAAAAGCAGAAAACCCTTCACGCCAAAGCCGTGATCGGTTTTCTGCTTTTGTTTTTCTTTTATCCGAACATCTCGGAAACCTGCTCTAAGAGCTTCCTGATTTCAAGATGCTGCGGGCACTGTGCCTCGCATTTGCCGCAGCGGATACAGTCCGCCGCCGTTCCGCGGTCCTTTATTGCTTTCCGATAAAGTCTTGTTGTCGCAGGCGATTCGCCGAACTGCGCCGTCATATTATAAGACTCGAACAGTTCCGGAATCAGGATTTGCTTCGGACAGCCGTCCACACAATAACGACACTTTGTACATGCAATAGTCGGGAAACGTTTCAGCTCTTCTACCGCCTTCGCTATTGCGTTTTTCTCCTTTTCGGATAACGGGCAAAACTCCCTCATATAAGAAATATTGTCTTCCATCTGCTCCAAATCTGACATTCCGCTCAGAACGACAATGACATTCTCCAGCGAAGCGGCATAGCGTACCGCATAAGAAGCCAAAGAGACGTCCGCATGAAGCTCTTTTAAAAATGACGCGGGTTCTTCCGCCAGATTGGCCAGCGTACCGCCCTTGACCGGTTCCATCACAATGACCGGAATTTTATGTTTTACGGCCGTTTCGTAACACTTGCCCGCTTCGACCGCTTCGGAGTCCCAGTCGTAATAATTAATCTGGAGCTGGACAAACTCAAACTCAGGATGGTTTGTTAAAATTTGATCGAGCACATCCGCTTTATCATGAAAGGAAAATCCAAAATGGCGGATTTTTCCCTCCTGCTTCATCTGCTGAAAAAATGCAAACGCCCCTTTTTCCTCGGCGTCCCTGATGCGGTCTTTATTCATTGCGTGAAGCAGGTAGGCGTCAAAATATGTAACGCCGCAGCGTTTCAACTGCGTCTCGAACACCTTATTTAAATCGGAGGGCTCCTTTACCAGCCAAATCGGCATCTTATCCGCCAGAAGGAATTGTTCTCTGTCATAACGCTCCACCAGACAGCGCTTAATCGCGGCCTCCGAACACTCTTTATGATACGGATAGGCCGTATCAAAATAATTGAACCCCTGCGCGAGAAACGTATCAATCATTTTGCAGAACAATTCGTCGTCAATCTGCTCCATTTCTTCGCCCCGTACCGGAAGGCGCATACAGCCAAACCCCAGTTTTTTTGAAATCTTATCCTGTAATTCTTTCAACCCGATCCCTCCTGTTATAATCTACAAAAATCCTCCGCTTTCTTTGCAATATAAGAAAGACCTTCCTCCCAAAAATCTTTTTTCGTCAGATCAATTCCCATCATCGCTCCCGCGTCCTCTACACTGCAGCAGGGAGTCGCTTTCAGCATTGCCTTATATTTATCGACAAAGCCCTCTCCCTCTTTTAAGAAACGGCGGTAAAGCCCGATTGCAAACAAGTTGCCGAATGCATACGGAAAATTATAAAAACTAAGATCCGAACCATAGTAGTGGCTTTTGCATACCCACATATACGGATGCAGATAGTTCTCATCCAACCCGTCTCCATACGCTTCCTTCTGCGCCTGAGTCATCAGCTCCTTTAAATCATCCGCCATTAAAAATTTACTCTGACTCTGTTCAAAAACGGCCGTCTCAAATAAATATCTGGAATAAATATCCACAATTGTCTGAGTCTGCTCTCTCAAATCATTTTCCAACAGATTTAAACGCTCTTCCCCTTCCGCCGTCTTTAAGACATTCTGACCCAGATGTACTTCGTTAAACGTCGAAGCAGTCTCCGCTACCGGCATGGAATATTCCTGATTCAGAGGGCGTTCATTTTCAATCTGCCTGTCATGGTACGCATGACCCAGTTCGTGCGCCAATGTCCCGACCGAGCCGAAATTCCCGTCGTAATTTGTAAGAATACGGCTCTGTTTTATATGATAGACTCCCGCGCAAAAAGCGCCGCCCTCTTTGCCCTTACGCGAATAGAAATCAATCCATTCATTCTCGAACGCTTCTTTCATCATATCCGCCATATCCGGTGAGAACTGTGAAAAGCACTGAATTAATAAGTCCTTTGCTTCTTCTATGGAGTACGTTTTATCTGCCTTTCCAAGCGGAGCAAACAAATCATACCACGGCAGACCATTTGCGTGTCCAAGCATTTTTGCCTTTTTCCGCAAATATTTACGGAACGACGGAAGGTATTCTTTGATTGCCTCCATCATCGCGTCAAGCGTCTGCCGGCTCATTCCCGCCTCTTCCAGCGTCATTGCAAGCGGAGATTCATATCCGCGTTTGCCGGAGAGCATCGTCACCTGATTTTTAATATGATTCAGGGCAAATGCAATAGAGTCCTTTATTTTTTCATAGCATGAAAGCTCCGCTTCATATGCGGCTTTCCGAACCCCGGCGTCTGGGCTGTACGCCAGATTACGGACTTCCGACAGCGTCGTCTCCTTACCGTCGTATTCTACTCTGACAGTTGAAGTCAGAAATGCCTGAAGCTGGCCCCACGCCGTTCCTCCGGTCATATCCATTGCCGATACGATTTCTTCTACCTCATTTGACAGCAGATGTTTTGCTCTCTTTTTATTTTCTTTTAACAGATAAGCGTATTCTTTTATCAGCTCATTTTCGGCTGCCAGTGCATCGACGTCCTCTATCCCGGCCAAAATCTTTTTCATTGCGGCTTCTGCGGGAGCGGCCTGGGACATGATTTTCTGCAGGCGGCTGTACTGAGCCATAATTTCTCCGTCCTCCGTATTTACCGCCTGGCGCAGACTCAAATACAATCCCAACCGATATCTCAGCGCCGCTATTTCCTCTTCCAGTAAAAGCAGACTGCTAACGCGCTCTGTTTCTTCCTTTTCCTCCGCCGTCCTGATATCCGCCGGAAGCCCTTCCACCAGACTCTCCAACCGTTTCATATCCGCTTCATAAGACGGATCTGTAATTCCCTTATAAATCGGATCTAACGCCCATTCTGTGTTCATCTCACCCCTCCATATTCCGACAGGCCGCCCTGTCTTTTATTCCATATATTTTCTGACAAAATCGTTGACGCGAATTGTCAAATTGAACCGGTCCGTTTCTTCCATCCATTCTTTCCGGTAATTACTGTCAAAATAATCCGTCAAAAATACGTTTCTCTGTTCGTTTTCCATATCAATTAAAGCAAATCGATCCTCATGTAGAATGTAGTAAGAAAGCGCCATAAAATCCGGCGCATTTCGTTCCGCAACATCTCTTAAAACAGCTTCGGTATTTTCCAATTCGCTTCGGAGCATAACCGTCTCCTGCTTCATTGCCCTCTCACGCCTGCCGGCTTTCCCTTTTTCAGAGACTTCTTTCCGTATACGTTTCAAATAGGAAAGCGTCGAAGCAAAATCCGGGTCGTCACTGCGGATCAGGCAGCCGTGAAACATCTTCTCCAGTTCTTCCGTCAGCTCGGTAAGTCCCTCCTGCAGCTCGGCAAACCGTTCCCTGTCAATTGCATGTAACAGCTCCGGAATCTTTTCGCCGGCGTAAAGCAAGTGCTCTTTCGCCGTTCGGTACTCATATAAAGCCGATATCGCAGGCTCCATAATTTCACGCAGCTCTTTCACCCTTGTATCCGCAGCATTCTTATCCATCCCGCAGGAAATAAATTCCTTCCGCAAAAGCTTCAGCTCTTCTCTTAATGCTTTCGATTTTGTCTGTGCCTCGGTTTTCGTAAACAGCCCCATGCCTTATCCTCCGAAAATTCCCCGTAGGTGAAAAAGAGCGCTTCGCACTCTCTGCAAGTTCGCAAAGCGAACTTGTATTAATATGCGTCTAACGACGCAGTTTCCGATAAGGTAAAAACTCCGGTCAATTGACCGGAATTTCCATAACTTTCCTCAATTTTCAATGAAACAAAAAGAAATATCCAAACAGCGCAAGGCCCCCTAACACAAGGAGCGCAGCAGGTAGAAACGTTAAAAACGCTGCGAGCACCATCGCGAGAAAATCATTCTTTTCCAGTTCCGGTCCTTCTTCCTTCTGTTCCGCTCCCGGTTTTCCATAAAGCTTTTCGTCGGGATGATCGCTGCGCTCATGCAGCTTCTTAAATGCCCTGTCTATTTTTCCCTGTAAAAACATAGATGTTCTCCGTCCCGAAACCGATTAATTCTTCTCCTCCGGTATACCCAGCTTATGATGACATGCCACAAAATGTCCCGGCTCCACTTCTTCAAATGCGGGCACGACGTTCTTGCAGATATCAGTACAATAACGACATCTTGTATGGAACTTACAGCCCTTCGGCGGATTAATCGGACTTGGAATATCGCCTTCCAAAATAATAGATTCCTTTTTCTTATCTACATCCGTAGTCGGAATTGCAGACAGCAATGCTTCGGTATACGGATGATACGGATGCGCGAAAAGATGATCCGTATCGCTTAATTCCATCATGTTTCCAAGATACATCACTCCGATTCGATCGCTGATGTATTTAATAACGCTCAAATCATGTGAAATAAACAGGTAGGTCAGATGGTTCTGCTCTTTTAAATCCAGCAGCAGATTAATAATCTGAGACTGAATGGAAACGTCAAGCGCAGATACCGCTTCGTCACAGACAACGAATTTCGGCTTAACGGCAAGCGATCTCGCAATACCGATTCGCTGTCTCTGTCCGCCCGAAAACTGATGCGGATAACGATGGATAAAATAAGACTGCAGTCCGCATTTTTCCATTACTTCCATAATGTAGTCCTGCATTTTTTCGTCCCCGCGCTTAAATAATTTATGCGCCCAAAGTCCCTCGCCGATAATCTGTCCGACTGTCATACGCGGATTTAAAGAAGAATACGGATCCTGAAAAATCAACTGCAGATCGCGTCTCAAAAAACGCATTTCGGCATCCGTTAAGTTTGCCAGATTGATCCCGTTGTCCTTATGCGACTCATACAGCTTGAAATCCTCGTTATTTTTACAGCCTTCACGAATTTTCGCAATTTCTGCAAGCTCTTCCTTTACCTTCTTTTCCAGCTCCGGAATTTTCTTTTTCAAATCGGAAATCTGGGAAGCTGCTTTCCCTTCCTTTTCCATCTGTTCCGCTTTCTCGTTGATTTTGCGAATTTCCTTCATTGCCAGATATTCCGCCGTATAATGTCTGCCCGCATTTTCCAGCTCATGACCGGATAACGTATAGATTCCGCCGATTAAAGCCGTAATATCCAAAAGACAATTTGTCGTCTCACTTACAAACTCGTTTAAATGCTGTTCCGCCGCCTTTTTCTCAAGGCCTTCCGGCATTTTATCATAATCTTCGCGCATCTTTACTGCCTTAGCGCGAAGCTCTTCGCATTTTCGTTTCTTTTCGGGAAGATTTTTAAAAATATCCTCCACATATTTTAAATCAAAATCCTCAACAGTACGGCCGTAATACACCGTACGGCCTCCGGTCTGATGATAGAGCTGAAGCAGCGTACGCCCCAGCGTAGACTTGCCGCAGCCGCTTTCTCCTACCAGTCCGAACGTTTCGCCTTCGTAAATATCGAGAGAAATACCGTCATTTGCCTTTACAAAGGCCTGCGGCTTGCCCACCTGCTTTTTGCCGACCGGGAAGTACTGTTTCAGATTCGAAATTTTTAATAACTCTTTTTTTTCGCCGCTCATTCGTTTCTTTCCCCTTTCTTCGGATAAAAGCATCGTACCTTATGTCCGGGTCCTACTTCCGCCAGTTCCGGTTCTTCTGCCCTGCATTTATCGGTTGCATACTTGCAGCGCGGAGCAAATTTACATCCTTTCGGCAAATCAAGCGGATGCGGCACTGCGCCCGGAATCGCATCCAGACGAACACCCGTCGGCGTATCCAGACGCGGAATGGAATATAAAAGTCCCTCTGTATAGGGATGCAGATACGTATTGTCACCGAAAATCGTCCGAACAGGCGCCATTTCCACAACCTGGCCGCAGTACATAACCGCAACATCGTCCGCCATCTCGTTAATTACGCCCAAATCATGGGTTATAAACAGAATGGAAGTTCCCTTTTCACGCTTTAAATCATTCATCAGCTTTAAAATCTGTGCCTGAATCGTAACGTCAAGCGCGGTAGTAGGCTCGTCGGCGATTAGAAGCTTCGGCTGACAGGCAAGCGCCATCGCAATCATGACACGCTGTCTCATTCCGCCGGAAAGCTGATGCGGATACTGCTTCGCTACGGCTTCCGGATTCGGAATATGAACGTCTTTTAACATATCAATACACTTTTCGGCGGCTTCCTTTTTCGACATGCCCTGATGAATCCGGAACGGCTCGCTTAACTGGCGCTCCACCGTAAAAATCGGATTCAAACTGGTCATCGGCTCCTGGAAGATTACGGAAATCTCATTGCCGCGGATTTTACACATATCCTTTACCGATACATCCGCAAGATTTCTTCCGTTAAAAATAATTTCGCCGCTGTCAATATAACCGTTGCCGTCCAATAATTTTAAGATGCTCATCGCGGAAACGCTCTTGCCGCTGCCGCTTTCTCCTACAACTCCAAGTGTTTTCCCCGGTTCGACAGAATAGGAAACCCCGTTTACAGCCTTGACAGTTCCTCTTTTTGTTTTAAAGAAGGTGTGCAGGTCATTTAATTCTAATAAAGCCATTTTGTTTCCCCCTCCTAGCGTTCGTTCGACTTCGGATCGATTGCATCACGCAGACCGTCGCCGACCATATTAATACAGATTACGCAGATACTTAACATGATAGCCGGGAATACCCATCTCCACCAGTAGTTCTGAATAACCACGGAGTTTACACATCCGTTTAACATATTTCCCCAGGTAGGACGGGGAAGCTTCACGCCGAATCCCAGATAGGATAAGGAAGACTCCGTCAGCATACAGGACGCAAAATCCAGCGTTGCAGACACAATGATAACCGAAATTACATTCGGAATAATATGTTTAAATACAATTGCGGAGCGTTTCACTCCCATTGCGGTCGCCGCGGTAACAAATTCCTTTTCACGCTCTGCAAGTACCTGCGCACGCACCAGCCTTGCCAGACTGGTCCAGCTAAGTACGCCGAGAATCACCATGATTAAAGCAATTCTTGCATTTTCGGAAAGCGAATTTCCAATAATAGACGTAAGAATCATCGCCATCGGTAAAAACGGCAGCGAAGATACAATTTCCGTAATTCGCTGAAGAACAATATCAATCCAGCCGCCGAAAAAGCCGGAAATACCGCCGATGATTACGCCGATCACGGTCGAGATAATAACGGAAATCGCGCCGATCGTCATAGTCATCCGGCCGCCGTTTAATAACCTTGCAAACACATCGCGTCCGAGATCATCCGTTCCCATCAGATAACCCTTTAAGCCCCAGCTTACCAGCTTTCCGCTCTTCGTCAGCGCATAATTCTGATATGTTCCGCCGTAAATACGCTCAACATCTTTCAGCGATTCCGGCACTTCAATCTGCTTTTTGGAGTTATCGCCCCATGCATAGACCTTTCCTGTGTCGGTCAGCATCGTAAAATGAAATCTTCCGCCGTACATGGAAACAACATTTCCCTCGTATTCGGGAGCAATCCTGATATCTCCCGTCGCCTGTCCCCAAACCGTTATTGTCCCGTCCTCCGACAGTGCCGCGCAGGCATTCGAGGTTGTGGCAATATCCGTCACTTTTCCCAGACCTTCCGGAATTTTATCTACATCCATACCGCTGCTTCCCATGTGAACGACTTCGCCGTTTTCGGTAAGCGCCATTAACGTATTATTACATACCGCGATTTTTGCAATATGTCCGTTTCCTTTTTTCTTTGTCACGCGGACGTCATTCAAGTTCTCGTTGCCCCAGTAAAAAATCTCTCCGCCGGTCGTCAAAATATAGGACATCTGATAGCCTGCTTCAATCTGAACAATCTTTTTCCGCTTTACCTCCCCCGGAATCTTCACCTGTCCGAGACGGTCGCT
This sequence comes from uncultured Roseburia sp., assembly GCA_947573605.1. Classification (GTDB taxonomy): domain Bacteria; phylum Bacillota; class Clostridia; order Lachnospirales; family Lachnospiraceae; genus Roseburia. The sequence goes on along the minus strand of CANPGM010000043.1, from coordinate 13,749 downwards.
GCCCCAGCAGAACAGCTCTCCTTCATCGTTCAACGCCATTGCATGGTCAAATCCGGCGGAAACGGCAACGACATTCCCCATTTCCTTCTGCGAAGGCATATCCTTTGCAATATCGATTTTCTGACTGATTTTCGGCTGTCCCCAGACATACACTTTACCGTTATTGTCCACACCGACACTGAAAGTAGAACCGACAGAAATTTCACGTACATTTCCGGCCAGTCCCTCGGGCACTTTCATCATGCCCATACCCGGAGCAATATTCGTCTGCGTCTCTTCTTTTTCGCTTAAGGTAATCGGATAAAAAACAGGTCCGATCAAGACAATTGCAAACATTACTAAAAATATAATCAAACCGCCCATTGCAAGCTTATTCGCCACAAAATTCTTAATTATGGTACGAAGAGGACTCTGAAGCGCCTCCTCCATAAGGACATCCTTTTCCTCATTTTTGCTTTTTCCGCCGAAAAGTCTCTTAAACAGGGAAAAAGAATGTTTTTTTTCTGTATTTTTACTCATTATTTCTTTTCCTCCTATTTGTTAATACGAACTCTTGGATCTACAATACCATAACTTAAGTCTGTGACAAGGTTACTAATCAATGTAATGACACAGTACAGCATCTGAATTGCAAGCGCAATGTCATAATCCTGCCCTAAAAGCCCCTTATAGTACATCAGACCGATCCCGTTAATCTGAAATACCTGTTCGACAATAATGGAGCCCATAAAAATACTCATAAACCATCCGATAATCAGCGTAATAACGGACAATAACGCATTCCTCCAGGCATGCGAATAAATAACCACTTTTTCTTTTAAACCTTTGGCGCGCGCCGTCCGGACATAATCCATTCGAAGCGCATCTATCATCGCCGCTCTGACATAGCGCGTCATACCGCCTAAGGAAGCGACTGTCATTACAAGCAGAGGAAGCCCTAAATAATAGAGACGATCCACCAAAAACGCAAATCCGGTGCCCTGAAAGTTCGGCGTATTCATACCGCTGATCGGAAAAATACCAAGCTTGACCGAAAACAGATAAATAAATACAAGCGCTATAATATAGATCGGAACACTGTATCCTACAATTGTAAACACCTGTACGGCATTATCAAATTTTGAAAATTTCTTTACCGCACAGAAAATTCCGAGCGGTATTGTTATCGCAAGCGCCAGAACCGTTGCGATTATATTAATCAAAATCGTATTCCTAAGCGGTTCCGCAATTACTTCTTTAACGTCTTTTTTGTATATGGTTGAGTAGCCCAAATCGCCGCGAAGCAGATTTCCCATCCACTTTACATAACGAACCGGAATCGGGTCGTCCAGACCAAGCTTATCTCTCGCCTGCTGATACATTTCCTGGAAACGTTCGTTTGACACCTTTCCCCTCATATTCTGTACCTGGTTTAACGCCCGGTCCCCCGGTACATTATTAAATAAGACAAACATGATTACGGATACGACAAAAAATACCCCCACCATGTATACCAATCTTTTCGCAATGTACTTTAACATAGTCTTACCCAACCTTTACAAAAAAATATTCGCTTCCTTGGGAATAAAATCATAACCTCTCCATTGATCTTATTCTCAAAGAAACGATCAACAAAGCGCTTCTCTCTTCCGGAAGTCCCGCTCAATTCTGATATAATCCATAGAAAGGAATAGGATATGACCCGTCATATCCTATTCCTTCTATGGCGCGGTTCTTAACTGAATGCCCCGCCCCAACCGGAAGTTCCCGAAAACCAAACTTCCGAAATATACCTTTTATCTCTGACTACTCAACATTCGCATATAATACTGCGGAAGAGTAATCATTGTTGTAACCGTCCTCGTCCCAGTCATGAATCTTGCTGGAGAAGAAATCATGGAACTCATTCGAGTAAAGCGGAACCTCCGGAACCAGCTCATTCCATTTCTGGATAAACGCCATCCATGCTTCGCCGTATGCGGTGTCGTCGCCTTCTTCTACTCTGTTCATCGCTACCGCCAGATCATAAATTTCCTGACCTTCGTCGCCGACAAGCGCTGTAATATTGGAAGCGGAACCCGGTTCAAAGCTGTAAGCTACGTCATACGGATTTCCGAAACCGGTTGCAAGGTTGAACATCTGATACGGATTCTCGGTTGTATTGTCATAGTAATACTGAATCAGGTCGTTAAAGCTTCCTACTGTCTGATTGATCTGCATACCGGCAGCCGCAACGTCCGGATTCTGCTGTAATGTAGTAACAATCATATCGGATACAGAGTTGTTATCCGTTGAGAACCATTCGATAATCAGCGGCATTAACGTACCGTCGTCTAACTTCTTATAACGGATTCCTTCTCCTGAATAATCAGAACCGTCTTCGTTTAATACCCAGCCGTCTTCTTCCAGAACTGCAACCGCGTTTTCCGGACTGTAGTTGTAAGCATTCAGCGCTTCGATATCTTCCGCATGCTCGTTTACCATCCACTGCTGTAAACCGTACGGTCCATGTACAACAACACCGTGTCCGGCTGTAAAGTTCTGTGCAAATGCATTTCTGTCAAGTAAGTACATAACTGCCTGACGAACCGCCGTAAACTGCGTCGGTCCCTGATTACATTTGAAAGAAATCATACCGTATCCGGCACGCGGATAGGTAATATAATCAAATCCGCCGTCCGCTACAAGATCAAGGCCAGCTTCAATCGTATCGCCGGTACCAATCGCGGTAATCATATCAACTGCTCCTGTCTTCAACTGGTCAAGCAGCGTATCCTCCGCAACGTATTTCAGAATAACCGTCTCAATATTAGCCGTCTGTCCCTCATAGTTGCCCGGGAAATTCGGATTCTTTGTCAGTGTATAAGCGTATGCGTTAGCATCGTAAGATGTAAACATATACGGACCGGAGCATACGGTCGGATTATATCTGTATGCTTCTACCGTATCGCCGATATGCTCAGCGGTAAAGTTATCGGTAAACTTCGCGCCGTCTTCCGTCTCTACGATATCAACGTCTTCCGGGCACCAGCTATGGATCGGATCCGGTGTAACGCTTACCAGCGCTTTTCCATAGTAATACGGAAGATTTGCAGCGTCAACGGTAACGGAAAATGTCATCTCATCGATCAAATGAACGCCTTCAAACGTATCGCTCTCACCGTTTAAATATGCGTCTCCGCCGACATAGTACTGGCAGTTGGAAGCGGTAGCTTCGGAAGCCTCCAAATCGGTAACCACTTCATTGCTGTACCAGAACAGAAGCTGGAATACATAATCTTTTGCAGTTACTGCCGAACCGTCGCTATACTTTAAACCGTCATTAATAGTATAGGTCCATGTTTTGCTGCCGTCTTCGTTTTCTGTCTCCTGTACATCCTTTACAACCTGCTCGTTGTATACCCATTTACCGTCTCTGTCAACTTCAACGGTTCCAAGACCTGTAATCATCTTGAAAGCGGAGTAATCGGATGCATTGTTCGTCCAGTACGGAGTAATATCTCCACTGGTCTCCGTAATATCGCCGATGATAATCTGCTTATTGCTGTATGTAATCTGCTCATCATCGTTCGATTCCGTATTGTCATTGCTTTCGTTGCTCTCCGAGGATTCCGTATTGTTATTATCGTTATTGTTCGGATTTTCCTCGCCTTCTTTTGTACCGCAGCCCGCAGCCAAGCCCGCTGTCAGCACGCCTACCAAAAGAAGTGAAACTAATTTCTTTTTCATCTTTTTTCCTCCTGTTAAGAAATTTTTTATCTTTAACCGGCAAAATATGATCAGGATATTTCAACGAAAATCAAAGTATACTTTTCATGAAATTTTTTCATATTCTCCTCACCTGATCCGGATATCCCGCCCGGGTTAAATTCATAACATTAACGCTTTATTGCATTGAACTTATTTTTGATAATCAAAAAAAGTCCAACAGACCCCGTTGTCCATTGCACTCCGAAGATAAACAATTGTATGTCATCGACGAACAACATGTTTTCATTATACATGTAAAGCTAATTTTGTCAATATGTTTTTTGCATAGAATCTCTCTGCAAATATTGCCATTTTTTCAAGACTTTATGAAAAAGCAGCGGCATTTCAGCTTATTTGCACCGATAGAAATTCCTCTCTCCTAACGTTCCACTGCCCGTTCATCCATTCGACCGCCTGGCGTTTTCCCTCCTCCGAAAACGGAAATTTTTCCGTCGTCTTGTGTTCGTCTGACACCGCGTCATATCCATAAGGGCCGGGCCAGATACAGCAGCAGAAAACGTCGCGTTCCTGTTCGTCCTTGTCTTTTTTCAACAGATAGCGCATCCCACGATAGCTTCCGGTAAATTTTTCTTTTTTATAAAAGTTTAAGCTTAATACTTCTTCTGCTGTAATCATGAACGTTCTTCCCTGTTCTTTTTACTGCACGGAACGCATAAATTCCGCCCCCTCGGCTTCCGTCGAAACAATCGCCTCAGAGCCGTTTCTGTCGTTGAACGCACAGACTATTATGTCTTTATTAAGATACACCGCATTGACAAAACTGTCAATCCGTCTTTGCCGCAGTTGCAGCGATCTCACATCCATTTGCAGCTCATTCAGATATTCCGTCGGTACGTGTATGCGCTCTGCCGCCTGTTCCGGCGTCATTCCGCTGTCTGAAAATCTTTTATAAACCGTTTTTATCTTTTCGCCCGCTTCGATGATATATCCGTCCGGATCATCGCTTGTACCAATTCGCTGCCTTCTGGAATGTTAATTCTATGTCTTTTCTTTCATAACCTGCCTTTATATGGTTTTTACCTGATTATTTCCAACATAGCGGCAATGTCTTCGGTTATCATTTTTACTTTTGACTTTTCAATTAACAGGTTTCCCCCTGTCATGATGTAGGACGGCATTACTCTAATACCCTCATAATAGATCTCGCTGTTCCTCAATTTATAGGTGGAAACGGCTGGAATCACATTTTTCTTTGCTGCCTTTTTCGTAATCATATGAAAGGCCTTCTTTGCAACATCACCCATAAGCATAATAACCTTTTTGTTGGGGAATAAAGAAAGTTCCGCTTCTAAATAAGGCAGACTTTTTTCAATCGTGCTTTTGTCAATGGCATATTCGGTCTTTGGGGTCTTTACAGCATTTGTGATATAAATACCCATTTGTAATATGTCTTGTATCGAACGGACATCCGCACCCGCCCCCTGCAAAAGAGGAATCGTTGTTTTCAGATACTCAGCGTCGGGGATTCCATAAAAATCCTGTAAGGGGTCAGAGGGAACAACCTCATTTATCAGAATTGCTTTCATCGTAAGCGGGTCCAATTCAATGTTGTTTAGATAGATACCGTTTGCGGTACCTGCTTTCGTTTCAAGTTCTTTTTTTATATTCATCTTTCCTCTCATTCCGCCGCTTTAGCGGCTTCTTAATTAAGGGGGAACTTTGTGCGTCGGCACAAATTCCGGGTTGAAAGCGTTTTTCTTTCAACCTTCTCCTCATTTGATATTCCCTTGCTTCTTCAAATCTTAAAACGCAGACGTCTCTTACATGCTCTTCTCGCAGGATTCCGGGCATTGTTTTTTTACAGACTTTAGGGCAATTCACGGGAAGCAAGAGGCGTATGACAAAAGCGGCGGCATCACTCACGATACCGCCGCCTGCTTTTCACACTAAAGATATACGAAAAATCCGAAGCCGTCCCCTATTGGAACAGAGCTCGGATTATTATTATCTGGTGCGGGCAACAGGACTCGAACCTGCACGGTCTCCCACCAGAACCTAAATCTGGCGCGTCTGCCAATTCCGCCATGCCCGCATAACCGCCGTTTCCGGCTTTTCTCCAAAAACCCGACAAGTCTAAAGACATTTTCCCCTCTTATTCCGCCGTTTTACTGCTTTGGCATAAAACGGAATTTTAAGAAGCAGTACAAAAACACATAAGACACCGTCTTAAAACCTGCCTGTTTTTCACAATATCAGTCTTCCGCTTTCTTATAGCGAATCCAAATTTTGTCTTCACCGCACACATGCTTTGCGCCGTCTTTTTCTATTATAATATAGTCTCCTGTACCGATAAATGTGCGGCCCCTGCGGGAAGTGATATACGGGCATACAATAGAACCGTTCTCCCGCGTCACCTTTACCAAATGGTCGGTTACAATCCATCCTTTTGTCACTACATCCTGAAACAGTTCATAACCGTCCTCTAAATTTTTTCCGATCTCATACTTTTCGATTTCCACCTCAAGCGGCATTCTTGTACTTTTCATGGCGATCTCCTATTCTTAAACCATACTGAACCCAAAACAGCGCTGCGCTTTTGCAGTACCGCTTAATCTATTATAGCGCATTTTTCTATTTTGTATATATTTTTTTCAGATTCGGCAATAGCTTTATCTTTTACAGCTGTGAAATTATTCAAAATCACATTTTCCAAACCTTTTTTGCAAAGTCAAATCCAAATGTTATTATATGCGCCTGATTTACATTATGTCAATAGCCTCCTTCTTTCCTTCCGAAATATTGTCTCTATTGTATTATACTACATGGACAAAAACTTTTTATTGCATTCTCATCACAATTGTACTACAATGTTCTTAGCGCCAGTCCCGAAAGGGATACGGCCTTGCCGTACCGCAGGAAACTATTCAAATAATAAAACGAAAAAATGTCAAACCATACATGTCTTAACGTTTATTATAGCGGCTGGCGCAAAAAACAGTATCCTTTCGTACCCCTCATGAGGCCGCCGCATGATTCATGAAATCAAATAGAACGGCGGCCTTTTTTTACTTTCCATCACGCGCAAAATCATCTATACTGTATTTTTCAACTGCATAGAAATCTGATAAACTTTTTTAGTCGAAAGAACATGGGAAATGTATGTCTGTTTACAGATAATACCGCACAAGCACATATGCAGATTCTTCTGTTGTTTTGGACGACCTGTTTTGCCGGAATAACAGGACAAAAAACAGGATTTTTACAGATGATGAATCTATTTGAAGTACGAATGACCGAAAAACGGGAAGATATGTTGTGTGTCTTCCCGTTTTTCTTTTTATGTGATACTACAGTTATTACTCTGCCCGGTCAGGAATCATAAACCGACCATATGGAACCGTTTTTCGCATCGCTGCTTTCATCTTAAGCCCTTTCTTATGCTCTTATATTCCCTTCTTCCGATTCGGCTCCATAAATGCCTGATAAAACCGCTTCAGCGCATCCGGACTCTTCGTGTTCCCGAACCCGTTTACACGGATAAATTCTTTCATTGCAAGAATATCCTCGTGCGTGAACTCAAACACCATTTCCGGCTTATGATTCCTTCGGTTCTCAAATGCGCTCTCCAGCAGCGCCCGGTAATGCGGGTCCCTCTTCCAGACGGAGTTCTCCTCCAATCCTCCCATTTCATAGGGCAGGTTATAGTATTTCTCATTGATAAAACGCGTCGTCCCCGGCCGGTCGGTCTTATCCGAGGTTGTCTGAATGATTTCCGGCGTCGTGTCTACGATATGCACCGTAATCTGTTTCTTCGCTTTGTTCCCGCTGCTGTCGATCGCCTGATACGTCTCCGTCACGCTTCCGCTATGCTTGAAATGGGTAAAATCCGTGACTGCATAATCCATGACCCGGAACGAGTTTTCCGGATGCGTCCCCGGTGCAATCTCCCCGTCCTCAAGGTCGAACGCCTCCGCTTCGCTTAACAGCTCTTCCTCCGTCACAAAACCGCTCTGTGCCTGCTCCAACGTATAATACAGGTCCTTCGCTTTGATTGCCGGGCAGTCGTCCCATACCGCGTAAAGCATGATAACGGCTCCGTCCTCTTCCGACAGGTTTAAGATTTCTTCCTCATCCTGATACACGGCCTCCGTATCGTCCGCAGACGTTCCCCAGCCTTTGAACGCGCTGTCCCCGTCTTCGTTTTCCCTGTGATACGTATTTGGCGGCAGCGGAAGCTCCTGTCCGTAATAAACCGTGATTTCCGGCATGTCCCCTTCCGTGGCTCCGTTCCCGTCAAACCGGACGGTGTAGCGGTTCCTTGCATAGTACAGGTTTATGGCAAGCGTCCCGTCCGCGCGTATCACTGCTTCTTCCGCCGCAGCGCCGTCCGTCTCATCACAGGAAATTTCCCCGCCGGAAAATTCTCCATGAGAAAATTCCCCATGGGAATAGGTAAACCCGGTCCAGCTTTTCTTTAAGTCCGCAAACTTTACCGTACTGCCGATAAGTCCATTTTCAGTTCCGGTTTCTTCCAGCGTATAGCCGGTTCCGTCCGTATTCATCCGGTAGTGGCTGACCGTGTAGCCTGCGGCATTCGGCTCCCACTGCGCGTAAAGCGTAACCCTTCCGCCGTCCTCCGCAGTCAGATTCTTTACGGACGCGCCGTCTGCATAGGTCGTCCCGCTTCCGTCCGCCGCCGTATTCCAGCCGGTAAACCGTTCGCCCTGCCTGCCGTAAGCATTTTTTGTCAGGTTATACGCCGCGTCATACCGGCATTCCATATCCTCCATACTGCCGGTATCTGCCCCGTTCCCGTCAAACCCAATGCGGTAGGCAATGGCTTCGGCCCATGCCGTGACGGCAACGTCTTCCTCCGGCATGGAAAAGACAAACGGAAGCTCCTCCGATTCCAGGTCCCCGGTCCATTTCCACCATTTATAACCGGTCTCCGTCTTAAGTTCCGCTCCCAGCGCGACTGTATCTCCGACATAATACTCCCCGGCTCCGTCCGCTGAAACAACCCCTTTTTCCTTTGTAATGCTGACCGTGTACTTTGCTTTCTCCGCCGCATTCGCCGTCAGCGTCAGGTTTTCCGCCGGCATGTGGAAGGTACAGGTCTTCTCTTTTATATAGGCAAGCTGGAACCTCCCCGCAGGTTTCGTCCAGTTGACCCATTTGTAATGGTCCGCGACCGCCGCGTCAATCGTGACCTCTTCCCCGGCATAGTAGCTCCCGGCTCCGCTCACGGACGAAATCCCTGTCCCTGCTTTCAGCGTCAGCGCGTATTTTTGTACAGCCTTCCACTGGGCATACAGCGTAATGGCATCTCCCGCTTTTACCGTGGAATTAAATTTTGTAAACTCATATTTATCCGGATAGAACGTCCCGCTTCCGTCCGCTTTTGTGTTCCAGCCTGTAAATTCATACCCATTTCGGTAATACGTATTTGCAGGCAGGCGGTACGGAGCCTCCGGCTTTAACAGGTACCCCCGTTCCTCCATGCGGCCGGTTCCGTCCGGCGTCCCGTTTGCGCCGTTTCCGTCAAACCGAATGCTGTAGTCCTGCTCCTTCCACACAGCATAAAAAATGTAGTCCGTGCCTCCGGAAGGCTCCGGGTCGCCCCATATGCTGTCCGTTCCATACTCGAACGTCCACGACCAATTGAAAATATAGGTTTTCGTCGGATAATAGAGCGCCCGTTTTTCTTTCGTATTCGCTTCTACACCGCCCCACGGCTGCCAGTTTGGGGCATACAGCGTAATTCGCTTGTCGTCTGAAAGCCGTCTTACCGTGTAACCGGCAAAGGCGTAGCCCCTTCTCGTAAAACCGCAGTCCGCAGGCACTATTGCATCCAAAAAGGCAAACGTCCCCGGCTCCATGCTCCCTGTTACCGTAAAGCGCTCCGTTTCCTCCTTTCCGCGGTATTCAATATGGTATTCTTTTGGCTTCCACTGCGCGTACAGCGTAAAAGAATCCGAGAGAATTCCGTTTGTAAACCAGCTTCTGTCAAGCATATAGTTCCGGTCCGGGTAATAGATGATCCATCTGCTTTGATCCATCCCTGCCTCGCCTGCAACCGGCTGCCAGCCGTCTTTCGTATAAATCATGCGGTCCGAATTGCGGACCAGCGTATAGCCGTCAAACGTAAAGCCCTTATAAGTAAACCCGCATTCTTTTGGTCGGAACGTCCGGCTGAACCTTATCTGCTGCGGCTCCATACTTCCGGAAGTAATTTCTCCTGCAGCCGAATGATATCCGGGCGGGATAACCACGTTGCTGTCGTAGGAAAAAGTACTGTACGTGCCTGCGGCAGGGGCGTCTGCCCGGACCGTATGTTTCCGGATGTCCGTTCCGCTGGCTGAGTAAAGGAACCGCATTGTATTCACGTCCACTTCCGGACGTTCGTCCGGTGTATTCTCTTTCATTTTTCCGAAAAACAGATAGTTCCGATTCATCCATTCCATACAGTCTCGATCGCCCTCGGAACCGGCAATAGCGCGAATCGTATCAAACATGCCCCTGTTAATCGTATATTTCCTGGGTGAAAAATCATAAATCTCTTCTGATGTATTATTTTCTTTATTCGCCCTCACATAACGCTGGTACCAGCTTTCCACCTCGCTGGCAGATGGGTTCCTGCCCGATAAGAAACGGAACGCGTCACAAATCATCTGACGCGGGTTGTTCTCCGTCCCTGTAGTCGGATAATACGTATAGGACGTTCCGTCCTCTTTCCAGTTTTTCAGGTATTCGCCACTGATAATGAACTTCATGGCAAGATACGAAGGCTCTCCAAAATATTTACCGCCTACGGAATCCGCCCATTCCTGCATCCTTGCCGGATAGGAACGGTTGATAATGAGGTTCGAATACGCGCGGATTTCCGCCGCTGTCGCCGCTCTGTGATAAAAAGCCTGAACAAGGCTGTCAACCAGCAGGTTTAAGCTGTCCCCCGTGACCGCTATCTCGCAGCGGAGCCGTTCGCCCTCGATATCAGCGGTTTTTACGGTATAGGTAGATCTTTCCGCCCCATCAACTTTAATCCATTTGTATCCGTTAAATCGATACCACTGATATTTTGGCATATCACCGGAAACCTTATGGTCCGGCGTACAGGTAAACGTGGTATAACCTCCGTTTTCCTCTGCAGTAACAGTCGCCGTATAATGCGGACATTCCCCGTCCGCAGCCGGGCAATCCCCGCCCGCCGCATAAATCGTGTTCCCCGGAAGGAATCCCGCCGCAAGCAGCGCAGCCGCAATTAAAAAGAAAATCTTTTTCCATCGTCTTTTGTGAAATTTTTGTTTTACCAAATATCTCCTCCTATTTTTTATTTTTGTTTTAGTGTTGTAAAATAAACGGCGCCCCTTGCTCCTTCTTCTGCAAGAAAGGTCTCCCCCTGTGCACTTGTTTTAGTTTCGTCATAACTGGTGCGTTTGACCGTATCGATCAGAATGCCTCGCGGATAACGGCGTTTCGATTCAGACCAATATTCTCCGTCCAGGTAAACATCTATATATACGGTTACATACTCCGCTGTAATATACACATTCTTTACCGCCCAGTCATCCTCTGCAGACGCGGTAAAAGTTTCCCCTTCAATCATTGCATAGGGACTTTCGATAAAATCAGCAAGGCTGTCCTTATCAAAGGAAGCCGTGTCAACCACCGTGCCCGGTTCAACCTTATACTGCATATTGTCCCAGTATGGTTCCTCCCCTCCGTTTAAATAATAGTCAATCACAATTGTGATACGGTTATCCGGCTCTTCCTCCTTTTCCCCCATTCCTGCAAGGTGCGCCATCGTTTCGTCCGAGATTGCAGACGTTCCGCCCATGACATAGGTTTCTTCGACCAGATATTCCTTTATATACGTTTCCTGCGCTGCATAGTTGGAATCCGACACCAGAATCACCGGGGCATAAAGGCTCCCTGCCAGCGCGCCTCCTGTAAGGCCGTCCGGGAAGTTCCCGCCGTAAGCAAACACTGCGTTCCGGATACCGGGATAAGGATTAAAGTATTCCGCAATCGCAAGCGAAGTCGCGTAGCGGTCCCTACCTGCAATCCGCTCCACCGTGCCGCACAGTTCTTTTGCCTGCGCCTCTACTGTCTCATTCACGGCCCCGGTTCCGCCGATAAGATAAATCTCCGACGGCCCTATTTTGCGTATCGTTTCCACGGCTTCTTCCGTCAAAGAATCCCCTGCAAGGATAATCGGTATATACTCCGTTGCGGAAACGGTGGAAACGGACAGGCTGTCCGCATAATTCTTCCCACTGGCAATGATAACGCGCTCCGGTTTATAGCTCACACGATTCACAATCGCAAGATTTGTCTCATACCGCGACGCTCCGGCCAGACGTACAACGCGGTCCCCGAAAACACCGTCTCCCCTGAAGCCGGAATCCAGCAGCTCCTGTTCTACATATTCCGGCACTGCTCCGGTTCCGCCAAGCAGGTATACGATTCCGCCCTTCGATACATGCTGATCGATATAGTCTAACGTCTTCCGCGTTCCTGCCTCCGATTTCCCCGCAAGCAGAATCGGCGCGTCGTACCACCCGGCCAGATAAGAACCCGCAAGAGCGTCCGGGAAATTGTCCGCGCTGGCAATCACAGCGTCTTCAAACGTTCCATCCCCGCGCATCAACTCCGCACACCGAATCGCAGTCTCGTACCGGTCATTCCCCGCAACGCGCGTCACATGCTGCCGCATGCCTGCATTCTCCACCGTCCGGGCCGCCTGTTCCGCAGTAACAGCCGTATCTTTCATCCCCTCGGCCTGATCCGCGCAAACTTTTCTGTTACCGCCCCATACTGACGTAACCGTTAGAAACAATGCCAGTCCAAGCATCATAAGCTTTTTTTTCATTTTTCTTTCCCTCCCGTGACTTTTATTCATCTTCAAACTACTTTTTTCAGTTTCTATCTGACTTTACAGATATTTACGCTATAAACGCCCTATGCTTACTTAATTTATTTACATCTGCTTTTCCCCTATTTTTATCATACCATTCCTCCTTTTTTCTGTCAATCAGAAAGTTATCGAAAGCAAATGAATTACAAGTTGTCGCTAATATTTTTCTTTCATTCGTTATATAAATAGGAAAAATCCCACAGTAATCAGTCAAGCGGCCTTCCATGCCGTTGAAAAGTCCCGCTCTCTTACCGGCCTGCGGTCTTTCGGCTTCCTTCTCCTGCGGATAACTTCGCAACCTTATTTCATTCTCTCAGGGGTTTTAACGGTTTGCCTGCGGCAGCAACTAGGTAACACTGTCTTCCTTTTCTATCCAAATCCGGAAATCTATTGGTAAAAGATCATGCCTGCATCAACTCTCCAGAGCTCTCCGTTCTGGCAAACCCTTACATATTGCCGCGCCACGCAAAGTCGGTCATACAGCATAATACCTCCTGCATAAATACGCATCAAAAAATGGGATTAAATATTGACAATTACAAAAAAGACTCTTCAGACGAAATAAATAATCGAATAGCGCTATAATTTCACAGACACAATGCGGACATTCTGATAAAAAGAGCGCTTCGCACTCTCTGCAAGTTCGCAAAGCGAACTTGTGAATACATGCGTCTGACGACGCAGTTTCCTATATGATAAAAAAGCGCCTTGCGAACGCGAAACAGACATCTGTAACCGATTATTTTTGCTGTAAACGGTTACAGAAAAAAATAGCGGGAAACACTGATTTTACAATGTTTCCCGCTATTTTTAACGAATGAGACATCGGGGATTCGAACCCCGGACAACTTGATTAAAAGTCAAGTGCTCTACCGCCTGAGCTAATGTCCCATACAAGCTGCCATAAGCGGCAAAAATTGCCGCAATACGGCAATTCTAATAATAACTTTTTAATTTTAACTGGGCTAGCAGGGTTCGAACCTGCGAATGCTGGAATCAAAATCCAGTGCCTTACCGCTTGGCGATAGCCCAACAATAACATGCTGCACCTATCGCAACAAAGGTGGATACAGGGATTCGAACCCTGGGCCTCCAGAGCCACAATCTGGCGCGCTAACCAACTGCGCTATACCCACCATAAA
>CANPGM010000042.1 GCA_947573605.1 uncultured Roseburia sp. | reverse complement strand
TAGTAGTCGGCATTCGTGGGAATGTGTATAACTGGCTATCTCATGGAATTGTGGGTAACTCTGTTTGACAGACGAAAGGAAAGCGGCTCTTTCGCTTTTCGATGTGCTGTGAATAGAGACGGTCTATCTCTTGTTTTCGGTTTCTTGCTTCTTTACCGTACATAAGCATTCAAGCAGGTTAGAAAACAGCTTTGTGGTTCGAACAAAGCGGCGCTATTTTATACCTGTAAATTTTTCCTCTTCGTTCACAAAAAATTCATGTAAGCTTTAAAATTCTTTCATTCTGTGAACATGAAAATTTCATTTCTCCCTCATATAATAAGACTATCGAAAAGACCATTTTCATTATTTGCATACTTATAAATAAACTTTTTCATAATCTGCCAGGCAGCGAATACGCAGCCTGGCATCCCTCCCTTTTATGGGTAAATCTTCCTCTTTTATACTTCAAAAATCAAATCGCCGTAAGAAGGCATCGGCCACATAGATTTATCAACCAGCATTTCCAGCCGGTCTACCGGCGTACGAAGCGCATCCATCGCTGTTTTTACCTCATCTCGATAGAATACAGCCTGCTCTCTGCCTTCTTCCATCAAAGCCCCTGCCGCAGCCGCTTCTTCAAGCTTTGCAAGCGCTGTCTTTGTATCGCACAACAAATCGGAAACCTCCGTCAGGATTTCTGTCTGTACGCTTACATCCGCGTCACAGGCAGCCTTTACCGCCGTAATTGATTTTGCAAGCACTGTCGTATAACGAATCACAGCCGGAATAATCTGTTTGGTAGCAATATCAATCATTGCCTTTGCCTCAATATTGATTTCCTTCGCATATGTCTCGTATTCAATCTCGACACGCGAATCCAATTCCGCTTTTGTGAAAACGCCGAATTTTTCAAACAGCTTTATCGACTTTTCCGTATTGAGCGCCGGAATCGCATCAACCATCGACGTGATGTTCGGAAGGCCGCGCTTTTGTGCCTCTTCCACCCACTCGTCAGAATAACCGTTGCCGTTAAAGACAATTCTCTGATGTTCCGTCGCATATTTTTTAATTAAGTCATGTACCGCCATCTCAAAATCTTCCGCGGATTCCAATACATCGCAGGCCTCTGCAAACGCTTCCGCCACAATCGTATTTAATACGACATTCGGCTGTGCAATCGAATCCTGGGAACCTACCATACGGAACTCAAACTTATTTCCGGTAAAGGCAAAAGGCGAAGTACGATTTCGATCCGTTGCGTCTTTCATAAAATCCGGAAGCGTCTTTACGCCCGTTTCAAGCTTCTGCCCTTTGATACTGTGCGTCGCTTCTCCCGTACTGATTAACTGCGTAAGCACATCTTCAAGCTGTTCTCCTAAAAATACCGAAAGAATGGCCGGCGGCGCCTCGTTTGCACCGAGTCTGTGATCATTGCCGACATCCGCAGCCGACTCGCGCAAAAGATCCGCGTGTCTGTCTACCGCTTTTAAAATACAGGTCAGCACCAGCAAAAACTGAACGTTTTCATGAGGCGTTTTGCCCGGATCCAAAAGATTAATTCCGTCATCTGTAATAATTGACCAGTTGTTATGTTTTCCGGAACCGTTAACACCGGCAAACGGCTTTTCATGCAGCAGACACTGTAAACCGTGGCGTCCGGCCACCTTTTTTAACGTTTCCATGACAAGTTGATTATGATCCACCGCTATATTTGCCACCGCATAAATCGGAGCCAGCTCGTGCTGTGCCGGAGCAACTTCGTTGTGCTGCGTTTTTGCGGAAACGCCGAGCTTCCAGAGTTCTTTATTGACGTCCTTCATAAAGGATGCGATTCTCTCACGGATACTGCCGAAATAATGGTCATCCATTTCCTGTCCCTTCGGAGGCATGGCGCCGAATAAAGTACGTCCGGTAAAAATCAGATCCTTTCTTTTTAAGTAATTTTCTCTGTCCACAAGAAAATATTCCTGTTCCGGTCCTACCGACGGAGTAACCTTTTTTGAGGTTGTATTTCCGAACAGACGAAGCAGCCTTATCGACTGGTCGTTAATTGCCTCCATAGAACGAAGCAGCGGCGTCTTCTGATCAAGCGCTTCGCCCGTATAGGAGCAGAATGCTGTCGGAATACAGAGTGTCGCACCCGCCGCATCCTGTCTTACAAATGCAGGAGACGTGCAGTCCCATGCAGTATATCCTCTCGCCTCAAATGTCGCCCGCAGACCGCCAGACGGGAAAGACGAAGCGTCCGGTTCCCCTTTAATCAGCTCTTTGCCGGAAAAACTCATTAATACTTTTCCGTTTGTCATAGGCGCCGTAATAAACGAATCATGCTTTTCCGCCGTAACGCCGGTAAGCGGCTGGAACCAGTGCGTATAATGCGTCGCGCCTTTTTCGATCGCCCATTCCTTCATTTCATGTGCAACAACGTCCGCCGTTTCCAAATCTAAGTCTCTGCCGTCCTCCATTACCTCATGAAGCTTTTTATAGAACTTTTTGGGCAGACGCGCCTGCATCACCGCATCGTTAAAAACGTTCTCGCCAAAAATATCGGCTACATTAAAGAATTCCGTATCACTCATCTTTCTACATCCTTTCTTTTCTGATTGCACCGGCAGGTTGAAAACAGAAATTCGGGTTATTTTCAATCTGTCTGTTAAATATAAGAGCGCTTTTCCGTTTCTATGACCGGTCTATTAAGGAAAAAGGGCATTCCAAGCCACTTGGAACACCCTTGTTCATCTCTTACATTTATTAAGTTGTTACTAAGATAATACTTTTTTCCCCAAAAATCAAGTATCAGACATGTTCTTTTTCATATTTTACCATTTACACAATTATTTCCAAAGAAACAAAATATTTTTGGGCAGATTTTTAAGAACACCCGCTCCTTCTTTTAATTAATCTGAAATACTCCAATCATTTCATTCAATGCCGTAGATTGTGCCGAAAGTTCCTCACTGGATGCGGCGCTCTCTTCCGCCATCGCGGAATTGTCTGTTATTACATGTGAAATCTGCTCGATTCCCTTTTCGACTTCTCCGAGACTTTGCATCTGGCGATTTGCAGCTTCCGCCATCTCGTTCATCATAGATGTCAGCTCGACTACTCCGCCCACGGAATCGGACAGACGTTCTGCGGCCTCCTTTACAAGAGCCATACCGCGCGATACGGCGGACAGTGAATTTTGAATCAGCTCAGTCGAACTTTGCACGGAGGCCACGCTCTCCTTTGAAAGATTTCCGACTTCATTTGCTACTACCGCAAACCCTTTTCCCAGTTCTCCTGCACGCGCCGCCTCAATGGACGCGTTCAGAGAAAGCAGGTTTGTCTGATCCGCAATTTCTTCGATATTTGCAATAATTTTACCGATTGCATTGGAGCACTCGTTAATTTCTTCCATCGCCGTTACAAGTTGGTTCATTCCTTCATTGCTGAACTCAATATTTTCCTTCACCCGTCCTGCGCTCTGCGCCGCATTTTGCGCATAACCCGCATAGCCACGCACCTGTTCGGAAATATTGACAACCGAAGCTACCAGTTCTTCTACGGCGCTTGCCTGATTTGTCGCGCCGTCGGCAAGCGACTGCGCTGCCTGCGCGATCTGGTCGGCTCCTCCGGAAACCTGAAGCGCCGTATTATTAATACCGTTTATGGTTCCCGTCAAAGTCTGCTCTATATTTAAAAGCGCTGTTTTAATCTTGCTGAATTCTCCCGCATAATCCTGTTTCAACGTATATCTTAAATTTCCTTCCGCAATTTCGCCGAGGATTTCCGCAATTTCATCAATATAATTTATGTAATCTTTCAAACGTACAACCGTTTTGTCAATCGAGGCCGCAACCTGTCCGATTTCATCTTTGGAAGACACATCCAATTCCACATCCAGTTCGCCATCCGCTATCTTTTCCGCAACCAGATTCAGCTGCAGAATCGGTTCTACAATTCCTTTTGCAATTCTGGTAATCAAAAATACCAGAATGCCGATTACGGCTGCAAACAACAGCACGGTAAGCGCCATTACCAGAATCAGATCCTCATTGTATTCCAGCCAGGGCATACCGCTTAATACGACCCATTTGCTGTCGCCGGCATTTGTCATATATCCGTAGTTCTGATTACCTCCGAAACGGTAAGAGCAGCTTCCGTAAGCGTCCGCTTTAAAATCTTCTTTTACCCGTTCCGTAACCGGCATATCATAGACGGAGGTCTGTAGAAGTTCCTTATCTTCCGCGTACATAATCGTGCCGTCCTTAGTCAAAAGAAACAAAAATCCCGTCTTTCCAAGAGTCTGTTCCTCCATCATTGCTATTACGGCTGAAAGAGAGAGATCTAATGCAGCCACGCCAATGATCCCGCCGTTCTTTCCGAATACCGGAGTCACAATACTCGCCACCATTTCTCCGGTCGAACTGTTCTCGTATGGTTCAGTTACAATTGTCATTCCTGCCGATACCACCGCATCATACCAGCTTCTCGACGTAATATCCCATTCTCCGATCTGGCTGACGTATCCGCTGTCTTCTATACATTGACTGGAATTTACGTCGGCCGCCCACATTACAAGAATATTTTCCGCATCCGACTCATGCATATTCGTCATGGTCGCCATAACCGAATCATACTGCTCGGCCTCTGAAATCGGGCTTCCTGCCTCAACTTCTTCAAACAGGCTGACAAGTTCTCCGTCCGCTCCAAGCTGGCGGCTGATTTCCATATACTTTGTAAAATATTCGCTGATCTGATACGCCGCATTCAGCGAACTGTTTCTGATGTTTTCGTTTTGCAGCGACTGTATCTGCGCTCCTGCGATGACAGAAATTAAAACCCCTGCAACCAATAGTCCTATTACAGTTGGCGTAATTGTCCGCACCAGCATCTTGTGTTTGATTGAATCTTGTCCTTTTTTTCCTTTTTTCATAATGTTTCTCACTTTCTTATCTTCCTTCTTTTTAACTATACGATACTTTTTATGAAAAAACAATAAAAAGAACTAATTTTTTCCAAAATATTTGTCACTTTTGACATATTCTTTCAAGACCGCTTTTTAACATTTAAATTCGATTTCAAAAAAAGCGTCTCTTCGTAACGCTTACAAGCGTCTGACGACGCAGTTTCTTATAAGGCAAAAAACTGCCGCGCTTTCGCGCGGCAGAAATAAATTTTTGTTTATGCTTTTCCTACGGAACCAAACAGCTCCATCTTTTCCTTTACCGTCGCTTTGATTGCTTCAGCGCCCGGTGCGAGTAATTTACGCGGATCAAAACCTTTTCCTTCTAAATCCTTACCTGCTTCGATATACTTACGGGTCGCATCCTGGAAGGAAAGCTGGCACTCGGTATTGACGTTGATTTTGGCTACGCCAAGAGAAATCGCCTTTTTAATCATGTCCTCCGGAATACCGGTACCGCCGTGAAGTACGAGCGGCATCACGCCTGTTTTCTCCTGTACGGCTGCGAGCGTATCAAAACTTAAGCCTGCCCAGTTGTCCGGATATTTGCCGTGTATATTGCCGATACCAGCCGCAAGCATGTCCACGCCGAGATCCGCAATTGCTTTGCACTCGTTCGGGTCCGCGCATTCGCCCATTCCGACTACGCCGTCCTCTTCCCCGCCGATGGAACCGACTTCCGCTTCAATCGAAAGTCCAAGTCCATGCGCTACGGCAACCAGCTCTTTTGTTTTTTCAATATTCTCCTCAATCGGATAATGAGATCCGTCAAACATAATTGATGTAAAGCCTGCCTTAATACATTTGTAGCAGCCTTCGTATGTTCCGTGATCCAGATGCAGCGCAACCGGAACCGTAATCCCAAGTTCCTCATCCATTGCCTTTACCATTGCCGCAACCGTCTTAAAACCGGTCATATACTTTCCGGCTCCTTCCGAAACGCCTAAAATAACCGGCGAATTCAGCTCCTGTGCGGTCAAAAGAACGGATTTAGTCCATTCCAGATTGTTGATGTTAAACTGACCGACTGCATAATGACCTGCTTTTGCTTTGTCCAACATTTCTTTTGCGGATACTAACATGTTTTTTCCCTCCATTATTACATATATTTTATTGATATTTACCTTAATACACTTTCCAAAACATAAAACCCTGAATATCTGCTATATATTACTCAGCGCGCATTGTAAATAAGTTATTGGATAGATTGAATTCTACACTTATATTATGCTCTTAACACAAACTGCCCGACAAGCGACTCCAGATTTTCCGACTGTGCGGACAATTCTTCGCTTGTTGCAGAGGTTTCCTGCGCCGCAGCCGAATTGCTCTGTATGACCTCGGAAATCTGTTCGACTCCCTGTTCCAACTGTTTCATGGCCTCTGCCTGTGAGCCGGTCAGCTCGCTGATTTCCCGTGTAGAAGATGAAATCATCTTTATGCCTCCAATAACAGACTCAATTGCGGTGGTAGCCTTCGCCATAATTTCGCTTCCGGCCTCAATTTCCTGAATCGAATTCTCAATTAACCGTCTTGTATTGACCGCGGAATTTGCACTGTCCGCAGCCAGTTTGCCAATCTGATCCGCAACAACGGCAAAGCCCTTTCCGGCCTCTCCCGCTCTTGCCGCCTCAATCGATGCATTTAACGACAATAAATTCGTCTGAGAAGCAATATCTTCGATTTCGCCGATAATATTCGAGATCTCTCTTGACGTCTCGCTGATTTGTTCCATTGCCTGATTCAGATTTCTGATATCCTCACTGCTCCTCTGCGCCTCTTCTTCGTACTTTCCGGCATCGTTGTATGATTCATGCGCTTTCTCGGAACTGTTTATCACAGCCGCCGTAATATCCTGAATCGTTGCGGTCAGTTCTTCTACGGAACCTGCCTGATCGGTCGCTCCCTCCGCTAAAGACTGTGCGCTTTCCGCCATCTGTCCTGCGCCCATTGCAACCTGCTCGGCCGCCTCGTTAATGCTTCCAAGCGTCCCGCTGAGCGATTCGATAATTTTTTCGATTGCTAACTCTAATGCCTTAAAGTCCCCTTTAAAATCAATATCCGTAGATATATTGAAATTTCCGTTTGAAATTTCACCAAGCCCACGGCCAATTTCATTAATATACAGTTTCAGCAGTCCTGACATTTCGATAAATGAATCTGTCATTTCTCCGATTTCATCCGGATAGAGCTTTTCCAATTCAATATCAAGTTCTCCCTGCGCAAGCTTTGCGGAAGCGTCCTTTACTTTGATAATGGGAGCCGAAAACAGCTTTGCAATCGTTCCGGCAAACCGCATGGAAATCCAAACAGCCGCTGCGATAATTAATATCATAAAAGCACAAATCACATATGTCTGAATCGTAAGCCTTGTATCAGCCTTGTTTCCCATTTCTACATTCAGGTCAATTAAACCTTCAACTGCATTTGTGAGTTTCTTAAGCGTCGGTTTTCCCTGCTCCAGCAGCATCTCTAACGCTTCTTCATTTTTATTGGCGGTTGCAAGTTCCCGTACCTGTTCAAATATATCTCTGTAAAGCGGCAATGTCTCGTCAATCACCGCAATATATTCCAGTTCTCCTTTTGTCTTACATCCTGCTTTCATAATGGCATATTCTTCATCTGTCTTTGCCTGTACTTCAGCAAGCTCATCATTTGCTTCCTTTAAGCCCGCTTCGTCTTCTATAAGAATCATCTCTCTTATAATCGCCGGTTCCTTATTCAGATATGTACTGAAAATTCCAATCTGCCCCTGAGAAAATCCGTTATTTACTAAGGCGTTTCCATAATCATTATTGATGTACAGCAAAACGAGCAGCCCGATCACTCCGGAAATACTGCTTATCAGTACAACAAATCGGAAGCAAAATCTCAGTTTTTTCTCTACTTTCATTTTCTTTATTTTTTCTAACATAAACTCTCCTCTTCCGGCATATTACAGATACGCCATTGTCCCTTAAAGCCTGATTCTATATCTTAAACAGCTTATATACAATACAATATTCGAATGTCAAGGTACATGTGAAAAAGGATACCCGGGACAGTCACATTATTTTGAAGTCGGCTTTTGTGTCTCGTCCGTCATAATTTCCACTGCCTGTTTCCGGTTTTTTATTATAACCTCCGTATGTTTACCGCCGAATTCGCCGTCTAACGTCCATGGGATTTCATGCCCGGAACTTAGTTGCAGTTCGCTTGTTTTAAAAGAATAAACAAGATCCGTATTATCGACATGGTTCACAAGGGAGACAATAATCTCATTTAATTCAATTGGATTTTTCGGTTTTTTTATCAATGTGACCTCAAAAACGCCGTCGTCTAGCAGAACGTCCCGTCCGGTCATTCCCTTAAATCCTCCCACCGAAGTGGAATTTGTTATCATTCCAAATATAAATTCATCTATAATCCTTCTGTTATCATATTCAACCTGCAGTAAGTAAGAAGGTATGTCATGGAGGCATTTAAACCCTCCGATAATGTAAGCCGCATGGCCAAGTATATTTTTCCATTCCTGACTGGTGGTGTATGAAACCGCCGTAAAAAGCCCAAATGCCGCCACATATACAAAAAATTCTTCGTTAAAAGAACCTACGTCGCACCGAAAACCGGTTCCGCTTACCGCCGTTCTCGCCGCCTTTTCCATATCCTTTGAAATACCGAGCGAGGTTCCGAAGTCGTTGGTGCTGCCTGCAGGAATATAACCCAACGGCATCTTTTTTTCACAACTCATAATACCGGCCACCACTTCGTCTAACGTTCCGTCCCCGCCGCTGCAGACCACAAGATCATATCCGTCTGCGTCCTTCATTACCTTTTCTCTCGCATCTCCCGCCTTTTGGGTCGGATGAACCGTTACTTCATAACCGGCCTTTACCATTGTGTCTATAATTACAAACAACTGATTTTTAATCAGCGCCTTTCCCGAATACGGATTAAAGATAAATAATAATTTTTTCATAAAAATACCTGCCGCATATCGCATAATTTTCTGCGACATGCCAATCACCGTTTATAAAAGAGTCTGCCCCGAATCTATGCGGACAAAAAACGCTCCAAAGCTTCAATTGCTTCCGCTTCGTCTTCGCCTTCCGCGTCAAGAGTGACCTCGGATCCATTAAGCAGCGCAAGCCCCATCATTCCCATAATGCTTTTGGCATTGACGCGCCGTCCTTCCGCCTCCAGATAGATTTTACTGCAAAACCGGTTTGCCGTCTGTACAAAAACCGCAATCGGTCTTGCTTCCAATCCCTCCATAATCTGAATTTTCACATTTTTTCTCATAACTGCTCCCATCCGCGCCCCTCGCTGCGGGCCGCCGTATTCTGCGTTCCGTTTCCCCGGAGTTCGTCTGCAAATATGCTTAACTTACGCAGTCTGTGATTAACCCCTGACTTTCCGACCGGAGGGTTTAAATAAGTTCCAAGCTCTTTTAACGGCGCTTCCGGATATTCCAGTCGAAGTTCCGCAATTTCTCTTAAGTTCTCCGGCAGGCCGGAAAGCCCTGCCGTATCCCTGATATAAACGATGTCTTCTATCTGCTTTACCGCAGCGTTTACCGTTTTGCTGATATTCGCAGTCTCACAGTTTACTTTGCGATTTACCGAGTTTCTCATTTCCTTTAGAATCCTTACATTTTCCAGATTCATCAGGGCAACGTGCGCTTCCATAATATTCAATATATCTACAATCTGAGAACCCTCTTTTAAATAAACAATAAAATGCTTTTTTCTTTCTACAATTTTAGCATCCATCTCAAAACTGTTAATGACTTCTTTGAGCTGTCCTGCCTGCGCTTCCGTTTTACACACGATTTCAAAATGATAAGATTTATTCGGATTGCTAATCGACCCGCCCGCCAAAAACGCCCCCCGGATAAACGCGCGCCTGCAGCAATCCTTCTGCAGCAGCAAGTCGTCCGCCCGACTGGCATCGGCAGGCTGTCCGGTCGTTTCATCCCACATTTTTACCGCTTCTAACATATCCCGGATCAAATCGCCGCCTGGTTCATCCTTTTGAAATAATTTTTCCGCCAACAGCCGAAACTTCTCCGCTGGTATTTCATTTTCCGATTCCGCATAGGGCAAACGTCCGTTCTCTACAGCCGCTTTCCCCTCAAAGGAAATCAAAGCGGCGAGTTCCGCAATCCGGCAGTGCCTGCTTTTTCCCATGCGTCCTGCAAGCTCTCGTTTCACTTCCCCTGAAAATGACATTCCAATCTATTTGCCTCTTAAAGCATCCTTTCCGATATCTCTGTGCTCAATCTTTAATCCGTATTCTTTTTTCCCGGACAACCGGCGGTACAATTCATTTGCCAGCGTAACGGAACGGTGTTTTCCCCCGGTGCAGCCGATTGAAATCACAAGCTGATTTTTCCCTTCCGTAATATAGTTTGGGATTAAAAATCCAATCATATCCGCAAGCCTGTCCAAAAACTCGTGCGCTTCGGGAAACTGCAGCACATACTCCTGAATTTCCCTGTCATTTCCCGTTTTCGAGCGCAGCCCTTCTACATAATACGGATTTGGCAAAAACCGAACGTCGAACACAAGATCCGAATCCGCCGGTATCCCGTATTTAAATCCAAAGGACAGAACCGTAATAAACAAATTTTTGTAATCCTGATGCTGAACAAATATTTTATCGAGCTCTGCTTTTAATTCGCGTGTCAGAAGCCTGCTGGTGTCGATTATGTAATTCGCCTCTTCTTTTAAAAACGCAAGGCGCTCCCGTTCCAGTTTAATTCCTTTGTCGACACGCTCGCCTCCCGCAAGCGGGTGGCTCCTTCTCGTCTCCTTGTAGCGCTTTACCAAAACGCCGTCCTCCGCGTCCAGAAATAGAATGACGATCGGAACGCCGTTCGCTCTGATTCTTTCCAAAACCGTCCGAAGTTCATCCAGCGCCTGCCCGCTTCGAATATCAATGCCGAGCGCGACCTTCTGCAGTTCGCCGCCCTGCAGACTCGAAAGTTCCACGAACTTTTCGAGCAGCGGAATCGGAAGATTATCCACACAGTAAAATCCGATATCCTCCATCATTTTTAATGCCGTACTTTTTCCCGCTCCCGACATTCCGGTCAAAATCACGAATTTCATCCCTAAAATTCCCCTATCATCCTAACTTCCGGCTCCAGAGTCACGCCGAATCGACGCTCCACTTTTTCCGAGACCTCCTGCATCAGCGTTGCAATATCTTTTGCAGACGCTCCGTCTTTATTGATAATAAATCCGCAATGCTTTTCCGAAACCTGCGCTCCGCCTACCCGAAATCCGGAAAGGCCGGCATCCATAATCAGCTTGCCTGCAAAATATCCTTCCGGTCTTTTAAACGTGCTGCCTGCGCTTGGATATTCAAGCGGCTGTTTTCCTGTACGAAGCCCCCGAAACTTCTCCATTTTAGCAAAAATTTCGTCGCAATTCCCCTGCTTTAAGAGAAACTCCGCCTCCGTAACAATATAATGCCTCCCTGCAATGCAGCTTCTTCGATAGCCCAGCTCTAATTCTTCTACGGAAAGTTCCCTCTTTTTACCGTCTTCATCCAATACCGTTACGTTTGAAAGAATGTCCTTTATCTCTCCGTCGTATGCTCCGGCATTCATAACGACGGCTCCGCCGACGGTTCCCGGTATTCCGGCCGCAAATTCCATTCCGGACAGACCGGCGTTTGCCGCCATGTTCGCCGCTTTTGAAAGCAGCATACCGGCTCCCGCCTTAAGACGCCCGTCGTTTATTGAAACTTCGCCCGTCTTATCCGAAATCTGTATGACAAGTCCTCTGATTCCCTTATCGCCAACTAAAAGGTTGCTTCCGTTTCCGATGATAAAACAGGCCGCCCCATGTTTTTTACACACGTGCAAAAGCTCCGGCAGCCGGTTTAAATCAGGTGCGGTAAAATAATCCGCCGGACCGCCCACACGAAATGTGGTATGCCGCATCATCGGCTCGTTTTCAATGATTCCGGCATCCCCCGCCGCTTCCTTAAGCTCTTTCAAAAAAAGGTCATTCATTCTTTTCTCACTTTTATAACCCACGCAAATCAGTTAAAAATGCAACATAGCCTCTGTATGCCTCATATAAATCCACTTTACTGATGATTTCCCACGGCGCATGCATATTAAGAACCGCAACACCGCTGTCAATCACGCTCATTCCGTAATTTGCCAGAATATATGCGATGGTTCCGCCGCCGCCCTGATCTACTTTTCCAAGCTCGGCCGTCTGGAACGACACGTCGTTTCTGTCCATCACGGCTCTTAAACTTCCGATATATTCCGCATTCGCGTCATTCGAGCCGCCCTTGCCTCTCGAACCGGTATATTTGTTAAAAACAAGTCCTCTGCCGAAATACGCCGTATTCTGTTTTGTCATTACGGACGGGAAATTCGGATCAAATGCCGCCGATACGTCCGAGGAAAGTACTCTTGAATTTTTCAGCGCCCGTCTTAACTTCAGTTCGGAATATTCTCCCGCCGCATTCATAACCTCCGCCGTCGTATTTTCAAAAAAGCGGGACTGCATACCGCTTGCGCCGACGCTGCCGATTTCTTCTTTGTCCACCAGAAGGCAGACGCCCGTATATTCCGGCTCCTTTACCGCTGCAAGCGCCTCATAGGACGGGTATGCGCATACTCTGTCGTCATGTCCGTATCCCATAAGCATACTGCGGTCAAAACCGTAATCTCTCGCCTCGCCCGCCGGAACGACTTCGATTTCGGCGGAAAGAAAATCTTCTTCCTCTATACCATATTCTTTCGTCAGCAAGTTCATGATATTTGATTTTACTTTTTCTTTTACTTTTTCCTTTGTCTCTTCATCCTCTTTCAGCGGAATACTGCCGATTAAAAGGTCGAGACTTTCTCCTTCGATTACCTTTGAAGCCTTCTTTTCCATCTGTTCGGCAGAAAGATGAATCAAAAGGTCGCTGATGCCGAATACCGGGTCGCCCGGTTTATCTCCGACATTTACTTCCACCAGCGTACCGTCTTTTTTTGCGATTACGCCGTGCAGCGCAAGCGGAAGCGCAACCCACTGGTATTTTTTTACGCCCCCGTAATAATGCGTATCAAGCATGGCGAAATCCGTATCCTCAAATAACGGATCCTGTTTTAAATCCAGGCGGGGAGAATCGATATGCGCGCCGAGAATATGCATTCCCTCTTCAAAGCTTTTCTTACCGATTACATAAAGAGCCAGCCCTTTTCCCATATTGTTCGCATAAACTCTGTCTCCGGCTTTTAATGACGTTCCCTCTTTTACAATTGTATCCAAGTTCACAAAGCCTGCCTGTTCCGCCTCCGCAACAATTGCTTTTACGCATTCACGTTCTGTCTTGCAATCCGATAGAAATCTGCGGTATTTTTCCGCAAACCGAAATACTTCTTCTCTTTTTTCTCCCTCCGGGTATTTCACCCATGCATTTTTTCTCTCCATTTCCTCTTCGTCCTTTCCTGTCAAATATAGAAATATTCTGCATATCCTTCAAATATTACACAAAATATGCCTCGTCCTTCCCTCCATTACGATAATCTTACACGCGCAAAGAACGCCGTTTCTGCATTCTGACCCCTGTCCTTCCCGCGAAGAACGCCGTTTTTGCGTTCTTTTATGTGAGACTTAGAACTTCTTGGCGTTCCGGCCTATGGCGGGACGTCTTTAGAAGTTCTTCTCACATTTTAGTCATCATCCTCACGCGATTTTGTCAGATTTTCCTGAACGCGGCGGTATAATTCCTGCGCCGCATTATAGCCCATCTTCTTCTGTCTGTGGTTTACCGCCGCCGTCTCGCAAATCACCGCCAGGTTCCGCCCCGGACGGATCGGAAGAGAATGACAAACTACCTTATTCCCTAAAAACTCCGTATATTCCTGCTCAAGACCCATACGGTCGTATTCGTTTTCCTTTTTCCAGTCCTCAAGCTTGATTACAAGATCGATTTCCTGCTTTTCCTTAACGCTTTCCACTCCGAACAGCGCCTTGATATCTATGATTCCGATGCCGCGCAGTTCGATAAAGTATTTGGTGATGTCCGGCGAAGTGCCAATCAGCGTATGTTCGTTGATTTTCCGAATCTCCACAACGTCGTCTGTCACAAGACGATGTCCGCGGCGCACCAGTTCCAATGCCGCTTCGCTTTTGCCGATACCGCTTTCTCCCATAATCAAAAGTCCTTCGCCGTATACGTCGACCAGGACGCCGTGAATGGAAATGCACGGCGCTAACTGTTCGTTCAGACAGTAGATCAGCTCCGCCATAAATTCCGACGTACTGCGCCTTGTCCCAAGCACCGGAACATTGCTCCCCATCGCAATCCGAAGAAAATCCTCGTCCGGCTGTAAGTCTCTGCAGAAAATAATGCAGGGAATATCGTATGCCATAAATTCTTTGAAAATTTTTTCTTTTTTCTGTGTATCAAACTGCTGCAGATACGTATATTCTACCGTTCCGATAATCTGCACGCGCGACTGCTCGAAATGCTCGAAAAACCCGCTTAGCTGAAGCGCCGGACGATTCACATCGCTAATCATAATCCGATGCCCCCTAAGTTCCATATCCGGCAGAAAATTATATAAATCCAGAAGTTCGGCAACTTTCGCCACTCCTACCCCGTTTCTTCCGTTCATAACCGCCTTCTCCTTTACCTCTCCTGTTATTTAATATATCACACTTCCCCCGATTCTTCAATGTCTGACGCGCCTTTGTTTTCCGCCTGCCTAAAAAACAGGTAAACCGCCGCCGCCGCCTTTTCATTCATAGAATCCGTCGCCGCCAAATCCGCGGTATCCGCCGCTTTTATCGCATCTAAGGACTGATATTTCTTCATCAATGCCTTCCGACGCGACGGACCGATCCCCGGAATATCATCCAAAACAGAATGCACCTGCTCCTTGCTCCGCAGCGACCTGTGATATTCTATTGCAAAGCGGTGCGCTTCATCCTGTATTCTTGTAATCAGTTTAAATCCCTCACTGTTTTTATCAATCGGAATCTCAACATTATTGTAATAAAGTCCGCGCGTTCTATGATTGTCGTCCTTTACCATACCGCAGACCGGAATCGACAAGCCCAGTTCTTCCAAAACTTTCAGACAGATATTTACCTGCCCGCGTCCGCCGTCCATCATAATCAAATCGGGAAATCTGGAAAAACTTCCATACTCCCCGGAAAGTTCTTTTTTTAACAGCTCTTCCTTCTCTTTCATTCCGTGCAGAAACCTTCTTGTCAGCACCTCATGCATGGACGCATAGTCGTCCGGCCCCGTAACGGTTCTAAGCTTAAATTTCCGGTAATCGCTCCGCTTCGGTTTTCCTTTCTCGTACACAATCATAGAACCTACTGTTTCAAATCCGTTAATATTGGAAATATCGTAAGCCTCTACCCGCGAAAGTCCGTCCAGATCCAAAAGCTTTCCGATCTCTTTTAAGGCTCCGATGGTACGTCCTTCTTCCCGTTTCAATTTTTCTTTGTCCTGGGAAAGGACAAGTTCCGCATTTTTCTGTGCCAGTTCGACGAGCTTTTCCTTCATTCCCTTTTGCGGGATGCGGATATGTACTCTGCCTCCGCGCCTGCCGCTCATCCATTCTTCCAGCATATCGTGTTCCTCAATTTCCTGCGGCAGCATAATCTCTCTCGGAATATAAGGCGTTCCGGAATAAAATTGTTTTATAAAAGTTGATAATATCTGTCCCTTTTCATTTTCCGCTCCGATTTTAATGTAGAAATGATCTCTGCCGATCAGCTTGCCCTCACGAATAAAAAACACCTGCACCACGGCATCCGTATCGTCCTGCGCCAGCGCGATAATATCTTTATCCTCTCCGTCGTTATGTGTAATTTTCTGCTTCTGCGCAATCTTTTTTACGCTTCCCAGCAGTTCCCTGTATTCAATTGCCTTCTCAAACTCCATCCGCTCCGACGCCTCTGTCATCTTCTGTTCTAGCGACTTTAGAATCGGCGTATAATTTCCGTTTAAAAATTCCACTGCGGCGTCAATTCGTTTACGATATTCTTCTTTTTCGATATAACCCTGACAGGGCGCGCTGCACTGATGGATATGATAATTTAAGCAGGGGCGCTCTTTTCCCGTATCCCTCGGCAGAATCCTGCTGCAGGTACGAAGCAGATACAGCTTATTGATCAGTTCTACCGTATCCTTGACTGCCCCGGCGCTGGTATACGGTCCGAAGTACCGCGACTTATCTTTTTTTTGCAGACGCGAAAAGAGGACCCTCGGAAAATCCTCTCCGAGAGTCACTCTGATAT
This sequence comes from uncultured Roseburia sp., assembly GCA_947573605.1. GTDB lineage: Bacteria > Bacillota > Clostridia > Lachnospirales > Lachnospiraceae > Roseburia. The sequence continues at coordinate 15,559 of CANPGM010000042.1, read as the reverse complement.
AGGGATATGTTTTGTCATCCCTTAACATCGTATTGTATTTCGGTCGATGCTCCTTAATCAGATTGCATTCCAATACCAGCGCTTCCAGTTCCGAATCCGTAATGATATATTCGAAACGTGCAATCTGCTTTACCATCTGCGCCTTTTTAATTCCCTCGTTATGACTTGCCTGAAAATACTGATGCACTCTTTTTCTAAGGCTTAACGCCTTCCCGATATAGATAATCGCATCGCGGGCATCATGCATAATGTAAACTCCCGGCTGATCCGGAAGTTTTTTTAATTCCTCCGCAACATCAAACATTCTGATCCCCTATAACGGACCGCCGACAGTCCGGTCAAAATTCGTTCCCTTTCCTTCCGCCTCTAACGCCTGTTCCATAAAACTTTTCTTCTCATTCTCTTCCTCCGGTTCCGGAATACCCTTGATCTCACGGAAAATCTTCATAAACTCTTTTCCGGTGATCGTTTCGTGCTGATACAGGTAATCCGATATCTTATCCAGGCATTCCCGATTCTCGGTCAGAAGCCTTACCGCTTCATTATAGCATTCGTTAATCAACTTTAAAACTTCCCGATCCACTTCCGCTTTCGTCGCTCCGGCGCAGTTCATTGTCGCGGTATTATCCAGATACTGATTTTCTGTTGTCGCAAGACACATCATGCCGAATTTCTCGGACATACCGAATCTGGTAATCATAGATTTTGCAATATTGGTAGCGTTTTCAATGTCGTTCGCCGCACCGCTTGTAGCGGACTGAAAGACCAGCACTTCCGCCGCGCGCCCCGCCATATAAGTAGTAATCTTTGCAATCAGCTCTTCTTTCGTCTCAAGAAACTTTTCTTCCTCCGGCGTCTGCAGCGTATACCCTAACGCGCCCATCGTTCTCGGTACAATTGTAATCTTTTGTACCGGCTCCGTATTCTTCTGCAGTGCGGTAACGATTGCATGGCCGACCTCATGGTAGGAGACGATCTTGCGCTCCTTCTCACTCATGGCGCGGTCTTTCTTCTCTTTGCCTCCTACGGCGACAAGCTCAAACGCTTCGAACAGATCCGCCTGATTGACATATTTCCGATTCTTTTTTACGGCATTGATTGCAGCCTCATTAATCATATTCGCCAGATCGGACCCTACCAGCCCCGCTGTAGCAAGCGCCAAAGCATCCAAATCTACCGTCTCGTCCATCATCACGTCTTTGGAATGTACTTTTAACGTCTCAAGACGGCCTTTCAGATCCGGCTTATCTACAATAATTCTGCGATCGAAACGCCCCGGACGCAGAAGCGCCTTATCAAGCACCTCAGGCCGGTTGGTCGCCGCTAAAATCAAAAGTCCCTTTGAAGAGTCAAACCCGTCCATTTCCGCCAGAAGCTGATTTAAGGTCTGCTCTCTTTCGTCATTGCCGCCGTATCTGGAATCGCGGCTTTTTCCGATAGCGTCGATTTCGTCGATAAAAATAATACAGGGCGCCTGTTTCTGCGCTTCTTTAAACAAATCGCGCACACGGGAAGCGCCGACGCCGACAAACATCTCTACAAAGTCCGAACCGGCAAGCGAAAAGAACGGTACACCCGCTTCTCCCGCAACCGCTTTTGCAAGCAGCGTCTTACCGGTTCCGGGAGGTCCCACAAGCAATGCGCCCTTCGGAAGCTTTGCACCGATGTCCCGGTACTTCTTGGGATTGTGCAGAAAATCCACAACCTCCTGTAAAGACTCCTTCGCCTCGTCCTGTCCCGCCACATCCTTAAACGTAACGCCCGTCGACTTTTCGACATAGACTCTCGCCGTACTTTTCCCGACGCCCATCGCACCGCCGCCCATGCGCTTCATTAAAAATCCCATCACTGCCCAAATCAGAACAAGCGGCAGTACAATACTTAAAATATTGTAAATCCATGTGGACGTATTGTCGGGAATCACTCTTGAAATTTCAATGTTCTTTTCCTTTAACAGAGGAATCAGTTCCGGATCGTTTAACAGACCGCAAAAGTACGTAACCTGCTGCTGATACGGATTCTTGCCGATTACAAGCGGCGTAATCCGAATTTCATAGGTATCGAACTTTACCGACTTCACCTTTCCCTCATCTACCATCTTAAGAAATTCGGTGTAAGTAATCTCCTGCGTACTCATAGAGGAAAAATGGTTCATCAGCATACTCATGAAAAAAAGCACCACAAGCGAAACCAGAATAAAAATCATGATACTCTGTCCGCCGCGGTTGTTTCTGTCCCCGCTGCCGCCTCGTCCGCGGTTGTCTCCGCCGCCGTTGCTTCCTCCGCCGCTGCCGCCGTTATTATTATAATCATTCATATAATTTACCGTATGGTTCTCCATAGATTATCCTTTCCACAGTCTGCGCGGATTGTCTCTCGTAATATCCTGCCGGAATCTGTCTCCGGCCGACCGCAGGTTAAAATATCTCTTCTATTATATTGAAAATATAAATCAAAAGCAATACTATTCTTCGTGAACTTTTCCTGTCTTTTCTTAAGATTTTATAAAACACTCCGACGAAAATTACGCATTTTTCAATTTTGTCTGGTATTTCGGAAACCGGAGTAGTATACTGTTTCAGTTAAAAGTAAATGCACTTTGTTGTGTTTGTTATCCAACTATAAAGGAGGACATCCTATGCCTGTAAAATATGTCTTTGTCACCGGCGGCGTTGTTTCCGGTCTCGGTAAAGGAATTACGGCGGCGTCTCTCGGAAGACTGCTAAAAGCGCGCGGTTACAAAGTAACCATGCAGAAATTTGACCCTTACATCAATATTGATCCCGGAACGATGAATCCGATTCAGCACGGAGAAGTATTTGTGACCGACGACGGAGCGGAGACCGATCTGGACCTGGGACACTACGAACGTTTTATCGACGAAAGCCTGACAAAGAACTCCAATGTTACCACCGGTAAAGTTTATTGGTCCGTTCTGCAAAAAGAACGGCGCGGCGATTACGGAGGCGGCACGGTACAGGTAATTCCACATATTACAAATGAAATAAAGAGTCGTTTTTACCGCAATTATACGTCACAGGATACGCATATTGCAATTATCGAGGTCGGCGGCACGGTAGGCGATATCGAAAGCCAGCCGTTTCTGGAATCGATTCGCCAGTTTCAGCACGAAGTCGGCCACGAAAACGCGATCTTGATCCATGTCACTTTGATACCCTATATCAAAGCTTCCGGCGAGCTGAAGACAAAGCCGACGCAGGCCTCCGTAAAAGAACTTCAGGGAATGGGAATCCGCCCCGACATAATTGTCTGCCGCTCCGAACATCCGCTGGATCAGGGTTTAAAAGACAAAATCGCGCTGTTCTGCAACGTGCCGGGCAGCCGCGTCCTCCAGAATCTGGATGTGGAATATCTCTACGAGGCGCCGCTTGCAATGGAAAAAGAAAATCTGGCAAAGGTCGCATGCGAATGTCTTCATTTAGAATGCCCCGATCCCGATTTAAAAGACTGGGAAGCAATGGTAGATGCGCTGCGCCATCCCGATAAAAATATAAAAATCGCGTTAGTCGGAAAATATACCGCGCTCCACGACGCTTATATTTCCGTTGTCGAAGCATTAAAGCACGGCGGCATCGCAAGCCGCGCCACCGTAGACATTAAATGGATCGATTCGGAACTTTTATCCGCCGAAAACGCCTCAAAACTTCTCTCTGACGTTTCAGGCATTCTGATTCCCGGAGGCTTTGGCTCCCGCGGCGTGGAAGGGATGATCGCGGCAGCAAAATACGCGCGGGAAAACAGAATCCCTTACCTGGGTCTGTGTCTGGGAATGCAGGTTGCAATTATTGAGTTTGCGCGCCATGTCTGCGGTTTTCGCGACGCGCACAGCGTGGAACTCGACCCGAATACCACGCATCCGGTAATTGCGCTGATGCCGGATCAAAGCGGCGTCGAAGATATCGGCGGCACGCTGAGGCTCGGTTCTTATCCGTGTATCTTAGACGAAACTTCAAAAGCATACGCCGTCTACGGCGCCAGTGAAATTGCGGAGCGTCATCGTCACCGATACGAAGTAAACAACGATTTCCGCGCGCCTCTTACCGAACACGGAATGAAACTCTGCGGGACTTCACCGGACGGACGTATTGTAGAAATGATTGAAATCCCGGATCATCCCTGGTTTCTTGCAACGCAGGCGCACCCGGAATTAAAATCAAGACCGAACCGCCCGCATCCGCTGTTTAAAGGATTTGTGGAAGCCGCGCTTGCCTGCCGGGTAAATTTGTAAAAACGAACGCAATCGCTGAGCCGGGAATCTGTCTGAAGATTTCCGGCTTATTTTTATCCGCAATTGCTGCTCCCGCAATTTTTATTTACACGTTTTTCCAAAATAAGATTTGAGTGTCAAATTATATGAAAGGTTCAAACTTCAATCTCTGTTTCAGTCCCAATGTTTCCCGTCAGTTGATTTTATATCGCAAAGTATCGCCGCCGTCCCTTGTGCCGTTTTCCGTTCCGCGCTATAATAGAGCAAACAATGAATCACTCAGTCGTTTATAAAAACCCTCCGGGAGATACCCTCGCACGCAGCAAAAACCGGCGTCGGGAAACGTGTGGTAAAAATATGGATAACGTCACCTATAGATTACCCAAAAGGAACCAAAAAAACAGAGGAAAGTAGTGTGAAAAATAAGCTCAATAGCTTATCTTTCACACCCGGATTTGTGTCGGAGCCACAAATCTGCATCGTATGACTTCGCAATAAATTGCTCCGATATGGAGGATTTAAATGAGCACGCTTCATTTTTCAGATAATTTAATAAAATTGCGGCAAAAGAAAAAAATAACACAAGAACAGCTTGCCGACTTTGTCGGTGTTACTAAGGCTTCCGTTTCAAAATGGGAAACAAGACAGAGCCTGCCGGATATTCTGCTGCTCCCGAAGCTCGCTGTTTTTTTCGATATCACAATCGATGAACTGCTCGGTTACGAACCCATTCTTAGCAATGAACAGATTCAAAAGCTCTATTCCGAGCTCGCGGCGGATTTTGCGTCACAGCCGTTTGAAGAGGTAATGGAAAAAAGCCGCGCGCTTGTAAATAATTACTACTCCTGCTATCCGTTTCTGTTTCAGATTTGCTGTTTATGGCTGAATCACTTCACTTTAGCGGAAGACATCGGCAGACGCAATGAAATTCTTACGCTGATCTCCGATTTATGCGGGCGTATCCTGGCCGGATGCAGCGATATCGGCCTCTGCAATGACACAACCGTATTAAAGGCTGCCGTAGATCTGCAGCTTGGGAACATACCCGAAGTTTCGGAAGCGCTTGAAGAACTGTTAAATCCCTGCCGCCTTACGAACCAGAGTGATACTCTGCTGATCCAGGCTTATCGTCTCGGAGGAAACGATAAAAAGGCCGACAGCTTTACGCAAATCAGTATGTATCTGCATTTGATCTCGCTTACGGCAGACTCCGTTCATTTTCTCGCGCTTCACTCCGGGAGCCTTTCCGTCTGTGAAGAAACCATCCGACGTATGGAAGCAGTATTTGACGCCTTTAGGCTTATGCGTCTGCACCCCAATACGGCGGCTCAGTTCTGGTATCAGGCGGCAGTCGTATACGCGGAACATAAAATTCCGGAAAAGGCTTTGGAATATCTGGAACGTTATGCCTTCTGTATTGACTGTTTATTCGAAAACGGCGAACCGCTTCTGCACGGCGACGATTTCTTCTGTCAAATCGAGCCGTGGTTTGAACAAGCCGCGCTTGGCACGGGCGCCCCAAGAGATCAAAAACTGGTATCCGACAGCGCCTTACAGATTTTAGAGCATCCGTCTTTCGCCTTTTTAAGCAGTGAAGATAAATTTATCAATATCAAAAATTCCCTGAAAAAGAAAGGAAAACAACAATGAAAACAGTAAATGAAATCTTACCGTTTCTAATCCCGCTTGTCCTTGCACAATTCGCTCTGCTTGCATTCACCCTCAGGCACATCCTGACGCATTCGCACTATAAACGCGGAAACAGGACGCTTTGGATTGTCGTCACGATTATCGGTATGAACTTCGTCGGCCCGATTTTATATTTTCTGCTCGGAAAAGAGGACGCTTAAGCATGGCTATTTTACAAATTAATAATTTATCAAAATCATTCGGCTCCCATCAAATTATCGACGGCCTTAATCTGACTGTGCCCGAGCACGTCATCTACGGCTTTGTCGGAAAAAACGGCGCCGGAAAAACAACGACAATGAAAATGATTTTAGGCCTCCTGCTGCCGGATGGCGGAGAGATTCTTGTAAACGGCGAAAAAGTACGTTACGGCGAAACCGCCACCAATCGTTTTATCGGATACCTGCCCGACGTGCCTGAGTTTTACGGCTTTATGACGCCGAAGGAATATCTCATGCTCTGTGGAGAAATTACGGGAATGAAACAGGACGCCTGCAAAAAAAGAGCAAAGAATTTACTGGATCTCGTTGGACTGTCCGAAGCAAATAAACGCATTCAGAGCTTTTCACGAGGCATGAAGCAGCGTCTCGGCATCGCACAGGCGCTTTTAAACAGCCCTAAGCTATTAATCTGCGATGAACCGACTTCCGCCCTCGACCCGGTCGGACGCAAAGAAATTCTTGATATTTTGTCTTCCGTCAAAGAAACAACAACCGTCCTCTTTTCCACACATATTCTCTCGGATGTGGAACGGATCTGCGACGAAACCGCATTTCTTCATAACGGTAAAATTGCGCTTCACCAAACCGCCGACGCCGTAAAGCACGGCAAAAACGTTTCGGGAATCGAAATAGAATTTTACCGCCAAAACGATGCCGCACACTTCGCGTCAAAATACCCGGGCGGGTCGGAAACGTCTAAGACGACGCTTCGGTACACCCAAAAAACCGAAAACGATATGTCGTATTTTATGCAGCTGCTTTTAACGGAACATATACCGGTTCAGCGTCTTCAAACGCTGGAACCGACTTTGGAAGATTTGTTTCTGAACATCGTGCAGAAAGAGGATAATTGAAAATTATATTTTTTTATCACGAAGTTTGTGTCTGCGCGTTGCCCGCCGCAAACGGATCACTCCATAAGAAAGATTTATGCAATAAAGCAACGCAGAAATGAGGAAAAATGAAACAGTTTCACGCTTTCATAAAAAAAGAATTTTTGGAATCGGCGCGCACCGGGAAGCTTTTGATTCTTTCCGTTCTATTTTTGCTTTTCGGGATTATGAACCCTGCGACTGCAAAGCTGACGCCGTGGATGATGGAGTTGATGTCGGAAAGTCTCGCAGAAACGGGCCTGATCGTATCCTCCGTATCAGTAGACGCGCTGACCTCATGGGCACAGTTTCATAAAAATGTTCCTGTCGCGCTGATTATATTTCTGTTGATATTCTGCAGCAGCTTTGCCGGAGAATACCAGAAAGGGACTCTGATACCCATTCTTACGAAAGGAATGAAGCGCAGGGTAATTGTCGCTGCCAAGACCGCCGCAATGCTCGTTTTCTGGACCGGCGGCTACTGGTTGTGCTATGCGGTTACTTACGGTTACAACGCTTATTTCTGGGATAACGGCATTGCCTCGTCATTAGGCGTCTCCGCCGCCTGCTTTTATCTATTCGGGGTCTGGATGATTACGGCGCTCGCGCTCGCTTCCACACTGTTTCGTTCCGCTTCTTCCGTGCTCTTAGCTTCCGGCGGGCTCTTTTTGATCTTCTACCTCCCCGGCCTCTTGCCGCCGATTCAAAAATATATGCCCGGTTACTTGTTAAACGCGCCTCTGCTTCCGACAGGTCAGGCGGAACCGAAGGATTTTCTTCCGGTCGTCTGCATTACGATTCTGCTTTCAATCATTCAATATGCCGCCGCCGTAATATCCTTTAATCGGAAAAAGATATAAAAAGTTAAAGTAAGATTTCATTAGATAGGAGAACTGACATGTCAACTGTACAAAACCTTCCGAACGATCCCGTAATGCTTTTAAGCTATGTCAATCTGAAGCTCCGGGATGAATTTTCCAGTCTCTCGGACTTCTGCAAAAGCGGTTCCATAGACGAAGCCTCTTTAAAAGAAAAATTACAAACAATCAATTATTCGTATGACGAATCTGCAAATCAGTTTAAATAAGATGCTTACGGTATGGACCGCCTGACGATCCGACTGATTCAAAGAAGCAATCCGTCAAGTTGTCAGTTGGTCCGTACGCTAGAGCGTGTCTGAAAATTGCTTTTTGGCGGACGTGCGTCACAATTTGTGGGAGATTTGGGCCAAATGAAGGGCGCATAGCGGGCTATGTAACCTGAATTTGGCCCAAATATACCGCAAAGTGGGGCGTGCAGATGGCAGGAATGAATTTTCAGACACGCTCTAGAGCCCTTGCTCCCCAAGCTCTTTTTTCACCCGTTTCCAGTCGGGAAAGAACCGTGTCATATACTCCCAGAACACCCGGTTATGACTTGCCTCAAGAATATGGCACATTTCATGAACAACGACATATTCCAGACATTCCGGCTTCTTATCGGAGAGCGCAAGATTAAGATTGATATGATGTGTTTTCACATTGCAGGAGCCCCATCTTGTTTTCATCTGTTTAATCGAAATGCCGGATACCTTTACCTGCATGACAGGTTCCCATTTTAATACCAGTTCCGCCGCCTTTTCAAAAAGGACCCGCTTTTTAGCCAAAAGCTCCGCTTCGCTTAAAACAGGCTTTTCCTTTCGATCTGCGTTTTGTTTTTTATAGATTTCCCGGTGTTCTCTGATCCAGTCAATTCTACCCTCTGCAAATTCCCGGATTCTGCCGTCGCTTACCTGATGCGGTGCGGAGATTAAGACGCTTCCATCTTCTTTTTTAATCCGCAGATACATATTTTTCATCTTCTTTTTTACAACTGTAATTGGTATTCCGTCCACCGTCAGGCGATATGTCCGTTCCCTCATATGCAGGCCCCCGTCTCTTTCCTCTCCGTTATGCGTTTTCATAACGTTTTAATATTGTTTTTAAATACTCCGCATATTCCGCCCGAATGCGTTCGGGGCCTTCGATTTCTACCGCCGCCCCAAGTCCCGCGACCCAGCCGAAAAACTGACGGCTGACGGCTACATTGATACGCGCCAGAATGTGTTCCCCGTCCTTTGGACGAAGCGGCACCTCCTTGCCGAAACGATCGATTATGACGCCCGTAAGCGCTCTGTCGCAGCAGAGCAGAACCGTTTCTTCTTCTCCGGCAAACATGCCGAACATTTTTCTCGAATATGCGGCAATATCAAAGTTTTCGAACTCTTTCTTCCCTTCGCGCACTTCCCCGGAAAGGCTGATTTTTATCATCTTATCCACGCGGTAATGCTTGATTATACTGCTTTTATCGTCATAGGCAATCAGATAATAATTCTCATCGTCCCAAGTCAAAAGCCACGGGCTTACCTCATAAAACGCACCGCCGCGCCTTAACTGCATCTCCTTCCCCACGCTCCATTCAAAATACTGAAACTTTACCTTTACATTTGCCGCAATTGCATTATAAATCATATCCACATTATAATAGATATTTTCGTTCACGGCCTTTGTTCGGTTCGTGACCTCTACCTGGCGGTGAAGCTGTCTTGCTTCGTATTTACTACAGAGCGTTTCAAGCTTTCCGATCAGTTCCCTTGATTTTTTTGTTGTAATAAATTTAGACGACTGCACGGCGTCTACCAGAAGTTTTAACTCCGCCAGCTCAAACTGGCGGCTTGCCATACAGTAGCCCGTCGACCGCCCCCGCGCCTTCAATATATCAAATCCGTAATCCATTAGCAGATCTATATCCGTATAAATGCTTTTCCTCTCTGCGGCAATTTCGTTTAACGAAAGATAATCAATTATTTCTTTCACCGATACAAGATGATTTTCATCCGTTTTTTCCATAAAGAACTTTAAAATATAAAGCAGTTTCAACTTTTGTTTTTCAGTTTTCGGCATTGATTTATTCCTCCCCCTTCCATTATATACTATCTCATGCCATTACTTAAGAAAAAAATGAAACTGCGGGCGCCTGCAGCATGATTTTTTTAAATGAAAAAACCCCGGAAGTACAAACTTCCGGAGCTTTTTCGAGGAGTTTAGTTATGAAAATGTTAATCTATATAAAGAAAAATCAGCGTTCTCAGATAAGCCGCCGCAAAGCGTATCCCTTCCGGCTGCTTACGGCATCTGCCATTTTGCTGCTTTCTTTGATATTTAAGAGTATACAAAAGAAATATGTCAAAACTGTGTCAGTTTTAAAAAAACTTTCTTAAATAAGTCTCCCTGTATTTTATTTTTCTTTTATAAAATATTTTTTTTGTTTAGATTTACGAACCCATAGTATTCCGGATAACTTAACTGTAAAACAGCTTTTCACACAGCGCCGTAAGCTCCCCGGTTCCAAGACTGTTTTCAAAACAGACGCTTCCTTTTTCCCCGGAGAGATGTAACAATCCCGCATTCAAAAGCTGTCGTTTCGTCTCCCGCGCAGTTCCCGCCCCGCCGTCAAATACGGCGGTATCCGGCCCCAAAACCTGCTCGATTGCACCTCGAACAAACGGATAATGGGTACATCCCAATACAACGGCGTCCACGTTTCGATTCCGATATTCAAAAAAAAGCTGAGAAAGGCAGCTTATCAGCCGTTCTCCCTCAAGTTCGCCGCGTTCCACAAATTCCACTAATCCGGGACACGGCAGCGGAATGATCTCCGCCTGACTTTGAAAACGCTGCATCAGATTATGAAATTTTTCCTCCTTTAGCGTCATAGGTGTCGCCATAACCAGAACCGTTGGATTTACCTTAGACAAAACCGCGGGTTTTAACGCCGGTTCAATACCGATCACCGGAATTTCCCGATACATTTCACGAAGCAGCCCGATCGCGGCGCTCGTTGCGGTATTGCACGCTACGACAAGCGCTTTTACCCCCCGCCGAATGAGATATTCCGCATCCGCACAGGTCAGACGCCGCACTTCCTCTAATGTTTTTGTCCCATAGGGCGCATATTTCGAATCACCGAAATAGATATAATTTTCATTTGGCAGCAAATCTGCCAGCTCCCGCAGCACGCTGATCCCTCCTACGCCGGAATCAAAAACTCCGATCGGCATTCGTGCTTTTTCAATCAATTCTCCCACTTTATCTTACTTCCTTTGTCTTAAAGAAATACTTCTGGTCATTTATTCTATTTTTTTATTTTTAACATATTAACAAGTTCCTGTAAATATGTTATGATAATAAGAAAGAGAAATACAGGAAGCCCTACCGGTATTTCAACCATTATATCTGTCGGTAAATGAAGCTCCCTGCAAAAAACAATTCCGCGCAAGCGGCAAAAGGAGAGGAAATTTATGGAAACAACTGCTTTTAGCAGCGATTTCAGATACTGTTCCGTCTGCAGAAAACCGCTTCCTCCTTCCTACGAGGATTCCACTTGTCCTGTATGCAAAGAACAGCTTTTGTTTCGCGATGTAAAAGACTTCATACGCTCCCATGACGTAAATGAATATGATGTTGCAGAGCACTTTAACCTTCCCTTACAGCAGGTAAAGGGATGGATTCGAGAAGGCCGTATTCAGTATAAGGATAAGGAACTTTCTCTCAAATATATTAAAATGCATTGTTATGTATGCGGAGAACAGATCCAGTTCGGAACGCTTTGCCCAAAGTGTATGCGGCAGAAGAATGTCTCCGGTCAGTCCGCCGCTCCGGTTATTTCCAATACGCCCGGCAATATGCGTCATTTAACGGATTCAAAATAATGATTACTATAAAAAGAACTTCTTTTGACGTTCCGTCTCAGGACGGAACGCCGGGTAGTTCCCAATCCGTTCCTTTATTTCATAATCACGCGCGAATATTTCATCCGCATTGCTTCCAGCATCTCATCGTCCGGTTCGAACTCATATCGAACAACAGAACGCTCGCCCTTACAGATAATTTCATAAATTTTTGCATCCGGATCACCGGAGGTTACATTTTTATATGTAACAGATCTGTCATTTTCATATTTGTAAACGCTTCTGTCGCCTTTTGGCGCAATCTGAATGACATCTTCCATATTTATCTCCGCAATCCGCTTTCTTCTTGCCTTGTTCCGTATCCTCGCAAACCGCAGGTCGCCGTCGAAATATGTATACTCATACTCGGTAAAGGAGTAAAACGTCATCCATATCCAAAGCATAATAAAAAGCAGCGACGGGATAAAGAAAATCCCAGGCGCAATAAACGACGCCATTACCAGACAAAAGCAGGCAATAAAAAACCAGACAATAGAAATAATACGATTAGCCGCCGTCTTTCTTTTTGGTATAATTACTAATTTTTCACCCATCTTTTCCTCTCATTCCGAAGCGCAGACTGCAAACCAGGCAGGTTCCTGCTTTCAGCCCATTCTGCACTTCCTTCTCTTATTCATTTTTCAGTAGATTTTTTCTATTTTATCATGTAAAATAAAAGCGGAAAAGCTTTTTTCGTAAATTTTCGCATCTTTCTTTAAAATTTTATATAAATTTCATAATTATGGAGGTTTACTATGATTTCTTACGATTACAAGAAGGATTCCTGGCCGTCGTTTTCCGAGGGAATCCGCCGCGAATGGGTTCTGACAAACGGGATTGGCGGCTATGCAGGAAGTTCGTTCATCGGCGCGCACAACCGAACGCATCAGGGGTATCTGATCGCAAGTCTCCATCCGCCGATTGAACGCTACCTTGTTTTTTCCAAAATTAACGAAACGATTGTCTGCGGCGCAGAAGTTTTTTCGCTTGAAACCGCGCAGCATCTGGATCCCGTCTCCGGTCAAACCGTATATAAAGAGGGTCAGAAATACCTCGCCGCCTTCCGCTATGACGGCAGCGTCCACAGTGACTATCAGGCCGGAAACATCCGGCTGACACGCCATGTCTCCTTAAAAAAGGGCAAAAATCTCTGTGCCGTGGCATACGAAATTGCAAACAATGGACCAAGCGCCGAATTGATTTTAACTCCGCTTTTTAATTTTAGAGAACACAGTGAAAGCAGTTCTTTAAAACAATTGGCATTTCACACGAAGCAGGTGAACGGTATGCTTATCCTGACGCCGGAAATAAAACCGGATGTCCGCATCTGCTTTTCTGTCAGCGAGGGAGCGTTCTGCCCGAACGAGATTCTTTTTGACGAAAACATGCAGCTCCAAACAGAAGTGGAATTGGAGACGGATGGACTTGACAACCATTACTGCCCTGTTCGGATAAAGATTTCACTGCCTGCGCAATCCGTCAAACAGGTATCCGTCTTATGTGAAACGCTTCTCTGCGATTCTCACGGGTCCCCGGTTCTTCCGCCGCCCTGTACCAGACGCGATGCATTTACAATTCTGGCCGAAAATGAGGCCTACGTCAGCCGGTTATACCGACAAGCAGGTTATAAGGACGATTTTGCAAACCGTCTCGTGCTCGCCGCCGACCAGTTTTTGTGCTTCAGAAAATCTACGGGCTTAAAAACCGTACTCGCGGGTCTTCCCTGGTTTACGGACTGGGGCCGCGATACCATGATCGCATTTACCGGCCTGACTTTGTGTACCGGACGGTTCAAAGAAGCGGAGGAAATCCTGCTTACTTTTTCACGCTATATCCGGCACGGTATCGTGCCGAATATGTTTCCGGACGACAATGCGGAACCGCTTTACAACACTGCCGACGCTTCTCTCTGGTACTTTTACGCGGTATACGAATATTTAACATACAATCCTTCCGAAACAGCGTATGCTTTTATCCGGGATCATATCTATCCGCATTTAAAGGAAATCATAAATGCCTATCAAAACGGCACCGATTTCAATATCTATATGGAAGAAGACGGATTAATTCACGCAGGGAGCGGACTGGATCAGATTACCTGGATGGACGTCCGCGTCGGAGACTGGGTCGCTACGCCAAGACACGGGAAACCGGTAGAAATCAACGCACTTTGGTATAATGCGCTAAAGGTGACGGAACTGCTGGCGGAACGTTTCAATGAAGATTCGCATCCCTACCGTATAGCCGCCGAACGGACAAAAACCGCTTTCTGCCGTGAATTCTGGAATGAAGAACTGGGCTGCCTTTTTGACGTGGCGGACGGCGGCGGAGAAAAAGCATTGATTCGGCCAAATCAGATTTATGCCGTATCTCTGCCTTTTACAATGCTTTCAAAAGAGCAGGAGGCCTCTGTTGTATCCGTCGTAGAAAAAGAGCTCTATGTCGGTGTCGGTCTGCGTTCCCTCTCGGCCGGCCACCCCGATTATCACGGAATCTACTGCGGTTCGCTCCCGAAACGGGACGCAGCTTATCACCAGGGTACGGCATGGGGCTTTCTGCTGGGCGGCTTTATCAGCGCCTATGTAAAGGTACACGGCCGCACAGAAGAAAGCATTCAGGCTGCGAAAGAACTGTTAAAACCAATATACTTGCATCTTTTTAACGGCGGATGTATCGGTTCCGTTTCCGAAATATTTGACGGAGATACGCCTCATCATCCAAGAGGATGTTATGCGCAGGCATGGAGCGTCGGCGAAGTGCTTCGCTGCTATGCGCAAGATATCCTTGACCGATAATTTTTCCTATTCTTTCCGCCGGAATCGACATTCATTTTTTTCTTGACAACGCTTTCGACATCATGTAGAATCAATTTTGTTATGAGCGTGTGCCCAGTTAGCTCAGTTGGTAGAGCAGAGGACTGAAAATCCTCGTGTCTCTGGTTCGATTCCGGAACTGGGCACTATAAGCCATAAATACTACATTCTGTAGTATTTATGGCTGTTTTTATCTCATAAAATCAAAAAGCAGCGATACTGCCTCCTTCAGAATTTGCGGCAAGGCTCGATCCTTTCATTTCTGTCAGGCGCGTATCACAGATCGTATGAAATCATTACAGGAAATATAACAAAAAAACGGCGCCGGGGCATCGCGGCTTATTTGCCTGCCGCCTCGTTTACCTTATCATTTTTTTTAATGTAATCCTTTAGTATCATATTTATGTACTGGCTGAATGACCTGTCGTCATTTTCCGCTAATTCCTTGATTTCCTGAATGATGTCCTCATCAAGTGTAATGCTTACTTTGTATTTTAATGGTTTCATTCAATCACCTGCCTTATAGATAGAATATACTACTACAGACGATTTTATATTGAAAAGTAGTATAAAGTATGATAAAGTAGCATAGCAAGGGGCGAATGACAAATGAAGAAAAATGAATTCAAAGACCGATTATTCGAAATTTTAAATGAAACCGACGAACTTCCCATACAGGATCTGGATTTTGACGATAAAAATAATACGGTTAATGTCTATCTCACAGACGGTACAAGATTTTCGGTCCACATAAAAAACAGCGGTCATTGGTTTCTGTATCATGTCTAATATAAAACATTCGAATAATGATTCAACTACTGAATTCATCTTTCGTTCTTATATTTACTCTCATATTTACCAAAAATTTTACTTGACGAAATTTAGATGATATGATAGAATATTTTTTGTCCTTAAGAGAATATAAGATATTATTTGCGGGTGTAGTTCAATGGTAGAACACCAGCCTTCCAAGCTGGATACGTGGGTTC
>CANPGM010000041.1 GCA_947573605.1 uncultured Roseburia sp. | reverse complement strand
GAAGGAAAAAGTAAGAAAAGGAAACCCCACCCCTCAAGATTGAGGGGCAGGGGAGTTGAGTAGGCGAAGCCTATTTTTTATCTTAATTAGGAAAGACCTTGTCACGCTAAAGCGTGAAAGTAATGTTTCTTTTATCATACCTGATTACTGCTGAAACAACAATAAGTTTAAAAAAATTCACAATTATTTACAAAAAATGTATATTTTTTTGTGAAAACATGCTATAATTGACAGAACACATAGTTTAGCTACCAGGGGGTAAAAGTTATGGCAAAAGAAATGATTGCAATGCTTCTTGCCGGCGGTCAGGGCTCCCGCCTTTACGCACTGACACAGAAGCTGGCAAAACCGGCAGTTCCCTTTGGCGGAAAGTATCGAATTATAGATTTTCCGCTATCGAACTGTGTAAATTCTGGTATTGATACCGTAGGTATCCTGACGCAGTACCAGCCGCTTGTATTAAACGAGTACATAGGAAACGGACAGCCGTGGGATTTGGACCGTCTGCATGGCGGAGTACATGTGCTGCCTCCGTATCAGCAGGCATCGGGATCTGACTGGTATAAGGGTACCGCAAATGCGATTTATCAGAATATTTCATTTATTGAGCGCTATGATCCGCAGTATGTGATTATTTTATCGGGAGACCAGATTTGTAAGCAGGACTACAGTGATTTTCTTCGTTTCCATAAGGAAAAGGAAGCGGAATTTTCCGTTGCGGTTATGGAGGTTCCGTGGGACGACGCTTCCCGTTTTGGTCTGATGGTAACGGACGAGAACGATCGGATTACCGAATTCCAGGAAAAACCGAAGAATCCGAAATCGAATCTGGCTTCTATGGGTATCTATATTTTTAACTGGGATATTCTGAAAAAGTATCTGATTGAGGACGAGGCGGATCCGAATTCGGAAAACGACTTCGGAAATAATATTATTCCGAATCTGTTAAGGGACGAGCGTAAAATGTACGCATATCATTTTAGCGGATATTGGAAGGATGTAGGTACGATTCCGTCGCTTTGGGAAGCGAATATGGAGGTTTTGGATCCGGAACACAGCGGAATCAATCTGTTTGATGAGGACTGGAAGATATACAGCCGCAACAGCGGAATGACGGGACACCGGATCAGTGCGGACGCCGTTGTTGAAAATTCTATGATTACAGACGGATGCCGTATTGAAGGGGAAGTAAAGCATTCCGTTATTTTTGCCGGCGTAAAAGTAGAAGCGGGCGCAAGAGTAGAGGACGCGGTTGTTATGGGCGGGTCTGTGATTCATGCAGGAGCCGTTGTATCACATTGTATCATTGCGGAGAACGTAGAAATCGGAGCAGGAGCCGTTGTCGGCGCAATGCCTACCGAGGAGGAAAAAGGAGTCGCTACGATAGGACCGGGCGTTTCGGTCGGCGCGAGGGCGAAAATCGGTGCGAATGCAATGATAAATTCAGATGTAAAGGACGGTGACGAGCAATGGTAAATTCTAATTCGGATGCATTGGGCATTATTTTCCCAAACAGCTATGATTCTCTGATGCCGGAACTGGCAAACGTACGTCTGATGGCTTCCATTCCGTTTGCGAGCCGTTATCGGATGGTGGATTTTATTCTTTCCAGCATGGTAAACGGGGGAATTGACAATATTTCTTTGATTGTCCGTAAAAATTATCTTTCTCTTCTGGATCATTTGGGTTCCGGACGCGAGTGGGATCTGACCCGTAAAAACGGCGGTTTGAATATCGTTCCTCCCTTTGCACAGAAGATGGCGAAGGTTTATAACGGTCGCGTGGAAGCGCTTGCAAGCGTGATTCATTTCCTGAAGAGACAGAAGGAAAAATATGTGGTTTTGGCGGATACCAATATTGCGGTTAATTTTGATTTCCGTGCGTTTTTGGATGCGCATATTGCGAGCGGAGCGGACGTGACGGTTGCCTATTCAAAAACCGAAGCGCCGAATACTGCATCAGACGTGGGATATAACATCGAAGAACTTTATTATACATTAGAAGTTTCCGACGGACGTGTGAAGGAAATCCGCATGAACACGGAGGAAAAAGGGATTCAGGATGTTTCCATGAATATTTACGTAATCGGCAGAGATCTTTTGATCAGGCTGATAGAGGAAGCTTACGTAGAAGGAAACGTATATTTTGAACGCGATATTCTGGCGAAAAAGCTGGATGAGCTGAACGTACAGGCATTCTGTTTTGAAGGTTATGCGGCGCATATTCACGATATGAAGAGCTACTTCGACGAGAATATGAAGCTTTTGGATGAGAAGAACCTGGACGGACTGTTCAGCGGTAATCCGATTTATACAAAGATTCGTGACGACCATCCGACCAGATATATCAGTGGCGCTGCAGTGAAGAATGTAATGGTGGCGGACGGCTGTATTATTGAAGGCGAAGTAGAGAACAGTATTCTTTTCCGAGGCGTGAAGATTGCAAAAGGCGCGAAGGTGAAGAACTGCATTTTGATGCAGGATACGGTAGTGGAAGCGGATGCAAGCATTGAATATATTGTTTCCGACAAGAACGTTACAATCACGAAAGGCAAGGAAATGCGCGGGACGGATTCATTCCCGGTTTATGTGGCGAAGGGACAGACGGTTTAAGTGTAATTCGTGTGGAGTTTCACGAAGAAGCCGTACCGTAGGGCATGTCTCCTAAGTAAGTCTATTCATTCATTAGAAGAACGCCAGAGACAGGCGTTCTTCTAATGAGGATATTTCATGCTCGTAATACGTCGTATTATTCGGCAGTTTCCGTCTTCTGATTTCGATCTGAAAATTCATTTGTATTGATCTCAAATTCTTCCTGTGTAGCGGCTCGGAACCCTTCTAATATTCCGTATCCGTTTTCGTCGGTCCGATCAAAATTCCTGACCGTGTATAAATCGATTTCTCCGTCTGCATCCCAATTACTTACGCTGTTGTGAAACGGTGCGTTGCTGTCGCCGGGCCGGGAAGCACGATTCCGACTGTCCCAAAACAATCTGACGCGTTTTCCGTCATAAAAGAGCGCTTTTTCCGTTTCGTCATAGCAGAGACCATATTCTTCATAAACGGCAAACAGATTTTCGTCTGTACTCGAAACGGATTCGGAATGGTCGACAATGACTCTGTTTTCAAATTCTTCCTGTGGTAAAATCAAAAGACCGACTAATTCGCTTTTTCCGTTTACTTTTTCTCTTTTGGCACGAACGTCAATCGCGCCGTTTTTCTCGTAATATCCGATTGCTTTTATACGGAAATTTGCTGCAGGTATCTGATCGTCAAAGCAGCGTACCGGTTTACCGTCGAAATAAAGTTTTCCGTTCTCCGCAGTTAAACCAAACGGTTCGTAAATTGCGTAATCTTCCGGATTGATATTATTTTCAGAAAAGGAGGTTTCTTTTCTGTCAGTGGACGCGGCTGCGGAGGTAGCAAACATTCCGGCTGCACCTAAAATGACAAAACACGATAAAATCATTGTAACAATTGTTGTCTTTTTTGTTTTCATAATGGCAGTGATCCTTTCTTCAATCGCATTTATACTAAAATTGCTGCAATGAAAATTGCTGCAATGAAAATTGCTGCATAGCGGAGAGGGGCCGCTTTTCTTTGCCTCCATGTCAATCAGCATAAGAGCATAGGCAGATTTGGAAGTTTCTCCCGTTTTCCTTATTACGATTTCATCACATAGCAGTTCTATATCGCGGTTAAACAGAATGTACATGATCCAGACCATAGGGTTGAACCAATGTATACATAGGGCGAATATCATGATCAGCTTTCTTGCCGTGTCAAAGCGGCAGATATGCACATATTCATGCAAAAGAATATATTGCAGCCGGTTTTCGCTTTGCCAGTCTGTCTTTTGCGGCAGAAGTATAACGGGACGAAAAATACCATAAGTCAATGGCGCAGAAATCCTGTTCGACTGCCTGATTGAAATCAGCCGTTTTAAGGAATGTTCCCGTAACCACTGTTTCACATAGTCGTTGTAAATTGTGCGGGAAATCCGGAATTGAAACATGCAGCGCAAATAGAAGACGATAAAAAACATGGCGCAAACCATTGTTCCGATACACCAGATGAGGGGCCAGTTAAAAACAGGCGGAATATCATTTAGGGGAAGCTGTAACGGTGTTAAATCGAACGGTTCTTGTATGATAGAAGGGCTCGCAATTTCAGCTTTTCTTTCCCAAAATACGGAAATAAAATGATATACGCTCAGCATGGACGGAACGGAAAACGGAATAAGCAGCCGTATCAGCACAAGTTCCCATAAAATGAGAAATGTTCTTTTCGGAAGATTGTGTATTGCCGCCGTACGGATGATTATCACTGCAATAATAAAAACGGACCCGGATAAACTCATTTGCAATAAGTTCACAATCACCACCTCATTCCATATCTTTTACAATCTGCTTTAGCTTTTCTATCTGTTCGGCAGAAAGTTTTTTGCTGCCTAACAGTGCGGAAAACAGCTTGTCAATAGAACCGTCATAAATTTTGTTGATTAATTCGTTTGTTTCTGCTTCCTGAACTTCTTCCTTTGGGATAAGAGCATGACACATAAAATTTGGTTCAGAGCGTTCAATCGCACCTTTTTTAATGCACCTTTTAATCAGAGTATACGTGGTGTTCATATTCCATCCGGTTTCTTCTTTCAAAACGTCGGATATATGTTTTGCCGTGACGTCGCCTTCGCGCCAGAGTACGCACATCACTTTCAATTCCGAATCAAAAAGTTTTACTCCCATATTGATCCTCCTTTCTACAAGACTACAGTAGTGTGCTGCTGATTACACAATACTCCTTTGAAAAAGCAATGTCAACACTACTGTGGTAGTGTTAATAAATAATTTATAATTAGATATATATCTAATTATAATACTTGACAAATATATAATTTATATGTATATATATAATATAAGTTAGATATATATCTAACAATAGGAACAAAAGAGAGGCATGTGTTAAGAAAAGGATCGTGACTGTAGATTTGTGCCGACGTTGCATTTAAAAATCCGGTACGAAAAACGGTAGAAATGAGGGAAGGATGAAACACTTAGAAAAAAAGGCGGAAAAAATGGGTTACAGGGATTTATTTGGTCAGACGGAGTATATGAAAATTTTGTCGGCGGGTTTGATTAATCGTTTCGGAGATTCGATTGACGCGATTGCGTTTACGTGGCTTGTCTATGAGCTGACCGGAAACGCAGCCTGGTCGGCGCTTATGTTTGCGGCAAATCAGCTTCCGTCTGTACTGGTACAGCCGTTTGCGGGCGCACTGGTTGAGGGAATGGAAAAAAAGAAATTAATGGTTGTTACGGATGTGATCAGAGGTATGATAACGGTCGGACTGGCCGTGTTGTTTTTTGCGGACTTGCTGAATCCGTGGATAATGCTTGCATTTACACTGATTAATTCCACGGTCGAGGCGTTCCGGCTTCCGGCATCGCTGGCCGTGATGCCGATGATTTTGGATGAAAACTATTATGCGTTCGGGAATTCGCTAAGTTCTACCGCGGGAAGAATCGTAGAATTGATCGGTCTGGGAGCGGCGGGCGTAGTGATCGGTACCTGCGGTATCGGGTCGGCAATTGCGATTGACGGAATTTCGTTTTTTGGTTCTGCGCTTTTACTGCGTTTTCTGCGATTAAAGGAAAAGAATCTGCGAAAGGAAAAACTTCTGTTAAAGGAATATAAGACGGTGTTGAAAGACGGGCTGCATTACTTGAAAGGACAGCCGGTGATTCGTAATTTCTGCGTATTTTCCGTTCTGATAAATATGGTTATTGTACCGCTTAATTCATTACAGACGCCGTTGATACAGGAGGTACTGGGACAGGGAAGCGAGCTATTGAGTGTGTTTGCCGTTGCCTTGTCGGCCGGG
This sequence comes from uncultured Roseburia sp., assembly GCA_947573605.1. Lineage (GTDB taxonomy): Bacteria > Bacillota > Clostridia > Lachnospirales > Lachnospiraceae > Roseburia. Next base: position 26,320 of record CANPGM010000041.1, on the reverse strand, counting down.
ATGGGCGTCGGTTCTTTTTGTTATCCGTTTCTAAGCGGCAGGGTTTCCGTCCGCGTACAGTTTACCGTGTCGGGAGTACTGGTTGGCGCAGGGATGTACAGCTATACAATAGGGACCGGATTCCGGTCAAACGCAGGCGCTATTTATACTCTTACAGTTATCAGTTCTTTTGTGCTCGGCACGGCGGTCAGTATTTTAGTGTCCGCGTTAAGCGTACAGTTTATGAAGACGGTAAAGCAGGAGTATATGGCCCGCGTCGGAGCGATTTTTAACGCTGGAGCAAGCGCGGCGACACCGGCGGCGTCGCTTGCTGTCGGCGCACTGGCGTCATTTTGTTCGGTTTCTCAGATTTTTAAGCTATGCGCATTGATTTCTGTTATAATATTCATAACCGCAGCAATTGCGAAGGTGAGATTGGAGTAAAACGGAATGAAGGGAAAAATGATAAGAGTAATCAGCCGGGAAGCGGATTATCTGGCCGAGAGTGTCGCGCTGATGCAGCATTTGGGCACTGGAGAGCGATATTCTGATATCAGGGAAACGTTGTGCAAAAAATATGATAATCCGTTTAAAATCGGAATGAAGAAGTTTGAACTGCTGGAAAATATGGAACGTGAGGCGAAAAAGGTATTTCAGAAAGATATGGAGGAAATTCGCTACTATTTTTCTGCAGCGCAGGACATTGACGCGGGCTGTGCGGGAAAGGCGGCGATTCTCTGGGAGGACGCGATGGACGCCGGGTTTTATGATGCCTGCGAATATGAGGCTTATTTAGAAGGGTTGTCCGAAAAAGAGTACTGTGAAAAATTCGGGAAATGTCTGCAGGGTTATCATAATATAATTGACGGCGCGGGTATGATAAAAACGGAAGAGCCGTTTGACGTGATTTCCTGTCTGATGAAAATGGATATTCAGGACGAGGAAAAGTGGAAGCTTCAGAAGATATTTTTTGACAGAAAAAAGCATTGGGAAAAAGTGCTTGCTCTGCTGAATTGCGCCATTGACTTTTTAAAGGGCTTTGAGGAAGAATATCAATGGATTCTGGAAGGTTTTTTCAATTATTGGGAAAAAACGCTGAAAGGGCAAAGTATTATGGCGTATGCAAAGGAAATGAGAGAGATTGACATCGGCGAGAGCCCGCTTGGGTTCCGCTTGTATCCTTCTATCATGAAACCGAATGTGATTGCCTTTCACGCCGAGATGGAAGAAGACGGAACGTATCTCACGCCGGACTGTGTGCGCGTCGGAATTCTTTTCGACGAGGATTTTGATATTGGGTCGAGTGATAAAAAAAAGGAGGAGGGTTATTCGAATTATGCGCTACAGGTATTAAAGCTGATTGGGGATAAAAGTAAATTTGAAATTCTGACTTTTATCCGGGATGAGGCCGCGTACGGAAGCGAGCTTGCAAAGCATTTAAATCTGACGACGGCGACTGTCTCCCATCATATGAACGCCCTGCTTTCGGCAGGGCTTGTTGAAATTAAGCGTATGGATACCCGCGTCTATTATCTGTCGAATAAAAAGGCGCTTGAGGAAGTGCTGGACTACTGTAAAAAGCTATTGACAGGAAAGGCGTAAAGCCGTTATTCTTTATAGATATATAAAGGAGCAGGATTTATGAAGAAGGAAAATTCCATTTACCGATTAAACCGTATTCAGCAATATATTATGCAGATGCGTCCCGTACTGAACATGGAGGCTCTGTTTTCGGACGGTACGGCCGACTACCGGAACCCGACGGAACCAAAGCCCGGAGAAGAAGTGACGATACGTTTTCGGACGCAGAAAGACAATGTGGATATCGTATGGCTCTGCAGCGGAGACGCTCACTATCGAATGCTAAAGACGGAAACAACTGGGGAATTTGATTATTATTCTGTTTCGGTCAAAATGGGCGAAGAGCCGTTTTGCTATTATTTTGAAGCGGCGACCGGTCTTTTACATGTATTTTTTGATCGGTTTGGCGTCAGCAAAGAACCGCGGGATCAGTATTTATTCCGTATAATACCGGGATTTTCTACGCCTTCCTGGACGAAGGGCGCGGTCATGTACCAGATTCTGGTAGACCGGTTTTATAATGGAGATCCCTCCAACGATGTTTTGACAAACGAGTATTATTATATCAGGACGCCAAGTAAGCGAATGGAGGACTGGGAACAGTGTCCGTCCGAATTTTCGGTAGCGGAATTTTACGGAGGGGATTTGGAGGGCGTAAAGCAAAAGCTTGACTATATTCAGGGGCTGGGCGTTGAGGCGATTTATTTTAATCCTCTGTTTGTTTCTCCGTCCAATCACAAATACGATATTCAGGATTATGATTATATCGACCCGCATTACGGGAAAATCGTAAGCGACCACGGAGAACGGCTTTCGGACGGAAGCAGAGACAACAGACTTGCGTCGCGTTATGTGAACCGTGTCACAAACAGGGAAAATCTGGAAGCGGGAAATCGTTTTTTTGCCGAGCTTGTGGAAGAAATTCATGCCAGAGGGATGAAGGTGATTTTAGACGGCGTGTTTAATCACTGCGGTTCGTTTCATAAGTGGCTGGACCGGGAGGAAATATATGCCGCAAGCGGGAATTATGAGGACGGGGCTTTTATTTCAAAAAATAGCCGCTATCGCGAGTATTTTCATTTTCAGGATACCGTTTCATGGCCGTATAATACGACTTATGAGGGCTGGTGGGGCCACGATACGCTGCCCAAGCTGAATTATGAAAATTCAAGAGAGTTATATCGTTATATTATGGGGGTTGCGGCAAAATGGGTGTCGCCGCCTTACAATGCGGACGGATGGCGTCTGGATGTTGCTGCGGACGTGGGCCATTCGCCGGAGACGAATCATCGGTTCTGGCAGGATTTCAGGAAGGCGGTCAAAGAGGCGAATCCGAATGCGGTGATTTTGGCGGAGCATTACGGAGATCCGGCGGAGTGGCTGAAATCGGGCGATCAGTGGGACACGGTGATGAATTATGATGCGTTTATGGAGCCGGTTACCTGGTTTTTAACGGGGATGGAAAAGCATAGCGACGAGAAAAAGCCGGAGCTGAAAGGGGACGCAGAGAGTTTTGAATCCTCCATGCGTCATTTTATGGCGCGTTTCCAGACCTCGCAATTGCTGTGTGCAATGAACGAGCTTTCCAATCACGATCATTCCCGGTTTTTAACGAGAACAAACGGGATGGTAGGCAGGGCGGCGTCGCTTGGCACAGAGGCTGCCGGTAAGGGCATTAATCCCGGTATTTTCCGGGAGGCGGTTGTGATTCAGATGACGTGGCCCGGAGCGCCGACGATTTACTACGGAGACGAGGCCGGACTCTGCGGATTTACCGATCCGGACAATCGAAGAACTTATCCATGGGGAAAAGAAGATGTGGGACTGATTGACTTTCACCGGGATATGATTCGGATTCATAAGGAGCATTCTGCGCTTCGCACGGGTTCTGTGAAATTCCTTACAGGTAAGAAAGATTTGCTTTGTTACGGAAGGTTTAACCGCAGCCAGCAGTTTGTTGTGCTGGTTAATAATGCGGCGGAGGAACAGACGGCCGAACTGGACGTATGGCCGCTTGGAATCCCGAAAGACGCCGTTTTAAACCGTCTGATGATTACGACGGAAATCGGGTATTCGCTGATGCCGGAGCGCTACGAGGTGACAGGCGGCATGCTTACGGTGAAAATGCAGCGGTATTCGGCGGTGGTGCTGAAGTGTGAATAGAATGGAGATTTGCTAAGCGGCCGCGCCTTTTGGCGCGGCTCGTTTTACAAATAATGATACTTTCTGAGCCAGAGTACGGATTTGTTTAAGGCGTCAAGCGTTTTTGTCTCAACCACACATCGGCAGTGACATGTTTTTGCGATATTTAATCTTTGATGAAGGTCGATTTCTCCGGTCCCCAATGTCAGGTGGTCGTTTTTTCCCAATCCGTCATGAATATGAAAGTGCCGCAAATTTACTTTGTTGGCCAAAAGAAACGCTTCGTCCGTATTTGCCGCGGCGTTGGAGTGACCGATATCCCAGGTCAGTCCGAATACGCCGCTTTGGAGTAAAAATTCGATGGCGGACTTTTCATATTCCCGATATCCGTCCGTATTTTCGATGCATATTTTCAAATGGGAATCCCCGATTTCATTTTCGCATACAGTACGAAAATGTTTCCATGACGTCATGTATTCTTGAAAATACTGTTCAAATAATCGCACCTTTCGTCCGGGCAGCGTAAAATGTACGCCGTGGTTCATATGCATATTTAAGATGGATATGTCTAAGGCTTTGGCGGCGCGGATGGTACGGACAACCGTATCAACGTAGGCGTCCGCAACCGCCCGATTAAAATCGCAGACGTTTAAATTTTCATCGAGATGAACCGAAAATTCGACTTGATACCGTTCCTTCAGCGATTTCAGGTGCGCGATATTTTCCAGATGTTCTACCTGATATTGAGGCAGATTCATATTGATTTCAACAAAGGATAGTCCAAGTTCTTTACAGCGCTTCAGGGTGTCTTCCATGCTGTCGATTTCGATTAAAGTCGGCATTCCGAATGAGATCATAGAGCGGCCTTCTTTCTTTATAAATTGGATTCGGTTGTCAACAGGCAGTCTTTTCCATTTGAACCGGCAAATTGCACAAAAATAAGGAGGTAAACAGTTTCGGCAATATGTACATATTCATTTAAAATACAGTTATGTTTTTAATTCTTGTAAGAAAATGACGTTTGTGATAAAATATCGAATGAGAATCAGGATCGGAAACGGTGTACCACCGCAGAGGGTTGCCGCCCTCTGCGGTAAGGTCTGGCATTCCGGCTGCCACACGATACAGACGAATCTGCGATACACGCATTGATATTATAATGGAAAGAGGGGGAAATTACAATATTTTTGCGGGTATTCGTGCGATTGCGTCCGGAACCTTTAGTAGGATTGAAACGGGGTGTAGAGTGTGGGACGTATGCTTTACATCCCGTTCTTGATTTCTCACCTGGCGTTTCCGTCGGCGTTATTTTACTGCCGGGGAAACAGGGAACGGTCGCAGCGGGGAAGCGTTGCTTTTTGACGGTGTAGTCTGGGAGTAATATTTCAGACGCTTCCCCTGATTGTTCCCATAAGTGGGAAATCGGAGTTTGAGAAGAACTGCGGTTTGTTTGCCGTGCATAGAAATTTATGCGAGGCTGTGAAATTGCGGTTCTTTTTTATTGCTTCGTTTTCCGGACAACGGCATTTTACAGATGTCTAAATATTTCATTGTTGGAAGGGAGCATAGTTAAGGAAATGAAGAGAAGAAAAAAGATTTTGGCATTGGCGCTGTGTCTTAGTATGTGCGCGGCGGGAAGCCCGGCTGCTTTGAGGGCGGAAGACGGGACGAAGCCGGGAGAGCAGGCTGCGGTAAGCAGCGCGGGAATGGCGGAGACTGCGGAAGCACGGGAGGAAGGCGCGGAGATTGTAGATTCCGGTACGTATCAGGGGATCGATTGGTCGCTGGATACGAATGGACATTTGGTTCTGGTGGGGAATGAAGGAGCAGAAAGTGATAGTAATGCTCCCTGGCGTGCAATACAGTATCAGGAGTTAATTATCAGTGCGGAAGTAAAAGGAAACGGGTGGAAAAGTACAAATAATTTGCTTGGAAACCGCCAATATTTGAAAAGCGTTGATTTAAGTAATTTGGATACAAGTAATGTGACGGATATGAGGGATATGTTTTGGGGATGTTTTAATTTGACAGAGCTTGATGTCAGCAGGTTTAATACAAGCAATGTAACGGATATGAGCGGAATGTTTTGGGGATGTCGTAACTTGACAGAATTAGACGTCAGCAGTTTTGATACAAGTAATGTGACAAGCATGGGAGGCGATTTTTGCGGTATGTTTGGGGAAGACGTTAGGCTGACGGAACTAAATTTAAACGGATTTAATACAAGTAATGTGACAAATATGGGTGAAATGTTTAACGGATGTAGAAGTCTGACCGAATTGGATTTAAGAAGTTTTGATACAAGTAATGTAACAAATATGGGTGAAATGTTTAGCGGATGCGGAAGTCTGACCGAACTGGATTTAAGAAGTTTTGATACAAGTAATGTAACAAATATGGGTGAAATGTTTAGCGGATGCGGAAGTCTGACCGAATTAGATTTGGGCGGATTTAATACGAGTAATGTGATGGATATGAGAGAAATGTTTAGAAGGTGTGAAAGTCTGGCCGAATTGGATTTGGACGGCTTTGACACAAATAATGTAGATGATATGACTGGTATGTTTGGGGAATGTTATAGTCTGAAAAACCTGAACATTAGCGGATTTAATACAGGTAATGTTTTAAGTATGTACGGTATGTTTGAAAATTGTGTAAGTATGGAAAAGCTGAATATCAGTAATTTTGATACAGGCAGTGTTCAAAGTATGTACGGTATGTTTAACGGTTGTGATAAATTAATAAGTTTGGGTATAGATTGTTTAGATGCAAGCAACGCAACAGACATGAGAGGGATGTTTGAGGGCTGTAGCAAGCTGTCTGCAACGCTGATAATTCAAAGCGGCGAAATAGATCGTTATTCAGGATGCTTTTTAGAAGCAGCTACCGAACCCGGCAGTAAAATAATTGTAAGATACGGCGGAAACTGTACAAAGGAAGCGGCGGAGCAGCTTGTCGCGACAAAATCGGAAAATTCCCACGTTTATTTAGAGGGACAAGAGGTAACGGCTGCATCAGTAACGTTCGACCGGACAGAGCTGACGCTGAAAAAAGAGGAAATAACGGAGCTTATTCCGACCGTAACACCAATAGACGCATGGGAGGCCTGTCTATGGACTTCGGATAATCCGTCGATAGCCGTTGTGGATGAAGAGGGAATTATCATGGGAGTGTCGGAAGGCCGGACGACTATCAGGCTCACGGTCGGTTCTGCCAGCGCGGAATGCAGCGTTACGGTAGGAGGCGAAACTGCGGTTAGGGTTTCGGGCATAGAATTAAACAGAAAGAACGCTACTCTTAAGTGGGAAAAAGGCTGGAGGGATAGAATACTGTTAATTGCAACAGTAACGCCGGAAGAAGCGGCCTATAAAAAGGTGATATGGAGCAGCTCTAATGCGAATGTGGCAACCGTTGATCAAAACGGGCTTGTAGTTGCGGAGCATATTGGCGAAACAGTAATAACAGCGACGACAAAAGATGGAAAAAAACAAGCATCTTGCGTAATTAGAGTGACAGAAGATTACAACTATGTCAGCCCGGAGCCTGGCCGTGTAGCCGGAACCTCTCGTTACAGCACAGCTTTAGAATGTGCGGAGCGAATACGTGGACAACAGGAAAATTCTTCATATATAACAAAAGATGGGAAGTTTTCTGCGGTTGTGGTTGCGTGCGCAGACAATTTTCCGGATGCGCTGGCAGGTTCTACTCTTGCTGCGCTTGTAAAAGCGCCGATTCTTTTAGTTGGAAAAAACGTTTCCGAATCAAATAAAACACTTGAGTATTTGAATGAAAATGTGGAAAAAGAGGGAATAATCTATCTGCTTGGCGGCTCCGGCGCGATACCGGAAGGGACGAGGGAGAAGCTTATTTCTTACGGATTTCGATCAGATCATATTAAAATTTTAGCCGGAAATTCAAGATATGAAACAAATATGAAAATAGTTGAAGAATTACCGATTATAAAAGGAAGCGATATTGTAATTGTAAGCGGAAGAAACTATGCAGACAGTTTATCAATTTCTGGTATTGCCGGGAGACGGCATATGCCAATATTTCTTGCAGCGGACATTTTAAGCGAGGAAGCTATGGATAAGATAAAGGAAATTGAACCGACGCATATTTATATTGTCGGAGGGACGGCGGCGGTAAGCGACGATGTATTTAAGCAGGCGGAAACTCTTTGCGATCCGGAGTCTGTAATACGAATTGCCGGAGCTTCGCGCTATGCGACTTCGCTTGCGGCTGCGGAATATTTCGGTATGGAGTTCGCGGACTCCGCAGTCTTTGCCTATGGCGGAGATTTCCCGGACGGACTGACGGGCGGCGCGTTTGCGGCGAGCTTAAACGCTCCCGTGATACTGGTTTCCGATGATAACTATAAAGAACAGGCGGAATTTCTGGCGAACAGCAATATTGAGTATACCTATATCATGGGCGGAACGTCGGTGATTTCGGATGAGACAATGAAGTATTTGCAGAAGTAGAGGGAAGGCCTGTCTAAATATAGTATATGGAAATGGCGGAGAATGTGATAGCAGCGCAGAAATGGAGGAAGCCGCTAAAGCGGCGGAAGGAGAGGGGAAATGAGAGGAGAAATGAGAAAAAGAATATTGTCATTGCTGATGTGCATATGTATCTGTGCGGCGGCGGGTCCGGCAAATGCCGCGGCGGAAGGAAATAAGACGGAGGAGAAAGAACGGGATATTGTCCGGAAAGCGGTTTCTGCAGCGGAAGAAACAGAGCCGGAGATACCGATAGCCGACGATATGGATTTGGAACAGGCTGCGGCGGAGCGGGAGGAAAAGGCAGAGCTTGTAGATTCCGGTACCTGGCAGGGGATAGACTGGTCGCTGGATACAGACGGGTATCTGATATTGGCGGGAGGCGAAGGGGCTTCCAGCGATAGAAATGCGCCGTGGCTGGAATACGGAAATTCAATTGTAAGCGCTAAGGTAACAGGGAGCGGATGGAAGAACACAAGATGGATGTTTGCTTCCTGTAAAATGCTGGAAAGTGTGGATGTTAGTGAGCTTGATACAAGTGGTGTAACAGATATGAGCGGTATGTTTTCCGGCTGTTCTGGTTTGAAGAGGCTGGATGTCAGCAGCTTTCATACGAGTAACGTAACAAACATGGCGGACATGTTTAATTTCTGCAAAGAGATGACAAAGATAGACGTCAGCGATTTTGATACCGGGAATGTAACAGATATGAGCGGTATGTTTGGCTCCTGTTGGGATTTGGAACGTATCGATGTCAGCAGCTTTGATACCGGGAATGTAACAGATATGAACGGCATGTTTTTTAGTTGTTCTGATCTGACATATGTTAATGTCAGCGGTTTTAATACGAGCAACGTAACGGATATGGAAGGGATGTTTAATTCCTGCAGAATGCTGGGAAATTTAGATGTCAGTGGGTTTGATACGGGCAGGGTGACAAATATGACCGATATGTTTTCCAACTGCACTAAACTGAAGAATATCAATGTAAGCGGTTTTAATACGGGTAATGTGACAAGTATGCAGGGTATGTTTTCCGGCTGCTCCGGTTTGAAGAGTATCGATGTCGGCGGTTTTGAAACGAGTAATGTGACAAGTATGAGGAGTATGTTTTACGATTGCGCCAGTTTGATAAATTTGGATGTGAGTGTCTTTGATACCGAAAAAGTGGAAGATATGAGTTTTATGTTTTCAGGGTGCAGGAAATTGACATATTTGGATGTCAGCGGCTTTGATACGAGTAATATAACGCAGATGCGGAATATGTTTACCGATTGCAATCGGTTATCGGCTGAAATAACGGTTCAAAATATTGTAACAGATGTTATAAATGACCTCAGAGGCCATGAAGAATGTTTTCTGAACGCGGCGACCGAACCCGGCAGTAAAATTATTGTAAGATACGGCGGAAACTGTACAAAGGAAGCGGCGGAGGAGATTGTCGCGACAAAATCGGAAAATTCCCACGTTTATTTAGAGGGTCAGGAGGCAACGGCTGCTACAGTAGCGTTCGACCGTACAGAGCTGACGCTGAAAAAAGAGGAAATGGCGGATTTGATACCGGCTGTTGCTCCGGTTGACGCATGGGAAGCCTATCTATGGACTTCGGACAATCCGTCGGTAGCCGTAGTAGATGAAGAAGGAACCGTTACGGGAATATCGGAAGGACAGACGGTAATCAAGCTCGCGGTCGGTTCTGCCAGCGCGGAATGCAGCGTTACGGTAGGAAGCGAAACGGCAGTGAGAGTTACGGATATCGTTCTGGATAAGAGCAGAGCGGCGTTATCGATTTTTGGATATCCGCAGGAAACTTTACAACTGACGGCGACGGTTACGCCGGGGGACGCATCTTATAAAAAAATCGTCTGGAGCAGTTCTGATACGGGCGTAGCTTGGGTAGACGAAAACGGGCTTGTTACGCCGTTGGGAATTGGAAAATGTATCATTACAGCGGCGACAAGAGACGGGAATAAAACAGCCTCCTGTATTGTGAATGTAACGACTCCGAAAAACGAGCCACTTCACCCGGAATCCGGGCGCGTAGCCGGAAACACCCGTTACAGTACGGCTTTGGAATGCGCCGGACGGATGAAAGAGCAGGCGGTGCTTGAAAACGGGGAAGAAATGTTTTCCGCCGTTGTGGTTGCTAGCGCCGATAATTTTCCGGACGCGCTGGCAGGCTCGCCGCTTGCAGCGTCTTTTGACGCGCCGATTCTTCTGGTCGGGAAATCCGCGTCGGGAACGGAAGAAACGCTTGCCTATATCAGAGACAACGTAAAAAAAGACGGAACGATTTATTTGCTCGGCGGAAGCGGCGCCATACCGAAGGGGACGGCGGAAACGCTTGTTTCCTACGGTTTTGGGGAGGAGCGGATTAAGACGCTTGCAGGAAATTCCAGATACGATACGAATCTGAGGATCGTAGAGGAAATGTCTGCGGCAAAAGGAACGGAAATTGTGATTGTAAGCGGGAAAACCTATGCGGACAGCTTATCTATTTCGGGTATCGCGGGCGCAAAGGGTATGCCGATATTTTTAGCTGCGGACTTTTTAAGCGAAGAGGCGGTAAATAAGATAAAGGAGCTTGCGCCGGAGCATATTTATATCATAGGAGGGCCTGCGGCGGTGAGCGAAGATGTCTTTCGGCAGGCGGAGAATCTTTGCGGCGAGGGTTCTGTGACGCGGATTGCCGGAATCTCGCGCTATGCGACTTCCCTTGAAGTTGCAAAATATTTTGATATGGATACTTCCTACTGTGCGGTAATTGCATACGGCGGGGATTTTCCGGACGGACTGACGGGCGGCGCGTTTGCGGCGCGGATAAACGCTCCCGTGCTGTTGGTATCCAACGAAAATTATAAAGAGCAGGCGGAATTTTTAGAGAACGGCGTCGCCTGGAATACATATATCATGGGCGGGACGTCGGTGATTTCGGATGAGACGATGGGGTATTTGATGAAGTAACCGTAAAAGGAGACAGAAATGGGAAAAAGAATTGCAGCGTTATTGTTCTGTATTTGTATGAATGCGGCGGTCTGGCTGGCCGGCGCGCCCGCTGTGGAAACGAACGTTTTGCAGACGATAACGACGGGATATGAGGGAAATAAGACGGCGGAGCAGGAAAAGGCTGCGGAAATTATAGATTCCGGTTTTTATCAGGGGATTGAATGGTCGCTGGATACAAACGGGCATTTGCTGTTAGCCGGAGGCGAAGGAGCGGAGAGTTCAGCAAAAGCTCCGTGGCTGAATTACCGGGCTTCTATTTATAGCGCGGAGGTGAAAGGAAGCGGATGGAAGAGCACAAATTACATGTTTTACGACTGTGGCAGCCTGAAAGATATAGACTTTAATAATATCGATACAGGCAATGTAACGGGAATGGCAGCGATGTTTTATGGGTGCTCCTGGATAAAGGAACTGGACTTAAGCGGCTTTGATACGCGCAATGTAACAAATATGGGCGGTATGTTTTATCAGTGCAGCGAATTGAGGAGTATTGATTTAAGCAGTTTTGATACGGGCAGTGTGAAAAGTATGGAAGCGATGTTTGCTGGCTGTGAAAACCTTGAGTTTGCTGATACAAGCGGTTTTGATACCGCTAATTTAACAGAGATGGGGGAGATGTTTGCCGCCTGCCATAAGTTATCCGCCGCAATAACGTTTCAAAATAATAATATTTCTTATGGGGGCTGCTTCTGGGATGCGGCGACCATACCCGGAAGTAAAATTACCGTAAAATACAGCGGTGACTGCACCAGAGAGACTGCGGAAAAAATCATTGAGACAAAAGCGGAAACGTCTCATGTCTATCTGGAAGGGGAGGAAGTAACCGCGGAAACGATTACTTTAGATAAATCGGAGCTGATTTTGAAAGAAGGGGAGAGCGCGAGATTGACGTCAGCCATAATTCCTGTGGACGCATGGGAAGCCTGTATATGGACTTCCGGTCAGCCGTCCGTCGCGTCGGTAGATGAAAAAGGAAATGTGACGGGAATATCGGAGGGGCAGACAGTTGTAACTGTAACTGCCGGTTCCGCCAGCGCGGAATGCAGGGTAACAGTCAGTAATCCGTCGGCGCCGGAACCGGGGCCGGAGAATCCGAATCCGGAACCGGAAAGGCCGGAGAACCCCAAACCCGAGAACCCGGACAACCAGGAGCCGGAACCGGTTCCGGCGACAGGCCGTATTGCAGGAACTTCCCGTTATGGAACAGCTATAGCCTGCGCCGAACGGATGCGGAGTCAGATTATAGAGGAAGAAGGAGGAAAATTTTCCGCGGCAGTAGTCGCCTGCGCCGATAATTTTCCGGACGCGCTGGCAGGCTCGACGCTTGCGGCGTCTGTTGACGCGCCGATTCTTCTGGTCGGGAAGTCCGGTTCCGGGACGGAGGAGACGCTTTCATATATCAATGAAAACGTGAAAAAGGACGGAATGATTTATCTGCTGGGCGGAACGAGCGCGATACCGGAAAGCGTTGCGCCTGCGCTTGTTTCTTTCGGGTTTTGGGAGGATCATATTAAAACGCTGGCGGGGAGCACGCGTTATGAAACGAATATGAAAATCATTGAGGAGACGGCAATTGCAGAGGGGACGGACGTTGTAATTGTAAGCGGAAAGACATATGCCGACAGCTTATCCGTCTCCGGCATCGCGGGAGCGAAAGGTATGCCAATCTTCCTTGCCGCAGATAAATTGAGCGGGGAAGCGGTAAAGAAAATAGAAGAAATTGCGCCGAAGCATATTTATCTGATCGGAGGGACGGCGGCGGTGAGCGAGGAAGTGTATCAACAGGCAAAAACGCTCTGCGCGCCTGATTCCGTGAAACGGATTGCCGGAGCCTCGCGGTATGCGACTTCGCTTGCGGTCGCGGAATATTTCGGTATGGAGATTGCGACATCCGCAGTCTTTGCCTATGGCGGGGATTTTCCGGACGGGCTGACGGGCGGAGCGTTTGCGGCGTGCCTGGGTGCTCCTGTGATACTGGTTTCCGACGATAACTATAAAGAGCAGGCGGAATTTCTGGCGAACAGCAATATTGAGTATACCTATATCATGGGCGGAACGTCGGTGATTTCGGATGAGACGATGGGGTATTTGATGAAATAACTGAAAAAGGTTAGTTGGTGACAGGGGAAAATAAGGAGCAGTAGTTTGCGGCATAAGAATGGGGCTATGGGAAACGAAAGGCGTTCCTCAAAATAAATTTCTGGATGGGAATGAATCCGGCCACAGTCCTGTCGACGGTCCGTCCATTTTTTGTAATGTTACGGTTATCTTGAAAGAACCTTGAGTGACAATAGTGCAAAGACTATAAAATAATTGTGCTGAAAAATAAGTCCATGGTGATAACATTAGACTGAACTAAATGCATAGATAGAAAGTATGTATTATTTTTTGTTAAAAGAAAGCGGCGGAGCAGTTGACATTTTTTGTGTATGTTGTATAATTAAATTAGTTTTACATATAGTAGAAAAAACGGTAAAACTAGTTTTGGCAGAGGAGGAGCTAAAATGTCTATAAATACGATAATAAATAGACAATATGCTATTGCGAATAATCAGGCAGATCCTATTGACTTGCCTAAACAACGAATTTATGCAATGTGCAATTTACGGGGAGGAATTGGAAAAACAACATTATCTTTCAACTTAAGCTATTTGGTGGAAAACTTATTATCTGTAGACACTTGCCCGCAAGGAAATCTATCTTTTTTTTATGATAATAATTACTATGCGGCACAACAAACAAATGTAAAAGATATGTTATTGCCATATCTGGTTCCAGGACTTGGCAAAGCAACGAGGGTAGCTTCTTATATTGGCGCAACAAATCAGTTTTTTTCAAATAAAAATAATTATTTTATTCCTTCGTCCGAAGAATTGTATTTATTACCATCACAGTTGATTACAGCTATTAACCAAACAGCGGGACTTCAACAAGCGCAAAAGGAACAGGCATTGAGGAGTATTTTATATTCTTTAAAAACTGAAATTGAAAGAGAACTTTCGGAAAATGCTTTAGATAAATGCATTATAGACACGTCTCCATTTTTTGCGGGAGCAACACAACTTGCATGGTACGCTGCAGATGCGTTGGTAATACCTGTTCGCACAGACCAGCAATCAATTAAATCACTTGAGCTGTTAATTAATACATTGAGTAGCCCGCAAAGTGAATTTAGAAAATATTTACCAGAAAATGATATGAATGTTCCGAAAATACAGATGGTTGTTTTAACTCATTGTGGATGGTCGACAGTAGCCGGCGCTAGAAATGAACCAAATCAACAAACAAAAGTTTATTTAAAAAAGGTTTATGACATTTTGTCTAAGCATAGGACATTGTTATCAACTAATGCTCCGGAGAACCATTTGTTTATGCTTGACGATTTTCTTGGTTCTGGTCGAATATCTTCTATTGAATCAAAACCGATGGAATTGTTACAGGAGGGAGAAACAAAAGTAATTGATAGGGTACGGGTAAGTGTGAATAAATCAGTTGATAAATGTAAGAATCAATTAAAATTCATTGCACAGCAACTCTGGTAAAATAAAGAAAGTGTGAATATGTGTATAGAGCGGCAGTTTCCCAGAAAGGAACTGCCGCTTACTTAGTGCAACGCTCTGCGATAAATTTCACTGGCGTACTGGACTCCGCGGCCTGAGTGGACAAAGTAACATTAGCTTTTCCTCTGTCTCCCCTCATGGAAATGTATGGAAGAGTTGTTTCGTCCCGCCTTTTAATTCTGCATATACGGCGTTATGATTGGCTTTCCTTCTTTATCAAGTAACGGCTTAAAGCCTCCCGCATATCCGCTTTGATGAAATACATAATTTACGCCTGTTTTTGTGTCAACCCAGATTTCAACGACATTAATTTTTCCCTGACTGTAAATTTTCTTAAATCGATCCATAGTTTTCTGCCTTTCTACGCCGCATTAAATGCACACCCTTGCTGTGTGCGTATTAACGAGTTTGCGGTAAGTTGTACCGCGCCTTCTGTCAGTTATTCAACTGCTCGGACAAGTCTATAACATAGTTTATTTTTATTCAACATAACAAAATAGAAAAAGCTGTTTCAGCCAGGGGAATATAAATTTTCTTTATACATGGATTCAATAGAATTATCCTCTGTGCCGTCTGGCTTCAATATTTCGTATCGCAGTATAAATATATCGAACCTTGATTTATTTGTCAATTGAGCGAAAAACAAGTCAGTTTTAAAAAATCTTTCTTGCATACTAAAATACAGAATGATATAATAACCAAGCGAGGTATCCTATTCAGAGCGGCAAGAATAATTTTATTTTTACAAAAGATAAACTGTTCTGAATCAGGCTCTTCGCATGAATACATTATATGGGCAGATTCCCGAGTGGCCAAAGGGGACAGACTGTAAATCTGCTGCAAATTGCTTCGGTGGTTCGAATCCACCTCTGCCCATTATTTTATTATTGGATTAGCATTACAGAAAAACGTCTTTTATTTGGCTTTGGGTCAGAGAAAAGGCGTTTCTTTTTATACTAAGGATGATTTAGGCCTTCTGCTTTTCATTTGTCACATGCGTGTAAATCTCCGTCGTGCTGATGGAGCTGTGCCCGAGCATCCGCTGAATATACCGGATATCGACGCCCTGTTCGAGCAGAAGCGTCGCGAAAGAATGCCGGAACATATGCGGCGTGATATGTCTGTCGATACCGGCCAGCTTCGCATAGCGGTCAATCATAAAACGAACCGACTGATCGATAATTGACGGGCACAGACGGTTTACAAAAAAATAACCGCAGGCGTCAATTGTATTCTTGAAAAAATCGCGATAGGAAATCAGCGCGGAAAGGATGTCGGGATTGCCGATCTGCAGTATTCGTTCTTTAGAGCCTTTGCCGTAAATCAGGATATTGCCGCTTTCCAGGTCAATGTCGGAGGGCTTTAACGCGCAAAGCTCCGAAATACGCAGCCCGGTAGCGAACAACAGTTCGACAATTGCAATATCGCGCAGGCAGCACCCGAGCTGGTAATTGGAATACGCTTGTTCTTTCCGCGCGTAGAGAACGGATAAAAAAGCCTGGATAGAGTGAAAGGGTATGGTTTTGGGTAAAAGCATTGCCTCGCGGAATCGGACGTCTAATTTGGAAAACGGATTTTCCTGCAGCAGTTCTTTGTATTCCAGATAGCGAAAAAAAGCTTTTAAGCTGGCGATCTTGCGTTTTACGGTTTTTGGCTTGGACTGCCTGTGCAGTCCGGTAATAAATTTATCGCCGGCATCCTTTGTAATGCCGGCTGAAAAATCAGAACAAAAATTCTGATACTGTTTCAGATCAATGCCGTAGGCCTTTAATGTTTTTTTGTCCAGACGCTTTCGATATTTGCAATAGTCCAGATATTCCTCTACATAATAATTAAAAGTATTCATCAGATATACGCTCCTCTTTTGTTGTACTGTCATTATGGGCGACTGTTCGTAAATTATCTATAAAAGATTCGGGTGTCAAAAGCAAAATAAAACGACTGCCTGTAGATACTCGAATCCTTTCAAGCATTTCTATAAGCGCGCTTAAAAACCGAAAATAAAAAACGGAAACTCTTATAATCAATAAGAATTTCCGTTTTTTAGAAAGCGTCTGTATTCAAGGGTCGCTATGTAAATTTACATAAGCGAGGCGGCGGAATGATTTTCTACTTTTTTAAATCTTTTGCGTACGAATCTGTCCCCGTCTTTTTCTTTGCCGGCGGGGTATATCTCGCCGTCGATTCCCGTTCAATCAGCGCGGCGTGCAGAAGCGTCCGGCAGATTGGAATATGATGAATCAGAGAGTTCAAAATGGTATACGCGCCTTTTCCAATCTCTAATCGCTCCTGATGTACCGTTGTGAGAGGCGGGGCTAAGGCGGCGGAGATCGGAATATCGTCAAATCCGATTACACTGATATCTTCGGGAACGCGGAAACCTCGAAGTCTGCATTCGGCAATCACGCCGGACGCAATCAAATCGTTTCCGCAGATAATAGCTGTCGCGCCTGCGGCTAAGAAGGTGGGGACATGGTATCTGGCGCTGTCGGCGACGTAATAACCGAAAGCGGTTAAATCCTCAGGCACTTCAAGGCCGTGAGCCTGCATACTGGAAAAATAAGCATCCTGACGTTCTTCGGAAACCATCGAATGAAGAGAACCGTTTAAAAAGGCAATTTTTTTATGACCGAGTGTGTACAGATGATCGACTGCAGCGTCGATTCCCTCGTAATTATCGGTTCCGATATAGGCCACATTCGGGTTCTTTTTGACATAGTTATCAAAAAGAACGGTTGGCATCGTGGTATGTTCAAGCTGCCGCATCCATTCGTCATGCAGGGCAAAGCCGACTAAAAAAGCGCCGCAATAGCCGTTTTTTAACAGATAAGTATCATATTTTTCCTCCAGCTGGAAGGCCGGAGTCACCGGGATTACAGAGACATCCCATTTATGGCGGAAAGAACTCTGCTTAAAACCCAGTACAATATCGTAGCCAAATTGATTTGTGGCTTCGTATTCCATATTTTCAATAAAAAGAGCAAGCTTTCGGTTTTCTATTTTTTTGGAGCGCTTTGTCGCATACCCCATTTCTACGGCAGTGTCTAAAACAGTCTGGCGCAATTCCTCGCTGATGTCGCTGGCGCCGTTTAATCCTTTGGAAACAGTGCTGACAGAAATGCCGAGACGGTTTGCTATATCTTTGATCGTAGCCAAAACAAATTCTCCCTTTCCCGTTACAAACGGCATAAGTATGCCGTTTTTCGGCTGACAGACAGGTTTTTCTTTCAGTATAACGCTGAAATATTCCATTGACAAGCGCTCTGCTTAAGAAATATGAAATTTTCGAAAAAAAGTTGCCGATTACTTGTAATAATAGACAAAAACCGCTCTTAAAAAACGTTAAAATTGTAAAAATGATGTGACATAACACAAATCAAGTTGACAAAATCAGATTCGTATTCTAAAATTTAATCAGATACGAAAATTTTCGAAACAATTTACGATAAAATTGAATCTTGGGGGATAAATATTTGGAAGTAAAAGAGCTTGCCAGGGGAGCCGGAGTTCTTTTGGCGATAACAAGTTTACCGTCTTCGTATGGAATAGGTACGTTAGGAAAAGCCGCTTTCCAGTTTGTAGACCTGCTTGTAGACTTGAAACAGCGTTACTGGCAGATACTCCCGATTGGACCAACCGGTTTTGGAAATAGCCCGTATCAGCCCTATTCCGTATTTGCGGGCAATCCGTATTTGATTGATTTGGATGTTCTGGTAAAAGAAGGTCTGCTGAAGGAGACGGAAATCCGCAGTTATAACTGGGGAATGAACGAAGCGGAAATTGATTACGGAATCATATACAAAAACCGCATAAAAATACTGAAAACAGCGTTTGAACGGTTTCAAACGGAACAGGAAGCATTTGTCAGATTTTGTGCGGCCGAAGAAAAGTGGCTGGAAGATTATGCATTCTATATGGCGCTTAAAAGATACTTTGGAGATAAAGAGTGGCAGGTTTGGGAAACGGCGTTAAGAGACCGCGTCCCGGAGGCAATGCGGGAATACGGCAAACTGCTGCGTGACGAAATCATGTTTTTCCGGTTTTGCCAGTATGAATTTTTCAGGCAGTGGACGACTTTGAAAAAATATGCAAACAGCAGGGGGATACAGATGATCGGCGATCTTCCGCATTATGTATCCTGCGACAGCGCGGACGTCTGGGCGAACCGCGAGTTGTTTCTGCTGGAAAAGGGCGGATATCCGAAGCGAACCGCTGGCGTTGCTCCCGACGTATTGTCGGCGGACGGACAGAACTGGGGAAGCCCGATTTATAACTGGCTTCGCATGGAAGAGGATCAGTTTTCCTGGTGGCGGGTGCGCATGGAGGAAAGCGCAAGACTTTATGATGTCATAAGGCTGGACTATGTTACCGGAATTGTTCGTTATTATTCCGTTCCGGCAGGCGCGGAAAACGGAAGGAACGGGAGATGGACGAAAGGGCCGGGGCGAAAACTGACGGATGCGATTGAGCGGGCCGTTGGAGACACCAGGATTATTGCGGAGGATCTGGGGCCGAAAACACAGGCGCCTGGAGTAAAAAAGCTGATGGCAAAAACCGGATGGCCCGGGATTAAGATTTTAATTCTTGCTTTTGACGACGACACGGCAAATGAACATTTGCCGCATAATTATAACGACAGTAACCTGGTCATATATGCGGGAACGCATGACAACGAGACAATCGTAGGACATTTTCGTGATAAATCGGATTATGAGTTGGCGTATCTCTATGAATATCTGAATATCAAAGGGAAGGAAGAGATTCCCGATGCGCTGATTCGGGCCGCTTATGCAAGTATTGCCGATGTGGCGATTATTCAGATGCAGGATTTGCTGAGGCTCGGAAACGACGCGCGGATGAATGCGCCTTCTACGGTCGACTATAACTGGCGCTGGCGGGTCGGCAAAGATACCTTAAGCGACGAACGGAGAGAGTGGATTCGGACGCTGGCGGCCGTTTACAGGCGGTGATAAAAGCTGTGTTACAGGTGGTTGATATAAGATGCACAGGCATTTTATATATATTATTTCATTATAATAAGGGAGGAAAAAATAATGAAGAAAAAGATTTTATGTACTTTGTTGGCAGCAACAATGGCGGCATCCTTGATGGCAGGTTGCGGCAACGACAATAAGACGCCGTCCAACAGCGGTAATGACAACAACAATGAAAGCAACGGCAGTCAGCAGGAAATTACGGATTACGGTGAGGGAAACATCACAATCTGGGTAGCGGATAACGTTACGGAGTTTACAAAGACGAAGGCAGAGGAATTTCTCGGTTCCGATCCGGCATATTCCGGATATACGGTAACGGTTGAAGCGGTAGGCGAAGGCGATGCGGCGAAGAACGTACTTACTGACGTAGAAGGCGCTGCGGATATTTTCGGTTTCGCGCAGGATCAGATTGCACGTCTCGTTTCCGCAGGAGCGCTCCAGCCGGTAACCGGCGATTATGCTGCCTGGGTAGAGGCGCAGAATGACGCAGGTGCGATGGGCGCTGCAAAAGTAGGCGATATGGCATATGCGTTCCCGCTTACGTCGGATAACGGCTATTTCCTGTATTACGACAAGAGTGTTGTGACAGACCCGACTTCTTTAGAGAAGATTGTAGAAGACTGCGAGGCGGCAGGAAAGAATTTCTATATGGAAGTGAACTCAGGCTGGTATCAGCCGGCATTCTTCTTTGCAACCGGTTGTGAACTTACATATGATACGGATAACGACGGAAATTTCACGGCCTGCAATACGGATTATGCTTCCGATAAGGGACTTGTAGCATTAAAGGAAATCATTGAGATGTGCAGTTCAAAGAGTTTCCAGAACGGTTCTTCCATAGACAACGGAACAAATATCGGCGCGATCATCGACGGTACCTGGGATTCCGGTGTAGCTAAGTCTACATTCGGCGAGAACTATGCATGTGCAAAACTGCCTTCTTTTGAAGGTTCTGACGGTCAGAAATATCAGATGAGCGGTTTCGGCGGCTTTAAGCTGTTAGGTATTAAACCGCAGACAGAAGCAGGAAAGCTTCAGTTATGTATGAAGCTGGCGCAGTACCTCTCCGGAACAGAAGTTCAGGTTGCACGTTATCAGGAAGTAGGCTGGGGTCCGTCCAATCTTGAGGCACAGGCGGATTCTGCAGTAGCGGCTGACGAAGCGCTTTCAGCACTGGCAGAACAGCTTTTGAATACTATTCCGCAGGGAAATTATCCGGATGAATACTGGCAGCTTGCAACTTCGCTTGCAGACGATATTATTGCCGGAACGATTAACGGCTCTATGAGCGACGATGAGCTGATGGAAGTATTAAAGAATTTCCAGGATACCTGTATTTCATACGCAAAGTAAGAGCCCGGAAGGTTTTTTAAGCAGCTGCGGGGGTGGGAGTTTCCCTCCCCCTGCCGCCCGGCTTTTGAAACGGGCCAGGCGGCAGGCGATGCGCTGCCGGGAGAAGGCTTTTCCTTGAAGAATTGGAGGGACTATGAAGGATACGGAGAACAGAAATGTATTTAAAAAAGCGGAAAGCGCCGTAGCGGGGGCCTTCCGTTTTATCGGCGGTGATGTAAAGGACATCGGCGTGACTTTTAAGGAAGGAGACTACAAAACACGTCTTTCATTCCTTATTATGGGATTCGGTCCGCTTATGCGAAAGCTTTATGCAAGGGGAGTTGCATATCTGACGCTTGAAGTGTTGTTTATTTTCTATATGATTTCGTTCGGATGGGGATATTTAAAAGACATCGGAACGCTTGGTACGATTGCTTCGGGTTATAACCCGGACGGCACGCGGTTTTACGGGGACAACAGCTTTCTGATATTGCTTTATGGCGTGCTGACAGTTATTATTATTCTGTTTTTCATACTTGCGTGGCGTATGAATGTGCGCGAGAACCGCAACGAAGAGAAGCTGATAAAAGGAGGCGGAAAGCTTCCGAAAACGAGGGAGGACCTGCACTCGCTGCTGGACTCTAATTTTGACAAAACGCTGCTCGCTCTGCCGTGTCTGGGTATTTTCCTTTTTACGGTACTGCCGATTATTTTTATGATCTGTGTAGCGTTTACGAATTACGACTATAACCATCAGGCTCCGGCAAAGCTGTTTACATGGGTTGGCTTTGATAATTTTATGAATCTGTTTTCGTTCGGATCGGAAGGATTTGGAAGTACGTTTATCACGGTACTCGGCTGGACACTGGTGTGGGCATTTTTTGCGACGTTTTTAAACTATTTCCTGGGAATGGCGGTAGCGATTCTGATTAACCGGAAGGGAGTTAAGTTTAAAAAGCTGTGGAGAACGATTCTCGTTGTGACGATTGCGGTACCGCAGTTTGTGTCGCTTCTGTATGTATATAAAATGTTTGCGAACGACGGCCTGATTAATTCTTATCTGCTTAAGTGGGGGCTGATTGAGAGCGCCATTCCGTTTTGGACAAATGCGACGCTTGCAAAGATTACGATTATTGTAGTAAACCTCTGGATTGGAATTCCGTATATGATGTTAATCGCAACCGGACTTTTAATGAATATCCCGGAGGATTTGTATGAGAGCGCGAGGATTGACGGTGCAAGCCCGTTCCAGATGTTCCGCAAGATTACGCTGCCGTATATGCTGTTTGTAACGGGACCGTTCCTTTTAACGCAGTTTACGGGAAATCTGAACAATTTCAACGTTATATTCCTTCTGACGCAGGGCGGACCGCAGTCCATGGATCTTACCGGAGGCGCCGGATATACGGATCTGCTTGTAACGTGGCTGTATAAGATGACAATCAATGACACGAATTACCGAATGGCTGCGGTAATCGGAATCATGGTATTTTTAGTGACGGCGGTTATCTCGCTGGTGGTATACAATATCCTGCCGTCTGTAAAAGATGAGGAGGGATTCCAATAATGGCAAAAGAAAAGAAACTCCACAAACAGCATAAAACGGCCAAAAATGTGGCTTCGTATATTGTGCTGGTACTTATTAGCATTATCTGGCTGTTCCCGTTCGTCTGTCTGGTTTTACAGAGCTTCCGTTCCTATGCGACGGAAAACGGCGGTATGGTTGACTACCTGCTGCCGAAGCAGTTTTCGCTGGATTCTTATAAGTGGCTGTTCAGCAGCGAGAGCCAGTTCTTTAAATGGTACGGGAATACCCTGATTATCGCGGCTTTTGTAGCGGCAATTCAGACTTTTATAGTGCTTTGCGTAAGCTATGCGCTTTCGAGAATGCGGTTTAACGGAAGAAGGGCGCTTATGAATTTCTGGCTGGTTCTGGGAATGTTCCCAGGATTCCTGACGATGATCTGCCTGTATTTCCTGTTAAAGAATTTCGGTCTGACGCAGGCGGGAGCGATTCCGGGCTTGATATTAATCACGGTGGCGAGTTCGGGAATGCAGTATTATGTATGTAAAGGCTTTTTTGATACGCTGCCGAAATCACTGGATGAAGCGGCACGAATTGACGGAGCGTCGCGTGCGCGTATTTTCTTTACACTGACAATCCCGCTGTCAAAGCCGATTATTATTTATACGGCGCTGGTTGCGTTTATGGCGCCGTGGTGTGATTATGTGATTGCGTCTTATGTAGCGTTCGGCTTCAGCGACAGCTACAATGTGGCGGTAGCGCTGCAGAGATGGGTGTGGACGAACGATTATCAGGGATTTTTTACGCGGTTCTGCGCGGGCGGAATTCTTGTAGCGGTGCCGATTACACTGTTGTTTATGTGCCTGCAGAAATACTATGTAGAAGGTGTTACCGGCGGAGCTGTAAAAGGCTGAGACAAAGAAAAGACAAAACGACTGGGGCTGCCGCAGGGCAGCCCCCTCTTTTATCTGGTTGAAGGATAGATGTTAAATTCCGCGGAGCGGAGTTTGTGGAAGGGATTGCGATAATAAATTTTCACGCTACAGAAAG
Organism: uncultured Roseburia sp.; assembly: GCA_947573605.1. Classification (GTDB taxonomy): domain Bacteria; phylum Bacillota; class Clostridia; order Lachnospirales; family Lachnospiraceae; genus Roseburia. The sequence goes on along the minus strand of CANPGM010000041.1, from coordinate 2,646 downwards.
GACATGGTTATTTCTATGAGAAAAAGAGCAGCAGTATGGTTGGCGTTTACTATGATAATGAGTACATTCGCCGCAGCCTGCGGAAACGAAGGCAAAATGGAAAACGGCACGGAAGCATCGGGCACGAATACAGAAGCGGTGGAGGACGGTCCGGATTCCCTGCCGCTGATGAAGGAGTACAATACAGGGGAGTTAAAGGTTACGGACGATAATTACCGCACCTGGTACGAGGTATTTGTTTACAGTTTTTATGACAGCGACGGAGACGGGATCGGAGATTTGAACGGTTTGACAGAGAAACTGGACTATATCAATGATGGGGATGACACGACAGAGACGGATTTAGGATGTAACGGTATCTGGCTTATGCCGATCATGCCGTCGACGACGTATCATAAATATGATGTAACCGATTACTGTGACATAGATCCGGAATACGGAACAATAGAGGATTTTAAGACTTTTATGGAAGCGTGTCATGAACGGGGAGTCGATGTCATTATTGACCTTGTGTTAAATCACAGTTCTTCAAAGCACGAATGGTTCACGGAAGCAGTGAGTTATCTGCAGGGACTGGGAGAAGGCGCGGAACCGAATGAAGCGGATAATAAGTATTTTGGATATTACAACTTTTCGAAGGAGAAGGGCGGCGGATATTGTGAAGTGCCTGGGACGGAGTGGTATTATGAAGCCCAGTTCTGGAGCGAGATGCCGGATTTAAAGCTTGAGAATGAAAACGTCCGCGCCGAATTTGAGGCAGTTGTTGATTTCTGGCTTGCACTTGGCGTAGACGGTTTCCGGCTGGACGCTGCAAAGGAATATTACACGGGAAATGTGCCGAAAAATGTGGAAACACTGACCTGGTTTCATGATATGGTAAAAGAAAAAAAAGAAGATGCGTTTATCGTTGCCGAAGTATGGAGCGATATTGCATCGTATTCGCAGTATTATGAAAGCGGCGTAAGCTGCTTTGACTTTGATTTTGCGGATGCGGAAGGCGTGATTGCGAAGTCCGTCAAGCAGGCGGGCGGAGCAGACGCTTCGTCGTACGGGGAAAGGATAGAAGCAATGCAGGAAGCGCTTTCGGCTTATAATGAAGCGTATATTGACGCTCCGTTTTATACGAATCACGATATGGGGAGGGGAGCCGGTTATTACTCCGGGGAGTACAGTGAGAATCAGACTAAAATCGCGCAGGCGATGAATCTGTTGATGTCGGGGAGCGCCTTCCTCTATTATGGGGAAGAACTTGGCATGAAAGGCTCAGGAAAGGACGAAAATAAACGAGCGCCGATGTACTGGTCCGTAGATCCCGATGCGGAAGGAATGTGCGACGGTCCAAAAGATATGGGTTCCGTAAAAATGAAATATGACAGCTTTGCGGAGCAGGTAGCGGACGGAAATTCAATCTTTCATTTTGTAAGGGAAACGATTGCTCTGCGAAATCGTTATCCGGAAATTTCACACGGAACGGCAAAGTTCGAGGAATCAGTTTCAAATGAAAATGTCTGTGTATTGAGAAAAAACTATGAAGGGGAAGAAGTATTACTGCTTTTTAACGTTTCCAATGAGACGCAGATAATTGATTTGTCGTCGATTGAGGCAGGCGGAAAGTCCGGCGCGGCGCTTGAAATCGGCGGAGTGCTGCTGACCGGTTCGGAAACCGTTTCGGTGGAGAATGGGAAAGTGACAATGCCGCTTTACTCTGCATTGATATTAAAATAAGAAAAAGAGACGGAATATTCTTGAGAGATTCCGTCTCTTTTTTGTCTGTGTTACGGATAAGTTAAAACAAAACGAAGAAAATCGGCGGCAACTGCCGATTCAGAGTTATGGGTAATGCCAAAGCAGCAGGTAATATTTCCGTAGCCGTTTGCTATAATCCACGGGTTGTCCGTTAAGAGAATGCCGCATGGATAAGACTCGTTCGTTTCCGAATCCGTCGTATAATACAGAAGATCGCCGTATTGTTCCAATTCTTCCGCTGTAAAGTAATCCGTGAGATCTGCCATGCAGCCGGATAGGGCATATTCATTATAAAGTGTGTCCGGTGCAATAAAAACGTCGGTTTCTCCGACGGTAAGCTTCATAGACAGTTCCATCTTGTCGTCTGAAAAAAGAAATTCTACGGAAATTTTCTGTTTTGCTCCATCCAGACCTTCCTGCTTAAAAAATTCACTGATTCCTTCAGGTTCTTCTCCATAGGGATTATAGGAGTCAACCATTAGAATATTGAGAGCCGAATCCTTATACGTCGCAATCTGAAAAATAACGATGACGGCAATAATGAAAACTACTAATCCGGATAAAATATGAAGTTTATAGTAATCCCAGATATACGAAGCTCTTTCCTTTCCGGTCATTGCTTTTAAATCAGGTTTTGCTTCCATAGTATTTCCTCCATTCTGTCATGGTTTATGAATGCAAAATTTGCCAATTCAATTAATGATAGAATAACACATCTCAACAGACAGAAAAAGAAAAAAAGTATGATGTTTTTCTAAAATTTATCTTTCCTGGTTCCGGCAGGGAAACAATTGAAATGCGAAAGCAGCATTTAATTGTCATTTGCCTGTTAGCCAAAAGGACATAAAAAAAGCGGGTGATGGGAATCGAACCCACGTATCCAGCTTGGAAGGCTGGTGT
>CANPGM010000040.1 GCA_947573605.1 uncultured Roseburia sp. | reverse complement strand
CCCACCCCTCAAGATTGAGGGGCAGGGGAGCTGAATAGGCGAAGCCTATTTTTTGCCTTATAGGATTCGCTAAATGCTCTTTGCCGGTTCAAAACGAGGAGAGCCTTTTGACATCTTAATCCTGGCGACAGAGAATCAATCTCCTTACGGGCCGTATATTTCACGAATCTGGCGTTTAAAGGCGTTTATATTTCCGCCGTAAAGAGTCGTAACCAGATCGTCTAATGTCTGTCTGCGGAATTCCGTCAGTGAGATTAACGGCATGTAATAGGAATATCTGCCTTTGCGGTAAACGTTCAAATATCCTTTTTTGGCAAGTCTGGTGACAAAAGTGGAGACGGTCTGAGGTTTCCATTCTTTTCCGTATCTCTGGTTGACGGTTGACATAACCGAATGGAGACTGGGATGATCGCTGCATCCCCATATTACAGACATAATCATTTTTTCACAGTTTGAAATTTTTTCCATAAAATCCTCCGTATTGAAGCGTTTTTTGTAAGGCATACCTTATCATAAATATCTGTCAATATCGGAAAAATCCGCAAAATGCAAAATAATTTTTGCATTTCTTTTGATTTCTTCTGCAGCATTTTGAAATCGTCTTGCAAAAAGAAGCGGATTTTTTTATAATAGAAAATAAAGATGTATCTTAGCAGACTGTGAGAAGGGCAGGGTTAAGGTTATGAAAGCGGAAATTACGAAAAGGGAAATGGCGGAAGCGGCTTTTTTACGCGGTGAGACAGCGTTTTTAAAAGGAAGATATCAGGACACGGTTGTAGAACTATCGAAGTGCTTAAGCATTGAAAAAAGCACGGATTATCAGTATCTTGAGGCAGATGCGTACAATACGCTGGGGATGCTGTTTTTCTTTTCCGGATATGAAACGACAGCGCTTGATTATTATCTGTCGGCTTATGAGTCGGCGGAGAATAACCGGAATACGGACGGATTGGTTTCTTCGCTTTTAAATATCGGACTTCTTTATCAGAGCTGCAGGGAATATAATAAGGCGATGAATTATTATCGGATGGCCAGGAAAACGGCCGAAGACGATTTAAAACGGCAGGACATGCTGCTGGTTCTGCTTTCCAATATTCAGATTGCGGGATTGCTCTGTAGAATGGAGTGCTACGAAGATGCGCTGTATATGCAGAAAGAAATTGAAAATTATTATCTGATCGCGGCGGGAAATGAATTTTTGCTGACCAAATGTATTTTGGATCTTTATCTGGAAGAATATCAGGGAAATACAATGCGTGTCGGGGAGCTGCTGCGGGAGATCATGCGCCGTCTGGAGCAGGACGAACGTTTTGTAGAGAAAATCGACTTTTACGTCGACATCTGTGATTTTATGCTTGAGAATAAAAAGGGCGTCGAGACGAGAAGGATGCTTGACGTATTGCAGGAAAAGCTGCGTCCCACGGACTTTTTAAAACTGCAGGTACGATTGGACGAAATAGAGGTTCACTACCAGAAACTGTACGGAGACGAAGTAAGCTGCCGGAATGCCTGCAGGCATTTTATGGTTCTGTTCAGGGAGTACGAGCAGTCCCTTAAGCAGTTCCGCAGGCAGAATCTCGAAAATATCAAGAGCCTTCAGAGACTGGAACAGAAAAAAAGAGAGTTTGAAAAGCGGAGTAAATACGACCTGACTACGGGACTGCTGAATAAAAACGCATTTATGAACGAGGTGGAACAGCATCTTATGGAACGTTCCGCACAGGTTACAGACGCGATGGCGTTTATCGATATTGACGATTTTAAGCTGGCAAACGACAGTTTCGGGCACGCGGTCGGAGACGAGATTATCCGTACGCTTGCCGAAAATATAAAAGAAAGCTTCGGGGGAAACGGGATCTGCAGCCGGTTCGGCGGAGACGAATTTATGGTATTTATCAAAGACGTAAAGGATATGAGCCTTTTGGAGAGCCGGATTGAAGAATTTCGGTTAAAATTTGCGGAAGAGGGGTTTGGGAAGGCGGGGGATCTGCATCTTACCATCAGTATCGGCGTTTCTTATAACCAGAGAATGAAAGCTTCTTTTCAGGCGCTTGTTTCCTGTGCCGACGAAGCGCTTGAAAAAGCAAAGGAATACGGCAAAAACAGAGTTACATTTTATGAAATAAAAAGAGGAATAAACAGATATGTCGAAAAATAATGACAAGGTATTTACGGTAGGCGGATTCAGTTTTAAAAACGAGGAAGAGGCGGAACTTGCTAAAAAAGAGATGAAGGGAGTGGAATATATCCGGGGAAAGACGGATATGGATTATCCTGAGATGGTACTGCAGGTCTATAATAAAATGGTAGACGGCAGGCTGTTTGAGACGGTTGTGGGATTTTCCTATCTGAAAGAACTTCAGGAATATTTAAGAACCATTCCTTATATCAGGAGAGAAGACATCCGTCCGATTCCGGTTGCGTACCGTGATTATGAGGCGGAGCGGAGAAAAAAGGCGGGCGGCATCGTCGGCAGTCTGCCGGAAAAAGTCATACAGGGTTCTCTGGTATTAAATATTGTGCTGGCGGTTTGCGTGGTTGTAATGTTTCTGATTAGTATGACGGGCAGCAGTCCGAATATTTTAAATTATGAAACACAGATTATCAACCGTTACGAGGCGTGGGAACAGGAGCTTACCGAACGCGAAGCCGCAGTAAGGGAGAAGGAAAAGATGTACGGCATAGGGGACTGATATGGAGAAATTAAAGATTCTTGTTGTAGATGATGAAAGCCGGATGCGAAAGCTGGTCAGAGATTTTCTGATAAGAGAGAACTACGAAGTGCTTGAGGCTGCGGACGGCGAGGAAGCGCTGGACTTGTTTTACCAGGAAAAAGAAATTGCGCTGATTATTCTTGACGTTATGATGCCGAAACGAAACGGATTTGAGGTCTGCCGGGAAATTCGGGAGACTTCAAAGACGCCGATAATTATGTTGACTGCAAAAGGAGCGGAGAGCGACGAACTTGAGGGTTTCGAGCTTGGCGTAGACGAATACATTTCCAAGCCGTTTTCACCGAAAATATTGGTTGCAAGAGTCGGAGCGATACTGAGAAGAAGCGGTGTGACAGAGGAGGCGGACGCCTGTCTGGAAATGGGCGGCATTCGTCTTGATAAAAAAGCGCATCTCGTAACCGTAGAGGGCCGTCCGATTGAGTTAAGCTATAAAGAATTTGAACTGCTGGCTTATTTTATGGAAAATGCCGGCGTCGCTCTTTCAAGGGAGCGGATTCTGGATCATGTATGGAACTACGATTATTTCGGAGATGCGAGAACGATTGATACACATGTAAAGAAGCTTCGGGCTAAAATTGGAAGTAAAGGAGATTATATCAAAACAATCTGGGGCATGGGTTACAAATTTGAAATCGGAAGCGCTTAGATTTCGGCGGCGCTCCGTGTTAAATTATGCCCGCAAGTTGAAAACAATTGACAATGTGTCAAATATGAAATAAAATTATGACAGGAATGGAAAAAAGAGAAATGAGGGGGTCTCTGACCAGAGAGCTGATGGGAATCAGCGTAGGGTTGGTGGCAGGGACCGTTTTACTGTGCTGGTTTTTAAATGCGACATTTATTGAAAAGTTTTATCTTCTGAATAAAGAAAATACTCTGCGGGACGGATTTTATACCATTGACGCCGCTGCCGACAGAGGAGAGCTTATGTCCGGTTCCTTTGACGTTACTTTTGACAATCTGTGCGCCAACGGAAATATTACAATCATGGTTATCAGTTCGGATCGCACGATTGTGCGTTCTTCCGCAAATAATAACCAGACAGTTTTGGTGGAGTTTTTAAACATCCTGTTTGGCAACCCGGATGAAGAGACGTTTATTCTTGAAGATGCAAATCACTATGTAATACAGAGACAGCGGAATACGAGACTGGATTCCGAATATCTTATTTTATACGGCACGCTCTCAAACGGCAATCTGATTCTGATGCGTTCGGCGCTTGAGAGTATCCGGGAAAGCGCGAATATATCGAGCCGCTTTCTCGCATTTGTAGGAACGTTTGCTATTATTGTCAGTTCTGTCATTATTATTTTTGTCTCAAGAAGAATTATGGTTCCGATTCTGGAGCTGACGGACATTTCCCAAAAGATGACGGAGCTGGATTTTGAGGCAAAGTATCATTGTAAAAAGAAAAGAAAAAATGAAATTGATGAGTTGGGAGAACACTTTAACCGCCTTTCCGTAGCATTGGAAGATACGATTTCCGAATTGAAAACGGCGAATATAAAGCTTCAGAAGGATATTGAAGAAAAGATACAGATTGACGAGATGCGGAAGGAATTTTTATCCAATGTTTCGCATGAATTGAAAACGCCTTTGGCGTTGATTCAGGGATATGCCGAGGGACTTTCGGAGTGTATTCACGACGACCCGGAGAGCAGGCAGTTTTATTGTGAAGTCATAACTGATGAGACGGATAAGATGAACCGAATGGTAAAGAAACTGCTCTCATTGAATCAGCTTGAATTCGGCAATGAGGACGTTGTTATGGAACGATTTGATTTGACGGAGCTGATTTCCGGTATTGCAGGCGCCAATTCGATTCTGCTTTCCTCACGTCAGACAGAGCTGGAGTTTGACGAGACGGCGCCGTGTTATGTGTGGGCGGACGAGTTTAAAGTAGAAGAAGTGCTGACAAATTATGTAAGCAATGCCATTCATCATGTAAAATATGAAAATAAAATCCGAATTTTTTATACGAAAAAGCGGGATTGTGTTCGGGTCAGCGTTTTTAATACGGGAGATCCGATTCCCGAGGAAGAGACGGAGCTTATCTGGACGAAGTTCTATAAAGTTGATAAGGCAAGGACCAGAGAATACGGCGGGAGCGGGATCGGGCTTTCTATAGTAAGGGCGATTATGCAGTCTATGCGCCGCGAGTGCGGCGTCATAAACAGAGAAAACGGCGTGGAATTCTGGTTTGAACTGGATATCGGCAGTCAGGTATGAGAGAAAAGTTTGAAAGGCATGGTTGTGATTATGAAAAGTGTAAAAATCAGGGCGGCAGCGCTTTGTCTGGCAGGCGCATTTGTACTGGGAGGGTGCGGCGCAGAGCCTTACGAATTGACGGAACAGGAACGAAGCGCAATTGTAAGCTATTCCGCTCATATTATATCCAAATATAACAAACTTCAAACGGAAGGAATCAAATACGTGGATATGGACGAAGCGGTCGAAGAAGAGACAGAGGAGCCGGTTGAGTCGATGGACGAACCGGAAGGCAGCGAGAGCGAGAGCAGCACGGAAGGAACGGAGAATCAGGGCGGCGGAGAGGCGGCGCCGGAGGAAACCGTGCCGGAAGGAGATTTGAATCGTTTGGTCGCTGCGGATGGAGTGACGCTGTCCTATCAGGGCTGTGAAGTAAAAAAAGCGTATATGGAAAAGGATGTATATGCGCTGGAGGCGCCCGAAGGCAAAGCTTATCTGGTTCTGAACTTTGACATTACAAATGAAAGCGGCGCTGCAGCCGCCGTGGACAGCTTATCGATGAGTCCGACTTTCCATGCGGTCTATACGGATGAGAGCGGGGCGGAGAAAAAGGCTGCGCCGGTTCAGACGCTGCTTTCAAACGATTTTTCCACCTTTGAAAAAACACTTGAGAGCGGAGAAACGCAGCGGGTGGTTCTGTTTTTCGAAACGGAGGAAGATGCGGAGGTATTTGAGGGGCTGCAGCTGCTTGTAGAAGTCAATCAAAATAAATTTAAGATAAATTTATAAATTGTGTGAAAAATGTTTCAATCTTTTTTCATTATATGATATAATGTACACAAAGGCGATGAGAAGATATCTTTTTGTGCCGAAATCATTTCGCGGGAGGAAAAATAAGAATGGATACAAATATTCTGTTAGAGTCGGGAACAAATGAACTTGAGGTATTGGAATTTACACTGGGCAATAATTACTATGGTATTAATGTAGCAAAGATTCGTGAGATTCTTTCCTATCAGCAAATTACGCCGATTCCGAACGCCCATCCCTGTGTGGAAGGGATTTTTATGCCGCGTGATACAATGATGACGGTAATTAATCTGAAAAAATGTCTCGGAATGCCGGATGTTGATTTTGAAGGACTGTTTATTATCACGAACTTTAATAAGCTTAATATTGCATTTCATGTAGATCAGGTCATCGGAATCCACCGTGTTTCATGGGAGGATATCATTAAGCCGGATTCTACGATTAATACGGAGGAGAACAGCGCTTCGACCGGAGTCATCAAGCTGGACGGCAAGCTCGTTGTTATCCTTGATTTTGAGAAGATTGTAACGGATATCAGCCCGGATACAGGCTTAAGAGTATCCGATCTTGAGAACCTTCCGAAACGCGACAGAAGCGGATCGCCGATTTTGATTGCGGAAGATTCCCCGCTTCTTAGCAAATTGATTACGGAATGTTTAAAGAAGGCGGGTTATACGAAGCTGGTGATTACAATGAACGGCCAGGAAGCATGGGATAAGATATGTGAATTCAAAGAGACCGGAGATTTAAGAGAAAAGGTTCATTGTATTATTACGGATATAGAGATGCCGCTGATGGACGGGCACAGACTTACAAAATTATGTAAAAGCGATGAGGTGATTAAGCAGATACCGTTGGTAATTTTCTCTTCTCTTGTAAATGATGAGATGCGGAGAAAAGGCGAACAGCTTGGTGCGGATGCGCAGCTTACGAAGCCGGAGATCGGATTGCTTGTCGGCGCAATCGACGATTTGATTGAAAAGAGCATGGCATAATTTTCAGACACAGAGTGGGGATGTGATGTTGCATCACATCCCCTGATTAAGTTTTTATACATGGAGGTGCCCTGAATGAGCAAATCAGAAGATTATCTGGATCAGTTATTGCAGGAGATGTCGAACGGAGGCGCAAAGAAGAAACCGGGTTTGGATGATGGGGATGCATTCAGTGAAGAAAAAGAATCAACGCGACGGGAAATTGACAGCGAGGCGGAGGCTTTTTTAAAGGAGTTTGAGCAGGAGCTGTTAGAAGGCGACGGAGACGAAGATTTCCTGAAAGATTTTGAACAGGAAATGAATTTAAACGCAGCGTCTGCTGCGGAGGAACCTGCGGCAGAGCCAGAGCAGCAGGAACCTGAGGAGCCGGAAGCGCCAAAAGAGAACAGAGATCTGATTGAAGATCTGGGTCAGATTGTGGACAGCGCGAAAAAGGAGATGGAGGAGACGGTATCGGCCGATTCATTGGGCGATCTGATGATAGATACGATGAATCCGAATGCCGGAAAAGAACAGGAGGAAGGCCTCTCTTCGGATATTGCGGATAAACTGGACGAAATAGCGTTAAGTCAGCTTATACCGGATACGCAGGAAGAGAATGCGGCATCCGCAGAAGGAGCGGAAGCTTCTGTCAATCTGGAAGAGCCGAGTCTGCTTGATATCTTCGGGTCAGACGTCGGATTTTCGGATATTAAGGACATTCTCGCGGCGGAAGGAGAATCCGTACAGGATCTGATGGGACAGGGGGGCGTACCCGAAGAGGCTTCCGCGGAAGAGCTGCTAAATAGTTTGAATGCGGAGATTTCCGCGGATGAGAATACAAAAGAAGAACCGAAGGAACCGGAGACAAAGTCCGGCAAGACGGGCAAAAAGCCGAAAAAGCAGGCGCAGGAAAAAGGAGAGGGAGGATTTTTCTCCAAGCTCGGTCTGATTTTATTTGGTGCGGACGACGAAGAAGAAGAGGATTCCGGCAATAAGAAAGCCGCAAAAAAAGGCGTGTCGGCAAACGGAGCCGCGGAGGGCAGTCTTGAGATGCTAAATGAGCTCGGCGCTGCTGCGGAACCGGCAAAAGAGAAAAAGGCGGAAAAACCGAAAAAAGAAAAGAAGAAGAAGGAAAAGAAGGAAAAGGCGAAAGAAAAGCCGAAGAAACCGCCGAAGCCAAAGAAGGAGAAACCTCCGAAACCGCCGAAGGAACCGGATCATTCGCCGCCATTGCCGAAAGTCCCCGTCATTCTTATTTTTATCATGACGGGTTCCCTTCTTGGCTTAATTATAGCGGGTACAAATCTGGTCGGATATACCAATCATTTTTCGGATGCCAAAAGCGCCTATGACAGAGGCAATTACAATGAGGCGTTTCGCATGATTGCTGGCGTCGATGTAAAAGAGAAGGATGCCGGTACATATGAGCGTTATCGGATTATGGCGATGATTTCCGGAGAATACGAGGCATATCTGGGACTGATGAAGTCGGAAGTATATGATATGGCGCTGGATTCTTTGATTCGCGCTGCCGGAAGATGTGAAAAATACAGATTTGATGCGGAAGAATACGGATGTACCGGAGAGTTGAACGGCGTGGAAAGCGCAGTTGAGACCGCGCTCGTATCCACCTTTGGCATTTCGAAGGAAGAGGCGCTCAGGTTGTACGGTATAGAAGACAGAACGGAATATTCCGTAGAGATTTATCAGATTCTTAAAAGGCTTGGCTTGGAAAAGGCAGTAGAATGACGGTAATTATTGATTATGATGCGGGAAATCTAAAAAGTGTGGAAAAAGCGCTTGCGGCGCTTGGAGAAGAAGCCGTTATCACGAGAACGTTTCGGGAGATTGCACGCGCCGAGCGCGTCATTCTTCCCGGAGTCGGATCGTTTGGCGACGCAATGACTCAGTTGAAAAAATATGAGCTGGATAAGGCCATTAAGGAAATTGCAGAAAAAGGTACGCCTCTGCTGGGGATTTGTCTTGGACTTCAGCTTTTGTTTGAAAGCAGTGAGGAAAGTCCCGGCGTAGAAGGACTTTGTCTCCTTAAAGGAAATATACTGAAATTGCCGGAGCAGACGGGACTTAAGGTTCCGCATATCGGTTGGAATTCTCTGAATTTAAAAAACGACGGAACGCTGTTCGTTGGGATGGACGAATCGCCATATGTTTATTTTGTCCATTCTTATTATTTACAGGCCGCAGATGAGACATCTGTAAAAGCCACGGCGGAATACGGCGTGCAGATCCATGCATCGGTAGAAAAGGAAAATATTTTTGCCTGCCAGTTTCATCCGGAAAAGAGCAGTACGGAAGGACTTCGCATATTAAAGAATTTTACGAAACTTTAAGGGGTTCTAATCGTCTGAAATGGAGAACGTAATATGCATACGAAAAGAATCATTCCCTGTCTGGACGTCAACCGGGGACGTGTGGTGAAGGGAGTTAATTTTGTTGATTTAAGAGATGCGGGCGATCCGGTGGAGATTGCCGCCGCATACGACCTGCAAGGCGCAGACGAGTTGGTATTTCTTGATATTACGGCGACTTCTGACGACAGAAGTACGGTTGTGGACATGGTGCAAAAAGTCGCGGAGAAAGTATTTATCCCTTTTACGGTGGGCGGCGGAATTCGTACCGTTGATGATTTTAAAATGCTGCTTCGGGAGGGAGCCGATAAAATATCGGTCAATTCCGCAGCGATACAAAATCCCAATTTGATTTCAGATGCGGCGGACAAGTTCGGAAGTCAGTGTGTGGTCGCCGCTATTGATGCAAAAAAAAGACCGGACGGTTCGGGTTGGAACGTATACAAAAACGGAGGCAGAATCGATACCGGACTCGATGCGGTAGAATGGGCAATGAAAGTCGACCGGCTCGGAGCGGGGGAGATTTTACTTACCAGTATGGATTGTGACGGGACGAAAGCAGGTTATGATTTGGGGCTGACGCGCACAATTGCGCAAAACGTTTCTGTTCCGGTGATTGCGTCAGGCGGAGCGGGAAAGACGGAGCATTTTTACGAGGTGCTGACAGAGGGGTGTGCGGATGCGGCGCTTGCGGCGTCGCTGTTTCATTTTAAAGAGCTGACGATTGCCGATTTGAAGGAAGAGCTGGCGTCGCGCAACGTATCGGTGAGAAGGATGCGCTAAAAAACGCAGGAGAAAGAAAGGACGGATTCCTATGGCAATGATTACAAATGACTGGCTGGACGCAGTTGAAACGGAATTTAAAAAACCTTATTATCGAGAGCTGTATACGTTTGTAAAGGAAGAATACGGAAAGACGGTAGTATATCCGCCTGCGGACGATATCTTTAACGCGCTGCATTTTACGCCGCTTAGCAAAGTAAAAGTACTTCTCTTAGGACAGGACCCTTATCATAACGTAAATCAGGCGCATGGTCTGTCGTTTTCGGTTCTGCCGTCTCAGAAAGAACTGCCGCCTTCACTGCAGAATATTTATAAAGAACTGCAAGAAGATTTGGGCTGCTACATACCGAATAACGGGTATCTGAAAAAATGGGCGGATCAGGGAGTGCTTTTGTTAAATACAGTGCTGACGGTACGGGCGCATCAGGCAAATTCCCATCAGGGCCACGGGTGGGAGAAGTTTACGGATGCGATTCTTTCGGCAGTCAACGCGCAGGATCGGCCGATTGTCTATCTGCTGTGGGGAAAACCGGCGCAGAGTAAAATTCCGATGCTGACAAATCCGAAACATTTGATTTTAAAGGCGCCTCATCCGAGTCCGCTTTCCGCATACCGGGGATTCTTCGGGTGCAGGCATTTCAGTCAGGCAAATGAATTTTTAAAAGCAAACGGAGCGGAGCCGATAGACTGGCAGATTGAAAATATAGACGCATAAAATGAGGAGTGCCCGAATACCGCAGGTATTCGGGCTATTATGAAAAAATTTATCAAGTAAAATAAATCTGTTTTTCAATTCGATAATATTATTATAGCAGTTAGATATGAATAAATCATGAACAAAAAAGAAACTTTTTTTACTTTATAATTGTACAAATTGTCGAAAGAATACACATTTGGATTGCGAGAAATTCCTATTAGCATTAAGAAAGCGACAGCGACAATTATTTATGCGGCGGGCTTTACAGTACAGGTATTTAATGATATAATCATAGAAAATAAACGGTAGTATGTTTGACGTCGGCGGATTTACCATTCGCCGACGTTATATTTTTAACAATACAGAACTGCGTCGCAAGACGCATGATGAATGTCACGAAGTGAAGTTTTTTTGAGAGGGAATATGGCTGGAAAAAAAGTTGTGGTTGGGATGTCAGGAGGCGTGGATTCTTCGGTCGCGGCTTATCTGCTTCAGGAAGCGGGTTATGACGTAATTGGAGTGACAATGCAGATATGGCAGGAGGAAGATGAATTTACACTTGAAGAAAATGGGGGCTGCTGCGGACTTTCAGCGGTAGAGGACGCAAGGAGAGTAGCAGAGCGTCTTGGGATTCCCTATTATGTGATGAATTTTAAGAAAGAATTTAAAGAGAAGGTCATAGACTATTTTGTGGCGGAATATTTACAAGGGCGAACGCCGAATCCCTGCATTGCCTGCAATCGTTTTGTAAAATGGGAGGCGCTTTTAAAACGCAGTATGGAAATCGGGGCCGATTATATTGCCACCGGCCATTATGCAAGAATTGAGAGACTGGGAAACGGGCGGTATGCGATAAAAAATTCCGTGACGGCAAAAAAAGATCAGACGTATGCATTATACAGTCTGACACAGGAACAGCTGGCGCATACTTTAATGCCGGCAGGAGACTACACAAAAGATGAAATACGCGCCATTGCCGAAAAAATCGGTCTTCCGGTAGCGCATAAGAAGGACAGTATGGAGATCTGTTTTATTCCGGATCAAAACTATGCGGGATTTATTGACGGGATGTGCGGTACGGTTTCCCCTCCCGGTAATTTTATTACGTCGGACGGGAACCTGCTGGGCAGACACCAAGGAATTACGCATTATACGGTCGGACAGCGAAAGGGGCTTGGAATTGCATTGGGTTATCCGGCCTTTGTTACGGAAATCAGGCCGGAAACAAATGAAGTTGTTCTTGGTACGGACGAAGAGGTTTATAAAAAGCGTCTCTATGCAGGACATATCAATCTTATGGCAATCGGCCAGATTACGGACGGAATGGAAGTTTTGGCAAAAATCCGCTATTCTCATGCAGGAGCAAAGTGCAGAGTATTCCGAACCGGAGCGGACGAAATCTGTTGTGAATTTTCGGAGCCGGTGCGCGCGGTAACGCCGGGGCAGGCAGTCGTGCTATATGACGGCGGTTATGTCGCCGGAGGCGGTGTAATTCTTCGTTAGAGAGGATGGTTTTTATGTTTGATTTGTTGTTGGATGCGGCTGCAGACAGCGTAAAGCTTCTGCCTTTTCTTTTTCTGACTTATCTGGTAATGGAATTACTGGAACATGGAACGGGAAAGGAAATAAGCGGAAGAATAAAGAGGGCGGGAAAATTCGGACCGCTGTGGGGCGGCGTATTGGGCGTTGTCCCGCAGTGCGGTTTTTCTACGGCCGCGTCAAGTCTGTATGCGGGAAGAGTGATTACGGTAGGAACTCTGCTTGCGGTTTATCTTTCTACTTCCGATGAAATGCTGCCGGTATTGCTTGCGGAATCGGTACCGATAGATACAATAGTAAAAATACTTGTTTTTAAGGCGGTAATCGCCTGCATTTCCGGCTTTTTGGCCGAGGCGGTCTATACGGGGATTTTACGGAAAAAAGAACGCGAAATGGATATCCATACCGTCTGTGAAGAAGAAAACTGTCATTGTGAGGACGGCGTTTTACTTTCTGCCGTAAAACATACGGGAAAGATATTTTTCTATATTTTCCTGCTTTCGTTTGCGTTAAACGCGGTAATTGGAGCGGTCGGAGAGGAGCGCCTGGCAGGACTGTTTTTAGGCGTGCCGGTGGTAGGCGAACTTGTTGCCGCGCTTATCGGCCTGATTCCGAATTGCGCTTCGTCGGTAATTATTACGGAGTTGTATCTAAGCGGAGTGATTTCCCCCGGAGCAATGCTTTCCGGTCTTTTGGTCAATGCCGGCGTCGGCATACCGGTGCTTTTCCGTCTGAACCGCAACTGGAAACAGAATGCGGGGATTATTGCTGCGCTGTACGGGATCGGCGTATTTTGGGGACTGCTGGCGGAACTTGCAGGGGTTGTTTTTTAAACGGAGAAGCCGATTACGAATAACTGCACAGATGAAACTGTTGTGATAAAAAGCTCTTTTCTTTTCATATAATAAAAAGAAAATAATTGGAAAATATGTATTTCCGGAAAGCCCAAAAGCCGCTGCAGCGGCAGAATGAGAGGAAATATGAGAAGAAAGAGCATCGAAAAAAGAAAAGGAACCGGGATACGTCAATGGCTGGCAGCGGGGATTCTCTTAGAGGCGGCGCTGCTGATTTCTATTGGCGTTTTTTGTATTACAGAATATGATTGGAGCCGTAAGACGGTAACGACAGCCGGAGACGGGATTAAGTGGGTGGATTTTAACATCTCTTACGAAGCGCTTTGCAAGGCCTATGAGTACGATGTCAATACATACGGAAAGGAGATTCATTTAAACTGGATTGAGCTTCTTTCTTATACTGCGGCGGTAAACGGTGGCGAGTTCGACGCCGGAGCCGTATCCGATATGCGAAAAATTGCCGATAAAATTCTTTCGGGAGAAACGACGATGGAACAGGCTTCGGCGGATCTCAAATATTATTCCTATTATTTGGAAGCATACGGCGCCGTTCTTGCGGAATATGTCGGCGAATATGAAATTCAGACGGCCGATTCAAACGGAGAATATATAAAAAAATACGGATTAAAAGCGTTCTCTCCGATAGCAAGAGATTTTCCGTATAACGACTACGATGATTTTGGAGTTTCGCGCAGTTACGGATATAAAAGGGAGCACCTCGGCCATGATATGATGGGGCAGATCGGCACTCCGGTAGTGATATAAAATTGAAACGTTTAGAAAACAATCCGAATGCCTTTTTCCGTTAAGATGCAGGATGTAACGGTGTTTCTCAGTAACTCGTTTTTCTCCGTATAGGACATGTCGTCAAAATGATTCAGCAAATGGCAGATGTTTTTATGTATGTACGCTTTTGTATCTACAGCCGAGAAAACATTTCTGTTGTTTCGTTCCGCAGCTTCCAGTTTTTGAGCAAGAAGGCTTTTCTCTCTGTCAAGTGTTTCGATTTGGGCAATAATATAGCCGGAGGCGGAAGACGTCATATTGTCCATTAAAACTTTCGTAAGATTTGCAATAGCGGTTTCTGCTTTCTTTACGTCCGCTTTCAGCTTATCCGTGTTGATATACTCCGTATCTGTTTTTAGGACAATACTTTCCGGGTTCAGCTTTATTTCCTGCAGCTTTTGTATAAATAAATTGTCTATGATATTGACGCGGACATATTCGGTATTACATACTGTTTTTCCCTGGCGCGCCATTTTGGCGCAATAATAGTAGGAAAAGAGACGATTGTGTTTGGAATAGGTTCTGATGTCGACTCTGGAGCCGCACTGACAGCGGAGAATCCCTTTCAAGATACCGGACTCGTATTTATTTCCCCGGTACATTTTGTTTTCCCCAAACCGTTTCTGACATCGGATCCAGTCTGAAGCGGGAATTACGGGCCTGTGTATTCCGATTGCGACGGACCAGTTTTCGTTTTTTACCCGCGTATTGCCCTGTCTGGTTTTGCCGTATCCGATTAAGCCTTTTGTTCCGTCAAACTGCTCTTTTGCGGGGAGCAGGTATCCTTTGTCCTTAAAATATGCATAGGCCTCCGGATCGTTGGAACAGTAAACGGGATTTGCCAGGATGGAATGGATTTGATTTGCCCCGAAAAATTTATTTTGCTCCGTTCGGATCCCGTTATCCCGAAAGTATCGTTCAATGCCGGTTATACTTTTTCCGGAAAGATAGAGCCGGTAGATTTCTTCTACAATTTCAATTTTATCCTCATTTACAAGGAGAAAAGAATGCTCCTTTTCTCCGACCATTTTTCGGACGGACTTCATTCCGGCAGGCAGTTTTCCTCCGGTCCATTTTCCGCCTGCGCCTAATGCCGTCATACTGTCGGAGACGCGTTCCGACGTATTTTCCCGTTCAAGCTGGGCAAAGGCCGCAAGGATATACATCACAGTACGTCCGATCGGCGTGGAAGTATCGAACGTTTCTTTTACCGACAGGAACGCGACATTGTTTTTTTGCAGCGTTTCGTAAGTATCGGAAAAGTCTTTGACGCTCCGGCTGATGCGGTCTAACTTATAAACCATGACAGCATCCAGTTTTCCCGCCGTTACGTCGGAGATCAATTCCTGAAAGGACGGACGGTTCGTATTTTTTCCGGAAAAACCCTCGTCCCGATCGTATATTTTAAATTCAAGCTCTTTCTCGTGGAATACAATATTCGCATAGTCTCTGCAGGCTTTAATCTGTACCTGAACAGAATCGCTGTTATCCCGGTATACGGATTTTCTTGCATAGATTCCAATTGTCATTCTGTCAATGCCTTTCTTTTTTATAGGAAAAAGCAGTATTTGCGGCTATCCTTTCGCACAGTCATTATATCTTTCGTATCATTGAAAGTCAATAAACAGTAAAGTAGTACAACCATTCGGGCATAAGATTTTACAGGAGGTGCTGCTTTATGGCGAAGAAAAAAGAGAAGGAGCTGGAATGCACCGTTGAAATCACGGAAGGGTTTTCTGACAGGCTGACGCGCGCGCTTGTAGAAATTTATTATCTTAGAAAAATGCAGGCGAAAATGGAAGGGAAAACGCTGGAAGAAGTAATGGACTTTCAAAGAGAAACGACTGAGTAACGTATGAACGATGCGTTTGAAAGAGCGAACGCAGCAATGCCGGTATACTGCGCAGCCCCTTCGCTTCGGAGGGAACGCATAGATGGTTCACGATACGGCGTTTTATTTGGGACAGGTCGGATTGTCCTCTTCGTCCGGGATATATTCCATAATGTCTCCCGGCTGGCAGTTTAGGGCGCGGCAGATCCGGTCAATGGTTTCACTGGTAATGACGGCTCCTTTTGACAGTTTCGCCAGGGTAGGAGAGGAAAGCCCCGCCAGAGTGGAAAGGTCAGTTTTTTTTAAGCCCCGTCGTAACAGCAGATCAAACAGTCTATAATATTTAATCATTTTTTCCTCCCGTTTTTCCAAAAGTAACAGTCAAAAGTTTTTTCGGGTACATTATACGTCAAAATAGGCGTTGCGTCAATTTGTAATCAGTTTCTTTTGCCTGCTGAAATTCAATTTATTATAACTAGCGGCACTCCGGTAATAGCGGTAGAATCCGGTACGGTGGAAGCGCTTGGATGGAACCAGTACGGCGGATGGAGAATCGGAATCCGAAGCTTTGACAACAAACGGTATTATTATTACGCGCATTTAAGGCAGAATTATCCATATCAGGAAAAACTTGAGGTAGGGAGTCGCGTAACGGCAGGTGAAGTAATCGGCTACATGGGGCATACGGGATACAGCAAAACCGAAAATGTAAATAATATTGATCAGGTACATCTTCATTTCGGAATTGAACTGATTTTTGACGAAGAACGGCGTGCAAACGGAAACGAAATCTGGATTAGCTGTTATAATTTGACGCGTTTTCTTTATAAAAACCGTTCCGAGGTCTATAAAGTGGAAGGAACGAAGGAATGGAGACGGAAATATGAGATGAAAGGGGAGGAGAACTAGTTCTTTCACAGGCAAAAAAAACAGCCGTACGAACGACTTCGCGCGGCTGCTTTGAAATGTAAGGATTAAATCGGACCCTGCATAGCGTATTTTATTTGTTGAGAGAGGCGAGTTTGAAACGGTTTTATTTCATGTTCGCCCTTTTACGAAGCGTCGGATCCAGAATACGTTTACGGATGCGCAAACTCTTTGGCGTTACCTCCAGCAGCTCGTCAACATCAATGAAATCAAGCGCCTGCTCAAGACTTAAGATTTTCGGCGGTGTAAGGGTGAGCGCTTCATCCGCAGAGGAGGAACGCGTATTGGTCAGGTGCTTCTTCTTGCAGACATTCAGTTCAATATCCTCGTTTCTTGAGCAGGAACCGATGACCATTCCGGCATAGACCCTTTCACCGGGCCCGATAAATAAAGAACCGCGGTCCTGTGCGGAAAACAGGCCGTACGTCACGGATTCGCCGGATTCGTAGGCAATCAGAGAACCGAGCTTGCGGTAGGAAATGTCTCCGCGGTAATTGTCATAGCCGTTAAAAATAGTATTGATAATGCCGTTTCCTCTTGTATCCGTTAAAAACTCTCCGCGGTAACCGATTAATCCGCGTGACGGAATATGGAATTCCAGTCTGGTATAACCTCCGGTAATCGGGCGCATATTGATGAATTCTCCCTTTCGCTGGCTTAATTTATCAATAACGGTTCCGGTAAATTCGTCCGGTACGTCGACATAGGCAAGCTCCATCGGTTCCAGCTTTTTCCCGTTTTCGTCGGTATGATACAACACTTCCGCCTTGCTGACCGCAAACTCATAGCCTTCGCGGCGCATGTTTTCGATTAAAACAGACAGATGAAGCTCTCCGCGGCCGGAAACCTTATAGCTGTCCGGACTGTCGGTTTCTTCAACGCGAAGAGAAACGTCGGTATTCAATTCGCGGAAAAGGCGGTCTCTGATATGGCGGGAGGTGACATATTTGCCTTCCTGTCCGGCCAGAGGACTGTCGTTTACGATAAAGTTCATAGAAAGCGTCGGTTCGGAAATTTTCTGGAACGGAATCGCAGCGGGATTGTCCACGGAACAAATCGTATCTCCGATGTGAATATCCGCAATACCCGAAATGGCGACAATGGATCCGACGCCCGCTTCCATGACGTCGACTTTGTTTAACCCGTCAAATTCATACAGTTTGCTGATGCGGACTTTTTTCTGCTTGTCCGGGTCGTGGTGATTTACGACAAGGGCGTCCTGATTCACTTTTAAACTGCCGCTATCAATTTTTCCGATTCCGATTCTGCCGACATATTCGTTATAATCAATGGTACTGATTAAAACCTGCGTACCTGCATCCGGGTCGCCTTCCGGAGCGGGGATGTGGTGAATAATCGTTTCAAACAACGGAACCATATCCTTTTTATTATTGATCAGATCTCCGATTTCGCAGACGGCATAACCGTCTCTTGCGGAAGCAAAGACGAACGGGCAGTCTAACTGCTCGTCCGAAGCGTCGAGATCCATAAAAAGCTCTAAAACTTCGTCGACAACCTCGTTGGGACGGGCTTCAGGGCGGTCTACTTTATTGACGCAGACGACAACCGGCAGGTCTAATTCAAGCGCTTTCATCAAAACGAATTTTGTCTGCGGCATTACGCCTTCAAAGGCGTCCACAACAAGAATCACGCCGTTTACCATTTTTAAGACACGCTCTACTTCGCCTCCGAAGTCGGCGTGACCCGGTGTGTCGATGACATTAATTTTGATGCCTTTATAGGTAATGGCCGTATTCTTGGAAAGAATGGTGATACCGCGTTCTCTCTCAATATCGTTGGAGTCCATTACGCGCTCCAAAACGGCCTGATTGTCGCGGAATACGCCGCTTTGTTTTAAAAGTTCGTCGACTAAAGTCGTTTTACCGTGGTCAACATGTGCGATAATTGCAATATTACGTACATCATCACGTTTCATTTTCATAGTTCTTTTCCTTTCATTCCGCGTTTATAAGTACATTTACCCAAACCCATATTCTAACACATCTACAAGAAAGCGCAAGTATTTTCTTTCTGAAATGCATATGCAAATTATACCGGAAAAAATGCCAATTGTGCCGAATGGCTCTAAGTGAGATTTTTTTCTGTTATCATAGGATAACTGCAAAAAATACACACTTGGATTTAGAAATAAAGGTTGAATAAAAACGCTTCAACCTGAACTTTGCGCCGACGCGCAAAGCTCTTTCTGATGAAAGTGCTGCAAAGCGGCAGAATGAGAGGAGAAGATGACGATGACAAATTGCGACAACAAAAGACCTTGCCCATGTACCTATGACTGTCCGAGACACGGAAAATGCTGTGAATGTGTAGCGCATCACAGAGACCATGACGAAGGGGTGCCGGGCTGCTTTTTTTCCAAAGAGGCGGAAGCTACATATGACAGAAGCATAGAGGCATTATGCCGCGACAAGGGAATCATTTAAAAATCCTGCGAATCATAACTGTAAAATAGCGAATTTGTGCCTGCGGTCATAATACCGCAGGTTACGGAAAGGAAAGGGTTATCAGAATGGAAAAACCAGTATATACGGGCTTATCTCATGTTTGTATATTTGTAAATGATGTGGAGGAAGCGTTTCACTATTATGAAAGAATTTTAGGAGCTGTTCCGAATCAGTATATTCCGCATTGGAAGAATCCCGGATTTTTTCGGGCGGGCGGATTTATAAAAGAGGCGGAGGAGGCGGAGGTCTCTATCGGCTTTATGGATGTGCCGGGAACGAAGTTCACGATTGAACTGATGTGTTATCATTCGCCGAAGGGAAGACAGGAGCCGGTGATTTTTAAAGCAAACGATATCAGCGGAGCAAGGCATGTTGCGCTGAAAGTAGTCAATATAGAAGAAGCATTTAACTATATAAAAGCGCAGCCGGATGTAACGCTGATTAATACAACGGATGATTACAAAGTCTTTCAGATCAGTAAAACGGATCCGTCTGAGTTCCGCTTCTTTGATCCGGAAAAGGAAAACGATGCGGCGTCCAAACAAAACGCGGCTGATATCTTAGGAAATACAAAATATTTTTACTTTATTGATAAGTATGGTCTGCAGTGGGAATTTGAGCAGGGACATACGGATATCGGAGACTGAGCCGAAAAAGGAGAGGAGGCCGGAAATGAAGATGGAATGGGAAAGTTTACTTTCAAAAGAAATGCAGATACCGCGTGAAGACGGACCTGCGTCATGGAAAGCATATCCGGTCGATGCCTTTGAAAGAGATTACATAGAAATTATAAACAGCAGGCTGTTTCGTAATCTGCAGGATAAGACGCAGCTTTTTCCGCTTGTCCGGGGAGGGCATGTCCGAACAAGGCTGACCCATTCTCTGGAGGTGTCGTCCATCTGCAAACAGCTCGGAGCAATGATTGCATGCAACAAAAAGGGCGAAGAATACGCGGTGGATTTTGGGGAAAATACCGAACGCTATGCCCGGAATTTTTCTACGATTTTATCCTGCGCGGGACTGCTGCACGATATCGGAAATCCGCCTTTCGGACATTTCGGAGAGGCGTCAATCGGAAGCTGGTTTCAGAATGCTTTTGCGGATGCAGCGTTTGCTTTTCAGGGAAAGCCGGTTGGAGAACTATTGAACGAGCAGATGAAGCGGGACCTGACACAGTTTGAAGGGAACGCCGAAGCGCTTCGGATTCTTTTTCGCGCGGCCAGGCTTCCGAAGTACCGGGAAATGAATATTTCCTGCGCGACGATCAATACACTGATTAAATACCCGGTCGCTTCCCTTCATAGCAATAGTAAAAGCAGCGATATCCGGGTGCATAAGTGGGGATATTTTCTGGCGGATAAAGAGAAGTTTGAAGAAGTCAGAAGCAACGCCGGAGTGGAAGGAATGTCACGTTATCCGCTTACCTGGCTGCTTGAGGCGGCGGACGATATTGCCTATATGATTTCGGATTTGGAGGATTCCCTCCGAATGAATCTTTTTTCCATAGATACCGTCGTTTCATATTTTGAAACGGAGATTGCGAAAATACCGGACGACGGGGACGAATTTCATGAGCTGCAGCAGATGGCGACGATGGAGATTCTAAACAATTTGAAAAAGCGTTTCATAGGAGCGGAAGACGAAAAAGACAAAAAGTATGCGTATTCCGGCTGGTTGGAATATGTAAAAAACTGGCTGATTTATGCGGCAGCCTACTCTTTTTTCAGAAACTACGAAAAAATTATGAACGGAGAGTTTCAGCAGGAATTGTTAGCGGACGGATGGTATGTTTTTACGGCTGATATTCTGAAAGGAATTATGAAAAAGTACACGTATCCCTACAGGGAACTGTTGAAACAGGAGTTATCGGGGCAAAAGATCATCCGGTCGCTTCTGGATCAGTTCGTTCCGGCCGCGCTTTGCTGGGAGGCCGGACAGGGAAATTGTTCCATGAATCTGGTTACGCAAAAATATCTCGAGTTCATACCGCAGAAGTATCAGGACGACTACCTGGCGGCGCGTACGGGCGATACAGCCTATGATTTGTATCTTCGGCTGCTTATGGTCGTAGATTATATCAGCGGCATGACCGATACGGAAGCAAAAGAGACATACCAGGTGTTAGAAGGATTTTAAGCGGCACAGAGCATGAAACAGAAGAGAGGGAAAATAAGGTGCGGGAAAAATATACTTCCATTACGAAAAAACAGTTTATAGGTACAATGACGGTTATGACTATGGTAGAGTTGGCAAATGCGGTATCCTGTGTCGTCGACGGTCTGATTACCAGCCGTTTTCTGGGTTCGACAGAGATGGCGGCATATGGAATTGCGGCGCCTTATTTCAGTATTGTCGCAATTGTGAGCGGAATATTGATGGTAAGCTGCCAGACAATGTGCGCAAGGAGCGTCGGAAGCGGAAGAATGGAGGAAGCAAAAGGAATTTTTTCTCTTACCTGCGTACTGGGCCTGCTGTTTTCCGGGATCTTAACAATACTGGGTATTCTTTTCGCAGGTCCTTTCAGCACGCTTTTAGGCGCGCGCGGCGCCTCCGCGGGGCTGCTGCCTTATACGAAAAGTTATCTTATCGGTCTTTTTCTGGGTACGCCGGCAAATGTCCTCGTTGTGATTCTGGCTCCGATCGTGCAGCTGGACGGGGACTCCCGGCGCGCGAATCTGGCGAGCGCAGTTGTTGCCGTAACCGATATTCTTGCAAATCTGTTTTTCGTGGCAGTACTTGATTTGGGACTTGTCGGTATCGGTCTTGGCACTACCGTCAGTTATATCGCTGCGCTTGCGGTGCTGCTGACGCACTTTGTAAAAAAAGACCGGATGTTTCGCTTTTCATTAAAAAAGGACGACTGGAAACGAACGCTTCCGATTATTACGGGCGGACTGCCGCGGGGCATCAGCATGTTCTGCCGGGCGCTGGGACCTGTTTTTACAAATGCTGTCGTACTCTCGATTGCAGCGACGGCCGGTATGACGGCTATGTCCATTCAGAACAATATCAAATTTTTTGTAGGCGCGCCCGCATGTGGAATCGGCGGCGCAGTACTTTTGATCGCGGGAATTTTTGCGGGAGAACAGGATATGAACGAACTGAGACATCTGCTGCAGATTGCCGCTCGCTATGCGGTGCTTGGAATCGGCGCGCTTGCGGTGCTTGTCTTTGCCGCCGCCCCGCTTGCGGCGCAGCTTTACCTGCCGGATGATGCGGTTGTGCGTGTAATGGCCGTCGATGCGATTCGATGGTATGCCTTGTCGCTGCCGCTCGCAGCGCTGAATATGATTATAGGAAGCTATTTACAGGCAATCGGCAATCAAAAGGGCGCGTATCTGTTTAATATCGGCAGCGAGCTGGTTTGTGTTATTACGTGCGTAGTGTCTCTTTCACATTTGTTCGGTCTTGACGGAGTTTGGGCCGCGTTTCCGGCCGGGCAGCTGCTTTTGCTTGTGATTTTCTTATGCTGCGCGTTCTTCCGTAAAAATACAAAGGCGAAAGGAATAGATAAAATGCTGTTTCTGCCGGATGATTTTTGTATACCGGAAGAGGACGGCATTTCGATTTCCGTACATAGTATGGAGGAAGTAATCGGACTGTCCGAACGGGTCGGCGATTTTTGCAAAAAACACGGAGTGGACGACCGCAGAACCTGTCTGCTGTCTCTTTGTATTGAGGAAATGGCCGGGAATACCGTACAATACGGTTTTAGCGACGGCAAAAGGCACAGTATTGATATACGCGTAATAATAAAAGAAGACGAAATTCTTCTGAGGCTGAGGGACGACTGCCGGAGATTCGATTTAAAGGAAAAAGTGGAAAGCTGGGAGCTTGACAGGGAGCATCCCGAAGAGAATGTAGGGATTCGCATGGTACTTGGTCTTTCAAAAGATGTTTCCTATGCAAATACCATGAGTATGAACAATTTAATGATCACAATCTAAAAATAAAAAAGAGGCCGCTGCAAAGCCGGAAATGACTTGCCACAAACTCGTTATGCACAAAAAAGCAGCGCAGAAAGGGAGAAAAATATGAAAATTACAAAAACAGGAACAGGAACCGAATTATGCTTTGCTCTCGAAGGAAGACTGGATACCAATACCGCGCCGAGTCTGGAGGCAGCGGTAAACAGTTCCATTGAAGGCGTTACGGAATTGACGATTGATATGGCAGAACTGGATTATTTATCATCGGCCGGGCTGCGTGTTCTGCTGGGAACACAGAAAACAATGAACAAACAGGGGAAAATGAAGGTTACAAACGTAAACGATACGATTATGGAAATTTTTGAAGTTACCGGTTTTTCCGAGATTTTAACGATTGAGAAGAAATAAAAACTGCTACAGGTAAAATGGCGGGGAGAAAAATATGGGAACAGTAAATCAGAAACGCAAAGAAGCTATGAAAGAACAGGGATTAAGTCTGTCTCAGAAAGCAATTGCAGATACGGAGCAGGTCTTCTGGGGCGGCGCGCAAAATACGATTTCTTTAAAGCTTCATTTGCCGGAAGGAAGTTCTATGTCAGTAAAGGAGGCGGCAGATACGGCGCTTGACAGCGCCGATATTTTTACCGCCTCTTTACACCGCGGTAAAAGCGAGTGGACGCTTGTTTACGGGGATAAGAAGAAAAGCGGGTGCAGTATTACGGAGGAACGGTTTTACGACCGGGCCCGCGAATATATGGACGCATCGGATCGGCTTTCTATGGATATAGACCGAAGGCTCTATGAAGCGGAAGTGATTCCTCTTCTGGGAGGCGGAGTCTTTTTATATGTGCGGTTTCATCATTTAATTATTGACGGTTACGGTATGAGCCTGTTTGTCCAGAGAGTTCTTGATATACTCGCCGGAAAAGAAATAGAGAAGTCTGTTTTTGACGCGGACAGCGCCAGAGGCGAGGCTGTAGAGGAAGATTTCTGGAGACAGTATTTTTCGGACGCAGAATTTGAGCCGTCCGTTTTTCCGGAAAAGAGTGACGAATCAAATATGTGTAAAAGTGTCGTTTCCGTGCCGGGAGCCCTGATGGAGAAAATAACGTCGTTTTCAGAGCGGGAACATTGTTCCGTTCCTTATATTTTGGCGGCGGCATATGCGCTTTATCTGTCAGAGGCTACCGATAAAAAGGATGCGGTGTTTTTGATGCCGCGTTTAAATCGCCGGCCGGAACAGATGGACATTCTGGGCTGCTATACGCTTCTGGTTCCGGTCAGAGTTACCGTAACTCAGGAAGATACCTTTTTGGAGTTATGTAAAAAAACGGAACGCGCTGCAAGAGAGGCGTCTGCACATAAAAGAGTCGGATATGACCGCATTTTATCGGCTTTGCGTGACGAAAATATGATATCGGAAGCTCTTTCCGAATACGTGTTTAACTTCTACCGGTTTCGATATCAAACGGATTTAAAATACAACGTAAGTTTCAGTGTGGCGGGAGATATGAAGAATCATATGACGCTCACTGCAGTTTATAATGAAAAAGGCGGTTTATCGCTTTTGCTTGACTATTGCGGGGGCGTTTATACAAAGGAAAAAGCGGAGGATTTTAGCAAAGCGTTATTTCAAATTCTCTCGGATGGGATGGAGAACAGGACGGTTTCGGAAATTCAGTCGATCGGAGACGCAGAATATGAGAAAGCTGCTTCGGTAAAAGGACCGTCATTTGAGATCGGAACGGAGCTTACCATTCCTTCCATGTTGAAATGCGCCGCAAAGCAATATGCAGAAAAGCCCGCTTTGTATGCGGGAAATAAAAAACTGACGTTTCAGGAGCTTGACGAACTAAGCGACAGAATCGCCGGAGGGTTAATTCGTCAAGGTATAAAAAGCGGAGACTACGTCGCATTTATGCTTAAACGGGATGAACGATTGATTCCGACGATTTTCGGCATATCAAAAGCCGGGGCAGCGTTTATCCCGGTGGATCCTGCTTATCCGCCGGACCGTATTTCTTATATTATGGAGAACAGCCGGGCAGTCTGTTTGATTTCTTCTTCGGATGTCCGAATGTCAAATTATGATTCCTATTTGGAGATCAATGACCTTATCATGCAGAAAGCGGAACCCGGACTTCTGCCCGTAGTCCGGCAGGATCATCCCGCCTATATGATTTATACTTCAGGTACGACGGGCAGGCCAAAAGGCGTAATGCTTTCGCACAAAGGAATTGCTAATATCGTTCATCCCGATAATAATCCGTTTAATCGTGATATTACAAAAAATTGCAAAGGAATCACAGCCATCGGTTCCGTATGTTTTGACATTTTCCTTTATGAAATTTTTGTTCCGCTTATGAACGGCTTGTTTGTCGAACTTGGCAATGAAAAAGCAATGATGGACGCAGGGGAACTGGCGGAGCACATCATGCGCCACGGAGCGGATATTTTACATTGCACCCCTTCCAGAATTACGGCTTATCTTAACAATCCGGCTTTTACGAAGGCGCTTTTAAATGTCGGGGCAATTCTTTCGGCCGGGGAAGTTCTGCCGGGAAGTCTGGTCAGGCGGTTGAAGGATACCTACCAAATACGAATTTATAACGGTTACGGCCCGACCGAAACCACAATTGGGGCAACAATTACCGAAGCAAACGATGCGCAGACCATCGGAAAGCCGATTGCAAACATGGGAATTGTTCTGCTGAACCGGGAGAGAAAGCCGGTCCCGTACGGCGCGGTCGGAGAAATCTGTATCTACGGAAACGGGGTAGGTATCGGTTATAAAGACAGGCCAAAAGAGACGGAAGATAAATATATTATGTGGAATGGTCTGCGGTTGTATCGAACCGGCGATCTGGGATTTTTTACGGAAGACGGGAGACTTAAGTATCGCGGCAGGAACGACAGACAGGTAAAGCTGCGCGGCCTTCGGATAGAGCTTTCGGAAATCGAAAATGTAATGGGAGAATTTCCCAATATTGCCGCCTGCTGCTGTATGGTGCGTAAAATAGAAAAAACAGATCATTTGGTGGGATTTTATACGGTATCCGATCAGGAGAAAGTGGATGCAGAGGAATTGAAAGCATTTATGAAATCCAGGCTGACGTCGTATATGGTGCCGGACGTTTTAAAAGAATTAAAGGAAATGCCCCAGACCCCAAACGGAAAAACCGACCTCAAAGCGCTTGGAGCGGAATCCATAGAATACGTACGCGTATACAGGGAAGCAAACACAAAAAAAGAAAAAAGAGTATGCAAAATTTTCGGAGAAATACTGGGTGTTCCCCAAATTGGATTGGACGATAATTTCTTTGAGCTTGGAGGCGATTCTTTAAGTGCGGTTACTGTAATGCTGCGCCTGGAAGAAGAACTGGGACTTTCGGAAAATCAGTTGGAGTACGGTGATTTTTACAAATACCCGACGCCTTCTCTGTTGCTTGAAAAGCTATACAAAAAAGAAAAAGATGTGGTCGGCTTTCATCTTAAAATGCTCGATTATCACGGTTTTAACGAGTATCTTGCAGCGCATACGGGAAAGAGCGTCAGCAGGGTAAGCCTCGGAAACGTGCTATTGACCGGAGCGACGGGATATCTTGGTATCCATCTTCTGATCGAATTGTTAAAGCGTCCCGGTATATGCAATAAGATTGTCTGTCTTGCGCGTTCGAAGAAGAAGAACAGCGCCGAAAGACGCGTAAAAGCAGCGCTGTTTTATTATGCGGAAGAGGATTTTTCGCAAAGTTACGGCGAAAAATGGACGGTTATGGAGGGAGATATTACAAACCCGGACCTTTTTTCAGAAAGCTGTCCCCATAAAATTAATACGATTATAAATTCCGCTGCGAACGTCGCTCATTTTTCCTATGGAACGGCATTGGAGGAAATCAATACGGACGGCGTCAGAAATCTGATACGTTTTGCGGAAAAAGAAAATGCGGCGTTATGTCAGGTTTCTACCATCAGTGTCGCGGGAATGACGGACGGAAAGGCAGAAAAGGAAACGTTTGGCGAAGGGGATTTTTATATCGGGCAGGAAATATCCAATCGCTATATTTATTCCAAATATATGGCGGAATATGAAATGCTGCGCGCGGCAGTCGACCGGGGGCTTAAAATTAAAATTATGCGGGTCGGAAACCTGCAGGGACGAATCCGTGACGGAGAATTTCAAATGAACCTGCGTTCTAACGCATTTACACGCAGACTATCATCCTATGTTAAAATAGGCGCAGTTCCGGCGTCTGTGTATAACGGAAGCGTAAATTTCTCGCCCGTTGACGAGACGGCGCACAATATTGTGTCATTGGCGGCTACGGGAGACGAAGCGGCTGCATTTCATGTCTATCCTCCGCTGGAAGTAAAATTTGCCGATTTGTTTGAAGGAATCCGTAAGCTTGGCTATTCGATAGACGTATTGTCGGATCAGGCATTTCAAGAACTTTTGCAGAAGCTTAGGCGGACGGAAGCGGGCAGAGAACAGATGGAAGGTCTTTTTACGGACGAAACGGAGCGTACACGCCGTGAAATTGTCGTAACGCAGGAGGAAACCAATCGCTATATACAGGAATTGTCAGAAGGGTGGAGTATGATAACCGAAGATTATCTGGATAAGTATTTATCTGCTTTGGACGGAATGTATTTATTTTAATATGGAGGTGTCGAAATGGCGTCTGTTGCACTTTGGAGCTTTGCGGTTTTTCTGGCGTCCGTTTTTGCCGGACTGCTTACCGGAATTACGCTTACCCCAAAATACAGGGGAATCATCAGAGCCGCCGTCTGGACGGCGGGAGCCGTCGTCGGTTATTTCATGGCGTTTATAAGCTACTCGATCGATTTATACAATGATGCGGTGGGCATTTTAGGATTGTCCGCACTTGTATGCATCGTGCCGCAGTTTTTGTATAAGGACAGTTGGTCTACTAAGCTGTCTATTTCTTTGATGGCCTGCCTGATTGCAAATGTAAGCACATTTATGCTTTGCGGAACGACGGATACGCTTGTTGCGCCGGCGCTTGGTTTTATCAGAGAAAGTCCGTATGATATGGAAAATCTGGTTTTTTTCATCGGACTCAAGCTTGTGATTTATTCGTTTTTATCCGTGTTGTATGCGCGGTTTCTGAAAAAAACAATCCATCGTACGATAGAGGCGGTCGGGGGAAAAATGGCGGTATTTCTGCCTGCGCTCTTTATTTCCGTCGTCGGTTTTTATATGATCAATCTTGTAACGAACAGTGTCGGGATTTATCCTGACAGCGTTTGGTTTTTTCTGCTGTATATTACGGTAAGCCTTATTTTTGTGATAGAATTCTGGATGATTTTTTATTCCATCAATCAGAGCGCTAAGACTATGAAAACAACGGCGGAACTAAGCGTTGCGACAAATATTCAAAAGTCCATGCTTCCCTGTATTTTTCCCGCTTTTCCGGAACGCAGAGAATTTGACATTTATGCGACGATGGACCCTGCAAAGGAAGTCGGCGGTGATTTCTACGATTTCTTTATGGTGGACGAACGGCATCTTGCCGTCGTTGTGGCGGACGTATCGGGAAAAGGCATTCCCGCGGCGTTATTTATGGTAATCGGAAAAACGCTGATTAAAGATCATACGCAGCCGGGCAGAGATTTGGGCGAAGTGTTTACCGAAGTAAACGAGCTTTTGTGTGAGTCTAACAGCGAGGGCTTGTTTATCACTGCGTTTGAAGGAGTGCTTGATCTGGTAACGGGAGAGTTTCGGTTCGTAAATGCAGGACATGAAATCCCGTTTATCCGCAGAGGAAACGGAATGTTTGAACCGTATAAAATTCGGGCGGGTTTTGTGCTTGCCGGTATGGAAGGCGTGCGGTATCAATGCGGAACCTTGCAGCTTGAAGCGGGCGATAAGATTTTTCAGTATACGGACGGCGTAACGGAAGCGACGAACAAAAGAAACGAGCTTTACGGAATGGGAAGGCTTGGGGAAATACTCTGCAAACATGCGTCTTTGCCGCCGTCAGAGCTGCTTGCTAAAATAAAATCAGATATTGACGTATTTGTGGGAGACGCGCCTCAGTTTGACGATATTACCATGCTTTGTTTAGAGTACAGGGCGCCAATGAAAGGGGATATCCAATGAAAGAATTAACAATTGATGCGACAGTTGAAAATATTTTACAAGTCACTTCTTTTGTGGACGAACAACTGGATAGTTTCGGATGTTCGGGAAAAGCAAAGATGCAGATTGCGATTGCAATTGACGAGCTGTTTGGAAATATCGCACACTACGCTTATCATCCGGGCGTCGGACCTGCGACGGTCCGCGTAGAGGTAACGGATCAGCCTTTGGCGGTTCTGATTACGTTCATTGATAACGGCATACAGTACGATCCGCTCTCAAAGGCTGATCCGAATACGGCGCTTTCTGCGGACGAGAGGAAAATCGGCGGACTTGGAATTTATATGGTGAAAAAAAGCATGGATGAGATTTCCTATGAGTATAAAAACGGACAGAACATTCTCCGAATCAAAAAGAATATCTGAAAAAGAAAGTGGGAGATGACAGATGGATGTAGAATTTACAAGCGGAACGGATAAGTCGAAATTGTTGACGTTTCACGCAGACGACGTGATAATGAGGGAAGGTACCGTATACCAGGAAATGTACAAAATTTTATCAGGTTCTGTTGCCGTGTATATGAGATATGGAGAGAAGGATGAGTATTTGATCGGAATCTATTCCAAAGCCAGATGTTTTGGAGAAATGAACGTGTTGTCCGGACAGCCTTCCGTTTATACGGTAGTTGCATATAACGAGGTACTGCTGATGCGGATAGAAAAGGACTTTCTGGAAGAATTTATCAGGAATCATCCGCGGAATGCCATTGATATTATGGAAAATATGGTGCATACTTTTATCGTTATGCAGAAAAATATCGAGCTTTTGCTGAATGATATTTACGAGAAACAGGATACCAATAAAAAGAGGACGGAGCAGATCAAAGAGAAAATAATGCAATACAGTATAAACGGATTGAATATCGCAATGATTTCCGGGCATGAAGTTTAGGAGGAGCAGGGCATGTTAAGGACAATAAAGGGAAGGCTTACGGCCAGTGTCACGGCTATTGTGATTGCAAGTATTCTTCTGACTACTGTCGGGATTATTTCAATTGCCGGAAACCGTATGATTCAGGAACAGACGGAAGCGCTGCAGTTAAATGCAGAGAAATATGCGGAAGAAATCAATACATGGATGGAAAATGAGAAAATGCTTGCAGACGGAGCGGCGGACAGTATACAGGCGGGAGGAAGTCTCGATACGGACTTTATTCAGTCTGTTGTAGACGTACATGCAGCGGGAAGAGAAGAACTATTGAATCTATACTGCGGTACAAAAGACAGCAGATTTATCCAGTCCAACCGGGAGGCGGAGATACCGGAGGGCTATGATCCGGTAGCGCGCGGATGGTACGGGCAGGCTGCAGAGGCGAAAGACGTGATTGTGACGGATCCTTACTGGGATGTGCTGACAAATCAAATGTGTACCACAATTGCAGCGCCAATCTACATAGAAGGGGAACTGGCAGGCGTGATTGGTCTGGACGTTACGCTTGGCACGGTGACGGATCTGACAGAGAGTATCCGTTATGCAAAAGGAGTTTACGGTTTTCTGGCGGACAGCAGCGGGCGCTATATTGTCCATAAAAACAGTGAATACGAGCCAACGGAGCATGAAGCGGTTGCAGTTTCCGAAAAAATGCCGGGCCTTAAGGAGTTGATGGAAGGAACGGACGGCCGTGTAAAAAAGCTTGCGGATTATGACGGAAGTATGTGCTATTTTGCCGTCTCGGAAATCAAAGGAAGCAGTTGGAAACTTGGCGTTGTAGTGCCTGTGTCGAATGTAACCGGGCCGCTTCTTACGATGATATGCGTGGCGGTTGTGATTGCTGTGGCAGTCATCATTTTTGTGGCTTTATTTATGGCGGGACTGACATGATTTTTCAAAACTGTTTTTCTGTCAACAGGATTCGGCTGTCAAAAGGCATTTTTTCTGACTTGTTCCGGCAGATTAAATAAAAAACTGCCGTTTGCATGTCATCTCTGAGCCATTGTCTTTATCATATAATACAGTATCAAAAGTACAGCCAGAAAGCAGATATTACCTGCCGTAAATAAGCCAAGATAGCTTCCTTTACGCTTTCCTTCCTTCGCCGCTATGTATTTATACGAAATCAGACTGGCCATTGACGCAATCAGAGTGCCAAGCCCTCCAAGATTCGTACCGACAATTAATTCACTGTAACGATCCGAAAAACCGGACAATAACAAAGCTGCAGGAACATTGCTGATAATCTGGCTTGCAAAAACGGAAACATACGTCTCTCTTCCGATAAGAATACTCTGTACAAAATCACGAAAAGCAGAAATTCTCCCCAGATTTCCGATAAAGACAAAAAAACCAGCAAAAGTAATCAGCAAAGAATAATCCACTTCTGCAAAAACATGCCTGTCCGCGACGAGCACAATAAAAAAGACCGCGGCAAAGACCGCTTGCCAGGGCAGTATCCGTCCTACCGCCAACAGACAGAGAAAAAACAAACCAAGATACATGGTAAGCGGATACGCCTTCGGACGTAAAAACTCCTCTTTTCCGAGTATCGGTCCTCTGTGAGCCGTTTTGCCCACTCTCATACTCCAAACAAATAATAGAAGGAACGATAAGAGGGTATATGGAAGCATCAGCAAAACAAACCTGCCAATAGAAAGCTCCGATTTCCCATAAAGGTACAGATTTTGCGGATTACCTGTCGGCAAAAGCATACTCCCCAGATTAGCCGCAATCGTCTGCATTGCGACTACCGGTAAAATCAGTTTTTGTTTTTGTTCCTCTCCAAGCAATTCAAGCACGGTAAAAGTAAAAGGAATAAAAGTGATCAGAGCCACGTCATTTGTTATAAACATACTAAAGAAAAAGCATAAAAACACCAGTATGAAAACAAGACTCTGTCCGCATTTCACCCGCTCTAAAAGCTTGCCCGCAATAAAGGCGAATACACCCGTTTTCCGAAGCCCCGCCATGACGCACATAAGGCAAAACAAAATTGCCAGCGTCCGGTAATCCATATATTCCGCATATGCCGCGTCCGGCGGCACAAAAAATGCCGACAAAACCGCAAGGAAAAGCGCCGCGCACAACACGGTTTCTTTCTTAAAAAATTCGACAGCCCGATTTTTTTCAATCAGTAGAAAACGCTTCCTCAATTTAATTCAGTCCCCCTCGCAGTAAAAGCGAAAATACTGTTCCTTTAACGTCTTGTAAGCGCCCCTCGGCAGATAGATTTTATATCCGCCATTCATACTAATCTCTGTCGCATTTAAATTTTCAATCTGCCTTTTGAAAAATCATGTAAAAAATGTATTGACAAATTATGCGCTTTGAGATAATATAATCAAGCTGACTGCGAAACGATAGGAAGCAGACATCTTTTTCTTTCAAAAAAAAGAAAAAAGTTGTTGACAAACATTGAAAGACATGATATATTATAAAAGTTGTTGAAAACAACATTGTGTCTGCGAAAAACAGTTACGCAGAAGAGAAATCAGAACCTTGATAACTGAACAGTGAAATAACCTTGAAAGATTCAAA
>CANPGM010000039.1 GCA_947573605.1 uncultured Roseburia sp. | reverse complement strand
AGTAATTCTATCTTACATCAGTTTGGAGGTTTACACAAACTTTAGGATACTCCCATATAAGAGTTGAACCTGCCGGTCCAACTCTTATATTTTTTCCCAAATTGTATTTTTGAAATTTTAAGGTATAACATGATACTGATTCGCTATGTCATGAGGAAGATAGCATACATTTATATTATTCCAAAGGGAAGGCCTCACACCATAGTAGGATAGAAAAGAATCAGATCGCGGAGTATCGTTGTATGTTTTGGTAAAATAATCAAAAACTCGGCGGTCTTCCTGGTGAAAGAAATTTTCTGCCCTGTTCTGTGACCAGACATAGACAGTCAGGTTTATTTCCAATTCTTTTTTGCAATAGCGATCATCATGTGGACTATTCCTGCAAAGTTTAAATATAGCTTTTCCAAAGCAAGGTTATCAAGGGAATCAAAATGAATAAGATTCACAGCAGTTTCTTCAAAGGAAGTAATGTAATATCTGCTTGCCATCATGTTTGCCAGACTATAGGTATAATTTGTCCTTTCGACATCGCTCAAATAAGTCTGGCAGATAGATTCCCTCATTTGTTCATTTATGCATAGTAAAATGGCGACAGAATATCTACATTCTGTCACCATTTTTGTTCAATTAGGGCAATTTCTATTAAGATTATTTTAGGGAGGTTATGTTATATTAGTGTGGAAAGGAGTGTCATATATGAACAATAACACAGTTGTAAAAAAGATAGTGGGTTATATAGAAACACATATTGACGAGGATTTGTCACTTGATAAAATAGCAAATGCATTAAATTATTCAAAATTCTATATAGCCAGAATTTTTACTGAAGAAACGAAATGTACGGTTTATAAATACATACAAGGACGTAGATTGACTTTGGCAGCCCAAAAACTTGTGGAAACAGAACAGCCTATTGTTGAAATCGCTTATGAAGCACATTATGATTCACAGCAAGCTTTTACATTGGCTTTTAAACAAATTTATGGATGTACGCCTAAAATTTATCGGAAAAATGGTGTATTCTATCCGAAACAATCGAAGATAAGTGTGATGCGTTCGCTTGGTAGATATAGATTTATGTGTTATTTTGCAGGAGGTGAATTAGCAGCATGAGTACAATTCCCTATGTTATCGAGCAAACAAGCCGAGGAGAACGAAGTTATGATATTTTTTTCAAGGTTATTGTCTGACAGAATTGTTTTTTTGGGAGAAGAAGTAAGTGATATTTCAGCAAGTTTAATTATTGCACAAATGCTATTTTTAGAAGCACAAGACCCAGAAAAAGACATCCAGTTATATATAAATAGTCCAGGCGGTTCTGTTTCGGCGGGCTTTGCCGTTTATGATACAATGCAGTATATCAAATGTGATGTTTCAACAATATGTATAGGTCTTGCTGCCAGTTTTGGAGCTTTTTTACTGGCAGGAGGTGCAAAAGGAAAACGTATTGCTTTGCCCAATGCAGAAATTATGATACATCAGCCTGCTATTCATGGCAACGGAATTCAAGGACAGGCAACTGATATAAAAATTACATCTGACCACATACAAAAAAGCAAAAAACGTCTTAATACTATTTTAGCTGATAATACAGGTAAAAGTATTGATGAGATTGCTATTGCTACAGAACGTGATAATTATATGACGACAAAAGAAGCAATGAATTTTGGGTTGATTGATAAAATTATCGATAGGCGTTGACTGTTATACAGAAAAGATAATTTGGATTTAAAGGAAAAATCCTAATCAATATCATTACAAAGGTGAAAACATAAAGTCGGTAAGCAGGCACAGGAACGCTTTTAAAGGCTCATAGAGGACATGAAACAGGCACAGGGCAAACGCCTAAAAGAAGAAAATGCCTTAGAATGGACAGGTCAGCTCAACAACATAAGGGCTTGTGCGAGAGAGATTGTGAATAAGGAAATCATTTTTGCATAAGTAAGAATTGGCGACAGAGGTTAAACTTTTGTTGCATTTCTTTTTTCGGAAAGTTTTGATTGGAATAAAATTCCTGTCCAAAGGGAATACTAAAACTTTGCTTAAAATCTTGAGATGAATATAACCACTATGGTATTCTGAAAATTAAATAGCACATAGATGGAAGAATGGAATGTCAGCCAATAGACAAGGCTGAATGCCGCCGAAAGTATGCTGCCCTATTCGGCTGGCATATGGCAGCATGGTTTTGAATCCAAAAGTCAAGATCCGGACAAATAGAACGCCAAATACCCGAAAATCCACAAATCCTGGCATGGCAACCGGGCAGCCCTGTCCACTTATTATAAGTATCCGGAAGCAGTCAGGCGTCTGATTTACACGACGAATACGATCGAAGGGTTCAACCGCCAACTGCGGAAAGTAACCAAATCTAAAACCGTGTTCCCCTCCGACGAGAGCCTTTTAAAAATGCTGTACCTGGCAATGATGGACATCACAAAGAAATGGACGGGCCACCGCCAGGACTGGGGGCAGATCCATTCCCAGCTGAAGATTTATTTTGAGGAGCGCTTAGCTGGCAGGAATCTGTAAAGGAGATTTTTAAGGAGCTGGATTGACAGGGGTAAAATTCCCTGTATAATACAGAATATGAATTTACCGCCTCTTTTCATCTCTGTTAAAGAAGTATCCCAGATTGATTCTTACTTCCCGTCTTTTAATATCATTGTTTGTATAACAACATGTGTCAAAACCAATCAGCTCAAATCCTTCATGAAGATAAAAACCTATCGCGTTCGTATTACATGATTGTGTTTCCAAAATTACGGCACGCCTTTTTTGGTTTATGGCAATCTCTTTTGCTTTGTCCATCAGCCTTTTCCCGATACCCTTATTGCGGAGTTCATCTGATACCCATAATTCTGTTACCATAAGCCTGTTTGACCATTCTTCAGGGCATACCTCTATGCAAGCCAGCAAATCCCCGCTATCACTTACCACACCATAAGCTTCCGCTTTCTCCCAATGCTCCTGATATAGGGAATCCGGGAAATCATATTCCTCTGGAGTATGAACTATTTCCTGTTCTGCCTTCTTTCTGATCAATGAAATCTTGCACCCACTGCAATCCAGTGGATCAATTATCAAATCATAGAAACTATCGCTTTTAGTTACTAATGGTATGGTTACGCCTTTCCAAGTTTCCTTAGGTAATTCTATTATTTCAAAATTGTTATCCATCAACTTACCTCCAAATTCTTATTTATCAGTTTGTATGCCATATATCATAGCACCCACATATGAATTTTTCAATTATAATGATATCCTGTATCGAATAGCAGAACCTTTCATACTCGTCAACGGAAAAGAACTTTTTACAGAAGAACTTAAAATGCTGGTTGTGCAATATGTGCTGGACGGGCATACCCGCAGAGAAACATCAGAAAAGTTTGGCGTTTCTTGTACGCCGATTGAAAATGGGTAATTCTTTATAAACTTCACGGTGCAGAAGGACTTCTGAGCCGGAATCCGGCAGGCAGACAAAAAAGCTTTGATAGCGAATTTCGCGTGAAAGTGTTACAATACAAGCAGGAACACAGTCTCTCCTGTACAACAGGCAGCAATGCCTGCAAAAAGGCAAAAGCGCAGGAACAGGAAGCGTAAAAAAAGAAAACAATGGGCGTTATGGATACCCCGGATTTTAATGGAGCTACGCAACCGGGGCTATGTTTTGAACCACAAAACCGTACGGAAACTGATGAAAGAACTGGGATTTCCATACAGAAAAACCAAACCAGAAATTGGCAACAGATGTTACCGCGTTTTCCTTATTTGGCAGGAAACGATATCTATCTCCGATTGTGGATACGTACAATGGGGAAAACATCAGCTATACAATCAATGAACGGGCAAATTTTGAACAGATTAAGGAGATGCTGGATAAGGCGTTTGAGAAGCTTCCGGATGATACCGGATTGATCCTTCACTTTGATTAAGGATGGCTTTGCAGCTTAAAATACTGTCCAACTTTTTGGGGTCACTTCACTATGCCGAATTTTTACCGGGTGTTGGTATCTTCCGCGAAAAAATTACGAATGAAAGGATACAATATGTTTTGGAGAATAACAGCCATTTTAATTTTGCTGGTGTTTTATTCGGTTTACATAGGCAAGATGCTTTTGCAAAAGAAGCAGGGCATACAAACAGATCAGATTGCCAAAAGCAAAAAACGGGATAAACTATTTTACACGGAATTACTTTTGAAGGTAGCGACCTATTCTGTTGTTTTGGCTGAGGTCGTAAGCATTTTTACGGTAGAACCGGATTTGCCGATGGGGATTTTGATAATCGGGGTGCTGCTTGGAATTGCCGGGGATATTATGTTTGCTGTTGCGGTGGTAACCATGCGGGATAGCTGGAGGGCGGGAATTGCAGAGAAAGACAAGCGGGAAATGATAACGTCCGGCATTTATAAAATCAGCAGGAACCCGGCATTTTTAGGGTTTGACTGTGTGTATCTTGGCATACTATTGCTGTTTTTTAACTGGATTTTATTGCTTTTTTCGGTGTTTGCGGCTGTTATGCTGCATTTGCAGATACTACAGGAGGAGAAATATCTGCCCGCGGCTTTTGGAGAGGAATACATAAGTTACAAAAAACATGTGTACAGGTATTTGGGAAGAAAAGGGTAAGCAGGAGGCGGACAAATGGAGCTCAGAAAATGTATCAAGGAACTTTTTCCGTAATCGGCAAAGAAGGCTTTACAAATGATAGGGAGGAGGTTATACAGCGGTTGCGGAATAAGGCAAACGGCCGTTTTGCAGAGATAGCGCATCTTGCTAAGAGAGATGAGGCTGGAAATATCAGTGAAATTTTGGGAGATGCCTGTTGGATTCATAGACGGTGAGAGAGGATGAAAGAAGATGAAAGAAGGATTTTACTTTTATAGAAATAAAATTTATTATGGCTGTTACGATGAGAAACAAGTTTGCGGACAAGGAAGTATTTCAACGATGAAACCGGAATCCATTCAAACGGATCATCCTATATGTGAAGATGACTGGGCGGTACGGTTATGGGATAATCACAGTCTGCTTGAACCGGAGTATGAAGATTTACAGGCAATGTTTCTGAAAATGCGTCTGTTTATGAATCTCAACATAGGACCGGAAATTGACTTTACCGCAGTTGAAGAAAGGCTCAATCTTCCTTTACCTAAAGAATTAAAGCTGGTTTATACAGCTATTCATAATCAGAAGGAATATTTTGAAAGTGTAGAGCACTTTTTGCCGCTTGATGAAATTTATGTGGAGCAAGAGATAATTGTTTTCTTTAAGAAAAAGCGGATACCAATTGCCGGTTATGATAGAGCAAGCGGACGCCTTGCATATTATTACAAGAAGGAATGGAATATAGAGAGAAGCGATTGCTGCTGTTATCAGTTTTGTGTGGGCAGGATGCTAACGATAGCGCTGGAGAGCAAACCGGTTCATAAAAAAGGAAGATGTAAGGGCAAGTTTGTGACGACACTAAATATTGAAAGAGAATTAGAGAACTATTGTGATGAGAAGTATCACCTTTTGTCAGAGCTTCATGTGTATGGAATTGCAGTAATGTATTCAAACGATAAACTCATTGCCTGGATTCGAAGTAATGGATTTTATACCGATATTCATGCCGGAGCCGTTGATGAGGCTCATATCGACGCGCTTGGCGAACATTTGGGTGAGATAGCGTGGAAGCAACCATAAGAAATCCTTGTGGATTCCCTGCAGCAAACGGGCGCTCTGGCGTCCTGTCAGGAACACAGCGCCTGTTTGTTGTATGCCGTCTCTTGTAAACGGATCCGCGGCAAAAAGAGAGTATCAGAAGTTTATATTTGCTTTTTTTGCCTGATTACATAAATCACGAACAGGTCGGAACGTTCCCGTATCATTTCCCAACATTCGGTACGCCATTTATCAGCGTCCTCTATTAAGAAATCTGATGAAAAACACATATAAACCGTTTGACCGGATTTCATTTTATAAGCTCCGGTTTTTGTTTTTTCAACAGGGGCGTAAAAATTTTCGGTTTGCTTAATCATGTTTGTGTCAATTCCCCTTTTACAATCCCCTTTATGGAAATAGCAAAATTTACAGCCTGTGCTGCAGCGGTGACAGCCGCGCCATGGATTCCAGATAGCCATCTTATCCCCCAATCTGTTTCATATAATTTTACTCTCTTTTACCTTAAATGGCATCAGCTTTGCAGATACGCAATCAATTTAGTTGCATATTCGTCACTGTGTTCGTGTAAATATTGCCCATGTCCCATATGTTCAATCTCCACATCTGGTATAGCGGACAAATATTTCTTTAACAAAGTAACACTTTTTTGGGGATAACGCTTATTTGAACCTCGCCAGAACAGAACGGTTCCTTTGTAATTTCATATAGTTTCAGGAGTCTTTTGCGTTAATTATTTCCATGCCAGATCTGCGCCAGAATGTTCTTCAATACCAGATCATACAAAAATCTATCTGCAGCAGCTTTCATTTTCGCCCGTTTTTTTTACATAATCGGGCCGAAAACGAACTGCCAGGTCTTCTTTTGGCGTCACCTGGA
Source organism: uncultured Roseburia sp. (assembly GCA_947573605.1). GTDB lineage: Bacteria > Bacillota > Clostridia > Lachnospirales > Lachnospiraceae > Roseburia. Next base: position 26,593 of record CANPGM010000039.1, on the reverse strand, counting down.
AATTGATTCTCCATCGAACTTTAGGAACCGGCTCAAAATGCAGAGAGGAACATGCCGCACGTTCGTTTGGACGCGAACTTTTTCCAGCCATAAAAACCGCGGTAGGGCCGCACTCTCGTTTACATTCTTTTTCCGATAAGTTTGCAGCGCGTGGGCTGTCGCCGTCCGCACAATCCCGAATGTCATAAAGACTGCGTTCAATTTCGGGAGAGATGCGATAGGAAAGCGTCTGACAATATTCGGGATAAACCATTCCCTCAGCTCCTATATCCGCAAAACTGACACGCGTTTGCCGACATTCTTGCAGTGTCAGCATATATTCCTCACCGGTCGCCGGATGGAAGACAGAAATGGTTTTACCTGTACAAGAGAGATCCGTTTCAAAATGGCCTGCCGTAACGGAAACTGGTTTTGCTTTTAAAACCACCGATATTTCCTGCGGAAAAAGAATCGGTTCTTTGCTCCAGTCATAGACAAGACGACCGAAATACCAGCAGCAATTTTTATCGCAGCGATAGGCGGACATCAGTTCTTCGGCAAATTTATCATTCTTCCAGTCTTCGGCCTCCGCCATATAAATATCTTTCGGGTACCATCTTAAACTGCTGCCCATGCGAAGGGAAAGAGATTCGCCGTCCAGACTCAGATTTGCTGTAAATTCCCTGCTCCCGGGATTCTCTGCATCGAACTGTTCATATTCTTCCTGACGGCTCAACGCCGTCCTTATTTCCCGGTTCCATTTTTTAAGAAAGGAAATCATATCTTCCGAGTTGATTTTCGCGCACAAATCCAGAATGACTCCGCTTTGGCAGACATAAATTGCCGGAATGGAAAATTCCTGTTTTTCCCACAGGAACGTTTGTCCAATCGGAATCTTTTTTGTTTTTTCAGACTGCATTGCGCGGCCATAGGTCATACCGGTTTTATTATAATATACTTCCATTTTAACCTCCGTTTCCATGTAGTATTTTAGCATAAAGCAGATTCGAATACATAATAATTCACATAAATTTATTTTTCACACTATACACCTCATTATCATAACATAATTCTGCAGAATCTGACGCATCCTTTTTTGGCGCCTTATTTATATGAAAAACGCCCATCTATTTGCAATTATCCGGTATAAGCGAATCCGGGAATGAAAAAACTATAGGGTAAGCAATTCGAAATAATGCGGGCATGTCATACATCGCATGGAAGAAGGATTTCGGTAGTGAAAGGAATTGGGAGGATCGGCGCAATGAGTGATTTGGAGAAAAAAGAAGCGAAAGATTGCGGGAAGAAAACAGAAATCAGGCAGAAAATTCTCACGGGAGAACGTGCGCTTTTTCAGGCGCAGCATTTAAAAATTGTGGATACGGTTTTTGAAGACGGGGAATCTCCTTTAAAAGCAAGCTGCGATATCGAGCTGACCGGCAGTATGTTTAAATGGAAATATCCGCTGTGGCACAGCAAAGATATTGTGTTAAAAAACTGTAGCATTTTTGAAATGGGACGCGCCGGTATCTGGTATACGGAAAATATAATTGCAGAGGACACCGTAATAGAGGCGCCCAAAAACTTTCGCCGGTGCCGGAACGTAACGCTTAGAAATGTCTGTTTTGCGAATGCGGCGGAAACTTTTTGGAATTGCGACGGTGTGGAACTGGAGCATGTCACGGCAAGGGGAGACTATTTTGCAATGAACAGTCAAAATATGACGCTAAAAGACTTTACAATCGTAGGGAACTATCCCTTTGACGGTGTGAAAAATGCAGAAATCCGTCATGCAAAACTTCTTTCAAGAGATGCATTCTGGAATTGTGAAAATGTTACGGTATACGATTCCTATGTCTGCGGAGAATACCTGGGATGGAATTCAAAAAATCTGAAGTTTGTAAACTGCATCCTGGAAGGCAGACAGGGATTGTGCTATATCGAGAACTTAACGTTAGAAAACTGCAGATTATTGAATATGACGCTTGCATTTGAATCTTCCACGGTAAAAGCCGATCTTACAGGACGGGTGGAAAGCGTGAAAAACCCTGCCGGGGGCGTTATTCGAGCGGATGAGATCGGAACGGTAATTTTAGAAAAGGATAAGATGAATCCGGATAATGTAAATATAGTATGTAATAAGAATCATAATTTTATGTTGTAATTTCAATCCACTTGTAGTACAATTGAACGGAAGCAAAAGATAGTAACATAATCATGCTTCACATGTAGAAAGGGAAAAAGGGGCTGGACTACTCCACAGCTCCTTTTTTCTTGCAATTTTTTAAATTCCCTGTAAAATAGAACAGAGAATATCGGTATAGATTTGCGTCAGGCAGAAATGGAGGATTGCAATGAGTACGCTTAAAGCAGTGATACTTGCAGCGGGAAAAGGAACCCGGATGAAATCGGACCTTCCGAAGGTGCTGCATAAAATTGATGATAAATGCCTTGTTGATTACGTGATCGATGCGGCTTCGGACGCGGGTGCGGAGGAAATCTGCCTTGTTGTCGGATATAAGTATGAGACGGTAATAGAAGGGATCGCACATAAAGACGTGCGGTTTGCACTTCAGGAGGAGCAGCTTGGTACCGGCCATGCGGTAAAATGTGCGGGTGATTTCTTAGGCGGAGAAGGCGAAACGCTGATTCTTTTCGGCGACACGCCCTTAATTACGGCGGCGACCATTAAAAAGCTGACGGAGCATCACAGAAAACACAACAATACCGTTACCGTGCTTTCTGCAAAGACGGACGACCCGTACGGATACGGCAGGATTATCCGCGATGAGAAAGGGAATTTTGTTAAAAGTGTAGAACAGAAAGACGCGAATGAGGAAGAACTTCTTTCTACAGAAGTCAATTCCGGCATGTATATTTTTGATACCGCAGAGTTGAAAGAAGCGCTTGAAAAACTAACGCCGAATAATGCCCAGGGCGAATATTATCTGCCGGATACGCTGACAATTATAAGGAAGAAAGGGCTGACAGCCGATGCATTTGTATTGGATTCGGCAGAGGATATCACAGGTGTAAATGACGGCGCGCAGCTCGCCGCAGCCGCAGAGATTATACGAAAAAGGAAAGCAGCGGGATGTTTTTAATTGTAGGACTTGGAAATCCGACCAGGCAGTATGAAAAAACCAGACATAATGTCGGTTTTGATGTCATTGACGCGCTGGCGGAAAAATATAATATCAGTGTCAGTGAAAAAAAACAGAAAGCGCTCTGCGGCAAAGGCGTGATAGAAGGCGTGAAAACCGTTTTGGCTAAGCCGCAGACTTTTATGAATTTAAGCGGAGAGAGCGTAGCGGCGCTGCTTGGTTATTATAAACTTGATCCTGAAACGGAACTGCTGGTAATCTATGACGATATCAGTCTTGCGCCGGGCAGAATACGTATCCGTAAAAAAGGAAGCGCCGGAGGGCACAACGGTATCAAGAACATTATTTCAATGATCGGAACGCAGAACTTTATGCGTATCAAAGTCGGGGTGGGAGAGAAACCAAAGGACTGGGATCTTGCGGATTATGTGCTTGGAAGATTCGCAAAAGAGGACAGAAAGCGGGTTGACGAAGCGATTGAACAGGCGGTGTCGGCAGCGGGACTGATGGCAGTCGGGCAAGCGGATAAGGCCATGAATGATTACAATAATAAAAAGGAGTCGATGACGTGATAGCATTCACAAAGCCTGTGCAGGATCTGCAGAGCTATGAAAGATTACGGGGAATACTGGAAGAAACTTCCGGTGTGATTCAGGTATCGGGATGTATTGATGCGGTAAAGCCGCATGTGATTTACAACTGCGGCAATGATTATAAGCACAGAATTATTGTTACGTTTCATGAGCAGAAAGCGAAAGAACTCTATGAGGAGTATCTGTTTTTTGACAGACGGACCGCTTATTATCCTGCGAAAGACATCCTGTTTTATCAATCCGACATAAGGGGGAACGTTCTGACGGCGGAGCGGATCAATGCGTTGAAAATGATGGCGGAGGAACAGGAATGTACCGTTATTACGACATTTGACGGGTTAATGAACCCGATGCCCGTTCCCGAAAAATTTATTCAGGCAGTCATTAAGATTTCGGCCGGCGACGAACTGCAGCTTGACGGGCTTACCAGACATTTGACGGAACTGGGCTATGAGAAAAATTTTCAGGCGCAGACAAGAGGAGAATTTTCCGTCCGCGGCGGCATTGTAGATATTTTCCCGCTGACTGAGGAAAATCCGTTCCGCATCGAACTCTGGGGGGACGAGGTGGATTCGATTCGTTCCTTTGATCCGGAAAGCCAGCGCTCAATTGAGAATTTGGAGACGGTTCATATTTATCCGGCCTGCGAGCTTGTGCTGACCGAAGAAGAACGGAGAAACGGAACGGAACGGATTTTAAAGGAGGCGCAGAAAGCATCCGAAAAATTCCGAAGAGAAATGAAAACAGAAGAAGCATACCGCATTAAAACCGCAGCGGAGCAGATTGCAGAGGCGGTGCGGGAATACGGACAGACGGCGGGACTTGACGCATGGCTGTCTTATTTTTGCGAAGAGCGCGTTTCGCTTCTGGATTATTTTCAGAAGAAGGATACGATTCTCTTTCTGGACGAGACGTCGCGTACAATCGAGCGCGGAGCGGCTACGGAAACGGAATTTTCCGAAAGCATGAAACAGAGGCTGGAAAAAGGCTATATTCTGCCGGGGCAGATGCGCGAACTGATTTCCTGCAGGGAGATACTCGGTAAGGCGGAAAATATGAAGTGCGTAGCGTTGACGGCGCTCGACGTGAAAAACAGCCGGCTTAATATAAAAGAGCATATCAGCATTCGCACCAAAACAGTCAATCCCTATAACAACAGTTTTGAACTCCTTGTGAAAGATTTAACGGGGTACAAAAAAAGAGATTATCGGATGATTTTACTTTCCAGCTCAAGGACGAGAGCAAAACGGCTGGCCCAGGATCTGATGGACGAGGGGTTAAGCGCCTTCTATGCGGAGGATTTCAAACGGGAGGTAAAGCCCGGAGAAATCATGACGGGCTACGGAAAAGTAAAAAGAGGCTACGAATACCCCGATGTGAAATTCGTCGTGATTTCGGAAAGCGATATTTTCGGGGGAGAAAAGAAAAAGAAGAAACGCAGGCAGGTATACGAAGGCGAAAAAATAGCCGGTTTTACGGAATTAAGCATTGGCGATTACGTGGTACATGAAAATCACGGACTGGGGATTTACCGCGGCATCGAAAAAATTGAAGTAGACAAAACCATAAAAGATTACATTAAAATCGAGTATGCCGGGGGCGGGAATCTCTATATTCTGGCAACGCAGCTGGAACTGCTGCAGAAATATGCCGGAGCGGATGCGAAAAAGCCCAAGCTGAATAAGCTCGGAGGCCAGGAATGGAATAAAACGAAAACAAGGGTGCGTGGAGCCGTTAAAGAAATCGCCGGAGAACTGGTTCAGCTTTATGCCGCAAGACAGAGCAAAAAGGGTTTTGCTTACGGACCGGATACGGTCTGGCAGCGTGAGTTTGAGGAAATGTTTCCGTTTGAAGAAACCGAAGATCAGGAGCTTGCTATTGAAGCGACGAAAAAGGACATGGAAAGCACGAAAATTATGGATCGCCTGATTTGCGGGGACGTCGGTTACGGAAAGACGGAAATTGCAATCAGAGCCGCATTTAAAGCAGTGCAGGACGGGAAACAGGCAGCCTTTTTGGTGCCCACCACAATTTTGGCGCAGCAGCATTACAATAACTTCGTGCAGCGGATGAAAGATTTTCCCGTAAATGTGGAACTTCTTTGCCGGTTTCGTTCGGCGACGGAGCAGAAAAAGACGGTGGAGAATTTAAAAAAGGGCCGGACAGATATCGTAATCGGAACACATCGTCTTCTGTCGAAGGACGTGGTATTCAAGGATCTGGGGCTTTTGATTATCGACGAGGAACAGCGCTTCGGCGTAACGCATAAGGAAAAAATAAAACAGATAAAAAACGACATTGACGTCTTAACACTGACGGCGACGCCGATACCGCGAACGCTCCATATGAGTTTAATCGGTATCCGCGATATGAGCGTGTTAGAAGAGCCTCCGATGGACCGCATTCCGATTCAGACCTACGTTATGGAGTATAACGAGGAGCTCGTCAGAGAGGCCATCCAAAGGGAGCTGGCCCGCGGGGGACAGGCGTATTACGTTTATAACCGCGTAAAGGAAATTGCAGATGTGGCGACGAAAATCGCATCTTTTCTGCCAGAGGCCAACGTGGCGTATGCGCATGGGCAGATGAGAGAGACAGAACTTGAAAATATTATGTATCGCTTTATCAACGGGGAAATAGACGTTCTTGTATCGACGACAATCATAGAGACCGGACTTGATATTTCCAACGTCAATACAATGATTATTCATGATGCGGATAACATGGGCTTATCGCAGCTTTACCAGCTCCGCGGCCGTGTCGGCCGCTCGAACCGGACGGCCTACGCCTTTCTGATGTACAAAAGGGATAAAATGTTAAAGGAGATTGCGGAAAAACGTCTGGCGGCGATCCGGGAATATACGGAGCTTGGCAGCGGCTTTAAAATCGCCATGCGTGATTTGGAAATCAGAGGCGCCGGAAATCTGCTTGGCGCACAGCAGCACGGACACATGGAAGCGGTCGGTTACGATTTGTACTGTAAGATGTTAAACGAAGCGGTAAAAGAAGCGAGAGGAATGGCGGTAGAAGAGAATTTCGATACGTCGATTGACATTGATATCGACGCTTTTATTCCGATGGGATATATTCCGAACGAATATCAGAAGCTGGATATCTATAAGCGGATTGCCGGAATTGAAACAGAAGAAGAGACGGAAGAAATGTTGGAGGAACTGATCGACCGTTTCGGAGATCCGCCGAAATCCGTGGAAAATCTGCTTTATATCGCTAAAATCAAATCTATGGCGCATAGCGTGTGCTTTACGGATGTAGTGCAGAAAGGCGATACGATTCGCTTTACCCTGTATGAAAAGGCCAGAATCGACGCAGCGGGGATTCCCGGCCTGATCGCTTCCTACGGAACAAATCTGAAATTTACGGCGGATTTGAAAGCGCCGTATTTTACGTATTTTTTGAGGAAGAATACCAGGGAGAAGAACTGTAATCCACTTGAATTGCTGGAAAAATTCCTGCGGGATATGCAGGCGCTCTTATTAAAACAGCCGGATTGCGGCGGAAAATGAAAAAAACTGTGAAAAAACAGTGAAAAATCTTGCGGCCTGCAGGAAATTGCACTATAATAGTACAGGCATTATTTTCGATAAAAGCCGTATCAGCGGCGGAATGGAGAGGAAAAATGAAAGGAAAACGAATGGCGGCTCTGCTTTTGAGCGGAGCATTGACAATATCGATGTTAACGGGATGCGGTCTGGATCAGAACGCGGCTGTTGCGACATTAAACGGGGAAGAGATTACGGTAGGAGTGGCCAATTTTGCGGCCCGGCTCGAACAGGCAGGCTCGGATGATTTTTATGTGGCGTACTACGGAGAGGACGTATGGTCTGCGGATATGTTCGGAAGCGGCAGCACGTTAGAAGACAGCGTAAAGGAACGAATCATAGAAACGATACAGGATCTTTATACAATCAAACTGCATGCTGACGAATACGGCGCGGCGCTTACCGAGGAGGAAAAGACAGCGATTCAAAATGCGTCGTCGTCGTTTATGGAAGCCAATACCGACAAAGCGCTTAAGGCAATGGGTGCAACGCAGGAAATTGTCGAGGAGTATTTAGAGCTTTTGACAATCCGGAATAAGGTGCGCGCAGCCGTTATGGATGGCGCGGATACCGAGGTCAGCGACGAGGAAGCGAATACCGGTACGTACAGCTATGTGCGCATCGACCGAAACAATTATACGGATGAGAACGGAAAGCAGGCGGAGTATACGGAAGAACAGAAGGAAGGGCTTGCAGAAACCGTTTCGGATTTTTATAAAGAAGTAAAAGATGATACGCTTGAAGCGGCGGCGGAGAGCTACAGCTATACCGTAAATACCGGGACCTTTTCTCCGGATTCCACGAGTCCCGGCGAAGAAGTGCTTGAAGCGCTTCGAAGCGTAAAAAAAGACGGCGAACTTACGGATCTTATCGAAACGGAGGACAGCTATTATATTCTTCGCGTAGATAAGGTAACGGATAAAGAGGAGACGGAAAAGCACAGGGAAACAATCATCGAAAAGCGCCGGAACGATTTATACACGGAGACGCTTTCCGGATGGAAAGAAAAAACCGAATGGGTGCTGAATGAAAAAGTATGGGCAAAAGTAAAGTTTGACAATCTCTTTACTTCCGTACTTCCGGAATCGGAGACCGAAAGCGGGAACGGTACGGAAACGGAGAGTGAAGCCGGAACGGAGGAATCTTCGGAAACGGAGAGCGAAGCCGGGACGGAAGGAACAGAAAAGTAAATGCAGTATAAGCTTAAGAAGAATCCGGCCAAACCGGATTCTTTTTTAAGTTATTGTAGTTTTCGGGGAAATGTGCTATTCTAATAAAACGGATAAAAATGTCGGATTTTGACTGACAGAGGAAATAGAATAAGGATAAATTACATGCAGAAAATAAAGATTTCGGTGAAAACGGCGGCAGAAATCGGCGCTTTGCTTGCGCTGCTTTTGTTTGCGGCGGTCGGAGCCGTCTCACAATGGTATAACCTGGGAGGGTCATTTTTAAGAATTTATTTTAATGGGGAGGAACTCTGCTGCGTTAAGGAGAGCGTCGACGTCAGGCGGCTGCTGCAGCAGGAGCGGCGGGCTTTGGCGCTTGCGGACGACAAGCCGCTCTATATGGAATATGACGTTTCGTTTGAAGCGTCAGACGAATGGTTTGTTCCGTTGACGGCCGAGGAAGACGCGGCGGCGCAGCTTAGCGAAAAGCTGAAAGAATCCGTTATTCCCAAAGACGCGAAAGGCTGTTCGGTAGCGATTGAGGGATTTCATGCAAATTTTACCGATCTTAACGAAGCAATCGGTTTTTTTGAAGCGGTAAAAGCGGAGGCAGATCCGGATCATCAGTTTATTCCAGAAATTTCAAAGGAAAAAGGTCATATTACAGGTATTTTGACGGCGTATCTGGCAGAAACTAAAAGCAGAGAAAAAACGGAAGCGATTCCGGAGGAATCCGCTGCGGATCATATCGTATCGGGCGCCTGCAGAGCGCTCATGCAGAGTATGGAATATGCACAGGCGAACCCTGATACGGGAGATTCCGGGAACGAATATCAGATGGGCCTGCTTTCTATGGAGTTTATGGAAAAAATTGAGGTCTATGAACGTGCGCTTGCTCCCGAAGAATTAGCGGATGTAAAAGATGCGGTTGCAGAAGTAACAAAAGAAAAGGAAACGAATAAAATATATGTAGTAGAGAGTGGAGACTGTCTCTCAGTAATCGCGCTGGATCATGAAACGACGGTAGCGTCTATCGTAAAGCTGAACGGCCTGGAAAACGCAGATGTGACAATCTGGCCGGGAGATGAGCTGATTATTGCGGTACCGGAGCCGGATTTGCGGATGCGGATTCAGACGGGTGTCGTGTATGATGAGGACTATAACGCGGACCCGGTGATTATTGAAAACGATACCTGGTATACGACAAAGGAGGTCGTTCATGACGAAGGAACGACCGGATACAGAGAGCGAAATGATATTGTTACTTTCGAAAACGGATATGAAGTCGGACGCGAGATGATTCATGAAAGAATTATCGTGGAGTCAAAGCCTGCTGTAATTGAACGGGGAACCATTACGCCTCCGACTTACATCAGACCGTTAATCGGCGGATATAAATCCTCTAATTTCGGATATCGCTGGGGAAGGCTGCATAAGGGAGTGGATATTGCCTGCCCGGTGGGAACGATTGTATTTGCTTCAAGCGCAGGTACGGTTTTAAGTGCAAACTATAACGGCGGTTATGGCTATAATGTCGTTATCAGCCATCCCGACGGGAAAATGACGCGATACGCGCATTGCAGTAAGCTTTTGGTAAGCGCGGGTCAGTCTGTGGAACAGGGAGAAACAATTGCGTTAAGCGGTAATACCGGTCGTTCGACGGGGCCGCACGTTCATTTTGAAATATATGTAGACGGCGTTGCGGTAGACCCGTTAAACTACATTGGTTATTAAGGATTCCTGTAGTTTTCAGTGCAAAATGATTTTCTTTCTGATAAGAATGACTTGACAAATACACGCTGCGGCTACTATAATTACGTGTTTGCATGAATGTGGGAAATAGGTTTTCACATGTAAATTCACGCTCGCGAACGAAATTCGCGGGCTGTATGAAAGGCATGGTTATCGATATGGATGAATATGTAATCAAAGGCGGTAATCCGTTAGTCGGTGAAGTGGAAATCGGCGGCGCAAAGAATGCGGCTCTTGCTATTTTATCGGCGGCTGTGATGACGGATGAGACTGTTACAATAGAAAATCTGCCTAATGTGGGAGATATCAATGTGCTGCTGAATGCAATTAAAGAAATCGGGGCAAGAGTGGATCGTGTGGATGCGCATACCGTAAAAATCAACGGTTCCTTTATCCGTGACTTTAATGTTGACAATGAATATATCAGAAAAATAAGGGCGTCCTATTATTTAATCGGCGCTCTGCTCGGAAAATATAAACGCGCGGAAGTAGCGCTTCCGGGAGGCTGCAATATCGGCAGCCGTCCGATCGACCTGCATTTAAAGGGCTTTAGCGCGCTGGGGGCAAAAGTAGATATCAGACACGGACTTGTGCTCGCGGAAGCGGAGCGGCTGATCGGCACGCATATTTATCTGGATAAAGTATCGGTCGGCGCGACGATTAATATCATGATGACAGCGTCGATGGCGGAAGGAAAGACGATTATCGAAAATGCCGCAAAGGAGCCGCATGTGGTTGACGTGGCAAACTTTTTGAACAGTATGGGCGCGAATATCAGAGGCGCGGGGACAGACGTCATCCGAATCGTCGGCGTAGAAAAGCTCCACAAGACGGAATATTCGGTTATACCGGATCAGATAGAGGCCGGGACATTTATGTTTGCGGCAGCGGCGACGAAAGGCGACGTCACCGTAAAAAATGTGATTCCGAAGCATTTGGAGGCGACGACGGCAAAGCTCCTTGAAATCGGCTGTGAAGTCGAAGAATTTGACGACGCGGTTCGTGTGGTTGCATCAAAACCGCTTCACCATACGCAGGTGACGACCTTGACATATCCGGGATTTCCGACCGATATGCAGCCTCAGATGGCAGTAGTTCTCGGAATCGCCGAAGGCACGAGCACCGTGACGGAAAGCATTTTTGAAAACCGCTTCAAATACGTAGATGAATTGACGCGTATGGGAGCGAAAATCAAAGTAGAGAGCAATATTGCAATTATTAACGGCGTAGAAAGATATACGGGGGCAAGAGTCAATGCTCCGGATCTGCGCGCGGGAGCGGCGCTTGTGATTGCAGGTCTTGCGGCAGATGGGATTACAGTTGTAGATGATATTTATTATATCGAACGCGGATACGAAGAATTTGAAAAAAAGCTTGCTGCGCTCGGAGCTATGATTGAAAAGGTAAGTTCGGAAAAGGAGATTCAGAAATTTACGTTAAAGGTATCATAAAAAAGAAAAAGCTGTCTGCTTCAATTGTTCGGAAGCAGACAGCTTTTTTATTCTTAAAGCAGTGACTGGATATGCAGAGAAGGTTCCTTTGATAAATCAAGACAGGTATTATCTGCAAATTGTACAATCGGCTTTGACAGGCGGTTGTTGTTCAGCATAACGATATTAGCGACGCGGCCGTCGTTTAAGATTACTCTGTTACGCTGATAGGTACTGGCAATATGGGACAGGAAGGTCAGGATATACTTTGGCTTATATTTGGACAGACCGTCGTGTTCAAAATTGGCGATTACCTGAAACGGACAGAGCGGCGAACGGTAAGAACGCGCTGCAGTCATCGCGTCATAAACGTCGGCGATTGCGACAATCATAGCATAGTCGTCTGCGTCGTCCTGCGTCAGCCCCATCGGGTATCCGGTTCCGTCGCATCTTTCGTGATGAGAAAGAGCGGCTTTTTTCACATGTGCGTCGAGAGGAAGCGATTTTAAAAGATCGTAACCGAACTTCGGGTGCTGCTTTATCAGTTCAAATTCCTCATCGGTATATTTATCCGGTTTATTTAATATTTCGTCGGAAATTTTCAGCTTTCCGATATCGTGCAGAATTCCGGCCAGCGTAAGGGTATCCAGCTCCGCAGCTTCCATTTTCAGCCATCTGCCGATTCGCCGGCTGATTAACGCTACGTTCAGTGAATGCGCATATACGCTGTCGTCGCTGGAACGCATATTATGGAGCATATCAAACAATTCAAGCGTTGTTTTGCATGATAAATAAAGTTCTCTTGTCATATTCAGCATCAGTTCGGTGTTCATCGGGGCATTTCGGAAAACATATCCCTCGAACTCACTTTTTAAAGCGGCAAGAACTTTAGAGTATTCAATCTGAAAATACTGGAATTCTTTCGAACACGTAACCTTCTGAGAATAAGAAGCCGTTGAAGGAACAGACTTTACCGCTGCGTCCGCCAAAGCCGTACTGCCTGTAACGGCGCCGTCTGCCTCGCCGGCCGTCTCGGACTGCGGTTCTTTTTGCATGTTTTCATTCATTTCTTTTATCATTTCCGTACCCCATTCTTTATTTCCTTATTCGGAAACTGCGTCGTGCGACACTTGTCGAGCGCCATAAAAGGACGCTTTTTAACTTTAAAAAAAACCCATTATAGATAGTATAAATTTACATAAATTGAAAGTCAACAATAAATCTTAAATTTTTAGAAAAAAAGCATGAAAGGACTTGACAGAAAGACAAGAACAGAGTATGTTATTTCTCGGTAGCTTTATAAAATTAAATATATTTAAATTTTCTTATTCAGAGTGATGGAGATACAAAGGATCTGTGAAGTCACGGCAACCCCTCTACGGAAGGTGCCAACCTGAGCGAGCAAAGAGTGCGGAAGCGTTATTCCCGTACATACTGATTTTTCAGTAGTTCGAACAATAAGAGGATTTGTTATCATATCCGCTTATTGTCCATAGGCGGTTTTTTTGTTTTTACCTGATAGGAAGAAAGGAAGGTACATATGGAAAAATTATTATTTACATCGGAATCGGTAACAGAAGGACATCCCGATAAAATGTGCGATGCGATTTCGGATGCGATACTCGACGCTTGTATGGCGGAGGACCCGATGAGCCGCGTCGCATGCGAAGCGGTGAGCTGTACCGGGTACGTGCTTGTAACAGGAGAGATTACAACAAAGGCGCAGCTTGATATTCCGGCTATTGTAAGGCAGACAGTAAACGATATCGGATATAACGACGGCAAAACCGGGTTTGACGGAAATACCTGCTCTGTTATGGTAGCGCTTGATAAACAGTCCCCGGATATTGCAATGGGAGTTGATAAAGCGCTGGAAGCAAAAGAAGGAGCGTTAAAGGATGAACTGGATACCGGAGCCGGTGACCAGGGCATGATGTTCGGCTATGCGACGAACGAGACCCCGGAGTTTATGCCATATCCGATTTCCCTTGCGCATAAGCTTGCGCTTCAGCTTTCAAAGGTGCGTAAAGACGGCACACTGGATTATTTAAGGCCGGACGGTAAGACGCAGGTTTCGGTAGAATACGATGAAAACGGGGCGCCGAAGCGATTAGAAGCGGTCGTATTATCTACGCAGCATGACGAAGCGGTTACCCAGGAGCAGATTCATGCCGATATTAAAAAATATGTGTTTGACCCGATTCTTCCTCAGGAAATGATTGATGCAGATACAAAGTTCTTTATCAATCCGACCGGACGTTTTGTGATCGGCGGCCCGCAGGGAGACGCTGGGCTGACGGGAAGGAAGATTATCGTAGATACCTACGGCGGCTATGCAAGACACGGCGGCGGCGCGTTTTCGGGCAAGGACTGTACAAAAGTTGACCGTTCCGCAGCTTACGCGGCCCGTTACGTTGCAAAGAATATCGTGGCGGCAGGTCTTGCGGATAAATGCGAAATTCAGCTTTCCTATGCAATCGGCGTAGCGGAACCGACTTCCATTATGGTCGATACGTTCGGAACCGGCAGATTGTCAAACGAAAGACTGGTGGAAATCATCCGGGAGAATTTCGACCTTCGTCCGGCGGGCATCATTAAAATGCTGGATTTGAGAAGACCGATTTATCGGGCGACGGCGGCATACGGACATTTTGGCCGTACGGATTTAAATCTTCCCTGGGAAGCCGTTGATAAAGCGGAAACGCTTAAAAAGTATTTATAGATAAAACGTTCTGTTGATTTTACGAAAATTTTAGAATGTTTTACATAAAAAAAATAGGCATTCGAATTTTTCATGATATAATAAACCACAGGAGTTTGTTCCTGTGGTTTATTATTTTCACAGGAGTATAAATGTGAGAAGAATTTCACACTGAATTAAGATGCCGCCTGCGCGGCGGAATGAGAGGAAATATGAAGTTTCGGAATAAGATAATTATTTCCTTCTGCCTGATTATATTTGTACCGATCGTACTGGCGACTGCGGTTCTGTTCAGCTTCCAGAAGATACAGATACGGGCGATAGAACAGAATTACGGATTAAAGCAGGAAGGATACCGCTATTTTTCTAATTCGGTACAATTGTTAAGCCGTTTTACCAGGGGAATTTACCAGGAGCTTTTGGAAGCGTCGCAGAACAGGCCGGAGGCGCTGCTTGACGCGGCGTTTTTAGATGAGAAGAACGCGGCGCTTGAGGAAAAGGCTTCTTATTTAATTGTGCGTAAAGATCAGGAATTTGTGTTTATCGGAGAAAGCGCGTCGCCTGGTCTGCTGACGCAGCTTCCCGAATACGGCAATGCAGATGAAACCGCCGATTCCGGCACCTATTTTGACGGTGAAGAACAGGCGCTTGTCAGGCAGATTGACTTAAGGTTTGCGGACAATGAAACGGGCAGCGTTTTTATTGTGACCAGGCTGGAGGAGATGGTGCCCGAAGTCAAAAGTCTGGCCGCGGATATTCTGGTGTCGGTTATTCTGATTCTTGTGCTTACCGCGTGTATGCTGAGTATCTGGATTTATACAAGTCTGATGAATCCGATTAAAAAGCTTCAGATTGCCGCACAGAATATCAAGGACGGAAATCTGGATTTTACGCTCGAACCGGAGAGCAACGACGAAATCGGAGAGCTCTGCAAAAGCTTTGAAGAAATGCGCCAGCGGCTGAAAGACAATACCGAAGAAAAGATCAACGCGGAAAGGGAAAATAAAGCGTTAATCAGTAACATCGCGCATGATTTAAAGACACCCATTACAGCAGTAAAGGGATACGCGGAAGGACTGATTGACGGCGTTGCGGACACGCCGGAAAAGCAGGAGAAATATATTCGTACCATATACAACAAAGCGAACGAAATGGATACACTGATTAATGAACTGACGCTGTATTCTAAAATCGATACGAACCGCATTCCCTATAATTTTGCAAAAATCAGAGTCAGCAGTTACTTTGCGGATTGCGTCGAAGAGATCGGTCTGGATCTTGAATCGAAAAATGTCGGGCTTTCTTATTTCAACTATGCGGATGAGGACGTCATGATTATTGCAGATGTGGAGCAGTTAAGACGTGTGATTCACAATATCATTGGGAATTCTGTGAAATACCTGGATAAGCAGCGAGGGCAGATCAATATCCGCATCAAGGATGTCGGAGATTTTATACAGATTGAATTTGAAGACAACGGACGCGGGATTGCCGCGCGGGACCTGCCGTATATATTCGACCGGTTTTACCGTGCGGACACATCCAGAAATTCGGCGACGGGGGGAAGCGGAATCGGTTTGTCCATTGTGAAAAAAATAGTCGAGGATCACGGCGGGAAAATATGGGCGACCAGCAAGGAGTCGATTGGAACCGTGATGTATCTGGTGATCAGAAAATATCAGGAGGTAGTAAATGAGCAGAGTATTGATAATTGAGGATGAAGAGGCGATTGCGGACCTTGAAAAAGATTATCTGGAATTGAGCGGCTTTGAGGTGGAAATCGAGAACAACGGAACGGACGGACTGGCCAGAGCGCTCGGCGAGGAATTTGATATGTTTATTCTCGACCTGATGCTGCCCGGCATTGACGGTTTCGAGATCTGCAAACGAATCCGCGAAGAAAAAAATACGCCGGTACTAATGGTTTCAGCGAAAAAGGATGATATTGATAAAATCAGGGGCCTGGGACTTGGAGCGGACGATTACATTACCAAGCCGTTTTCTCCGAGCGAACTTGTGGCGCGGGTGAAAGCGCATTTGGCCAGATACGAACGGTTAATCGGCAGCAACGAGCCGAAAAATGATGTCGTTGAAATCCGTGGAATCCGCATTGACAAAACGGCGCGACGCGTCTGGGTAAATGACGAAGAAAAGCAGTTTACTACAAAGGAATTTGACTTACTTACGTTTCTTGCGGAAAACCCGAACCACGTCTTTACGAAAGAAGAGCTATTCCGGGAAATCTGGGATATGGAATCAATCGGGGATATTGCAACCGTTACCGTTCATATTAAAAAGATTCGTGAAAAAATAGAAATGAATACGAACAAGCCGCAGTACATTGAAACGATCTGGGGCGTCGGATACCGCTTTAAGCTGTAGAAACGTGAGGAAAAATGATACCGGAAATAATATATGAGGACGAAACGATTCTTGTGTGCCGCAAAAAAGCGGGTGTAGCCGTTCAGACAAAGAGGTGCGCGGAACCGGATATAGAAAGCATACTTAAAAATTACCGCGCCGCAAAAGGGGAAGCTCCGTATATCGGAGTCGTTCATCGTCTGGATCAGCCGGTAGAAGGCGTAATGGTATTTGCAAAAACAAAGGAAGCGGCTGCGGATCTTTGCAGGCAGATTTCCGAAAAACAGGCCGATAAGCAATATTTTGTGATGGTCGAAGGCGTGCCCGTGCACAAAAAAGCGGTATTAGAGGATTATCTGCTGCGGGACAAAAAAGCCAACATTTCAAAGGTGGTAAGCAAGGGGACGCCGGGTGCCAAATACGCGGAATTAAGCTATGAACTGCTGGAGACGAACGGAAGACAGTCTATTTTAAGAATTAAACTAAAGACCGGGAGGCATCATCAAATCCGCGTGCAGCTTTCTCATGCCGGAATGCCTGTCTGCGGCGACAGAAAATATAATTTCAGAGAAAATATAAATCCGTCCGTAAAGACGCTTGCTTTATGTTCCTGTAAAATCGCCTTCCGTCATCCAAAGACGCGTAAAAAAGCCGAATTTGAAATTGACAAGCCATTTTATTTGACATAGAATTGTGAAAAGAATAAATACGAGGCATACAAGGAGTTTAGACGATTATGGCAAAGGATAATAAGAAACTGGTCGAAGCGATTACTTCGATGAAAGAAGATTTTGCACAGTGGTATACGGATATTGTAAAAAAAGCGGAACTCATTGATTACTCATCGGTCAAAGGCTGTATGATTATCAAACCGGCAGGCTATGCGCTCTGGGAAAATATTCAGAAGGAATTAGACTGCAGATTTAAGGAAGCGGGCGTAGAGAACGTCTATCTGCCGATGTTTATCCCGGAGAGTCTTTTACAGAAGGAAAAAGACCATGTGGAGGGGTTTGCGCCCGAAGTGGCGTGGGTTACGCATGGCGGTATGAATCCGCTGCAGGAGCGTCTCTGCGTCAGACCGACCTCCGAGACGCTTTTTTGCGATTTCTATAAAAACGTTATTCAATCTTACCGCGACCTGCCGAAAGTATATAATCAGTGGTGTTCCGTGGTGCGGTGGGAAAAGGAAACCCGCCCGTTCTTGCGCTCCAGAGAATTTTTATGGCAGGAAGGGCATACCGCGCATGCAACCGCGGAAGAGGCGCAGGAGCGGACATTGAAAATGTTGGGCGTCTATGCCGATTTCTGCGAAGAGGTTCTTGCGGTGCCCGTAATTCGCGGGCAGAAGACGGAAAAGGAAAAGTTCGCGGGAGCGGAGGCCACTTACACCATTGAAGCGCTCATGCATGACGGCAAAGCGCTGCAGTCCGGCACAAGCCATAATTTTGGCGACGGCTTTGCGAAGGCGTTCGGAATCCAGTATACGGACAGAGAGAATAAGCTGCAGTACGCGCATCAAACCTCCTGGGGATTATCGACCCGAATTATCGGTGCAATTATCATGGTACACGGCGATGATTCCGGCCTGGTGCTTCCGCCCCGGATCGCACCGATACAGGCTGTAGTTATTCCGATCCGGCAGGATGCGGAAGGCGTTCTGGATAAGGCGAAAGAACTCTGTGAAAAACTTGGGAGCATCTGCCGCGTAAGGCTTGACGATTCGGACAAGAGCCCGGGCTGGAAGTTTTCAGAACAGGAAATGCGCGGAATTCCGGTACGTATCGAGCTTGGACCGAAGGATATGGAAGCCGGGAAATGCGTGCTTGTCCGCCGCGACACCAGAGAAAAAACGGAAGTTTCGTTTGCGGAACTTTCCGAAGCGCTTCCAAAGCTTTTGGAAACCATTCAAAATGATATGTTTGAACGTGCAAAGCTGCACCGCGACGCGCACATTTATGATGCGCATAATTATGAGGAATTAAAAGATATCGCATTAAATAAGCCCGGATTTATCCGCGGCATGTGGTGTGAGAATATGGAATGCGAAAATCAGATAAAAGAAGAGCTGGCAGTAACGTCGCGCTGTATGCCGTTCCACGATCAGGAACAGATTTCGGATGTATGCGTATGCTGCGGCAGGCCGGCGAAAAAGCTTGTTTACTGGGGAAAAGCATACTAAAAACAGGGTTATAAATATGAAAATAGTACTTCCGGAAAAAGTAAATTATATCATTCGCACGCTTACCGGGCATGGCTACGAAGCTTATGCGGTCGGCGGCTGCGTACGCGACTCCCTGCTTTTCAAAAAGCCGAAGGACTGGGATATCACAACGTCGGCAAAGCCTGTGCAGGTAAAGGCGCTGTTTGGACATACGATAGATACCGGAATCGTACATGGTACGGTTACGGTTATGCTGGACCATACGGGCTACGAGGTGACAACCTACCGGATTGACGGCGAATATGAGGATGCGCGCCATCCGAAGGAGGTGCGGTTTACGCCCAGGCTTTCCGAGGATTTGAGACGGCGCGATTTTACCATGAATGCAATGGCCTATAACGACAGAGACGGACTGATTGATTTATACGACGGAGCGGGCGATCTGAAACGGGGAATGATTCGCTGCGTCGGCAATCCGGAAGAACGATTCCGCGAAGATGCGCTTCGGATGCTGCGCGCCGTAAGGTTCGCCGCGCAGCTTGACTTTTCCATTGAGGAGACGACGAAGGCTGCGATCGGGCGGCTCGCGGAGCATATCAGGTTTGTCAGTGCGGAACGGATTTCTGCCGAGTTATTAAAGCTGCTTATGTCGGAGCATCCCGAAAAGATACGCGAGGCTTATGAAACCGGCCTGACCGGCGTATTTTTTCCGGAATTTGACCGGATGATGAAAACGCCGCAGAATAATCCGCATCATTGTTTTTCGGTCGGAGAACATACGATAGAGGCGGTCAGGCAGGCGGAAGCGGATAAGATTACAAGACTGACGATGCTGCTTCACGATATTGCAAAGCCTGCCTGCCGAACGGTGGGAGCGGACGGTACGGATCATTTTTACGGTCATGAGAAAAAAGGAAGCGAAATGGCGAAGGACATTCTGCGGCGGCTGAAATTTGACAATGCAACGACGGAGAGCGTCTGCCGCCAGATCCTCTGTCATGACGACCGTCCCCCGCTTGAGGAACGGGCCGTACGCAGAGCGGTCAACAGAAACGGAACAAAACAGTATCCTCGGATGTTCGCCGTAAAACGCGCTGATATACTGGCGCAGAGCGAAGCGGGAAGGGAAGAGAAGCTTTCTTACGTTGCGGAATACGAAAAGCTCTACCAAAAGATTGTAAACGCGGGGCAGTGCCTCTCGCTCCGGGATCTGGCGGTGACGGGAAACGATTTGATTGCCGCGGGTATGAAGCCCGGCCGGGAAATCGGAGAAGCGCTGCGCGCTCTGCTGGAATTTGTGCTTGAAAATCCGCAAGAAAACACAAAAGAGAAATTGTTAAAGCAGGTTCATAAAATGACAATCCCTCACATATGATAAAGAGACATGGCAATGAAACAATGGGGCCATAGCTTTGTTGTATGGAGGGGTTTTGTGTATAGTCGTCCGGAACAATTGTTAGAACATTACGATTTAAAAATAAAAACCATTTCAAAGGGAAGAGAGTGCTATCTCTGCGACACGAGCCTCGGAGCAAAGGCGCTGTGCGAATACCGCGGTTCAAAGGAGCGCGCCGGATTTTTGGCGGAGATGCTGGATTATTTAAGAGAGAGTCGGTTTCTGGTTCCGGTAGTAACAAGGACAAAGGAAGGGGAAGTTCTTGTAATCGACGAGGATGAATGCAAATACATCCTTGCCGACGCCTTTCATGGGGCGGAATGCGATACCAAAAACAGGGACGATATGCTGATTGCCGTAAAGCAGCTTGCAAGTTTGCACAATACGGCGCGGGGATTTTCGGGAACTATACCGGAATTTGTAGGAATCGATCGGAATTCACTGCTTGTAAGCTATGAAAAGCATAACAGAGAGCTTCGCCAGGTACGTAATTATATCCGAAATAGAAAAAAGAAGAATGCGTTTGAGGAACTTTTCATGAAACAGTATGAGCCGTTTCAGAAAAAGGCGACCGAGGTAACGGACGCATTGCGGGCAATGGAGCCGAAAAAGGAGTTATTTGGATTCTGCCACGGTGATTTTAACCAGCATAATGTTATTTTCTCCAGGCAGGGAATCGCCATCGTCGGACTCGACCGGTTTTCCTACGATATACAGATAGGAGACCTTGCAAATTTCATTCGGAAAATGTTGGAAAAAAACAACTGGAACACGGGACTTGGGCTTGATATGATACAGGCGTATGACAGCGTACGTAAAATAGAAGAGCAGGAGTACCGTTATCTTTATTTTTATCTGGCATATCCGGGGAAATTTTATAAAATAGCGAATCATTACAATAATTCCCATAAGGCGTGGCTTTCGGGCAGAGACATTGAAAAGCTTGAAAAAGTGTTTACTCAGGAGGAAGCAAGGGAACAGTTCTTAAAAATACTGTTTCATTTTGTGAAATAATATTGTATACTTAAGGACAGAAAGCAAGGGTAAATAACTGGGTTTTAATTACATATGAGGGATTGTCTTTTGAAGAAAAAATTAAGAATTCTTATTTTTTTGTTTTTGATATTGATGATACTTCCGATCGGATGCGGGAACCAGGGGCCGATTGCGCCGGGTTCCTATTATTATCCGGCACAGGAGGAAAAGGAGTCGTCCGGCAACGGAAAAAAAGAGGATGACGAACAGGTAAATGCCGTAATCGGAACGGATATGTACCTCATCATTGACAACGATATGACGACGGAGCATCTGATTCTCGAGCAGCTTGCATCGGGCAGGCAGTATATGTATTATTATTCTCTGACAACCCGTTTTCTGAACAAGTACGGGGATCATACGGCAGTTTCCTATTTTGAGCCGGGAAGGATTGTAAATATCGGCCAAAAAGATAAGGAGGGACGGCTCAAAGAAGTGCGGATTTCGGATGATGTGTGGGAATATCCCGATATCAGCCGCTATACCGTAGACGAGGAACGGGGCGTATTTGAAATCGGAGATACGAAATATACCTATAAAGAGGACATGTTTGTCGTATCAAACGGCGAACAGATCGCGCTCTCTTCTTTAAAAGACGGCGAAAAGCTCCGGGCGGTCGGGATGAATAAGGAAATACTGTCTGTAGCGGTAACAACCGGTTACGGGAAAGTGGAGCTGCAGAATACGGAAATATTTAAAGGAAGCTTTATACAGATCGGAAGAAAAATATTTGCGGAGATAACCGGAGATATGACGGTAGAAATACCGGAGGGGACCTATACGCTGACGGCTGCTAACAAAGGGTACGGCGGAAGTGTGGAGATTACGGTAGCCAGAGATCAGACAACAGTAGTTGATCTGAATGAAATCAAAGGCGAGGGACCGAAAAAAGGCCGGATTCTGTTTGCAATAGACGTGGAGGGAGCGGCGCTTCATATTGACGGCAAGGATTTCAATTACGATGAAGAGATTACGCTGGACTACGGTGTTCATACAATTGCCGCGTATGCGCCGGGATATCCGTCATATAAAAAGAAACTGTTTGTCAATTCACAGGAAGCTACCATCGTAATTTCATTAAGCGACGAAGAGCTGCCGGAAAAACCGTCTGACAGCAGTACCGAAAGTGAAACGGAGATTTCTACGGAGGAAATACCGGAACTGCCCCGGCCGGACGGGGATTCTTCAGGCGGTACGGCGGGAAACGGGATACTGAATACCGAATCCGAGTCCGATACGCCGGAATCGGACGATCCGCAGCAGTATGACCCCGATTCGGATTATTTGAGTACGCTGTCGGAACTGTTATCTACGATTGTAAATTAACGCTCCGGTACTTGAAAAATCCGGGAAGGAACGATACAATAAAAGGCAGAAGGTATTCAGGAAAAATGTCAGGCGCGGCCTGCGTTTTTTGCACCGGGTATCATACTATAATATAATGAATATGGAGGAAAAATGATGGGCTACAGAGAACTGTATGAAGAGTGGTTGAACAATCCGTACTTTGACGAGGCGACGAAGGAAGAGCTTAAGGGAATTGCCTCGGATGAGAAAGAGATTGAGGAACGGTTTTACATGGATTTGGAGTTTGGTACCGCCGGACTTCGCGGAGTCATCGGAGCAGGGACCAATCGTATGAACGTCTATACGGTTCGCAAAGCAACGCAGGGACTCGCAAATTATATCTGTAGTGTAAACGGACAGGCAAAGGGTGTGGCAATTGCCTATGATTCGAGAAGAATGTCGCCGGAGTTTGCGGATGTGGCGGCTCTCTCTCTTGCGGCAAACGGCATTAAAGCTTATGTATTCGAATCGCTCAGACCGACGCCGGAACTGTCGTATGCGGTTCGAAAGCTCGGCTGTATTGCAGGTATTAATATCACTGCAAGCCATAATCCCCCGGAATACAACGGTTATAAGGTATACTGGGAGGACGGCGCGCAGATTACTCCGCCTCATGATGCGGGAATCATGGATGAGGTAAAGAAAGTTACGGATTATGCGGCCGTGAAGACAATGGACAAGGACGAGGCGGTTGCAGCCGGTCTTTATCAGGTAATCGGAGCGGATATTGACGACCCGTACATAGCGGAATTAAAGAAACTCGTGCTTCATCAGGATTGTATCGACAAAGTCGGCAAGGATATGAAGATTGTGTACACGCCGCTGCACGGAACCGGCAATATTCCGGTGCGCCGCGTATTAAAAGAGCTTGGTTTTGAAAATGTATATGTCGTTCCCGAACAGGAACTGCCGGACGGAGAATTTCCGACCGTCAGCTATCCGAACCCGGAAGCGGCGGAAGCATTTGAATTGGGACTGGCTCTCGGCAAAAAGGTAGATGCGGATCTGATTCTTGCGACGGATCCGGATGCGGACCGTCTCGGCGTATATGTAAAGGATTCCAAAACAGGGGAATATCACAGCTTAACCGGCAATATGTCCGGCTGTCTGATCGGTGATTATGTAATCGGTCAGAGAAAAGAGCTGCACGGACTTCCGGAAGACGGCGCGTTTATTCGTTCTATCGTTTCCACCAATATGGCGGATGCGATTGCCGACTATTACGGAATAGAGCTGGTTGAAGTATTGACCGGATTTAAATTTATCGGTCAGAAGATTCTGGAATTTGAAACTACCGGAAAGGGAACGTATCTTTTCGGAATGGAGGAAAGCTACGGCTGTCTGACCGGAACTTATGCAAGAGATAAGGACGCGATTGTGGCTTCTATGACACTCTGCGAAGCTGCCGCTTACTACAAGACAAAGAATATGACGCTCTGGGACGCAATGCTTGCGATGTACGAGCGCTACGGATATTATAAGGACGACGTAACTTCTATTACCTTAAAGGGAATCGAAGGTCTTGCAAAGATTCAGGAAATTATGAATACGCTGCGCGAAAATGCGCCGGCGGAGATCGGCGGCTACCGTGTAACGGCTGTCCGCGATTATAAGAAGGATACGGTTACAGATACTGCGACAGGCGAAGTAAAACCGACCGGGCTTCCGTCCTCTAACGTTTTATACTATGAGATGACCGACGGCGCATGGGTTTGCGTCAGACCGTCGGGAACGGAACCGAAGGTAAAATTCTATCTGGGGGTAAAAGGAACTTCGTTAGACGATGCGGATACGAAATCAAAGGCCTTGTCCGAAGCCGTTCTTTCGGTGATAAATAAAATGCTCTAAAAACTTGAAAAAGCCTTTAAATATGGGAAATTTTCTTGACAAAGCTGGGGAAAACAAGTATAAATATATGTGCAGGTATTTTGACAGGAAAACCTCAGAATATATTTATCTTGAAAATCCAGAGGAGGAATTTTTAACATGAACAAAGCAGAGTTAGTTGCCGCTATCGCGGACAAGACTGAATTAAGTAAGAAGGATGTAGAGACAGCATTAAAAGGATTTACAGATGTTGTTACGGAAGAATTAAAAAAAGGTGAGAAAATCCAGTTAGTAGGTTTTGGTACGTTTGAAGTGACAGAGAGAGCTGCTAGAACAGGAAGAAATCCGCAGACCGGAAAGGAAATGCCGATTGCAGCTTCTAAGGCTCCCAAGTTCAAGGCAGGCAAGGCGTTGAAGGATATTATTAACGCATAGTCTTATGATAAATGTAGAAATAGATGCGGATTCAGTAGCCTGAATCCGCATTTTCATTTTTTAGGAGGATTTATATGAGATTAGACAAGTTTTTAAAGGTATCAAGACTGATTAAGAGAAGAACAGTCGCAAATGAAGCATGCGATGCAGGAAGAGTGTCGGTAAACGGAAAACCGGCGAAGGCTTCTCAGAATGTAAAGGTCGGCGATATCATAGAAATCGGTTTTGGAACAAAGACGGTAAAGGTTAAAGTATTAAACATTTTAGAGACGACGAAGAAAGAAGAGGCAAAAGATTTATTCGAATATCTGGCATAAAAGGAAGGGCCTTCTAATATATTTAAAATGGCAGGAGGCTTTCGTGTGTAAAATAAGCCGGATCGCTTATTTTACACACCCGGATTTGCGTTGGAGCCGCAAATCTGAATCACATCCGAAATCTGATATTTCAGGTGCATGCCTTCGCAATAAATTGCTCCGGCATGGGGAACTTCAATGGACGAGAAAAATAATAATGCTGCAAAATCCCATAAGGTATTACTCGCAAACCGTAAAAGCGGCGCTTTCAGCGGCGTTGTGGACGTACTTTCCTTCGACGTGGCGGAAATACTGTTGGAAACGGAGCTTGGAATGCTGCTGATAAAAGGACATGACCTTCATGTAAACAGATTATCGCTTGAGAAGGGCGAGGTAGATATTGAAGGCAGAATCGACTCTCTTACCTATTCGGAAGTAAAGAGCGCCGGAAAACAGGCGGAATCTCTGTTAGGAAGGCTGTTTAAGTAATGCAGGTGAGCGAAGGGATCGGCAGCGAGGCGTATTTCCTGGGCGTATCCGTACTGGCAGGGATTTTTTTATTCTTTCTTTACGACATACTTCGAATTTTAAGGCGGCTGATCAAGCACGGAACGTTTCTAATCGGACTTGAAGATATCCTTTACTGGGTCTTTGTAACCTTAACGGTGTTTCTTATGATATACAGGAACAACGACGGGATGGTACGCGGATTCGCGCTCGGAGGCGTGCTGCTCGGTATGCTTTTGTATTATCTGTTAATCAGCCGCTTTGTGATAAAGTTAAACGTGCTTGTGTTCGGAACAATTTTAAAGGGAATCCGGCGCGTATTGCGGGTGTTGTTTTCGCCGGCGAAAAAGGCGGGAAAGAAAATCCGGAACTTTTCCGGAAAACGGTTGAAAAAAGTATGGAAAGCAGTTAAAATGGGCTTACACAAATTATAGCGGGAACAGAGGTGTAAGCTCATATGACAGGAAAGAAAAGAGTTAGAACGAGAAAAAACAACAATCGGACGGGGAAGTTCTGCATTAGCCTGATTATGCTTGCGTTTGTGGCTGTAATGTCTGTTCAGATCGTGAAGATTTATCAGAAGGATCAGGAGTACATAAACAGGCAGGAGGCTTTGGAGCAGGAATATGCAGAGGAAATGGACCGGAAGAATGAGATAAAAGAGTACGACAGATACACGCAGTCAAGAGAGTATGTAGAGGATATCGCAAAAAGCAAATTAGGGCTTTTATACGGAAACGAGATTATCTTTAAGGAACAGAAAGAGTAACAAAGGCGCCGCGCTGCGGCGCTTTTTCTTACCTTACAGGAAACGGCATCGTCAGACGACGCTTTTTTACCTTATAGGATTCGGGTGTCAAAAGGCAGGTTTTAAGCTGTTGGGTGGCAAATTTTAAAAAATATAAATCGCCGTATTTTCCGGCAAACGGATTCTCTAAAT
>CANPGM010000038.1 GCA_947573605.1 uncultured Roseburia sp. | reverse complement strand
TTCTGAAATTCACGATGTAGTTATTGACCCGCTCTCCCATTGCAGCGGCGGAATCCATCACCACCAGTTTCAAAGGAGCGACAGGAATAGCGGCTTCAAGTTCACGTATATTAGGCATGGCGACCTCCGAAAAAGTATGACAGGGATTGTTGCTACTTTATTTTATAACATTATGCTAGTGACACGTCAAGGAATTTCTAGTAGAATGAATAAGAGGTGGTAACTATTCAGCCAGGACTTTGCACTTGCTGCAAAGCCTGTGAGAACGTGATGCAGGTGTGAGGGGCGATTTTGGTGTAGCAAAACTTGGAATGTTGCCCCGAATTGTTGCTATGAGCGGTCCCAGGCCGTGAATTGTAACACGATTCAGCAGCTATGAAGCCGAAGGCTGAACCGTTATGAAGAGATGTAAGATTCAGAGGAAAACGTAAAATGAAATCTGGAAACAAGAACGGGCCAAAAGGGCATGTGATCAGCAAAGTACTTCCTGAAAGCATTGCTGCAGAGCTGGAAATCGAACCGGGAGACAGGCTCCTTACAGTGAATCATGAAAAGATAGAGGATATATTTGATTATCAGTATTATACAACGGATGAATATGTGGAATTGCTGGTAGAGAAACCGGATGGGGAACAGTGGGTGCTGGAGGTGGAGAAGGAGGCGGATGAAGAGATCGGAATCGAATTTGAAAACGGTCTTATGGATGACTATAAATCCTGTCAAAATAAATGCATTTTCTGCTTTATTGATCAGATGCCGAAGGGAATGCGTGACACGCTTTATTTTAAGGACGACGATTCCAGGCTTTCGTTTCTTCAGGGAAATTATGTAACGCTTACAAATATGAAGGAGCGGGATATTGAACGGATTATTGCGTATAAGATGGCGCCGATTAATATTTCCGTACAGACGATGAATCCGGAACTTCGCTGCAAGATGTTAAATAATCGTTTCGCGGGAGAGGCTCTTAAAAAAATAGACCTCCTTTATGAAGGCGGAATTGAGATGAACGGGCAGATTGTACTTTGCAAGGGAGTGAACGACGGCGAAGAATTGGAGCGTTCGATCCGGGAGCTGACCGCTTATATTCCCTGTATGCAGAGCGTTTCGGTCGTTCCGGTGGGACTGTCCAAATTCCGGGAGGGACTTTATCCGTTAGATCCGTTCGGAAAAGAGGATGCTGCGTCGGTGCTTGAAACGATTCATAAGTGGCAGAATGCCTGTATGGACCGGTATGGAATTCACTTTATACATGCAAGCGACGAATGGTACTTACTGGCGGGACAGCCGCTTCCGGAGGAAGATCGCTACGACGGATATGTTCAGTTGGAAAACGGGGTCGGGATGCTGCGGCTTTTGATGGATGAATTTCACGAGGCCGTTGTATGTCTTTTGGCGGACAGGAAGGAGAAACGCGCGCCGGAAGCGTTTTTGCAGGCGCGCCGTGTTACGCTTGCAACCGGTTTGTTGGCGGCTCCTTTTATCACGCAGCTTGTGGAAGAGTGCGCTGCGCTTGCTCCTGATATGGAATTTCAGGTTTTTCCGATTCGAAATGATTTTTTCGGGGAGCGGATTACAGTTTCGGGTCTTTTGACGGGACAGGATTTATTAGCGCAGCTAAAAGGGGAAAATCTGGGGGAGAAGCTGCTTCTGCCCTGTAATCTTCTCCGCAGCGGAGAAGAAGTCTTTTTGGACGATATGACGCTTGCGGAATTGAAAGAGGCTTTACAAGTGCCGATAGATATTGTAAAATCAAGCGGTCAGGATCTTCTTGACGCTTTACTTTTTTAGAGAACGATTTTGAACCGCTCGGGCGGTGGAATGAGAGGAAATATGAGTAAACCAGTGGTAGCGGTGGTAGGCCGTCCGAATGTCGGAAAGTCTACGCTGTTTAACGCGCTTGCAGGCGAGCGGATTTCAATTGTAAAGGACACGCCGGGCGTGACCAGGGACCGGATTTATGCGGAGGTATCATGGCTTAATTACAATTTTACCATGATTGATACGGGCGGCATTGAACCTGAAAGCAAAGATCTTATTTTGTCGCGGATGCGGGAGCAGGCGGAAATTGCGATTGCGTCGGCGGACGTGATTATTTTTCTTACAGATGTAAAGCAAGGCCTTCAGGACGCGGACGGCAAAGTGGCCGATCTGCTGCGGCGTTCCGGTAAGCCGGTTGTGCTTGTCGTCAATAAAGTAGACAGTTTTGAAAAATATATGGCGGACGTTTACGAGTTTTATAATCTTGGAATCGGAGATCCCCTTCCGATTTCGGCTTCTTCTAAGCTGGGACTTGGCGATATGCTGGACGAAGTCGTAAAGCACTTTCCCGATTATACGGAAAAGGAAGAGGAGGATGGACGTCCGAGGATTGCGGTGATCGGAAAGCCGAATGTCGGAAAGTCCTCGCTGATTAATAAGCTTGCAAAAGAGGAACGTGTCATTGTTTCGGATATTGCGGGAACGACCAGAGACGCGATAGATACGGATATTAAATACAACGGAAAAGAGTATATTTTTATCGACACCGCAGGACTTAGGCGGAAAAATAAAATTAAAGAGGAATTGGAGCGTTACAGTATTATCCGTGCCGTAACGGCAGTGGAGCGCGCCGACGTATGTGTGATTATGATTGACGCGACGGAAGGCGTAACCGAACAGGACGCAAAAATTGCAGGTATTGCCCATGATCGCGGAAAAGGGATTATTATTGCGGTTAATAAGTGGGACGCAATTGAAAAAGACGATAAGACGGTTTACCGTCATACCGAGAAAATCCGTCAAATCTTAAGCTTTATGCCGTATGCGGAAATTTTGTTTATCTCCGCGAAATCGGGACAGCGTCTCGGCAGAATATTTGAAACGATTGACGTTGTACTGGAAAACAACAGTATGCGTGTCGCTACGGGCGTACTGAACGAGATTGTTGCGGAAGCGGTCGCATTGCAGCAGCCGCCCTCCGACAAAGGAAAGCGGCTTCGCATTTATTATACGACGCAGGTTTCCGTTAAGCCTCCTACTTTTGTAGTTTTTGTAAACGATAAAGAGCTGATGCACTTTTCTTATACGCGTTATCTGGAGAACCGGATTCGCGAAACGTTCGGATTCCGCGGGACGGCTTTAAAATTTATTATCCGAGAGAGAAAAGAAAAAAATTAAGCAGAAATGGGGATAGATATGATAATTGCCAGACTTATTTCATTAATTACCGGATATGTATTCGGGCTGTTTCAGACGGGGTATTTTTACGGAAAAAGCCGTGGGATCGATATTCGTAACGAGGGAAGCGGTAATGCCGGTACGACAAATTCACTGCGGGTTTTAGGCTGGAAGGCGGGACTGATCACTTTTTTGGGAGATTTATTTAAGGCGATTCTGGCAGTCGTGCTTGTCTATTTTCTATTTCGGGAAAAATATCCGGAAGCGGTAAAGGTACTTGGACTTTATGCGGGATTCGGAGCGGTGCTCGGTCATAATTTTCCATGTTATCTGAAGTTCAAAGGAGGTAAGGGCATTGCCTGTACGTCAGGCATGATTCTTGCCGTCTGTCCGATTGCAGCGCCTGTCTGTCTTGCCTTATTTATCGGTTCCATTGCAATTACGAGGTATGTATCTCTTGGATCGATACTTGTTGTAGTGTTTTATCTCGTGCAGGTGGTTCTGTTCGGACAGCTCGGCTATCTTTCGATAGCGCCGTCTTATCTTCCGGAATTTTATATTGTCAGCGGCTGTTTTACGCTGATGGCGTTATGGAGGCATCGGGAAAATATCAGGCGGCTGTTAAAAGGAACGGAAAATAAATTTGGAAGTAAAAATAAGTAAGGGAGGATTCGTGTGAAAAAGGTAGCGGTAATTGGCGCGGGAAGCTGGGGAATTGCGCTTGCGAAAGTATTGCATGACAACGGAAACCATGTGACGGTCTGGTCCGTTCTGGACGACGAGATTGCAATGCTTCGGGAAAAACATGAACATGTGGATAAACTTCCGGGTGTGATACTGCCGGGTGATATGGAATTTACTACGGATTTGGGCGATGCGGTTACGGGAAAGGAATTTCTGATTCTCGCGGCGCCCTCGATTTATACCAGAAGTACGGCAAAGCGAATGGCTCCCTATGTAAGAAAAGGGCAGGTTATTGTCTGTGTCGCAAAGGGAATCGAAGAGAAAACGCTGCTGACGTTGTCTCAAATCGTTGAACAGGAGCTTCCAAAGGTCGATACGGCGGTAATGTGCGGTCCGAGCCATGCGGAAGAAGTAGGGATGGGAGTTCCGACTACGGTTGTAGCAGGCGCTGAAAAGCGTGCGGTTGCCGAAGGCGTGCAGGATATTTTTATGAATGAAGTATTCCGGGTATATACAAGTCCGGATGTGCTTGGAATGGAGCTTGGCGGTTCTTTAAAAAATGTAATTGCATTGGCGGCGGGTATGGCCGACGGACTTGGATACGGAGACAATACAAAAGCAGCTCTGATTACGAGAGGAATTATGGAAATGAGCCGTCTTGCCTATAAAATGGGAGCCAAGACAGAGACGTTGAGCGGTCTTACCGGAATCGGAGATTTGATTGTTACCTGCGAAAGCAGACACAGCCGAAACAGGAGAGCCGGAATGCTGATTGGCCGGGGTTATACTATGAAACAGGCGATGGATGAAGTAAAGATGGTAGTGGAAGGCGTATATTCCGCAAAAGCAGCCATTGCGCTGGCGCGAAAGTACGAAGTGGAAATGCCGATTATAGAAGAAGTGAACCGCGTATTATTTGAGGATAAGCCGGCGAAGGAAGCGGTTATGGAGCTGATGCTACGCGACAGGAAATGCGAGCACAGCGCGTTGGAATGGAAAGCATAAGAAGAACGGGTTTTATTTTTTTAGAAAAGAGATTGTGACGGAAGATGGAAAAAGAAACAATTCGGATTAAATATCATACGAAAGAGATCGAAAAACTGACTTACATTGCGGGAAAAAGCGATTGGATTGATCTTCGTGCGGCAGAGCATGTCATATTAAAAAAAGGAGAGTCCCGTTTGATTTCACTGGGAATCTCGATGCAGCTTCCGAAGGGATATGAGGCAGTGATTGTGCCGAGAAGCTCTACGTTTCACAGCTTTGGGCTGATACAGACCAATCATATGGGAGTCGTCGACGAAACCTACTGCGGAGACGGAGACATTTGGAAGGTACCGGTGCTTGCTGTGCGCGATACGGAGATCCATGTCAATGATCGTATCTGTCAGTTTCGGATTCAAAAGCATCAGCCGCAGATTACATTTGAAGAAACAGAAGCACTTGGCAATGAAGACAGAGGAGGATTCGGAACCACAGGCAGACAATAAAATCGGAACAAAGCAGGGGTAAATTGGAGAGCCGCACAAAGAAGCGGCGGAAGGAGAGAGCGTTATGGAAAGCAAAATGGTAAAATTTTATTCAAAAGAAAGCAATAAGGTGGCGATTCACGCGATTCCGGGGCATTTTGCAACGAGCCACTCACATATCAATTATTATATTGATATTACAAGCTTAAAGACCAGACTGCGGGAGGCCGAGGAAATTGCAAAAATATTATGTCATAAAATCGGCCGGCTTTCCTATGTGGATACGATTGTCTGCATGGACGGCACAGAAGTGATCGGAGCGCTTTTGGCGGAGGAATTTGAAAAAGCTTCCTATCAGTCTACAAACAGACATGAAACCATATATGTAGTATCTCCTGAACTGAACAGCAACAATCAGCTTTTGTTCCGCGACAACATCAAGCCAAGTATTGCCGGCAAACACATCGTTCTTCTTTGCGCGACCACAACTACGGGTAAAACAATGCATCGAAGCCTGGAAGGAATCCGTTATTACGGAGGAATCGTCGAGTCGATTGCTTCGGTATTCTCCACAGTTGAGGAGATTGACGGAATGCGGATACAGTCTGTCTTTCGGGAAGAAGATCTGCCCGGATACGGAGCTTACGCGGCGGAGGACTGTCCTTACTGCAAAAAAGGAATCCGTCTGGAAGCGGTTGTAAACGGATTCGGTTATTCGAAGCTGTAATTTTTCGTCATTTCGTACAGAAATGACGAATTAATTCGTCAACCTGACGAAATACAGGAAAAACGGCTGCAATCACTGTAATATTCCACAAAAAATGACAGATTCTTTGTACAGGTCACATATGGTGTTTCGACTGTTTTTTATGTATAGTTATTACATCAGAAAGTGCATCAGAAATTTTTTTAGGAGGAAAATAACCAATGGCAAGTTTATCCATGAAGAACATTTGCAAGGTATATCCGAACGGGTTTGAAGCCGTAAAGAATTTTAACCTTGAAGTAGCGGATCAGGAATTTATTATTTTTGTAGGACCTTCAGGATGCGGTAAATCTACCACATTACGTATGATTGCAGGTCTGGAGGAGATTTCTTCCGGTGAATTTAAAATCGACGGAAAGCTTATGAACGAAGTAGAGCCGAAAGACAGAGATATCGCGATGGTATTCCAGAACTACGCTCTGTATCCGCATATGACCGTATTTGACAATATGGCGTTCGGATTAAAGCTGAGAAAAGTTCCGAAGGACGAAATCAAAAAGAAAGTAGAAGAAGCAGCTAAGATTCTTGACCTTGAGAAATTGTTAGACCGTAAGCCGAAGGCTTTGTCCGGTGGTCAGAGACAGCGTGTAGCTATGGGACGTGCGATTGTTCGTAATCCGAAAGTATTCCTGATGGACGAACCGTTATCCAACCTGGATGCAAAGCTTCGTGTACAGATGCGTACTGAGATCGCAGCATTACATAACAGATTAAAAGCGACCATCATCTATGTAACGCATGATCAGACCGAGGCTATGACCTTAGGTACAAGAATTGTCGTATTAAAAGACGGCGTTATTATGCAGGTAGACTCTCCGCAGAAATTATACAACGAACCGAACAACTTATTCGTAGCAGGATTTATCGGTTCTCCGCAGATGAACTTCATCGACGCTACATGTAAGGTAGAAGGCGATAAGGTTTCTCTTACCTTTGATAAGACGACAATTGTGCTTCCTCCGGCTAAGGCAAAGAAATTAGCGGACGGCGGATACAACGGAAAGAAAGTCGTTATGGGTATCAGACCGGAAGATATCAGCGATTCCGAGATTGAACTTGCAGCGCATAAGGATTCAAGTTTCCAGACCGAAATCAACGGATACGAGTTACTTGGTTCCGAAGTATTGCTTTACTATACAATCGGCGACGCAAAGATGTCTGCAAAGGTTGATTCCAAGACGACTGCTCGTCTGGGATCCCGCGTGACGCTGGCAATGGATCCGGAAAAGATTCACTGTTTCGACAAAGAAACAGAATTGACAATTACCAACTAATTCGGTAAAATTAAATAAACTTAAGAATAAAAACTGGGTACAATTTCGTACCCAGTTTTTCTCATGAAAAGACGATTATGAATCAGGCGGTACATCAATTATTTTTGCCGCATGTGCGGCGGGATGAGAGGAAAAATGATTTCAAATCATAAAATTCAGACTGCGCTGGAGGAAATCAAGGATATCTCCAAAATTGATCTGGCTGTATATTCGGAAGAGGGGAAACAGCTTGCGGCAACCTTTGATACGGAAGACAGAATGGAATCGGCCGTGAAAGCATTTGCGGCGTCTATGGCCGAAAGCCAGATGCTTTCCGGCTATCATTTTTTTAAGGTTTTGGTAGAAGGAGAACTGGAATATATCCTTCTTACCAGGGCATCCCATGAAGAAGCATATATGATAGGAAAGCTGGCTGTCTGTCAGATACGTAATCTTGCGCTGGCTTATATGGAGCAGTTTGACCGGAGTAATTTTATGCAGAATATTCTGCTTGGGAATATGCTTGTAGTAGATATGTACAATAAAGCGCAGAAACTTCATATCGAGCAGGAACGCCGCGCCGTATTTGTAATCGAAACAGAAGGCAAAAAGGATGCCGCCGCAATGGAACTGATAAAAAATCTGTTTGCATCAAGGGCCAGAGACTTTGTGACTGAAGTGGAGGAACAAAGCATTATTCTGATTAAAGACTGTAGAGATGTAAGGAAGGAAGAGGAGCTTTTTTATCTGGCGGAAATGATTGTCGACAATATGCAGACGGAAGTTATGGTAAGGGTACGCGTGGGCTACGGGAGCGTGGTATATAATCTGCAGGATATTGCGAGGTCATATCAGGAGGCCAGAATGGCGCTTGAGGTCGGGAAGATATTTTATGCGGAGCGAGAAGCGTTCAGCTATCGCTTTCTGGGAATCGGACGGTTAATCTATCAGCTTCCGATGAGCCTTTGTGAAATGTTTATCAAAGAAGTATTCGGCGATGAAATACCGGATATTTTTGATGAGGAAAATGCGACGACGATCCAGAAATTTTTTGAAAATAACCTGAATATATCGGAGACGGCGCGCCAATTATATCTGCATCGAAACACACTCGTATATCGTCTTGAGCGTATCGAAAAAATGACGGGACTGGATATTCGCAGATTTGACGATGCAATGAAATTTAAGATTGCATTGATGGTA
Organism: uncultured Roseburia sp.; assembly: GCA_947573605.1. Classification (GTDB taxonomy): domain Bacteria; phylum Bacillota; class Clostridia; order Lachnospirales; family Lachnospiraceae; genus Roseburia. The sequence continues at coordinate 27,003 of CANPGM010000038.1, read as the reverse complement.
ATCGCACATATGAGGTATCAGGAAAAAGAAGAAAAATAGAGTTAGAAAGGCATGGATGTAAAATGGCAGCTTATGACGAGCATAGTATTTCGGTTTTGGAAGGGCTTGAAGCAGTTCGGAAGAGGCCGGGAATGTATATCGGAAGCGTTTCAAGAAAAGGTTTGAATCATCTGATTTATGAAATTGTCGACAACGCGGTGGACGAGCATCTGGCCGGAGCCTGCGATACGATATATGTAACATTAGAAGCGGACGGATCGTGTACGGTGGAGGACAACGGGCGCGGTGTACCGGTCGGAATGCACGAAAAGGGCGTGTCTGCGGCGCGTATTGTCTATACGACGCTTCATGCGGGAGGAAAATTTGACGATTCCGCTTATCGGACAAGCGGCGGTCTGCACGGCGTGGGTTCTTCCGTTGTAAACGCGTTATCGACGTATATGGATGTTGAGATCAGCCAAAAGGGCTATATTCACCATGACCGATACGAGCGCGGGGTGCCGGTTATAGAGCTTGTGGACGGCCTGCTTCCGCAAATCGGGAAAACGAAAAAAACAGGGACAAAGGTGAATTTTCTTCCCGATCCGGAAATTTTTGAAAAAACCAGATTTAAAGAGGACGAAGTCAAAAGCCGGATGCACGAGACGGCGTACTTAAATCCGGGTCTTACGATTATTTATGAAGACAGACGGGGAGCGCAGACGGAACATATCGAGTATCATGAGGAAGAGGGGATTAAAGGCTTCGTCAGGGAATTGAATAAAAATACCGAAGCGCTTCATGAAGTCATTTATTTTAAAGGGGAGAGCGAAGGAATTGAAGTGGAAGCCGCATTTCAATATACGAACGAATTTCATGAAAATATTATGGGCTTCTGCAACAATATCTTTAATGCCGAGGGCGGCGCACATATTACCGGTTTTAAAACTGTTTTTACAACTGTAATAAATTCTTATGCCAGAGAGATTGGCATTTTAAAAGAAAAAGACGTCAACTTTACGGGAGCCGACGTCAGAAACGGAATGACGGCGGTGATTTCGGTCAAACATCCGGATCCGCGCTTTGAGGGGCAGACAAAGACAAAACTGGACAATCAGGATGCGGCAAGAGTTACGGCAAAGGTGACGGGGGACGAAATACAGCTCTATTTCGACAAGAATCTGGAAGTTTTAAAGACGGTTATTTCCTGTGCCGAAAAAGCTGCGAAAATCCGTAAGACAGAGGAAAAGGCAAGGACGAATTTGCTGACAAAGCAGAAGTTTTCCTTTGATTCAAACGGAAAACTGGCAAACTGCGAGAGCAGGGATGCTTCCCGCTGCGAGATTTTTATCGTAGAGGGAGATTCGGCGGGCGGTTCGGCGAAAACCGCGCGTGACCGAAGCTTTCAGGCAATTCTTCCGATTCGCGGAAAAATTTTGAATGTGGAGAAGGCGAGCATTGACAAAGTACTGGCAAATGCAGAAATTAAAACCATGATTAATGCGTTTGGCTGCGGATTTTCGGAAGGGTTCGGAAATGATTTCGATATAACAAAGCTCCGTTACGACAAAATTATTATTATGACGGATGCGGATGTAGACGGCGCGCATATTTCGACGCTGCTTTTGACATTATTTTACCGGTTTATGCCGGAGCTGATTTACGAAGGACATATTTACGTCGCGACGCCGCCGCTTTATAAGGCAATTCCTGCAAAGGGGAAAGAAGAGTACCTTTACGACGACGCCGCGCTTGAACGGTACCGGAAAAAGCATAAAGGCAGCTTTACGCTGCAGCGTTATAAAGGACTTGGAGAAATGGATGCCGATCAGCTCTGGGAAACGACGCTCGATCCGGAAAAACGAATGTTAAAACGCATTGAAATCGAGGACGGGCGTATGGCCTCCGACATCACCGAACTGCTGATGGGCAACGACGTCCCCCCGCGCAGAACCTATATATATGAACATGCAGAAGACGCTGAGTTAGACGTATAACCCCCAAAAACATAGGGAGAGCGTCTTTTTGGACGCAGAACTGGATGTATAAATAAACAAGAAAGCGGATTCAGCGTCCTGATGGATGCAGAGTTAGACGTATAAACGCCAAAAAACATAAGGAGAGCGTCTTTTTGGATGCAGAACTTGCACGTAAATATTTTTAAGAAAGGTTCCATAAAATGATGAGACAGGACGAACAGATTATCCGTACGGAATATTCGGAGCTGATGCAGAAATCATTTATTGATTATGCAATGAGCGTAATTATTTCCCGCGCCCTGCCGGATGTAAGAGACGGATTAAAGCCGGTGCAGAGGCGCACGCTTTACGATATGTACGAGCTGGGTATCCGCTATGATAAACCGTTTCGAAAATGCGCCCGTATTGTCGGAGATACGATGGGTAAATATCATCCGCATGGAGACAGTTCCATTTATGACGCGCTGGTTGTCATGGCGCAGGATTTTAAAAAGGAGCTTCCGCTTGTGGAAGGGCACGGAAATTTCGGCTCAATTGAGGGAGACGGAGCTGCGGCAATGCGTTATACCGAGGCAAGGCTACAAAAAATTACGCAGGAGGTATTTCTGGGGGATCTCGATAAGAATGTTGTGGATTTTATGCCGAACTTTGACGAAACGGAAAAGGAGCCGGAGGTTCTTCCGGTTCGGGTACCGAATTTATTGATTAACGGTTCGGAGGGGATTGCGGTCGGTATGGTCACAAGCACGCCTCCGCATAACTTAAGCGAAGTCATTGACGGCGTCATCGCTTATATTAAGAATCCGGATATTAACACGGAACAGATGATGAAATACATTCCGGGACCCGATTTTCCGACCGGAGGAATCATTGCAAACCGGGACGAGCTGCCGGCCATTTATTCGACCGGAACAGGGAAAATTAAAATTCGCGGGAAAGCCGAAATTGAAAAAGGGAAAAACGGGAAGGACCGGATTGTGATTACAGAGATTCCCTATCCGATGATCGGCGCAAATATCGGAAAGTTTTTAAATGATGTGTACAGTCTTGTCGAGACGAAAAAGACAAACGATATTGTGGATATTACCAATCAGTCCTCGAAGGAGGGCATTCGGATTGTAATTGAACTGCGCAAGGGCGCGGATGCGGAAAAGCTGATCAATCTGTTATATAAAAAAACAAAGCTGGAGGATACGTTCGGGGTCAATATGCTGGCGGTTGCGGACGGAAAACCGGAAACGCTGGGGCTGGTTCCCATCATTCGCCATCACGTTCGTTTTCAGTATGAGCTTGCAACCAGAAAATATACGACTCTTCTGCATAAGGAGCAGGAAAAAAAGGAGATTCAGGAGGGGTTAATCAAGGCCTGCGACGTGATCGATCTGATCATTGAAATTCTGCGCGGCAGTAAAAATGTAAAGGATGCGAGAGCCTGTCTGCAGGAAGGCGTTACCGATGCCATTCAGTTTAAATCCGCCCAGTCGAAGAAAGACGCGGCAATGCTTCGTTTTACCGAACGGCAGACGACGGCAATTTTAGAGATGCGTCTGCAGAAGTTAATCGGCCTTGAAATCGAGGCATTGCGAAAAGAACACGAGGAAACTCTGCGGCGGATTGCGGAATATGAAGAGATTTTAGGAAACCGCGGAGCGATGGCAAAGGTCATTATCAGGCAGCTTGCCTCCTGCAAAAAGGAATACGGACGGGAGAGAAAAACCAGGATTGAGAATCTTGCGGACGTTGTAATTGAGGAAAAGAAGATTGAAGAAACGGATGTGGTTTTCCTGATGGATCGGTTCGGATATGCTAAAACGATCGATCCTGGCACTTATGAGCGAAATAAGGAGACGGCGGACGCGGAAAACCGCTACGTTCTGACGTGTAAAAATACCGATAAAATCTGTATTTTCACAAATAGGGGGCAGCTCCATCTGGTGAAGGTGCTGGACCTTCCGTTTGGAAGACTGCGGGATAAGGGAACGCCGATTGATAATGTAAGCAATTATAACAGCAGTGAAGAAACGATGGTGTTCCTTTCCAATCTGGAAGCGGTAAAGACTTCCCGATTCTTATTTGCAACGAAATTTTCGATGCTAAAAATTGTAGTGGGAAATGAGTTTGACGTTGCAAAGCGTACGACTGCGGCGACAAAATTAAAAGAAGGAGACGAGCTGCTATTTGTATCGTCCGTACAGGGCGAAGAGACGGTTGTAATGAGAACCGGCAGAGATTTCTTTCTTCGGATTGAGCTGTCCGCAGTGTCGGAACAAAAAAAAGCGGCGGTTGGTGTGCGCGGCATGAAGCTTGATACGGAGGATACGCTTGTGAATGTGTATCTGCTTGCGCAAGGAGAAAAAGAAGAGGTTGAGGTAAAAGGGAAAGTTTTTGACATCAGCCGTATCCGCATCGGAAACCGCGATACGAAGGGGACGAAGAAAGCATAGAAAATTTCAGGGGATTTCCGATATAACAAAATCCTGCGGGAGATGTGGATGGGTGTGAAAAAAGAATGCAGCGAAAGCTGCAGTAACGGGCGCGGAAAAGTATATCAGTCTTGCACTTTGCTCTCAGGACTGACTTTCCGCGTCCCGCGTATAGTTGGCCGCAATCGCATCTTTGGAATGTTCCATCCAATTGCCAGGTCTTTTTCGCATTTTACATGAACCGAAAGAGTTCCGGAAGTCAGTTCCGCCAGCATGGGAGCAGCATCGAACCATGTTTTGTCTTCTATATCCCGTACAGAAAGTATTTTCTCACCGTTTAGCTGATCCGATAAATCCGCCCACATGTGAAAGGATGCGATGCGCTTAAGGCGAAAAAGTGGGAATGCTGCAGGACATATAGAATATTCAGAGAGAACTCCTAACAGGGAATCATACGAAGTAGAAATAAAACCCATTGATATGTAGTATCATATGCGTTAAAATGTGTATGTTTAAAAAGGGTTGCGGTAGAATAAAGTAACAGGATGAAGAATCCTATGTTAGAGAACAGGCAAAAACCAGGTGATTATGATGACATATGAAGAAGCCAGGGCATATATGACAGAGATCGGTAAAACAGGAAGCATTCCGGGTCTTTTGAGCATCAGAAATTTAATGGACGAGTTAGGCAATGTGCAGAAGGAACTTTCCGTCATCCATATTGCCGGGACGAATGGAAAAGGATCGGTGGGCGCTTTTTTGGAATCGGCGCTTTTGGAGGCGGGAAAGCATGTCGGCAGATATACTTCCCCTGCAGTATTTTCGCCGCTTGAGGTTTGGCGCGTTGATAACCGGGAGATGACAGAAGAAGAATATGCCGGGTATACCGTAAAGATTAAAGAGGCCTGCGACAGAATGAAGGACAGGGGACTTATGCATCCGACGGTGTTTGAAGCGGAAACGGCGATGGCATTTCTCTTCTTTTACGATAAGAACTGCGATTATGTACTGCTTGAAACCGGAATGGGAGGAGCCGAAGATGCGACAAATCTGATCGAGCGGCCGGTTTGTTCGCTCATTACTTCGATAAGTATGGACCATATGCAGTTTTTAGGCAATTCATTGGAAGAAATTGCCGCTGCAAAGGCCGGTATTATCAAAGAAGGCTGTCCGGCGGCGACAATCCGGCAGAAAGAACCGGTGATGCGGATCTTGGAAGCGGAAGCCGAAAAAAAAGGCGTGCGTCTGATTGTTGCGGAAGATACGGAGCGCTGTTTTGAAGGAAGCCGCTTCCGTTATAATGGAATCGGTACGGCGGAGCTGTCGATGGCCGGTTTATATCAGCTTGAAAATTCCCATTTGGCGGCAGTTGTTTTAAAAGAAGTACTGCGCCTTCCCAATGAAACGATTTTAAAAGGAATTTCAGGTGCAAAATGGCCGGGAAGGTTTGAAATCGTTTCCAAAGATCCGCTTTTTCTTTTGGACGGAGCGCATAACGAGGATGCGGCTAAAATGCTCGCCGCATCACTGGAAAACTATTTTACAAACTGTAAGATAACTTATATAATAGGAGTGCTTAAGGATAAAGAATACAAACAGATGTTAAAGATACTTTTGCCGTATGCCGCACGCGTTTACGCCGTAACGCCGCCGAATCACAGGGCGCTGGATAAGGAACTGCTTTTGGAAGAGGCGTTAAAATATGTTTCGGAGGCGGAAGCCTGCGAAAGCGTTGCAAAGGCAGTGTCGCTGGCGCGGGAGAGCGCCGGAAATAAAGGCGTAATCGTTGCATGCGGTTCGTTATCTTATTTCGGAGAACTGAAGCAGGCGCTGTCGCTTGTAGAAAACTCCGGCGGCAGAAAAACGGCAGACAGGAAGGACTTGAGATTTGGTGATTGATAAGGAAAAAATTAAGGCAGGCGTTCGCCTGATTTTGGAAGGCATCGGGGAAGACGAAAACAGAGAGGGATTACTTGAGACTCCGGACCGCATCGCAAGGATGTACGAGGAAATTTTTGACGGTATGGGAAGGGATGCGTCGGAGCCGCTGGCAAAGACCTTTTCCGTTGAAAAAAATGAGATGGTGCTGGAAAAGGATATTACGTTTTATTCCACCTGCGAACATCATTTTATGCCTTTTTACGGAAAAGCGCATGTAGCATATCTGCCGGACGGGAAAGTAGTCGGTTTAAGCAAGCTGGCGAGGACTGTTGAGATATACGCGAGAAGACCGCAGCTTCAGGAACAGCTTACAGCGCAGATAGCGGATGCGCTGATGGAATTTTTAAAGCCGCAGGGCGTTATGGTTGCGCTGGAGGCGGAACACACCTGTATGACAATGCGCGGGGTAAAAAAACCGGGAAGCAAAACGATAACATTTGCGGCAAGAGGGACGTTTGCGGAAAATGACAAGCTGCAGGAACGTTTTTTTTCACTTCTGAAACAGTAAATACAGGGATACGAAAGCGGGAAGAATATGAGAATCGGAAAAAAAGAGTTTGATACGGAACATAAGACGTATATCATGGGTATACTAAACATAACGCCGGACTCGTTTTCTGACGGCGGAAAGTTTCTAAGACCGGATAAGGCGCTTAAGCACGCGGAAAAAATGATTTCGGAAGGAGCGGATATAATCGATATCGGCGGAGAATCAACAAGACCGGGCTACACCGTTATTTCGGAGGAAGAGGAGATTGCAAGGACGGCTCCCGTCATTGAAGGGGTAAAGAAAAATTTCGATCTTCCGATATCGGTTGATACCTGTAAAAGCAGGGTGGCGAAAGCAGCCATAGAAGCGGGAGCGGACATGGTAAACGATATCTGGGGATTAAGATACGACAAAGATATGGCGTCTCTGATTGCGGAAACGGGCGTATCCTGTTGTCTGATGCATAACCGGGACAATACCGACTACCGAAATATAATAGAAGAGATAAAGCAGGAGCTGGCACAATCGGTACATTTAGCCGAATGCGCCGGAATTCCTTCGGAACGGATCCTGCTGGATCCCGGCGTCGGGTTCGGAAAGACTTATGAACAGAATCTGACAGTAATCCGCCATCTGGACGCCCTGCGGGAGCTTTCTTTTCCGGTGCTGCTTGGGACCTCCCGCAAATCCGTCATCGGCCTTACCCTTGACCTGCCTGTGGATGAGCGTATCGAAGGAACGATTGCAACTACGGTTTTGGCAGTTCAAAAGGGCTGTGCTTTTGTACGTGTGCATGATGTAAAGGAAAATTTGCGGGCGATTCGGATGACAGAAGCGATCTTAAACGGCTAAAGCGAGCGGAATACGGTTTTAAATCGGCGAAAGTGCCGCCAATGCGCGAGAATAAGAAGAAAAAGGTTGAAAACAGATACTTAGCGCTTGCGGTTCCTGACTTTCTATGCTACGATGAAAACAGGAACGGAAAATAATGGATTGTGTTTCGGAGCGCTCTTTTTCTGAGGCTTCGGCATGTTTAATTAAGTGGAAACGGAGGATTGATATGAAAAAAGGTATCATAACCGGAATGGCCCTTCTTTTTACAATAGCGGCGGGAACCACCGCTTTTGCGGCGGGAGCTGCAGGGATGGGTGGAGATAAGACAGTTGTCTCGGCAGGTATGCGTTCATATCAGCACGGAGAAAATATTTGTGCAGATTTCGGAAGAAATTGCGGCGCGGCAGAGATTGTAAACTGTTTTAATGAGATGCGGGAGTACTGTCCGGTTACAGGATGCGACGGAAGCAGCATGTATTGTACGCAGCCGTTAGATGCGGACGGGAACCGGATTTGCAGTTATCATGGGAACGAATATTGCGCTCCGTCAAACGACTGTCCGGTTACAGGATGCGACGGAAGCAGCACGTATTGTACGCAGCCGTTAGATGCGGACGGGAATCGGATCTGCAGCTATCATGGGAACGAATATTGCGCTCCGTCAAACGACTGTCCGGTTACAGGATGCGACGGAAGCAGCGCATATTGTACGCAGCCGTTAGATGCGGACGGGAACCGGATTTGCAGCTATCATGGCAATGAGTACTGTGAGCCGTCAATCGATTGTCCGGTTGCACCGTGCGATAGCAACAGTGCATATTGCACACAGCCGGTAGATGAAAACGGGAACCGGATCTGCGGTGTTCACAGCAGTAACTGTGTGAACGGGCAGGTTTCGGAGAGCAACGGTACGACGTCGGGAGGACATCATAAAAGACATCACGGCGGCAGACATCATTAATCGGAGACTTTGGGCAGCGGTCATAACAGGCGGCTGCCTTTTTCGTTAGGGAGCAAGGCGGAAAGAAAAGCGTTATAAACCCGGAATTTGTGCCGGCGCAAATAATTCTTCCTTATGAAACGCTCCTGAAGCGGCGGAATGAGAGGAAAAATGGATCGGATCAAGATAACGAATTTAAAAGTGTTTGCCCATCACGGAGTTCTTCCGGAGGAAACAAGGAACGGGCAGGATTTTTATGTAAACGCGGAACTGTTTTTAGACTGCAAAAGAGCGGGAAAAAGCGATTTATTAGAAGAATCGGTTGATTATGGATATGTCAGCCGCCTGATTACTGATTTTTTACAAAAGCATACGTATCGGTTGATTGAGGCGGCGGCGGAACGGCTTGCCGAAGCCCTTCTTTTCTCGTTTCCGCTTTTGGAAAAAGTAAAGATAGAGCTTTGCAAACCTCACGCGCCTATTGGTCTTCCGTTTGAAAATGTATCCATTACAATTGAACGGGGATGGCATACGGCGTATCTTTCTGTCGGCTCTAATATGGGAGAAAAAGAAGCCTATATTAAAAACGGTATCGCAAGATTGAAGGAGGACCCCCGGATTATTGCAAAAAAAGAGTCTTCTCTGCTTGTCACCAGTCCGTATGGCGGTGTGGAACAGGAAGATTTCGTAAACGGAGCCGTTGCGATCAAGACGCTATTAACACCGTTCGAGCTTTTAGAGAAATTGCATGAGATTGAGCAGGAAGCGAAAAGAGAGCGTAAGGTTCGGTGGGGCCCGCGAACACTGGATTTGGATATAATTTTCTATGATAAGTTAATTTATGAGGACGAAAATTTGATTATTCCGCATGTGGATATGCAGAATCGAAGCTTTGTATTACGGCCGTTAATGGAACTTTGTCCGAATTACCGTCATCCGGTACTGGGAAAAACGGTAACGGAATTGCACGAAATGCTTGAAAACGGATATGCGCCGGGAGGCGGCGCGGAAATGAGGACAATATGAAAGCAGTTTTATTTGATTTGGACGGAACGATTATTAATTCGGAGGAAGGGATTACAAAATGCGTCCGCTATGCGTTAAAGCGTTTTGGGATTGAAGAAACGGATCTGCAGAGGCTGAAATGTTTTATCGGTCCTCCGTTAGAGCCAATGTTTCAGGAAAAATACGGATTTACATATGCGGAAGCCTTAAAAGCAGTTGAAAAATACAGGGAACGGTTCGACGAAAAAGGAGTTTTTGAATGCACGCTTTATGACGGAATCGCCGAATGTATTCGGGAGCTGAAAAAAATGGGATATGTAATTGCGCTGGCATCTTCAAAACTGGAGGCTGCCTGCGTGCGGATTTTAGAACACTTTAAAATGGCGGAGTATTTTGATTTCATTGTCGGATCGGACCTCGACGGAAACATTCGTTCGAAGCAGGAGGTTTTAGAAGAACTGGGACGAAGAATGGAGCAGAGAAATATCAAAAAAGAAGATATGTGTCTGATTGGGGATACAAAATATGATGTCGAAGGAGCCGGGCAGTTCGGGATTGCGTGTATCGGAGTTACATATGGATTCGGTACGGAAGCAGAACTGAAGGATGCGGGAGCCGCGCGCATCTGTAATTCGGCTTCAGAGGTGCTTGCCTGTTTTTTGACGGATTAAGATTCGGGAGTCAAATTTGACAGCCAATAATCAAGAACAAAGATGTTTGCCATACAGGCGGAGAAAGGAAGGAATACACCGATTGAACTGGCGGAAGAATAATAATCGAATTTGGCAGGTTGTATATCCAATTGGAATCTATTATGTCGTTTCGAGTTTGATGTTTTTTGCGCTGTCGTTTCTTTTTGAGGACAGCGAGCGTACGTACATGCTGAGGCAGTTGATTTGCGCAGTCTTTACCATTCCGTTTACCATGTCCTTTTATAAACAGGATATGCGGGCGGAAGATATTGTTTTCGGAAAAAAAGAACGGGGAATTGACGGGAGAAGAATCGGCGGTATTCTGATTGCAGCGCTATCGGCGGGGGCGCTTGGGATCGCAGTAAACAATACGATTGCTTATACGCCGTTAATGAAAGTTTCGGCAGGGTTTCAGGAAGCGAATGAGGCGTTTTTTGGGGGAAGTTTTGCAATAGAGCTGCTTGGTTCCTGTCTTATGATCCCGATTGCGGAAGAGCTGCTGTTCCGCGGCGTAGTATATAAAAGAATGAGCCGACTGGCAGGTGATAAATTAGCGATCGTATTTTCCGCACTGCTTTTTGGCGTTTTACATACGAATCTGGTACAGTTCTTTTATGCCGCCGTCGTTGGCGCTTTATTGGCTTTTCTGATCAGACAGACAGGAAGTCTTTTAAATGCGATTGTCGGTCATATGGCTGCAAATACGATCGCAGTTATTCGTGCGGAAACAGGATGGCTTGATTTTTCTTATCATCCGAATGCGGCGGGAATCGGATTTACGGTCTTTATGTTTGCAGTGGCAGCGGGATTTTTATGGGTTCTGGCGGTTCGGTTTCCCAGAGAGGCAGCATGATTTCAAACGGAAGAATCGGACAGTTCAGGCAGGCAATAGGCACAATTTAGACACAATTTCAAAAAAACAATAAGGACTGCGGAATAAAATGAGAAAGTTTTATTCCGCAGTCCTTTTAAATTGTGTGTATATAAAAGGATTATAAAGAAAATATATAAGATAATCTGATAATGGATAATAATACTTTAAATTATCAAATAATCAGACAATTATAAGAAAAAAGAGCTGGACAGAGACGGAAAAAAGAGGTATATTAACTATATTGTAATAAAAACAATTGTACGTTATAGGAAGACAGTGAAACAGGGAAAAAGCAGACGTGACTGTTTTGTTCCGGGGATGGAAAAGGAGCTCTATATGAAAGAAAAACGGAATTGTAGATTTGAGAAACAGGCTTATCGAAGCCAAAAGGTCAATACACTGGATCGGTTTGCGCCGGAAGGCTTTCAGAAAAGCGCGGCGGGGCTGTATGACCCGGCGTTTGAACATGACAACTGTGGGATTGGCGCCGTTGTTAATATCAAAGGAATCCGAACGCATGAGACTGTCGCGAATGCTTTGAAAATCGTAGAAAATTTAAAACACAGGGCGGGAAAGGACGCCGAGGGTAAAACGGGCGACGGCGTCGGCATCCTGCTTCAGATTTCCCATAAATTTTTTACGAAAGCGGTAAAACCGCTGCATATTTCGCTCGGCGAAGAGCGGGATTACGGGGTCGGCATGTTTTTCTTTCCACAGGACGAGTTAAAGCGCAATCAGGCGAAGAAAATGTTTGAAGTGATTGTGAAGAAAGAGGGCATGGATTTTCTGGGCTGGAGAGAGGTTCCGACCGACCCTTCAAAACTCGGCCAGAAAGCGGTTTGCTGTATGCCGTATATTATGCAGGGGTTCGTAAAGCGGCCGAAACAGGTGGAAAAGGGACTGGATTTTGACCGTAGGCTGTATGTGGCGAGGCGGGTATTTGAACAGTCAAATGACGATACATATGTAGTTTCGCTTTCCAGCAGAACGATTGTCTATAAAGGAATGTTTTTAGTGGAACAGCTTCGGCTTTTTTTTGCCGATTTACAGGATGCAGATTACGAGTCGGCGATTGCAACGGTGCATTCGCGTTTTTCTACAAATACGAATCCAAGCTGGGAGCGTGCGCATCCGAATCGTTTTATCGTTCATAACGGAGAAATCAATACGATAAAGGGAAATGCGGATAAAATGCTGGCCCGCGAAGAGACAATGGAATCGGAGCATTTAAAAGGAGAGCTTCAGAAGGTGCTTCCGGTAATTAATTCAGAGGGGTCGGATTCGGCAATGCTTGATAATACGCTGGAGTTTCTTGTTATGAGCGGTATGCCGCTGCCGTTAGCGGTGATGATTACGATTCCGGAGCCCTGGGCGAACAATCACACGATGTCGCAGAAGAAAAAGGACTTCTATCAATATTATGCGACGATGATGGAGCCGTGGGACGGACCGGCTTCGATTCTTTTTTCAGACGGCGACGTGATGGGGGCGGTGCTCGACCGTAACGGACTGCGTCCTTCCAGATACTATATTACAAATAACGATTATTTGATTCTGTCTTCGGAAGTCGGTGTGTTAGAGATTGCGCCGACAGAAATCAAACAGAAAGAGCGGCTCCGTCCGGGAAAAATGCTGTTGGTGGATACCGTGAAGGGATGCGTGATTACCGACGACGACTTAAAGGAACAGTATGCCAATATGCGGCCTTACGGAGAGTGGCTTGACCGGAATTTAATCCGGCTTTCGGAACTGAAGATTCCGAATCAGCGCGTGCCGGAATACTCCAAAGAAGAACGGTCGAGAAAGCAGAAAGCGTTCGGTTATACCTATGAATCCTTAAAAGAGCAGATTCTGCCGATGGCAAAAAACGGCAGCGAAGGTACGGCGGCGATGGGAATTGATACTCCGCTTGCGGTATTCTGCGAAGATCACCAGCCGCTGTTTAACTACTTCAAGCAGTTATTTGCCCAGGTGACAAACCCGCCGATTGATTCGATACGCGAAAAAATTGTAACCTCAACAACGGTTTATATTGGGGAGGACGGCAACCTGTTAGAGCAGCAGGCGTTAAACTGTCAGGTATTAAAAGTGGATAACCCGATTTTAACCAATACGGATTTGATGAAAATCAAATCCATGAAGGTGAAAGGATTTCAGGTCGTCGTTCTTCCGATTACCTATTATAAAAATACAAGTCTGGAGAAGGCTTTAGACAGGCTTTTTGTAGAAGCCGACCGCGCCTACAGGGAAGGAGCGAATATTCTCATTCTTTCCGACCGGGGCGTGGACGAAAACCATGTTGCAATCCCGTCTCTTTTAGCCGTTTCAGGCTTGCAGCAGTATCTGGTTAAAACGAAAAAAAGGACGGCGCTTGCTATGATTTTGGAATCGGGCGAGCCGAGAGAAGTACATCATTTTGCAACGCTGCTTGGTTACGGCGCCTGCGCCATTAACCCATATCTGGCGCAGGATACGGTGAAGCAGTTGGTTGACGAGCATCTGCTTGACAAGGATTACTATGCGGCAGTTGACGATTACAACAAAGCTATTATTTCGGGAATTGTCAAGATAGCCTCTAAAATGGGTATTTCTACAATTCAGTCGTATCAGGGCTCAAAAATTTTTGAAGCAATCGGAATAGACAAGTCGGTTATTGATAAATATTTCACGAACACGGTTAGCCGGATCGGCGGAATTACGTTAAAAGATATCGAACATGACGTAAACGAATTGCATTCCGCTGCTTATGATCCGTTGGGGCTGGAGAGCGATTTGACGTTAGACAGCAGAGGACGTCATAAAATGAGGAGCGGCGCGGACGCACATTTGTATAATCCGGCAACCATTCATCTGCTACAGGAAGCGACGAAGCGCGGCGACTATCCGTTGTTTAAACAGTATACGAAGCTGGTAAATAAAGAAGAAAGAGACGGCAGTATTCGTGGCCTTATGGATTTTAATTATCCGAAAAAAGGAATTGCGCTGGAAGAAGTGGAGAGCGTGGATTCGATTGTGACGCGGTTTAAAACAGGCGCGATGTCTTACGGCTCTATTTCGCAGGAGGCGCATGAGACGCTTGCAATCGCGATGAACCGGCTCCACGGAAAGTCCAATACCGGAGAGGGCGGGGAAGAAATTTCGCGCATTGAAAGTAAAAACAGTCCGGTAAACCGCTGCTCCGCCATTAAACAGGTGGCGTCGGGGCGCTTTGGCGTGACAAGTCAGTATCTGGTGAGCGCGGAGGAAATCCAGATTAAGATGGCGCAGGGAGCGAAACCCGGAGAGGGCGGTCATCTTCCCGGAAAAAAGGTTTATCCGTGGATTGCCAAGACGAGGCTTTCTACTCCCGGCGTGTCTTTGATCTCGCCGCCGCCGCATCATGATATTTATTCGATAGAAGATTTGGAACAGTTGATTTTTGACTTGAAAAATGCAAACCGAAGCGCCGCCATTTCGGTAAAGCTGGTTTCCGAGGCAGGTGTCGGTACGGTTGCGGCCGGCGTTGCAAAAGCAGGGGCGCAGGTGATCCTGATTTCCGGTTATGACGGCGGTACGGGCGCTGCTCCCGCAAGTTCGATTCATAATGCCGGACTTCCGTGGGAGCTTGGACTTGCGGAGACACACCAGACGCTGATTTTAAACGGACTTCGAGGCAAGGTACGGATTGAGACGGATGGAAAGCTTATGAGCGGCAGAGACGTCGCAATCGCGGCTCTGCTTGGCGCGGAGGAATTTGGATTTGCAACGGCTCCGCTTGTAACGATGGGCTGTGTGATGATGCGCGTCTGCAATCTGGATACCTGTCCGGCGGGTATTGCAACGCAGAATCCCGAACTTCGAAAGCGTTTTGCGGGCAAGCCGGAATATGTCGAAAACTTTATGCGTTTTATCGCGGAAGAACTGCGGGAATATATGGCCGCTCTCGGCTGTAAGACGCTAAACGAAATGGTTGGAAGAAGTGATTTATTAAAAGTAAGGGAGGATTTAAGCGGACGGGAGGGAGAAATTGATTTATCCCGAATTTTAAACAATCCGTTTGCAGGAGTAAAGCGCAGAGTAACGTTTGATCCGAGGCAGAGTTATGATTTTGAGCTGGAAAAGTCAAAAGACGTAACTGTTTTGCTAAAACAGCTTGGAGGCGCGCTTGAAAAGAGACAGCGCAGAAGCATTGATTTAGAGGTGTCGAATACCGATCGTTCCTTCGGTACGATTTTCGGTTCCGAAATTACCAAAAAGTACGGAACCGATCTGGAAGAAGATACGTTTGTGGTGAAGTGCGCCGGAGCCGGCGGACAGAGCTTTGGAGCGTTTATTCCAAAGGGACTAACGCTTGAGCTGGTCGGCGATTCCAACGACTATTTTGGCAAAGGACTTTCCGGAGGCAAACTGGTAGTGTTTGCTCCGGCTGGTACGACCTATAAAAAAGACGAAAATATGATTATCGGAAATGTAGCTCTTTACGGTGCGACAAGCGGTAAGGCATTTATAGGCGGCGTAGCGGGAGAACGGTTCTGCGTCCGTAATTCCGGCGCTTCCGCCGTAGTGGAAGGCGTGGGAGACCACGGCTGCGAATATATGACGGGAGGACGCGTAGTGGTTCTCGGAAAAACAGGAAAAAACTTTGCGGCGGGTATGAGCGGCGGAATCGCCTATGTTCTTGACGAAGACAACGACTTGTATACCAGAATCAATAAGGAAATGGTGTTTTCGGAAGAACTTTCCAATAAGTATGACGTAATGGAATTAAAAGATATGATAAAAGAGCATGTGGCGTTTACCAATTCGGAAAAAGGAAAGGAAATTCTTGATCATTTCAGTAAATATCTGCCGAAATTCAAGAAAGTAATTCCGTACGATTATAACCGTATGATGATGGCGATTGTCCAGATGGAGGAAAAGGGACTTTCGTCGGAGCAGGCGCAGATTGAGGCATTTTACGCAAATATGGAGGAAACATAAATGGGAAAACCGACAGGATTTATGGAATATGAAAGAGTGGATGCGCGGGCAATAAACCCGTTGGAGCGGATAAACAACTATCACGAGTTTCATACGCCGCTTTCAAAGGAACAGCAGCAGCTTCAGGGAGCCCGCTGCATGAACTGCGGCGTTCCCTTCTGCCAGTCCGGTATGGAGATTATGGGAATGACAAGCGGATGCCCGCTTCATAATCTGGTGCCTGAGTGGAACGACCTGGTATATACGGGCAACTGGGAACAGGCCTATCTGCGCCTGAAAAAAACAAATAATTTTCCGGAATTTACGGCGAGAGTCTGTCCGGCGCTGTGCGAGGCAGCCTGTACCTGCGGCAATTGGGAGGATGCGGTTACCTGCAGGGCAAATGAGTACGGAATTATTGAACATGCGTATGAACAGGGTTTTGCAGCCGCACGAGAACCCCGTGTCCGGACAGGCAAAAAGGTGGCCGTGATCGGTTCCGGTCCTGCCGGTCTCGCCGTGGCGGATCAGCTGAACAAACGCGGCCACTCCGTGACGGTATATGAGCGCGACGATCGAGTCGGAGGCCTTTTGATGTACGGCATTCCGAATATGAAACTGGAAAAATGGGTGATTGAGCGAAAAATAAAGATTATGGAAGCGGAAGGCGTATCGTTCATTACAAATGTAAATGTCGGAAAAGACATAAAGGCGTCAAAATTATTAAAAGAATTTGACCGCGTAGTATTGGCCTGCGGAGCAAAAAATCCAAGAGATATCAAGGTTCCGGGAAGAGACGCGGAAGGCATTTATTTTGCGGTAGATTTTTTAAAGGCTACGACAAAAAGCCTTCTTGACTCCGAATTGGCGGACGGAAATTATATTTCGGCAAAAGGAAAAAAAGTTGTCATTATCGGCGGCGGCGACACGGGAAACGACTGTGTCGGTACGGCCGTCCGGCACGGCGCGGCAAGCGTCGTACAGCTTGAAATGATGCCGAAGGCTCCGGAAAGCAGGACTGCGGACAATCCGTGGCCGGAGTGGCCGAAAGTCTGCAAAACAGACTATGGTCAGGAGGAAGCGATTGCACTGTTCGGCCATGATCCGCGCATGTATCAGACGACAGTAAAAGAGTTTTTAAAGGATAAAAACGGAAAACTGACCGGACTTGTTACGGTAAAGCTGGAGAATGGACGGGACGAAAAAACCGGGCGTATACAGCTGACCGAGGTTTCCGGTTCGGAACAGAAGCTGGAAGCAGATCTTGTGCTGATAGCGGCGGGCTTTTTGGGAACGGAACGCTATATTGCGGACGCGTTTGGAATAAAACTGGATGCGCGTACAAATGTGGAGACAGTGCAGGGGAAATATAGTACGAATGTAGATAATGTTTTCACTGCAGGCGATATGAGAAGAGGACAGTCGCTTGTCGTATGGGCGATCCGCGAAGGACGCGAAGCGGCGAGAGAGGTTGATGAAAGTCTGATGGGGTATTCTTATCTCCCGGTTCAGTAAGATAAAATCAGATTACGTATTCGGCGGCTGCTTTGGCAGCCGCTGAATGTTATTCTGATATGCGGATATTTTTGACGGAGCATTTCATCCTGTCATTATTCGTTTTTCCAGCGTTTTAATGTCGGAAACCATTCCAGCATGATTTTTCTTGCTTCGTCTTCCGTCATATTTTGATTCGCGGCGACCATATTGGGGACGCATACTTCAACCAGTTCTTCCATTGTACCATTGAATGTAAATTCGCCGTCTTTTAAACAATAGCTGCAATAATCTCCGTTTTTTCCGCCGTCGGCATTTGTGCCGAACAGCTCATCCGTATCTCCCAATGGCATACCGCAGCACTGACAAAATTTCTGATTCATTTCATTCATTTTCCTTACCTCCATGTTTTCCATATGTGTGAAGTGTTTGTATAGCCGGATTGCTATCGTAGTTAATATAACACACATATCCTGACACCCTTTGTCAGGGTTTATTTTTTTTATAGATTGCCTGTGCCTCTGCAGCCAGAGTTTCTTTCAGATACGATGGTTCCATTACTTCTACCTCTGTTCCAAACGAAAGGAGATATCCGATCAGCCAGGTATCGACGGGCATTTCGGCATAAACGATGAAATCGCCGTTTTTTTGATGCTCGATTTGCGTTTCGTCAAATTCGTCATATACGCGGTATGCAATATCTTTTGAAAATTTAAGCATAACCCGCGGGTATGTCTGCTGCGAATGATATTCGGGCTTTGGGTATGGTCTGGGCTCAAACGTTTGCTCCAATACTTCCATTCGTAAAATGCGGTTTAATTTAAACAGGCGGAAGTCCTGCTTTTTCAGGCAGTAAGCTTTCAGATACCATTCTTTTGATTTATAAGATAATTTTAACGGCTGAACAATCCGTTCTTTTCGTTCACTATTCGTATTTACATAATCGATCTTTACTTCCTTATGAGAAATCACCGCTGCTTTCAACAGTTCAAACTTTGTATTATCATAAGTAGATTTTCCCCAGCGGGAAAAATCTACTTCAAGCCAATTTTCTGTGCTTACCTGGAAAAGTGCGGATAACTTCGTGAGTATTTCGTTCCCGGAGGCGAAACCGGCGGCGGAGATACTTTGTATTGCCGTCAATACTTCCTGTCGTTCGCTTTCGGATAACATGGCCCGGTCCAAAACAAAACCATGTAGTAAACAAATTCCGCCGTTTCTTCCCGGTTCGGCATAAATCGGAATACCGGCGCTTGATAACGCTTCCATGTCACGATAAATCGTTCTTGACGATACTTCAAACAGATCCGCCAGTTCGGGAGCGGTGGCGCGTCCTTTGTCTAAAAGATAATATAAAATTTTAAATAACCGACTATCCGACATGATTTTCACCTCCTAAAGGATAGAATACCATATAAACTCTGACAAGGTCCGGTTAATTTCGTTTTTTCATAAAATGTGAATGCGCGGTACTGTTGTCGTGTGCTGTTAGATTTGGTCGAAACGTCAAAAAATGTCAAATAAACGTATAATTTAAATGGGCACTATATGTTGTCGTTTATTATCGGATGTAATATCAAGATATAGTAGACAGTGGTGAAAAAACGCGTTAATTGCGTGAATCCTTTTGGGCTCTGAGAAAAAAGGAGTTTGATTTTCCATTGGCGTATGGTATTATCAATTACGCTACACACGTAGTCTAGCACGAATAAAATAGCATGAAATCTTGTTTTTTTATATTTGCTGACATGATATGACAGATTTTAAAGGTTACTGCATGTAACATAAAATAAAACGTTAAGACAATTTTATGGTTTAAACATTATATTTCAACAGGAGGAGCCAAGATGGAAAAATTGAGTGTGGCGATTGCAGAAGATAATGAACTCATGCTTGGGTTATTAGGAGACATTATTGGAGGTGATGACGAACTGGATATTGTTGGCACTGCCAAAGATGGAGAAGAAGCCTTTAACGTGATAAAGGCGAAAGAGCCTGATGTCGTATTGCTGGATATTGTCATGCCTAAACTGGACGGACTTGGCGTGTTAGACCGTGTGAACAACGACAGATCCATTAAAAAGCATCCTACCTTTATTATGGTTAGTGCGATCGGTCAGGATAAAATCACAGAAGATGCATTTAACCTCGGGGCAGATTATTATATTATGAAGCCCTTCGACAACAACATGATTATTAACCGCGTGAAACGCGCAAAAAAGAGCGCGGCGCCGAAAACCACCGGAACGGAGAAAGTAAATACGTTTGAAAAGCAGGAAGAGCCGGCTGACAGAAACCTTGAGACAGATGTAACAGAGATTATCCATGAAATCGGGGTCCCGGCGCATATTAAGGGATATCAGTATTTAAGAGATGCAATTGTCATGTCCGTAAACGATATGGATATGTTAAATTCGATTACCAAGATACTGTATCCGACGATTGCAAAAAAATATCAGACGACGCCAAGTCGTGTAGAACGTGCAATTCGTCATGCAATTGAGGTAGCCTGGAGCAGAGGGAAAATGGACACGATAGATAAAATGTTCGGATATACGATTCACAACGGAAAGGGGAAACCGACAAATTCGGAATTTATTGCATTGATTACGGATCGGATAAGACTGGAATACAAAATGTATTAATGCTTTTCAGAAAGAAAAAAAAGAGTTATAATGTCTCTGGAGGTTCGGAATCAGATCGAATGTGGAGGATTATAATGAAAAAAATACTATTTGCGGCTTCGGAGGCGGTTCCCTTTATCAAAACGGGAGGCCTTGCGGACGTAACAGGTTCGCTGCCCGGATATTTCAATAAATCGGAATATGATGTTCGTGTGATTATGCCAAAGTATCTTTGTATGGACCCGCGTTTTAAGGCACAGCTTCGTTTCAAATGCCATTTTTATGTGAACTTAAGCTGGCGGAAACAGTATGCCGGAATCTTTGAGACGGAGTATGAAGGAATTACTTATTATCTGGTGGACAATGAATATTACTTTGCCGGGGATAAGCCTTATAATGCGCTTTTTCAGGATGTGGAGAAGTTCGCCTTCTTTTCGAAGGCAGTGCTTGAGTCTTTGCCGTTTCTGGATTTTAGTCCGGATATTATTCACTGCCACGACTGGCAGACGGGGCTTGTGCCTGTATTTTTGAAAACGCTTTACGGAAGTCAGAATTATTATACCGGAATAAAAACGGTCTTTTCAATACACAATATGAAGTTCCAGGGAAGATGGAATCTTTCGGCGGTTATGGATATTACAGGTCTGCCTGCGCAGATCTTTACGGCGAATGGAATGGAGTCATACGGAGAAGCCAACTATTTAAAAGGCGGCGTTGTATATGCCGATGCCGTAACCACTGTCAGTAAAACATATGCCGAGGAGATCAAGACGCCGCAGGGCGGCGAAGGACTGGACGGTCTGATGTATGCATGTTCCAATCGGGTGTACGGCATTATAAACGGAATTGATTACGCGGAATACAACCCGGCGGAAGATCCGTATATTTATCAGCATTACGACACGAAAAATTTTGCGGCGGGCAAACGGGAAAATAAAATCAGGCTTGTAACGGATTTCGGACTGCCTGTAGACGAAAACGTATTTTTGCTGGGTATGGTTTCCCGTATGACGGATCAGAAGGGCTTCGATCTGATCGCGCAGATTTTGGACGAGCTGCTATTAAAGGAGCGGGTTCAGATTTTGATTCTCGGTACGGGAGAAGAGCGTTATGAAAAAATGTTTAGCGGTTTTTCCGAAAAGTATCCGGACCGCCTCAGGGTTTATATCGGATACTCCGAAAAACTGGCGCATAGGGTTTATGCAGCCTGCGACGGTTTCTTAATGCCGTCCCTGTTTGAACCGTGCGGTTTAAGCCAGCTTATCAGCATGCGTTACGGCACGGTTCCGATTGTCAGGGAGACAGGAGGGCTGAAAGACACAGTCGAAGCTTACAACGAATATGAACATACGGGAAACGGATTTTCGTTTGCGAATTATCAGGCGGAAGAACTGCTTGCGACGCTTCGGTATGCGATCGGCATATTTTACAGGAAGCGCGAGGAGTGGAACGAAATTGCGGCGCGGGATATGCTTCTTGATTTTTCCTGGAGGCAGTCGGCGGACCGCTATGAAGAGCTATACCGTATGCTTACCGAATAAAACGCCGGTTTCGTGACGGCAAAGGGATTACAGCCGCATTGAAAGTTTACCGGTGTCCCTGGAAAAATAATAGGCGTGATCCGAGAGGATTTCTTCGTTTGCCAGCTGTGAAGTATTGATTTCTTCTACAATTGCGGATAGTTCCCGAAACGAGTCGGCGCCGTCCGCCGGAAGAAGCAGAACTTCATGGACACTGCTTGGGAGTACATAGAGGTCGCTTCCCATTTTTTCCGCAAAGTTCTGCAGCAGATTCTGATACAAAATACAGCCGGAACCGTTCAGTTTTCCGGTATTGGAGAGTACATAAAGCGGTGAGTATGGACCTTTGTCCGGGTTCACGCCGCAGTCTTTGGCACCCGGAACCAGCTCTTTTAACAGATCGGACATGCTTTTTATATCGCAGGAGAGCAGCGCAGGCGTGTTTTTCATAGAAAGGGAATAGAGATCGTCTGTTGTGATGTTCCACAGGTCAAGATGGTGATTATAAATGAGAATGGTTGCGTATTCGCCGCGGTCTGACTGAAGCAGACAGCAGAAGACAACGGCCAGATCAAGAAAACGACAGTGAGGTATGTTTGTAAGAAGGGTCTGGTTACGGTCATAATTAATCAGCTTAAAGACAATGCGGTTTTTTACTTTTTCGTAATCGGTAAAAAATGAAATATCAATCCGTTCGGCAGGCAGATTTTCTCTGTAAGCGGCGATTATATCCCGGCAGACGTCATCGAGAGAGCCGCCTGCCCTGTATTGCCCGAAATAATAATTCAGATAGATTGTCGGTGAAATATTCAGATGTTCGGAGAAAATCGTCAGGCCGTCAAGACGGGTATCGTTATTTTTTATTACTTCCTGAAGGCAGACGTGAACGGAAGAGCCGAGCTGTTCCTGAATCATCAGAGGGATTTGCTTTTTAAATTCCTGATAGGTCATAGACAAGAGATACTCCTTTTAGACAGGGGAATCCTTTACCGGACATGCAATTTGGGGATGCGTCTGATAAGAACTGCACAAAAAGTGCGTGGACTGACTATAGCATGAATTTTGTCAAAAGGCAAGTAAAAAATAATCAGAAAAATTTGTTTTTTTTTAAAAATATGGTTGCATTTTTTTAAAATTTCGTTATAATGAATTTGTGACGGACATAATGGTATGCCAATATGGCTCAGTTGGTAGAGCAACGCATTCGTAATGCGTAGGTCGGGGGTTCGAGTCCCCCTATTGGCTTTAAAGATAAGACCTCTCAGAATTCTGGGAGATTTTATTTTTTACAGTATTATATAAGTATTGAAAAATACTTATATGTAAACATACTTGTTTAGGAGGAAAATATTATGAAGAAGAAAGTAATCAGTCTGTTTTTGGCTGCGGCGATGGTGGCTACTCTGGCTGCAGGCTGCGGTACTAAGGGCAAAGAGGGTGATGTAAACAGCGCATCAAACGGTTCAAACGGCTCGGGCGGAGAAGTTACGGTAGAAGGCAAAATTGCGCTTGTTACCGACGTCGGAACGATTGACGACGAATCGTTCAATCAGGCAACCTGGGAAGGCGTAAGCCAGTACGGGGATGCGCATGACATTGAGTATATCTATTATCAGCCGACTGAGGACAGTACGGAGGAGAGAATCAACCAGATTGACCTTGCCATCAGCGAAGGCGCTACGGTTGTCGTTCTTCCGGGATATCTTTTCGGAGAGACATTATCCGAGGTTCAGTCTACCTATCCGGACGTTAAGTTTATTGCGGTAGACGTATCGGAAGGAGATATGACGGCTCCTATCGCTTCGAACGCTTATGCATGTACGTTCAGCGAGGAGCAGGCAGGTTATCTTGCCGGATACGCGGCTGTAAAAGACGGTTATACAAAGCTTGGCTTCTTAGGCGGTATGGCGGTTCCGGCCGTTATCCGTTTCGGTTACGGTTATATCCAGGGTGCAGACGCTGCGGCTCAGGAAACCGGCACGGACATTGAGCTGAAGTATACATACGGCGGACAGTTCTACGGAGACGCCAACATTACTGCAAAGATGGAAGGCTGGTATTCCGAGGGAACGGAAGTTGTATTTGCATGCGGAGGCGGTATTTATACTTCTGCGCGTGAAGCGGCTCTTAACTATGAAGGTATGATTATCGGCGTTGACGTTGACCAGCGTTCGCAGGGCGAGGGTTATGCATATAACCCGGTGCTGACATCGGCAATGAAAGGCCTTACCGCGACGGTAGTGGACAAGCTGGACGCATACTTTACCGGAAATTGGGATTCAATCGGCGGAAAGATTGAAAATCTTGGTCTCAAGGACGGCGATTATATCGGTCTTCCGACAGACGACGATTCCTGGGCGTTTAAGACGTATACAAAAGAGGATTACGAAAAGCAGTTATCCGGCATTAAAGACGGCTCTATTTCAATCTCCAACGATACCGAAAATAAGCCGGAAGTCAGTGACAAGACGACAGTTACCTACGTTGATTAATGAATTGGATTTGTATCCGAAATTTTAAGTCATACAGGGGAAGGGAATTTTAAATCCCTTCCCCTTTTTTCACCATATAAGAAACTGCGTCGTCAGACGCATGTATTCACAAGTTCGCAATGCGAAGTTTCGCAATGCGAACTTGCAGAGAGTGCGAAGCGCTCTTTTTCATATACACAAATGGCGTTTGACGATAATTCAGCGAAAAGGAAATAAGAATATGGACAACGATTACATTATTGAGATGCTAAACATTACGAAGGAGTTTCCGGGAATCAGGGCGAATGACAATGTCACTCTGCAGTTAAAAAAGGGTGAGATACATGCGCTTTTGGGAGAAAACGGCGCCGGAAAATCCACTCTTATGAGTATATTGTTTGGGCTGTATCAGCCGACCTCCGGAACGATAAAAAAGAACGGAGAGGAAGTAAAAATCAACAATCCCAATGATGCGAATGCACTGAATATCGGTATGGTGCATCAGCATTTCAAGCTGGTGGAATGTTTTTCCGTACTGGACAACATTATTCTCGGCGTCGAGCCGACAAAAGGTCTGTTTTTAAGCAAAAAGGGAGCGAGAGATAAGGTAGTGGAATTAAGCAATACCTATGGACTGCAGGTCAATCCCGACGCGCTTATTTCAGATATTACGGTAGGAATGCAGCAGAGAACGGAAATCTTAAAAATGCTTTACCGGGAAAATGAAATTCTTATTTTTGACGAGCCGACTGCCGTTTTAACGCCGCAGGAAATCGACGAGCTGATGAAAATTATGAAGAATCTTGCAAAGGAAGGGAAATCCATTCTGTTTATCACGCATAAGCTGAACGAGATTATGGCGGTTGCGGATCGCTGTACGATTCTTCGGAAGGGAAAATACATCGGCACGGTTGAAATAAAGGGAACTACAAAAGAAGAATTGTCGCGCATGATGGTAGGAAGAAACGTCAGCTTTAAAGTGGATAAAAAACCGTCCGTACCGGGGGAAACGGTTTTAAAAGTTTCCGGTATGACGGTGCCGAGTAAGATGCATAAAAACGACGCTGTGAAGAATGTGTCGTTTAATGTCCGAAAGGGAGAAATTGTCTGTATTGCGGGAATTGACGGAAACGGACAGACGGAGTTTGTTCATGCGCTCACGGGTCTTGAGAAAGTAACGGGCGGCAGTATTCTTTTTAAGGACAGGGATATTACAAAAACATCGATCAGGGAACGCTCAAAGTCCGGAATGAGCCATATTCCGGAGGACCGGCACAAGCATGGACTTGTACTTGACTATACCTTAGAGCAGAATATTGTACTGCAGCGTTATTGGGAGCCGGAATTTCAAAAAGGCGGATTTATCCGTCAGGGGGCGGTTCGGAATTACGCGAATAAGCTGATTGAACAGTACGACGTCCGCAGCGGTCAGGGACCGTTGACGACTGCCAGAAGCATGTCGGGCGGAAATCAGCAAAAAGCGATCATTGCACGCGAGATTGACAGAGATCCCGAACTTTTGGTGGCAGTTCAGCCGACAAGAGGATTGGACGTCGGGGCGATCGAATATATCCACAGTCAGCTTGTGGCGCAGCGGGATAAGGGCAAGGCGGTACTTCTGGTGTCATTAGAGCTTGATGAGGTGATGGATGTGTCCGACAGAATACTGGTGATGTATGAAGGCGAAATCGTGGGACAGCTTGACCCGAAGGAAACAACGGTAGAGGAACTGGGTCTGTATATGGCGGGTGCAAAGCGGGATAAAGTTCCGGAAGAGGTCGTTTAAACTGTTTTGTTTTGAGATTATAAGAAAGGTACGGTTATTTATATGAGTAAAAACAGCAAAACTAATCAAAGTCCTGCCGCCAAAACAAACAGCGGAAAAAAATGGGACCTGTCGGGAGCTGCATTATCGATTGGCGCATCTTTGATATGTATTGTTATCGGTCTTTTGGTCGGATTTCTGATTCTTTTATGTATCAACAGTGAAAATGCGCTGGACGGTTTCGGAAGGATTCTTCAGGGCGGATTTTATTTAAAGCCGAAAGGAATCGGTAACGTATTGTCTCAGGCGGCGCCGTTAATTATGACGGGTCTGTCCGTAGCGTTTGCGTTTAAGACAGGGTTATTTAATATCGGAGCCGCGGGACAGTATACGCTGGGAGCTTTGGGAGCGCTTTATTTCGGACTTGTCGTAAAAGCGCCGTGGTATATCTGTCTGCTGGCCGCTATGGTATTCGGCGCGGTATGGGGCGCGATTCCCGGTATTTTTAAGGCATATTTTAATGTAAACGAAGTAATTACCTCGATTATGTTTAACTGGATCGGACTTTATGCGGTTAATGATTTGATTTATAAGGGAGCGCTTGGCGATATGTACGATTTAAAAACGGCAAAGACTTACTCCCTGCGTGCCGCTTCACCGGGCTCGGCTATTCCCGATCTCGGATTAAACGGCCTGTTTAAAACAAAATCAACAACAATTGCGATTTTTATTGCGATTCTGATTGCGGTGCTTGTTTACATTATTATTAATAAGACAACGTTTGGTTATGAATTAAAGGCGTGCGGACATAACAGAGAGGCGGCGAAATATGCCGGTATTAACGAAAAGCGGAATATCGTTTTGTCTATGACGATAGCCGGCGCGCTTTCCGGTATCGGAGCCGGACTTTATTATCTTTCGGGAGTTGCAGAGTGGAATCCGCAGGTAAGCACCGCGCTTCCTGCGATGGGCTTTAACGGAATTCCGGTTGCGCTTCTTGCGCTCAGCAATCCGATCGGCGTAATTTTTGCGGC
>CANPGM010000037.1 GCA_947573605.1 uncultured Roseburia sp. | reverse complement strand
CTTTTCATTTACGGTCTGATATACGGTCCGAAATCCCAATGTTTCATAAAAAGTTTAGATTTGTATAAAACTTAATTTTGTCCCCCGGCGCCTTCATGAAGCATTTTTAAAACTTCCGAAACGTCGTACAGATTCATCTGTCCCGGCGCGCTTGCCGCCTTATGTGAAGCAAACGTAACGGCCGAACCGAAAGTTTCTCCGCATAATCTGCTGATTATGCCGAGCTTCCCCATTGACATTGTAATAATCGGCGTACTTTTGTTTTCCCGATGAAATGCGCTCGTTGCGGAAAGAAGCGAAAGCACATCCTTCGGCTGTTTCGGCATTACTGCAATTTTTACGAGATCGGCGCCGCCGGCGCGCATCTGCTCAAGAAGCATTTTCATCACATTCTCATCGGGCGTTTCCTCGAAGTCATGGTGAGAAGCGATCACTTTTATTCCCCGTTTGTGAAATTGTCTGATTTTCCAAAGCGGTTTTTCTTCTTCAAAAAATTCCATATCGAGCAGATCCACCCAGCCGGACTCCGCCGCAATCTCGTGAATATCGTTCAACTGATCCGCGTTTACCGCGCCGTTTCCGCCCTGCTGCTTCGTCCGAAACGTATACAGAAATATTTTATTTTTTACAATCGGCGCCGCTTCCTCAAGAATTTCCCGTATTGCATTGAGATTCAAATAATCGTCGAATGCGTCGACCCGCCATTCAAGCATATCGGCCGGACTCTCTGAAAGACATTGAAATTCAGCGAGGATTGCGTCTTTTTTCGCTTCCACAACCGGAACGCAGATGCACGGCGCTCCCGCGCCGATTTCGATTCCCTTTATGACCATAATTCCTCTCATTCTGCCTCTTTCGAGGCTTTCTCCTTTCCATTCTTATACTAAATTCAGGGCAGCTCTCTCCATATAATCTACCATACCACACCTTATTTTCGCGCACAAGAACAAAGTAGATCGCCAAAGCTCACGCCGATTCCATAAGTCCTGATTCACCCGTACCCTTTGCCTCATGCAAATATTTGACATCCGCCGCTTTTTTTATTAATATAACATCAGCGGTTTTACCGCTTTTACCAATAATAAAAAAGCATGTTGCTTTACCCGTCCCGGCAGAATACAGCTAAAACCGGCGGTAGCGACATGCGGAAAGGCTGCAAATGAGTTTTACATTTTTAAACCAGCTTCCGTCGCCGGATGAAATAAAAAAGGAATACCCGCTTTCCGAGGCGCTGACGTCCTTAAAGCGCGCGCGCGATACGGAAATCGGAAACGTCATTAAAGGAACAGACAAGCGCTTTCTCGTGATTATCGGTCCGTGTTCCGCCGATAATGAAGATTCCGTCTGTGATTATGTCAGCCGTCTGACTGCCATACAGGAGGATGTAAAGGAAAAACTGATTTTGATTCCGCGTATTTATACGAATAAACCCCGCACTACCGGAGAAGGCTATAAAGGAATCGCCTCTCAGCCGGACCCGGAAAAGGCGCCGGATATGGTGGAAGGTTTGATTGCCATGCGGAAAATGCATATCCGCGCCATTTCGGAAAGCGGCTTAACCTGCGCCGACGAAATGCTCTATCCCGAAAACTGGGGCTATGTCGAAGACCTTCTTTCCTATGTCGCAATCGGCGCCCGCTCGGTAGAAGATCAGCAGCACCGATTAACGGTCAGCGGATTTGACGTGGCTTCCGGCATGAAAAATCCGACCAGCGGCGATTTTTCCGTAATGCTGAATTCCGTATACGCCGCACAGCATCCGCACCATTTCGTGTACCGCGGATATGAAGTGGAGACAACCGGAAATTCACTTACACACGTAGTATTACGTGGAGCCGTCAGCAAACACGGCAACACCGTTCAAAATTACCATTACGAAGATTTAATCCGGCTCTGTGAGATGTATGCCAAAATGGATCTTGTAAATCCGGCCGCCATTATTGATGCAAACCATTCCAATTCAGGCAAAAAGTTCAGAGAGCAGATTCGAATCGTAAAAGAAGTCATGCACAACAGACGCCTCTCGAACGATATCCGCGACATCGTAAAAGGAGTTATGGTAGAAAGTTATATAGAAGAAGGCTGCCAGAGCGTACACGAGCATGTCTATGGAAAATCTATTACCGATCCGTGTCTCGGATGGGAGGATTCCAAAAAGCTGATTTATGATATCGCGGATATGTGCCGATAAACAGATCCCGTACCTTCCACAGAAAAAGGGCGGCCTTCCGGTAATTCGGAAGACCGCCCAAAAATGAGGGTAGCTGTTTTCCCTGACTTTCCTGAAATCAAATTATGCGCCCACCCGGATTACGGTATCCGCCGCTGAAATACTGCTCGGACGGTGGGCAATCGTAATTATGGTACGCCCGCCCCTTAAGGCTTTGATCGCGTCCTGTACGAGAGATTCGGATTCATTGTCAAGCGCCGAAGTCGCTTCGTCAAGGATAATTACAGGCGCATTTCTGATAATCGCGCGGGCAATCGCAATCCGCTGCTTTTCTCCGCCGGAGAGGGTATTTCCGCGCTCTCCCAGGACCGTGTCATACCCGTCGGGCAGTCTTTTAATAAAATCATGGGCATTCGCCGCTTTTGCGGCCGCTATGATTTCATCTCTCTGTGCGCCGTATCTGCCGTAAGCAATATTCTCGGCAATGGTAGTCTCATACAGATACGGTTCCTGCGGAACGTAGGAAATCCGCTCCCTGATTTCTTTTAACGTAAGATCCGAATAGGCTTTGCCGTCTACCGATATGCTCCCTCTCTCTAACGGATAAAAACCCAGTAAAAGCTTCGCAAGCGTACTTTTTCCGCAGCCGGACTCACCCACAAGCGCCACAAAGCTGCCTTTTTGTATTTCCATGGAAAAATTCTCTAAAATCTTTTTTTCTCCGCCGTATGTAAAACCGGCATTCCGAACAGACAGAATCACATCCCCGCTGGTCTCCGGCGCTATGGCTTCTTTGTTCTCTGCGGCTCCGGTTTCCCACTGTTCCGGTTCTTCCTCCATATCCAGAAACTCGAATATTTTCTCGGTATTCGCAATGCAGTTCATCATCTGAGGCAGATACTGTCCGATATCCAAAAATACATATCGAAACGTGCCGTATAACGAATAAAGCGCCGTCAGTTCTCCCAGACTGACTCTTCCCATCGATACAAACCATATGCCGAGTCCTAAAAAAGCCAGCGCTCCGGCCAGGTCAAACAGACAGTTGAAGCTCTCAAGTCCAGCCGACAAATGGTTTGTTCTTTTTTGGATCCGATAATACTCCCAGCTCGCCATTTCATATTCCTTTTGCAGTCCCTTTCCGACCGGAAATATTTTTATCAGTTCCATGCCCGACAATATACTGGTCAGTTTCTCAAGTATTCTTTTGCTTTTCCCGGAAAGACGCAGTCCCGCCTTCTTCATGGGATTTGCAAAAAGACTGTTTGCCCCAAATGCTGCAAGACTTACAGCCATAAGGCACAGGGTGAGTTCCCAGCTGAAGTAAAGCATCGGAATCAGGTACATTACGGTAGAAATGACTGACGTCAGCAGCCGGCGAAGTCTGGATGTGTATATATCCGAAGCCTTCTGCGTGTCATATACCAGTTTTGACATAAAATCACTGCTAT
Organism: uncultured Roseburia sp.; assembly: GCA_947573605.1. GTDB lineage: Bacteria > Bacillota > Clostridia > Lachnospirales > Lachnospiraceae > Roseburia. The sequence goes on along the minus strand of CANPGM010000037.1, from coordinate 33,505 downwards.
GATTGTTTTCATAATAAGACATCGGCAGGCGCATTGCTTTTGAAAATACAAGCTTTTCTATTTTTCCGGCGCCTTTGCGTCCCTCAATATTATAACGGATAATGCCAAACCGCCATAAAAGAAGACCCAAAATAAAAACTGCAAAATTACCAAGTACAAGCAGAAAAATATGATCTGCATTTCCCGTCTCCGCCGCTGTAACAATGTGTTTTACGAGATAGGAATTCGCAATCCTTCTCCCCGTATCGCCTACAGCCGAAAGCAGAATAGCTCCGAGATAGATGGGAAGCCTGTCGCCCATCAGTTTTAATAAGCGAAATAATGTTTTTAACATCCTCTGACAACTCCTTATCCTTTTGCATACAGTTTTGCATAAATTCCCTGTTTTTCCAAAAGTTCCTCATGATTTCCCGTCTCGGCTATCTTTCCGCCGCTCACCACATAAATTCTGTTTGCATTTTTTATGGTGGAAAGTCTATGCGCAATGGTAATTACCGTTCTTCCGGACGTAATTTTGTCAATCGCCTCCTGTATTTTCTGTTCTCCCTCAATATCTACAGCAGCGGTCGGTTCATCGAGAAGAAGGATCGGCGCATTCTTTAAAAAAGCCCTTGCAATAGAAATTCTCTGTCTCTGTCCTCCCGAAAGAAGGATGCCGCGTTCGCCCACAAGCGTATCGTATCCTTTTGGAAGCTGCATAATAAAATCATGAATATTCGCATATTTGCATGCTTCCACAATTTCTTCTTCCGTTGCGTGTTCCTTCCCGCAGGCTACATTCTGCCGAATTGTATCGGGAAATAAAAATACGTTTTGGGAAACTTCTGAAAAGCAGCTTCTTGCCGCTTCCAGATTCCAATCTTCAAAAGGGTGTCCAAACAGCTCATACCGACCGTTCCCTTTTTCATAAAGTCCGCACAACAGCTTAAAAATCGTTGATTTCCCCTCACCTGAACCTCCCACAAAAGCGGTATGTTCTCCCGCCCAAACGGAAAAACTTATGCCGTTTAAAACTGGACGCTTTGTTTTGTCGTGATAGGAAAATTCCACATCTTTCCACTGAATCGCAGCCGTCTTTTCCGCGTTTTCCTTATTATTATGTATCTCATACCGGTATGCCGTACTTCCGTCTTGTCTTTCTTCCTTTCGGTTAAAAATTTCCTGTATTCTCTTTAATGACACACCTGTCTCACGCATTTCGTTTGCGCAGAAAACAATATCGCCGATCGGATATAAGATTCTGTTTAATATTACCGTAAAGGCAAGCATTTCTCCGACTGTTATCCGTCCCTGTCTTGTTTCAAACAGCGCGAAAAGGTAGCAGAAGATAACGGGAATCGTAGTAATCACATTTTTCAGCACAAAACCAAGTGAAGAGATACGCGTACTCTTGCATGCCTGCGCTACCATATTGTCAATCACCTGATCGATCTTTTTCTTATGCACTTCGTACAAATTATAACTTCTGCCAACCACAATGCCCTGAATGGCATCATACGCTTTCTCCGTACGCTCATCCATATGATTACGCATCTTTTTCGTAATCTCCGCCAGTTTTTTGGACAACATATCCGCAACGATCAACATAATCGGATAACTGGCGAACAATACAACAATCAGCATTACGTCCATTCTGATTAAATAGATGGTTGCCGTTGTAACCGCAATCACATTTACAAGAAAAGCCGGAAGAATTTCTGAAAAAAACCTTCCTATTTCCTCCATATCGGATATCAGTCTTGTAATAATGCTTCCGGTTCCTTTTTCATCAAAATAAGAAAACGGCAGTTTTAGCAAATGTTTCCCGAGCGAAATGCGCACATCCTTCTGCACCATTGCATTATAATGATTTCCGAAAATGCTTTTCAAATACGCCGCGCCCGCTCCAAGCGCAACCATCCACAGCAGCGGCGTGAAAAACTCTGAAAAGTCGACCTGCTGACCGGACAGCATCAAATCTGTTGCTTCTGCAATAAAGTCGTTTCCTATAATTATAATTTCATTTACAACCACTGAAAACAAAAGGAACAGCAGCAGCATATATCCATTTCGCAAACCTGCTTTTACCATTTTACCGTTCCCTCCATCCATACCTTTGCATCCGGATATTCATCATCCTTTTCTATTTTGCCCATAACATAACATTTGTGAAAAGCTTCAATAACTGTTACCGCCTTCTCGCATTGTGATTCCGGCACGATTAATAACATACTGATTCCCGGTGAAAAGCTGTGAAGAAAGCACTCTCTGTCCATCATTTTCAAATCATAGATATAGCGAAACAGCGCAGGGATCGGCAAATTTGAAACAGATATTCCCGCGCCAAGTCCTTTCGGCATCGCATCATAGCATCTTCGGTTAAACAGGGAACGGTTAACGGAAAATACACCATGTAAAAGATTTTGTTCCAGCAGTTCATGAATTACCTTCACATAACAGGTATTCGGTTTCATCATTTCGTCCATAAAAACATGGCGTCCGTCAATCTTTGCATATGCAATATCCGGCCTTCTGTCGAGTATCACTTTGATAAAGGGGTAACTTATGGAACATATCCCCTCCGTAGAAAGTCCGATAATCCTGTCCCCTTCCGTGATTGCGCTGCCTGTTATCATCCTGTTCTGATCCACTGCGCCTATGACCGTAGCTACTGTTTTATATTCGCCTTCATGGTAATTCACGGGCTGTGCGGCCGTTTCCAGTCCTGCAAATATCATCCCGCTGCTCTCGCATGCCTCCCTGAAAGCTTCGCCCATGCTGAGAATCTGACCGCTGTCATTGTTTCCGCATACCATGTGAGCGAGTAAAATCTGCGGTTTTACTCCAAAACGCATCAGATTATTTGCCGCGTTTGATACTAAATCCATACATATTTCCCTGTCGTATCCGTTTTCCATCGCAAAGCGTTCCTTCGAACCCGGAACATGGTTTGCAAATGCAAGCACCTGTTCCCCGTTTCCCGAAGTTTCCGTTTTAAAAAACACGGGATCGCCGTATTTTGCATGGAGCAGCCTTTGATCTTTGGAAACGAGCCCGCCTAAGCGTTCCTTTATCATATGAAGTTTTTTAACGTCCAGCCCGGTATCCATATAACTGATGACCCGTCTTTCTTCCATGCGCCCGTTCAGCAGGAAATCAACCGTGGTTTCAAGATCCTGGGCTATATCGTAAATAAGGTCCACCGACGGCAGGCTGATGCCCTGCTCCCATCTTGAAACAGCCTGATACGAGACATTCAATAAATCCGCAAGCTGCTTCTGCGTCATTCCTTTTCTTTTTCTCTGCTCCGAAATTGCTCTCCCAACTTTTTCTCTGTCAAGCATAATTTCCTCCCAAGTAATTCCTCAGTGAAATATCCATTAGTATTTCCCTGTTTTGCTGCTTTTCATTTAATCAAAGTTTATCATGTGAAAAACAGACTTACAATCAACGATATATTGAGAAACAGAGCGAAACTCAATTACAAAGGCGGTAAGGGTAAAAAAGAGCGTTTCGCACTCTCTTGTATGCGTCTGACGACGCAGTTTCCTATATGGTAAAAAAAGCCGGATTATTTGTAAATAATCCGGCTGTTCTCTGACGCGGCGCATTCGTATAGATCGATTATCCATACTGCAGTCACGTACTCTATTCTAATCTTTTTAATAAAACTATTTCCAAAGGTTCGTCCGGCAGCAACAAGGCTCCGCAGTCCGTATAGCCGTTTTTCCTGTAAAAAAACTGCGCCTGTTCATTAGACAGCGTAGAGGTTAAAACCAGTTTATAGCCTTTTTTTCGCATTTCCTGTTCCCAGTAAGTTACCAATTGTGTTCCGTACCCTTTTTTTCTGTTCTGCTCGGACAGAAAGAGCAGATTCATAAACGGCGTATTGTCCCAGAAGAAATTATATCTCAGCCACCCGATAAAGGCGTTTCCCTCATACAATACGATAATTCTGTTTTGGCTGATGCAGCTTTTTAATTCACTTTCACTGATATGTTTTTCATATCTTTTTAAATGTTCAAAATCATGTTCGGCAGCATATCGTATCATAGCACCCTCTCTTTCCCCTATAAGTTCATTTTCTCAGCGTTTCGGATTCTACCCGCATCCTGGGACGGACAGCCGGTTTGCTAATATAGTTGGGAAAATATAGATGCACCTACAACAGTAATGATTCCGGACACCGCAATTGCAAGACTGCTCATAGCGCCCTCCGTCTCCCCCATTTCGATTGCTTTTAACGTCCCGACGGCATGCGCCGACGTCCCGATGGCAATTCCTTTGGCAACAGGATTGGTAATCCGGAATACCCTGCATAGAAACGGCGCAAGTACATTTCCAATTACACCGGTAATAATTATGATTGCCGCCGTCAGATTGGCATACCCTCCAAGCTCCTCCGACACACCGATACCGATTGCCGTGGTAATGGATTTCGGCAAAAATGTGACATATTCGGCATGTGTAAACCCGAAAAAGACAGACATCAAAAGCACGCACAAAAGACTGGCAAAAACACCTGAAACGATTCCCGCAGTAATGGCTTTCCAATCGGATTTTAAAAGCTCCAGTTTTTCATAGAGCGGAACAGCCAGACATACCGTTGCAGGCGTAAGCAGCCAGCTTAAATATTTCGCACCCGAATAATAGATGTCATAGTCAATCCGGCCAATGGCCAGCACCGCTATTGTAAACAGGATCGATAACAGCAGCGGATGAAAGACTGCTATTCCTGTTTTTTTATGAATAAACAGACCCAGCCCATAGGAAAGCAAACTTAGCGTTACGCCGAAAAAGGCGGAATCCGATAGAAATCCGGTCATTTTTTCCTCTCATTCTGCCGCCACAGCGACTTCTCATAAAGCCAAACTTTATATGTCGGCACAAATTCCGGGTTGAAGACGGTTTTCTTTCAACCTTTCTTCCGCGCAACAGCCTGCGTAACTCTTCCTGCCGCCGCAAAAACGATAATAAGCGAAATCAGAGTAATCAGAGTATACGGCAGAATCATTTGCCGTATCTGATTCCAGGAAGTCATAAGCCCTACCGCAGCAGGAATAAACATCACAGGCATTATCTCAATCAAAAAAGAAGACGTCTCCTTTATAGCGCTTACTTTGAGTTTTTTGGTAATCAGGCAAAACAGCATGATTGCAAGTCCGTAAATACTTGCCGGAATCGGCCACGGAATCAAAGCGTGCAGCAGCTCGCCCGCAAAAGAAATAAGAAGAATAATTGTAAATTGTCTGATATATTTCATGATTTAACCCTTTAAATCCTTCAAAAGTTGTAATAACAGCAGTATTATTATTCCGAAACTTCAACATAATGATACCTTAATTTTGTGTTCTGCTGCGTCACTTTCAATCGGCGAAATATCATGGTTTATGCATGTATTCCCTTGTCAGAAGAGAATAAAGTCTCTGCAAATATCTGCGTTAATATATCAGACGGAATATCCTGTCTCAAATAAATTTGTAACATCCCTTTTGGAGTAAATTTATAACCTGTCAGCTTTTCTTTGTGAGAAATAGCAGTCTGCGCCTCAATGTTAATGTGATCTTTAAATGGTATCAGACGCACGAAAGATTTCCCAATATAATAGCTCGGCAATTTGGCCCATATGTTCTTTTACCTGCTCGTTCCTTAAGAATTGCCTCCGCAATCCTGGTTTAATACATAATCCATAGTTCGCTAACTTTGCCGCCTCGGTCCGAGCCGACCAGGCGATTCTAGTTTTCATTCATGTTTGCTAACTTTGCCGCCTCGGTCCGAGCCGACCAGGCGATTCTAGTTTTCATTCATATTCGCTAACTTTGCCGCCTGGTCGGCTGCAATGCATGCGTCTATGATTTCCTGAATATCTCCGTTCATCACTTTATCAAGTTTATAGAGCGTTAAATTAATCCTGTGGTCGGTGACGCGTCCCTGCGGAAAATTATAGGTGCGGATCTTTTCGGAGCGGTCTCCCGTTCCGATCTGGCTTCTTCTCGCCTCCGCCTCCGCATCATGCGCTTTTTGACATTCCATATCGTATAGTTTCGCACGCAGCAGCGCAAACGCTTTGGCCTTATTTTGAAGCTGAGATTTTTCGGTCTGGCTGTAAACCACGATTCCGGTCGGATAATGCGTCAGACGAACCGCAGAATCGGTTGTATTGACGCACTGTCCTCCGTTTCCCGAAGCGCGCATAACGTCAATGCGGATATCTTTTTCGTCAATCTCTACTTCTACCTCTTCCGCTTCCGGCATTACCGCCACGCTGATAGTAGAAGTATGAATCCGTCCGCCCGACTCTGTTTCCGGCACACGCTGTACGCGGTGCACGCCCGATTCGTATTTCATTACCGAATAAGCGCCCTGTCCGTTAATCATAAATGTAACGCTCTTCATACCGCCGATCCCGGTATCGTCTACTTCCATCAACTCTGTTTTCCAGTTTTTCGTTTCAACGTAATGCTGATACATGCGGTAAATTTCCGCCGCAAACAGAGCCGCTTCGTCTCCCCCTGCGCCCGCACGGATTTCCACAATTACATTTTTATCGTCATTCGGGTCTTTCGGAAGCAGTAAAATTTTCATTTCCTGTTCCAGTTCCTCGACCCGCGCCTTCGCTTCTCCCAGTTCTTCCTTTGCAAGTTCCCTAAGCTCCTCGTCGGACTCCTCGTCAATCATGGTAAGCGAATCCGCAATATTCTGCCTGCACTGCTTATATTCCTTATAAGCGCTTACAATCGGCTGCAAGTCGCTCTGCTCCTTCATCAGTTTACGAAAACGTTCCGGATTATTTGCCACATCCGGTTCGCTTAATTCGCTCATCAACTCTTCATATCGAATCAGTAAATCCTCTAATTTATCAAACATACTGCTATTCCTTTCTTAATGCGGATCTATTGTTTCTGCCCGCTGACAACCCTGTCGTTTCCAGCCAAATCTTTTTTTACCGTAACGGCGCAATACCCGGCCCTGTGCATCAGCTCGGAAACCGCCACGCCCTGATCGTACCCGATTTCAAACAGCAGGTATCCGCCCGGATTTAAATACGCTCCGGCCTCTTCTACAATTCGTCTATAAAAATAAAGCCCGTCCTCTTTGCCGTCCAGCGCTTCCGTCGGCTCAAAAGAACGCACCTCCGGCATAAGCTTTGCGATTTCCTCTGTTTTAATATACGGCGGATTCGATACGATCATATCAAACGTTCCCGTCAGATGGTCGAACAAATCACTCGTCTCAAAAAGAACGGGTGTTCCGTTTAATCTGGCATTTTCCTTCGCTACATTGATCGCCTGTCTGGATATGTCCGAAGCATATCCTTCCACATCTACCGCATTATGAAGAATGCTGATAATTACGCAGCCGGAACCGGTACACAAATCAAGTACTTTCATTCCCGGTTTTACCAGCTTTAACGCTTCTTCCACAAGCGTTTCCGTATCCTGTCTGGGAATCAGAACGCCGGAATTCACCTTAAATCGAAGTCCCATAAACTCCGTCTCTCCGATAATATACTGAAGCGGAATCCGCTCCGCCCTTTTTTTCAGGACAAGCATATATTCCCCCGCCTGTTCCTCCGGCATTTCCTCTTCCATATGCATATAATAAAAATTGCGGTCTATTTTGCAGACTTTTTCCAGAAGCAGCCATGCATCCGGCTTTGCGTCCGCAATCCCCGCCTCTTCTAAATTTTTTTCACCCTGGCTTATTATTTCCTGATATGTCACCGTTTTTCCTCATTTCCGCCACATAAGCATTCCAGTCGAAAACCGCCTCTACCGAAGCAATTCCGACTTCAATCATTTCCTCGTCCGGCTCTTTGGTCGTCAGACGCTGAAGAAGCAGCCCCGGCTTACTTAACAGATTTACAACCGCGTTATCGCTTCTTCCCGCCAGACGGATAAACTCATAAGAGACTCCGGCAATCACCGGAATCAACACAATCCGAAGCGCCACCCGAAGCAATCCCGAATCAACGCGGATAAACATAAAAAACAGAATACTGATTAACATTACAATCAGCAGAAAGCTTGTACCGCAGCGTTTATGCAGCCTGGAACTTTTTTTTACATTTTCCGTCGTCAAATCCATACCGTGTTCGATACAGTTGATGCATTTATGCTCTGCGCCGTGATACATATAAACTCTGCGTATATCTTTCATCAATGAAATCAATCCCACGTACCCGATAAAAATCGTAAGGCGGATTACGCCTTCGATCAGTGCAATCAGCATTTCGGATTCAATCAATCCCCGAAAAAAACGGGACAGAAACAGTGGAAGTATCATAAATATCACAATCGCTGCAGCAATTGAAAATACGACGGTTCCTCCCATCATGGCGTCTTCCCGCTTCTTTTCCTTTTTCGCCTGTTTAATTTTCTCCCGCTCTGTCAGGGGTTTTTGCGCTTCTTCCTCTTCTTCAAAAAAAGAAGCGGAAAAAGTGAGCGTTTTCATCCCAAGCGTCAGTGACTCTATAAAACTGAATATGCCGCGTAAAATCGGCAGATTTCTTATTTTCTTATTCTTCACGATTCCGGCATATTCCGAAATCTCAACTTCAATTTCCTGATTTGGTTTTCGAACCGCTACGGCGTATTTCTCTCCGTTTTTCATCATTACGCCTTCTATCACAGCCTGCCCGCCAATTCCCGAATATTTCATAAACGTGTCAATACCCCCGTGCCGCACTATGAGTTGTCCCAAAAAAAGGTTGAGATTCTAAGACCTCAACCTTTTCTGTCATACCGCCATAAACGACGCTTTACTTAATGCCGTATTTTCTATTGAACTTATCAATACGTCCGTCAGCTCTTGCCGACTTCTGCTGGCCGGTGTAGAACGGATGGCATTTGGAACAAATTTCAACATGGATATCCTTCTTTGTGGAACCTGTTACAAATGTATTCCCACAGTTACAGGTAACAGTTGCCTGCTGGTAATCCGGATGGATTCCTTCTCTCATAATTTTCACCTCTTCCACTCTTATCATTCTTAAAGCTGTGCCTTTTGTATTCTTCGTATAAAGATTTTTCCTTATATAAACAGCTTTTTTAGTTTAGCATACAAAATGTATGAAATCAAGTATTTTTTTATACAATCCGCGTTTTCTTTACAAGACCGATATAATCCCGATTGGTTCTCGTCCTTGCAAACATATTCAGTATGTTTTCCACCGCCTCATCCGTACGCATTCCGTTGAAAGCTTTCCGCATCACGTCGACGGACTCCTGTTCCTCCGGATCCAGCAGCAGATCCTCACGCCTCGTTCCTGATTTTACAATATCAATCGCAGGAAAAACACGTTTTTCGGAAAGCTTTCTGTCAAGTACAAGCTCCATATTTCCGGTTCCCTTAAATTCCTCGAACACTACATCATCCATCTTGCTTCCGGTATCCACAAGCGCCGTAGCCAGTATCGTAAGGCTTCCGCCCTCTCTCATATTTCTTGCTGCGCCGAAAAAGCGCTTCGGCATGTGCAAAGCAGCCGGATCCAGACCGCCGGACAGCGTACGTCCGCTTGGCGGAACGGTCAGGTTATAAGCTCTTGCCAGACGTGTAATACTGTCAAGCAGAATCATTACGTCCTTCTGATGTTCCACAAGACGCTTTGCCCGTTCAATTACCATTTCGGAGACCCTTTTATGATTTTCCGGAAGCTCGTCAAATGTAGAATATATTACCTCGACATTTTTTCCCTCAATCGCCTCTTTAATATCCGTAACCTCTTCAGGCCGTTCGTCAATTAATAAAATAATCAGGTGCATATTGGGATTGCTTCTGGTAACGGATTTTGCAATTTCCTTTAACAGCGTTGTCTTACCTGCCTTCGGCTGCGAAACGATCATTCCGCGCTGCCCCTTTCCGATCGGAGAGACAAGATCTACAATCCGCATTGCCGTACTGCACCCCGGATATTCAAGCCGAATTCTCTCATTGGGAAACACGGGCGTTAAATCTCCGAAATTTTTTCTTTTCTGAGCAACGGCCGGATGAAGTCCGTTCACGCTCGTTACATATAAAAGCGCGGAGAACTTCTCCTGCTGTGTTTTAACCCTGGTATTTCCGCAGACGATATCTCCCGTTTTGAGATTAAATTTGCGAATCTGGGAAGGCGATACATACACGTCATGTTCGCCCGGAAGATAATTTTCACATCGGATAAATCCGTAACCGTCGGGCATAACCTCAAGAATTCCGTCCGCAGTAACGCCGCTGTCAAGACTGCTTAACGTTTCTTCCAAAGAACCGCCCTCCCGCTGCTCCGCAGTCCGCTCTCTATGCGGTTCCGCAATCCGTTCCCGCGAGGGGTCTGTATTTCGTTCTCTTGCCGATTCCGCCGCCTGTTCTTTTACCTGTTCCGTATTCCGTCCTTTCGGCGGCTCGGTTCCCCGTTCCTTCTGCTGCTCCGCGCTCTGCTGAGCCTCCTTTTTTTCCCTTTCTTTCTGCTCTTTTTCGTCCTCCGCCAGCATTACTTCGACAAGTTGGCTCTTTTTTAAGGCAGAAATACCTTTCAATCCCCGGGACCTTGCCAAATCCTTTAATACCGCTGCCGACAGGCTCTCATATTTTTCTCTCATTTACAATAACTCCTTATCTATCTTCATTAAATCATTGGGAATCGCGTCTGAAACGACAAATGAATGTTTGATAAAAGGATTATACACCAATCCCTGCAAAATAGGAAGTCCTATTTTTCTTGATTCATAAAAAAATAAATGTTAATATAGAGTCCGGAAGTGTAAAATAAACAATCTGCAAATGACGCAGCCACAGTCTGCACATCAATCAAACGGAACGGCCGTAAATACGGCAGAATGAGGGATACTATGGACATAAAAGAAAAAGCATTAAAAATGCACAAAGAATGGAACGGAAAGCTCGAAACCGCCGCTAAGGCTAAAGTAAACTCACGCGAGGATCTCGCAATCGCTTATACGCCCGGCGTTGCAGAACCCTGCAAGGTCATTGCAGAGGACAGGGAAGCCGTTTATCTCTACACCGGAAAAGCAAATACAGTCGCAGTCGTATCGGACGGCAGCGCAGTACTCGGTCTCGGAAACATCGGCGCTTACGCCGCGATGCCGGTGATGGAGGGAAAATGCGTTCTGTTTAAGGAATTCGGCAATGTCAACGCCGTACCTGTCTGTCTTGATACACAGGATACCGAAGAAATCATTCTTACCATAAAAAATATCGCACCGGCATTCGGAGGAATCAATCTGGAGGATATTTCCGCGCCGCGCTGCTTTGAAATTGAAGAACGCTTAAAAGAAATTCTTACTATTCCGGTTTTTCACGACGATCAGCACGGAACCGCAATTGTAGTGCTTGCCGGAATTATAAACGGACTGCGCGTTACCGGCAGGAAAAAAGAGGACTGCCGGGTTGTCGTAAACGGCGCAGGTTCCGCGGGTATCGCGATTACAAAACTGCTACTGACCTATGGCTTTACGCATATTACAATGTGCGACAGAGCGGGGATCATCGGGAAGGACTATCCCGGATTAAACTGGATGCAGAAGAAAATGACGGAAGTCACGAACCTCGAAAACAAATCAGGCTCGCTTGCGGACGCGTTAAAAGGCGCTGATATTTTTGTCGGCGTATCCGCGCCGAACATTGTAACACCGGAAATGGTCGCTTCCATGAATTCCGACTCGATTCTTTTTGCAATGGCAAATCCGGTGCCGGAAATTATGCCGGACGCTGCAAAAGCCGCCGGAGCCAGAATTGTCGGAACGGGACGAAGCGATTTCCCGAATCAGGTCAACAATGTAATTGCATTTCCGGGAATTTTTAAAGGAGCGCTCGAAGGACGGGCAGCACAGATTACGGAAGAAATGAAGCTTGCGGCTGCGGAGGCCTTAGCGGCTCTCGTATCCGACGAAGAACTCTGCGACGATTTTATTATGCCGGAAGCCTTTGACCCGCGCGTTGCAGAGACAGTCAGCAAAGCCGTAAAAGCTCATATCCGATCATGAGTCAATCCCAAAAACCTGTGACGCCGTATGATGAAACAAACATCGAACGTCTCTGGGGCGGCAGACGTTATCATTCGCTTGATTATCATTTAAGGGAAACGTTCGGAGAAAAAGTCTACCGCCTCTCCTTAAACGGCGGGATGACCTGTCCGAACCGGGACGGACGGCTTCACTCCCGCGGATGTACTTTCTGCAGCGCAGGCGGGTCAGGCGATTTTGCCGCCTCTTCTATGCTTTCCGTTACGGAACAGATTGAATCGGCCAAACTGCGGATTCAGGACAAGACCAAATGCAAAAAATATATCGCCTATTTTCAGGCATTTACGAATACCTACGCTCCGACGGCATATCTGCGGCGTATTTTTACCGAAGCAATTGTTCATCCGGACATTGCGGTGCTCTCCATTGCGACGCGCTGCGACTGCCTTCCTTCCGACGTCCTGGAACTGCTTTCGGAATTAAACAAAGTAAAACCCGTATGGATAGAACTCGGACTGCAGACCGTCCACGAAGCGACTCTTTCTGCGATCCGAAGCGGTTTTACCGTTTCACAATTTGAAGCGGCGGTTCATGCTCTAAGCGAACGCGGACTGACAATTGTGACACACCTGATTTTAGGTCTTCCCGGAGAAACGGAAGATATGATGCTTGCATCGCTCTCTTTCGTTTCAAGACTGCCCATACAGGGCGTAAAGCTCCAGCTTCTTCACGTACTGCGCGGCACGGACTTAGGACTTCAGTATGAGGCAAAACCGTTTCCGCTTTTTTCCCTTGAAGAATACTGCCGCTTTCTTGTCCGCTGTCTTGAACGGCTTCCATCCCGTATCGTAGTACACCGTCTGACCGGGGACGGGCCTAAGGCGCTTTTACTTGCGCCGCTCTGGAGCGCCGATAAAAAGAGGGTATTAAATACGATTCAAAAAGAGCTGAAAGAACAGAATACGTGGCAGGGGAAACTTTTTGCCGAATAAAATGACTGAGAAACGAGGGGATTTTCCATATGGCAGAGCCGTTTACCATTTATAAATTAACCATTCTTGCAATGCTGGATAAAGTAGATTATCCGTTAAGCAACGCACAGATTGCCAATTTTTTTCTGCTACAGGAATATACGACGGATTATTTCAAAATTCAGCAGGCTCTAAGCGATTTACAGGATGCAGGACTTGTCCGCATTAAATCCACGCGTCGTAATACTCAATATGGCATTACCGCTGCAGGAAGGGAAACGCTTACGCTCTTAGGCGATAAAGTTTCCGAAGCGATAGAATCGGACATCGCTTCTTATTTTCGTGAAAATGGAATGCAGTTTCAGAACGACAATGCAATTATCGCAGACTATTACCGCACCCCGAATCACGAGTATGCCGTCCGCTGCCAGTACCGAAAAAAAAGCTGCAGCCTGATTGATCTGACTTTGACGGTGAAAAAAAAGGAACAGGCGGAAGCAATCTGCACAAACTGGAAAAAACAAAACGAAGAAGTATACGGATACCTGATGGACCTTTTACTGAGATAGGGGGAAACGCAATGGCAAGGCAATATTGGAAACCCGGAAATATGTTATATCCGCTGCCCGTGGCAATGGTAAGCTGTCAGGGCGGCAAAAAGCTCTGTGATAAAACAGAGCTTTTTGGCAGGCCGAACATTATTACAATTGCATGGACAGGCACAATATGTACCAACCCGCCTATGGTCTCCATTTCTGTCCGCCCCACAAGGTATTCCTATCGCTTAATAGAAGAAACGGGAGAATTTGTAATCAATCTGACCACTGAAACATTAGTCCGGGCAGCCGATTACTGTGGCGTCCGTTCGGGAAGAGATACGGATAAATTTAAAGAAATGCATTTAACGCCTCTCCCCTCTAAGAACATAAGCGTGCCGGGCATCGCGGAATGTCCGGTGAACATTGAGTGCATGGTACGGGAAGCAAAGCAGCTTGGAAGCCACACAATGTTTCTTGCGGACGTAGCAGGCGTAACCGTTTCCGACGATTTTCTAAATGAAAACGGCAGCCTTGATTTACATGCGGCCGGGCTCATTTCCTATTCGCACGGCGCCTATTATTCGCTTGGAAAACAGCTCGGCACTTTTGGCTGCAGCGTTCGAAAAAAGAAGCACTAACGTTGTGATAGATCTTTACCCGTAAACGAATTGATGCCGATCATTACAGCCGCAAATATCACGCCTGCCACCGGCCAGATAATCCAGCTCTGTCCCCATTTATTCGTATACAAACTATATCCCAGATAAGCCGCAGTAACCAAAAGCCAGTAAATGCCTCCCAATGCTTCCGTCCTTTTTCCTTTCCGCTTTTTCTCTTTCGTATAATCGCCTTCCTCTAATAATATCTCCATTGCACCCCACGGAACCCCTGCCTTAATAAACATCCATACGCCGATTCCAACAAGCGGAAATAAAAGGGACAGCATCAGCGTCATTGAAAAATCATCCTCGAATAACATACTTCCCAGAAAAATCGGGATGACAGCCAGAATGCAAAGGCACGTTCCCGCTATATTACAGCGCATATGTTTCGGTGAAAACTGTTTCTGCCGCTCTCTTACCATTCCGTCTACTCCGTATTCCGTTTCAAACGGTTCTTTTTCCATCCATTCAAAGGAAGCCGTTTTCGTCCCGCAGTAAATGAAAATCGAAACCGCAGGGATTGCAAATAACAATAGTACCGTCATGCCGATTGCGCCGGCCATATTTTCCGTTATCGGACTTCCGGGCAATTCGGACATCGCACCTAAAATCAACAGGCAAATCGGAGAAAGAAAACATAAAAAGGACGCAAATGCGATTTTTCCCGCAATTTCCGATTTTAGTTTTATAAAAGTATTCGCTTCTTCCAGAGAAACACGGCGGAGGGGCGCCTCTTCCGAACCAAACTCCGCAGCGCCGATGTTTTCATCCTCCTCTTCCATATCATCCCTCAGCAGGTAATCGGTGCTGACACCAAACAAACGACTGAGTATCAGAATTTTTCCAATATCGGGAATGGACTGTGCGCTTTCCCATTTGGACACCGACTGCCTTGTCACCTCTAACTTTTCTGCCAGCTCTTCCTGAGACCAGCCGTTTTTCTTTCGCAGCAAAATTATTTTATCTGCAAATATCATAGATAACCTCTTTCCGCGCAAACACTGCGCATTTATTTCCGCATGCATCTGCCTTGCGGATATAGGAAAGAATAACAGATTTTTCGGTTGCACGCCAGATAAGATGCCGGACAATTTGTCAACCAACGGTTGCATTTCCCGTAAAATGGCGAAACAAAGGACTTTTGGGTATCCTAACTGATATAATACGACCACATAATTGAGATCTGCCAGGATAAGTCCTCAAATGTCCAGTGTGTATTACTTCTTGCAATACAGTTCGGATCATTCACCAGAAATCCTTCTTCATCATACCCATAAATCACGATAAAATGTCCCGCGGCGGTAAAATCTCCCGGCTTTACCGAACAGATAATCGGACAGCCGCGATCCAGCTGATATTTCATTACGCTTTCATCCAAAGAGATTTCTCTTGCGCAAAGCCCCCAGTTTCTTACGCCCTCCGTCATCAGACTCCATGCCGTCCCCGTTCCGCTTACATAATATCCGTTATTCATACTGTAAGACGCAACGACATCCGGCGTAACGGAGGCATCTCTTGTTAAAGCTACGATCACCATAGACAGACAGGTGGGTCCGCACCCGGAAAGCCCAATCATCGTATCGCCGTAGGAAACATATCCCCATCTCTTATCCCACTGCAGAAATAACGGATACTTCTTTTCGAGTTCTTTTTCTTCGATTCCTCCCGCCACGCTGCCGTCAGCCTGAGGGTATCCTTTTACAAATTCATACATTTCCGGATTATTGCATAACGCGGTCAAAAGCTCCTCGCTGTATAAATCCGACTGCTCATAAATCGTCTGAAATTCCGGGTACTTTTTCGTAAGTTCTAATAAATTTTCAAGTATTTCCGAATCCTGAATCACTTTGGGCTGATTCGGCTGAAATGTCTGCGTAATTTTTTCATATTCCCGCTCTCTCGGAATCATATTCTTCGCCCGTATCGTCCTCTCGACTCCAAACGTCGTAATTCCTATAGCAATGCATAGAAAAACGCCGGCCCCGCAGTAAATCCGGCGAATCATACGCTCTCGTCTCCGTCTTCTTTCGGATGATCTTCTCTGACGCGCCCCGTTTCCCTTTTCTCCGACATCTGTATAAACGCTTCCGATTCCCTCATTCCTCTCTCCATATCTACTCCGGCTTTCTCTCGATCCTCTTTCCCTCCTCTGTTCTCTGCCCCGGTTAATATCAATAATATCCAGTTCCGCTTTCATATAAATTCATTCCCCATTTCCGTATTATCTTATTTATTTTTCATTGTTTTTATACTGTGGTCTTATCCTCTGTTTCAAAAAAAACGGATGTTATTTTGTATTATAAATAACATCCGTTTCCGATTTGTATCCGTTTCCTTAAAAGAGAATACATACTTTCTTAATTTTTCTTTAACCTCATATTACCGCGGATTTAACAACGCTTGCTTAAAATCACACTGCTCGCAATTCCGTCGGCCTCTGCATTTGCTTCCGCGATTGCCGCCGCCTGCGAAAGATTTTTCTCAAGTACAAGCCGCTGTCTGATCCGCTTTGCAACGGCGCGTCTGTCCAGCCAGTTTTCATACTGTTCTTTTCGGATACGTTTTCGCTCCGCCTTTCGTTCCCAAAACGCTTTTTCTTCCATTTTTCTTTCAAACGGACTGCCGATATGATAAGTTTCCGCACGAAATTCTTCCTTTGTCGCTCCGAAATGCAGAAGCGATACATTCTCACCCTGATAAAAATCCACCTGTGAAAAACTGTCGCGAATCGTATCAAGCACAAATTTTTCATATGCCGGATCATTCTTCATCGCCGCAAAACCCTCGTCGGTGATCTGAATATGGTAAAACCATCCCGCCTGCGATGGATGAATGGGAAGTCTTGAAATCTTATCATAAATATAACACTTGTATTCTGTCATCGTCATATGGTCCGTCGCACGGCTCTCATTTCCCGCTCCGGTTTTTTCCACTAATTTATTTACAAACGTCTTTCCTTCGTTTTCCGTATACTTAGTACCGTATTCCGTCAGATAATTATAACAGGCTTTTGATAAAACAGTAACGTCCATTGAATGATTCACCGGCATCCCTCTCTCTGCCGCGCAGCGGCATATCTTACACAATTTTTTGCTTCTGTTATATGTATCGGCATATTTTACCATTCCTTCACCCATACAAGTGCACAGACCGCCCTGAATCAATCATTTGATATAACTGCCCGGCAAAAAAACGCCGACAGAGAACAGCCAAAAAGCCTGTCGTCTGTCGGCGCTGCTTTCGCGCATAACAATCTGTTTTTACATATTCAGCAGCGCTTTCAGCGCTTCCTTATTCTGAACGCCGACCGCCCGTTCTTTAAACTCTCCGTGATCCATAACAATCAGGGTCGGAATGTTCATAACCTGATATTTTAAGGAAAGTGCGGATTGTTCATCCACATTCACCTTACCGAACTTTACTTTTCCGTCAAGTTCTTCTGCAAGGGCGTCAAAAACAGGCGCCTGCATTTTGCACGGGCCGCACCAATCCGCCCAGAAATCCAAAATTACGGGTATTTTACATGCTAAAACTTCTTCTTCAAAATTGTCGTTTGTGATTGTAACAACTGCCATACTCTTTCCCTCCTGAAATCGTTATTTATTTATTCGCGGCCGAATTCCGACAGCCGGAGCCCTTCGTTTCGATCCAAAACCATACCGACGCTCCAGGAGTTTACGAAAAGCAAAAGCGGCCTTCCTTTCAAATCCTGAATCTTTTTCATATCGGAGGTTCCGGTCAGCTTATCCATATTGACATCCTCGTTTTCGATCCAGCGAATATGCTCGTACGGAAGAGCATCCATACGAATTTCTACATTATATTCATTTTCGAGACGGTATTTCAATACATCGAACTGAAGTACGCCGACAACGCCGACGATGACCTCTTCCATTCCCATGTTATATTCCTGAAAAATCTGTATCGCACCTTCCTGGGCAATCTGTTCCATCCCTTTCATAAACTGCTTCCGCTTCATGGTATCTACCTGGCGCACCCTCGCAAAATGCTCCGGGGCAAAAGTCGGAATTCCTTCAAAGCGGAACGGCTTCGCAGTAGTAATGGTATCGCCGATAGAAAAAACACCGGGATCGAACACGCCGATAATATCTCCCGCATAAGCTTCATCCACAATATGGCGTTCCTGCGCCATCATCTGCTGCGGCTGGGAAAGCTTTGTCTTTTTATTGCCGCCCTGTACATGCGTAACTTCCATGCCGGCTTCAAACTTCCCGGAACAAATACGCATAAACGCGATACGGTCTCTGTGCGCCTTATTCATATTGGCCTGAATTTTAAAGACAAACGCGGAAAATTCCTCTCCAAACGGATCGATTTCCCCAATATCCGCCTTTCTGGGCAGCGGAGAATACGTCATTTGCAAAAAGTGCTGCAAAAAGGTTTCCACGCCGAAATTCGTTAACGCGGAGCCGAAAAACACAGGAGAAAGCTCGCCCTTTGAGACCAGTTCCTGATCAAATTCCGCGCTGGCGCCGTCTAGCAGCTCAATCTCTTCTAACAGTTTTTCCAACGCTTCCCTTCCTATTTCCTCCGATAGCGCCGGATCGTCAACGGAAATCTGCTTTTCCGTACCCTCTTTCGTCCCTTTTAAAGTATCTGCAAATGTCATAACTTTTTTCGTATTCCGGTCAAAAACGCCCTTGAAATTTTTACCAGAACCGATCGGCCAGTTGACGGGGCAGGTCGCAATGCCAAGTTCCTTTTCAATTTCGTCGAGTAAGTCAAACGTGTCGTTTGCATCCCGGTCCATTTTGTTTATAAACGTAAAAATGGGAATATGACGCATGACGCAGACCTTAAAAAGCTTCCTTGTCTGCGCCTCTACACCCTTTGAACCGTCGATTACCATAACCGCAGAATCCGCCGCCATCAGCGTTCGGTACGTATCTTCCGAGAAATCCTGATGTCCCGGCGTATCAAGTATATTAATACAGTATCCGCCGTAATTAAACTGCAGTACGGAAGAGGTTACGGAAATTCCTCTTTCCTTTTCTATCTCCATCCAGTCGGATACCGCGTGACGCGCAGTAGCCTTTCCTTTTACGGATCCCGCCAGATTGATTGCCCCGCCGTATAATAAAAACTTTTCCGTCAGGGTCGTCTTTCCGGCGTCGGGATGAGAAATAATCGCAAACGTACGGCGTTTTTCTATCTCTTTTCTCAGGTCAGCCAAAATCAGTCCTCCAAAAATCTTCATGTATTTCTAAAAAAAGCATCGCCCTTCCAAATTGTGGCACGAAAGGATAAAATTTACTTTTTAAAGAAGTATATCATTCCTTCCGGGGCATGGCAAGATGGATTTTAATCTCCAAACTGCCGTACTACTGTAAAATCTCAATCGCCTCTCCTTCACACACATTCTCAATTTCAAAATATTTTAGTATCGTAGCCGCAATATCCGCAAAGCTCTTTCTCGTACCGTGGTTTACGCCCGGCTTTACAGGCGCTCCATACATCAAAAGCGGCGTGTACTCCCTTGAATGGTCGGTTGAGGGCGTGCTCGGATCACAGCCGTGATCGGCGGTAATCATTAGAATATCTTCTTTTTGCAAATTTGCAAGAATTTCGGGCAGCCGACTGTCAAAATAAGTCAGCGCCTTTGCATAACCGTCCACATCGTTTCTGTGTCCGTAAAGCATATCGTAATCCACCAGATTTACAAATAAAAGACCGTTAAAATCCTTTTTCATCCACTCGATCGTACGGTTTATGCCGTCCTCGTTCCCATCGGTACGAATATAATCCGTAATCCCTTTTTCCGCAAAAATATCGATGATTTTTCCGACCGACCATACGTCAAACCCCCGGCTGCTTAATGCGTCAAGCATCGTCTCCTTCGGCGGCTTTAACGAAAAATCATGTCTTCTGCCGGTTCGGACAAAATTTCCGGGTGTTCCCACAAACGGCCTTGCGATTACGCGTCCGACGCCATGCTCCCCTGTCAGCATCTCCCTTGCAATCCTACAATATTCATATAGTGTTTCCACCGGTACGATTTCCTCATGCGCGGCAATCTGAAACACGGAGTCCGCCGATGTATATACGATTAAATCGCCGGTTTTCACATGCGCTTCCCCGTAGTCCCGAATCACATCCGTACCCGAATACGGCTGATTGCAAAGGATTCCTCTTCCGGTCTTTTTTGAAAACTCATCTAAAAGTTCTTTTGGAAATCCGTTCGGATAAGTCGGAAGCGGCCGCGGCGACACAACGCCGGCGATCTCCCAATGACCAATTGTCGTATCCTTTCCTTTTGATACCTCGGTCATTCGCGCAAACGCGCCTTCCGGCGACGGTTCTTTTTCACCGACGTCCACTCCGTCAATATTAAAATATCCGAGCCGTCTCATATTCGGCATTGAAAAATACGGGCTTTTTGACGCCGCCTTTAACGTATTGCTGCCTGCGTCGCCGTATTCCGCCGCATCCGGCATTTCTCCGATTCCCACGCTGTCCAGTACAATTAAAATTACACGTTTCATATTTCCTCCGTTTCCGCGCCCAAGTCTCTGTGATGCCGTCTTTTTATCCCGTAAAACGTCCTTTGGCGCTTAGTCCTTTCCCTGTTCGTGCCCTCTCTTTACACTGTCAAGAGAGGGTACCTTAAGAATAGACAAAATACCGTTCAAAATCAAGGATATTCACGCTGTTTCTCCATTTTTTCCAGGCATCTGATTCTCTGCTTTTTCAACATAAAAACAAACGCGCTGTTTTTTCCGCATTGTTTTGCGATCTGCGGATATAATTCGTCCAGCCTGCTTAAGCATTCTTTGTAACGCTCTAAAAAATAATCCTCTACCGCCGCCGCATAGGCAAATTTTAAAACAATGGTCTCCTGTGATCCGAACGCTTCTTTCGCACGCTCGTACGCATCCAACAGAATTTCCCTCGCTTCCTCATGCCTGCCGTCTATAGACAGGCTGTTTCCCTTCTCCAGCATACACCGAAAAGAAAAGTGTTCCGAGTCGTCCTCATATTCGCCGGATATTTTCTGGAGCTCATCCAGAAGGCCCAACGCTCCTGCAGAATTCCCCGTTTCGGACATCGCAATCGCAATCCGGTAATCCAGATCGTCAATCTGCCGATTGCGTCCCTGATTAATCTGAAACAATTTTTTTCGCGCCGAAGTATAACTCTTTAACGCTTCCTCCCAGAAGTATAAATCAGACATCATATCCGCGTAGCTGATTTCCATATCAATGGTAAGCATGTTATCCTCAGCCAGCAGACGGTTTGCCTCTCCAAGCGCCGTTTCCAAAGCCTCCAGTATCTGCGGAATCAACTCTTTATTCTCAAAATGATTCTTATAGGACTCATTTAAAATAATCCCCTTTAAAAACAGCGCCCTGACATAATCTTCCGGCATCTGCTCCCTGTGCAGCCTTCGGTATTCAATTATTTTTTCCGTCAATTCCAGCGCCATTCGGTAATTTCTCAGATGCTGATACGAACTTGCCAGATTATGCAGCCTGGCAAATCTGTTTTCCTCATTTCCCGTATCCGTATCCCGGCACAATTCCTCACGAATACAAAACGCCTGTTCATATTTTTTCTGTCCGTCAAGCGCCTGCGCCTTCAATTCCAGATATTCACTCATAATTCCGTGAAACTCCAAATATTTCATTTTTTCGGAACTTTTACAAATTCGGAGCATGCGGTTCGCTTCTTTCTGCGCCTGACGGCAGCAATTCAAACGGAGCAGATTTTGAATATGGTATACGCCGCAGACTACGCTAATCACCGAATCGGAAAGCCTGCCCTCCGTCTGTTTTAAGATCTCCTTATAACAGGCTTCAAAACCGTTGATATTACTCAACTGTATTAATTGCTTTAAAGGCTCCGCTTCCCTGGAAATCCACCATTCATCCGCCTCTTTATCATTTTTAATACACCTTAACCGACATCGCAGGAATTTCGGATAAACCCAGGAGAACCGGTCTTTCGGTAAATAATCCCACAGAAGATCCGCCGTATCCGCAATTATGTCTTCTTTGCAAAATGCGAATACCTGTTCCTGTATGACCTGATGCAATTCAAATCCTCCTCCGTTTTCCGCAAGATAAGATTTGCGCATTAAAATACGGTACGCCTCTCTAAAGCTGTCTATTGAAACCTTTTCCGTTAAATAATGGATCAGTTTTCCGTCCCATTCCCCCACACAGGCCAATACAAACAAGGTCCGC
Organism: uncultured Roseburia sp.; assembly: GCA_947573605.1. GTDB lineage: Bacteria > Bacillota > Clostridia > Lachnospirales > Lachnospiraceae > Roseburia. The sequence goes on along the minus strand of CANPGM010000037.1, from coordinate 11,190 downwards.
CGTTCCGCCAGCGTAAGATTCTCGACATAAGTCTGAATCAGTCGTTCCTGTTTTCCTTCAAAACTTTTGATTGTAACCGCAAGACTTTTACCGGACGCAGAACCGCCGTCATCCGTTTTCATACAGAGCTTCTGATAGAGCTCATAGCAGATTGTTAAAAAGAGAGGGATCCCCTGCGTAAGCTCATAAAGTTCCCGTCTGATTGTCGCTACTTCCATGTCATTATCCGCAAAATAACGGCTCATCCAGATTTCGTCAAACGGTTTTACCTCAATCGTATACAGGCTTTCCTCCCATTCGTTCTCTGATTCCTCCGCCCAAAGTAATTTTTCTCTTCCGCTGCATACCCATATTACATTCGGCGTCCTTGCCGTCAGATATTTCAGCCATCCGATCTGATAATCAATCTCGTCTATCCCGCTGATACCTGTACGCAATGCCTCCAGTTTATCCAGAAAAATAAGAATCGGATAAAGCACCTTATCGTTATTGCTAATCATATCCTTTAAAAACAGATCCGGCAGCTTCTCCGTCAATTCTTCCGGCATCAGTCTTTCCAATTCCTCCACGCTCTTTTTATGGCCGTTTACATGTGTTTTGATTTCCTTCGCACATTGATCCAGAAGCCGAAACACCGTTGCGGCAAACGAAAGAGGCGGCACAAGATCTGCGCCGTCTAATAACATGCTCAAAAGACCGCTTCTTTCCTGTAATGTCTCCACTTCTTTTTTTATGGCGCCGGCCCCGCTTTTTACCGCAAGCGCATAGAGCCCAATCTCAAACAGCGGAAAAGAAAAATGACAATTCCGTTTTAACAAAGCTGCGATTCTGCTCATAATCCGAATGCCGTTATCCTGCTCGCCCACTGAAACGTATGCCGTACTTATTTTGTCATTCTCTCTTCCGTTCCTTTCCTCCGCTTCTAATAACAGCTTCTTTAAAAGAGCGCTTTTGCCGATTCCTCCCATTCCCCAAAAATGAAATACCGTTACGGTCCATTGTTCTTCTCTTTCGCATCGCGCATCAAAAATATCCCAGAAGACTTCGCGTTCCTTTTCTCTGTCTATGAATTTTACTTCGTATCCTGTCTCTTCCGGACAGGTAAATGCAGTCTTCACAGTACTCCCTCCTTATCAAACGCCCTGAAACGGACTGTATCACTTACTACCATTATTTTACAACAGTAATAAGAATAAGGAAACAACACTCTTTTTTATTTTTACTATTTTTTTCTGTTTTTGAACAATTTGGATAAGCCCGCAATGAGCTGGGATGGCGATTAACGGGCGGTTGCACAGCGGAGAAATCACTCGGTCCGATCATTTAGAGAATCCGTTTGCCGGAACATACCGCGAGTGATATTTTGTGCAATTTGCCAGCCAACAGCCTAATACCAGCCTTTTGACACCCGAATCCTATAAGGAAAAAAACAGACGCCTACTTGGCGTCTGTCTCTCCAATTACAATCGGAGTAATTATAATATTTTCCCCTGCGATATTGGTCTTTCTCTTAACAATGTCCTCTATCTGTGCCCGCTTTGCGTCCGTTACCTCACCCATATTCAGCACAACGTCACAGCTGTTATCTGTAATACTTACAACCACATCTGTAAATCCTTTTGCCTCAAGCAGCATTTCCGCTGCATTTTCGCGTTCTGCAATATCCGTCAGAGCAATCATTTTGTTAATGGCATCCTGCTTTAACGCATTGTCTACGCTTCCGTTATTCACAATTTCGAGCAGCGTTTCTTTGTTTTTGGAACGTACCTGTTCTCTGCTCAATTTCATTTCCGACGCATAATCGATATTCGTCACTGTAGAACTTGTAAGTACTGCTTCGCCCGGATTTATTCCGTCTTCAATCACAGCGTTTTCGCCGTTAGCCGCAAGATCCGTTCCTTCCGCAGGCGTTTCTCCTGAGGCTACTTCTCCTCCTTCATTTGACGGTTCTGCTCCGTCCGCAACTTCTCCTTCTTCAGGGGTAAAAATATCCCCCTCTGATAAGATATCTTCATCCGAAATTTCAAAGTCCTCTTTCAGTGCATCCGCGCTAGCCTCCGCCGCTGCGTCCGGATCATTGATATTATGATTCATAAAACTAAAATATCCGGCAACTGCGAGCATCAGCGCAAGCGCTGTAATCATTAACTGATTCTTCCGAAAAATTTTTTTCACGTTTATTCCTCCTTGGAACCCATTTTGACTACTTTAATTCTATGAGCCTCTATTGAAAATAATGCCTGCACGGCGTCGTAAATATTCGAAACTGTCCTGGAATTTTCACCGCCCTCCGCAACCACAACTACCCCTTCAATTGTAGGCAAGACTTCCTTCCCGATATAAGGATAGGAATCGCCTCCTGATTCTACAAAAACAGTCGACACACTGGTCTCCTGATTGGTCGATGTGCGGCTGCCGCCGCTGCTGTCCGTTTCGGTAACCGTATCCGACGTGTCTGTCCGGTCTTTCTCTACAACGTGCTGTCCGGAATCGGATACCGTAATCATCACCGCCACCTCTCCGACGCCCTCCATCTGCGAAAGAACTTCTTTCAGACGCCGTTCCAGGTATGCCGCATAATCGTCCGCCGTCCTGCCGCTCCCCTCTTCCGATATCGTACCTTTCCTTTCCGCCACAGAAGGTTCCGGCGATACAGCGCTGCCTGCGCCTGTTTTTTTTCCGTCCGGCATAGCAATGATTAAAATTAATACGCCCGCAAGCGCAAGCGCCGCCCAGTCGGTCTTTTTCATTTTCCGCCATTTTTTCTGTTTTATAAAATCCTGAAATTTCTGTACCATCTTTTTCTCCATTTCTGCGCTGTTTTTTTTGCGCATAATGAGTTTGTGACAAACCATTTATGCCTTTGCACCCCTCAGACGCAAATCTCGCAATTGAAAATTTTTTCCTTCTATTCGTAACGGATGACAAGTTTCTCTTCCGAAAGCCTGTAACAGTTCTGCAAATCCTCTTTCAGCATCCTGCACGCCTCATCTTCCGTACCCGTTCCCTCCTCTCCGTCGTTATCCAATATAATTTTTCCAATAATTACATCCTCCTTTCCTTCCTCCGCCAGAGTCAGAGAAATCCTTTCAATTTCAAACTGTTCGGAAAGCGTAACCTCTGCGCTCCTCACAGCGAACCCATGCTGTTTTGCAATCGACGATGCGTCCAGAGCAATTGCATCTTCATACTGGCTGATATATAAATCGTTTTGCGTAAACGCGATCCGCTCCGCATTAATCGCAGCTTCCGAAAGTCCTTCCATAAATTCATTGTATTTTACCGAATCAAGCAGCGCCTCTTCGTCGCTGATAAAATGCAAAATCGGACTTAAGAGGCAAAAGACCAGAACCATTTCCGAAAAAAAACGAATATATCTCTGAAAATTTTCTCTCGGAACCATATGAATCAAAAGTTTAAAAATTAAAAACAGCGCCATAAAACTGCCGATATATTTCAACAGAACATTCATATGCGTTCCTCCGTTTTTTCTAATAGATAAAACTGGTTGCCGCTATCGTAAGCGCCAATGTAAGGAAAAGCAGTACAAGGCAATAGCCCAGCAGCTTCATATAAAGCATCGCTCCCTCCGCCATTCCCTTAAGGCACCCTGCAATCCGCTTGTCCGTTACCGGCTCCGTTACCGCGGCAGCGGCTTTATAAAAAAGCGCCATACAGGCCACTTTAAGCATCGGAACCAAAACGATACCGGAAAGAGCAAACAGGCCGGCCGTACCGATACAGTTTTTAACTACAATACCGCCGCCAAGCAGGATTTCGCCGACACTGTTTACCGCGCCGCCGATTCCGGGAATTACGGCCGCTACTTTTCCGATTGTCCCCTGCGCCATTCGGTCTTTTGCCGGTGAAATCAGATTCTGCACCACATTTAATCCCAAAACCGCCACGCTTGTGATTTTAATTCCCCACTGTATCAAATCCCGAAACAGTTCCGTCAGATTTAAAAACTTCTCATCCTCCAGAAAATGATTAAACAGCTCCATTAAAATATAAACATGAACCATTGGCAGCAGAAACGTTAAAAAAATCCATTCCACCAGATAAATAATTAAAAACGCCATCTGGTAAAAGCCGACAGACGAGGTGATATTTGAGGAAAACACCATGCTGACCGAAAACGTCGGAACCAGCACCCGCATAAACGAAACACTTTTTTCCAGCGCCCCCGCCACAATTTCCTGAAATGCCGAAACGGAGGTCAACAACATCAGCGCCAGCACACAATATACAAGGACAAAACACATATCTGCTACATATGAAGAACCGAAAGCTCCCGCAAAATTTTTTAAAATGGAAAAACTAAAGGCAATGAGCACAATCTCTAACAGCAGCTTTTTATTTAAGGAAATCTCTGACAGCAGCGCATCGCCAATCCATTTTGCAAGATCGGAAAGCCGATTTATTCCGGAATCTTCTTCCATAAGCATGAAAACCAGATCGGAAAACGACATTCCCCCCTGTTCTTCCCCCACAAAAGAATCAATATCCGAAAAATCAACGGAAGAGTACAGTTCTTTGAGGTACTCTTCCTCAGAATTAATGTCGTATGCAGCAGGGTCTGCCGATGGAGAAGCAGCGAATACCGAAAAAAACGGTTTCATCCACAATACGATCAGCAAAACAAATACAAAGCACTTACCTCTTTTTTTCATAAGAAATTCCCCATAGTTTCCAGAAAAGCCATAAAAACGGGAAGGCTGACTACAAGAATCGACATTTTGGCAAAAGTCTCTATCTGCCCCGCAATGGCGGAATATCCGGCATCCTTACAGATATTAATTGCAAATTCCGCCGCATAGGTAATTCCGACCATCTTTACCACAATCGCAATATAGGAACTGTCTATCGCAGTCAGACTTTCCAGTTTCTTTGTAAACTCCAAAACAATCTGTACCTTTGTAATAATGTAGACAAAGATGCAGATGCAAACGGTCATGCTGATAAAAAGACTGTATTCATTTTTTCCTTTTCGCAGCGGAATTGCCATAAGTACCCCGGCAATTCCCAATATCCCGATTTTTACAATATCCATATTTCCTCTCATTCCGCCGCTTTCGCAGCTTTTATGCAAAGAGGGACATTATGCTACAATGTAAACAGTGTCTGCATCGTCTCAAACAGCTCATAAATGTACGGCACAATCCAAAACAGAACAATAATAAGTCCTGCAAGACTTGTCAGAAATGCCTGCTCGTCCCTGCCGCTGTGCTTAAGCACCTGGCTTAATACCGTAACCAATATCCCAACCGCCGCTATTTTAAATATCAGATTTACACTCATATTATTTTTATATCAGCAGGATTATCAGAATCAGTCCGCACATAATGCTTACCGTCTGATATACCTTCTGTTTTTCCCTCCGTTCCGTTCTTTCTGTTTCAATCAGGAAATTCAATCGCTCCAGATAAAGGGAAAGCACCTTTTGATTCTCTTCCATACATTTTCCGAAACAGGCGCTTCCGACATTCTCAATGATATCCGCTTCGTCCTCTCTAAGCCCCAGCTTCTTTCGATGTTCCCTGAATACCGCTTTCCATATTTCCTCTCCGCTTCCGGCTTCCTTCCGAAGCAGCCCTTCTCCGATTCGTCTCATAATTTCGTTCAGCCGCTCGTCCGAAGAACGGACAGAGTATCTTAAAATATGTTCTACCGGCTGCAAAGAATACTGTTCCTCATAAAAAATATCCGTTAATAGCTTTCTCAGTTCATAAAGAAGACAAAGATGATTTTTCATATCCTGCCTGATACAGAAAGCAAAACCCAGGCTTGCAGAAATAATAATGATACATCCGAGCAGCTTTAACATATTTGCTCCATCCTTTTGTCATATACCAGAAAATTTCGTCTTCCGCTCTGTTCCCTTTCAATGACGATAAACCGTTCAAAGACTCCGTTTTTCATCCATTTTTTTACAAACGGCCTTCTTTTCAATTCACCTATGCTGCCGGCATGGATGGTTCCAAGTACTCCGCTGCCCGATTGAACCGCCTGCTCGACTGCCAGAAAATCCCGCTCTGTCCCCAGCTCGTCTACTGCAATTACCTCCGGAGACATCGCACGCAGTAACAGTAAGATCCCCTCCGCCTTACTGCAGCCGTCGAGCACGTCGGTGCGAGGACCGACATCATTTTGCGGCACTCCATGATAGCAGGCGGCAATTTCCGACCGTTCGTCGACTACACTGACCTTAAGCCCCGCCGCTCTCTCTTCTCCTGCGGAAATGCTGCGGATACTGTCTCGCAGCAGCGTAGTCTTGCCTGCGCCCGGCGGTGATAGAATCAGTGTATTGTAAATGCCTGTACCATGATAAAGCAACGGCAGCAGGGATTTTGCACATCCAATCCGTTCATGCGCGACTCGAATATTTAAAAAGGCAGCGCGGCTGATTCCCGTTATTTTTCCGTCGCTTACCGCAGCCTGTCCCGCTACTCCGATTCGATGTCCCCCCTCAACCGTAATATAACCCTGCTTCAACTCATTTCGATAAGCATACAACGAATAATTACTTATGTAATTCATCATTTCCGCAATATCCTCTCCCGTCGCCCTGTATTTCATACCGGGTTGTCCTTCCTTAAGAGGCTCTGCTTTACCCTGATTTATGTCTGAAAGATACTGTATTTTGCCGCCATAGATAAACTCAATCGGCTGCCCTGCTCTGACCCGGATTTCCTCAAGTCCTTCCGCCGTCTCCCCAGACGGAAGACGATTTCTCAAATGTTTCGGAAAAAGTAACCCTATTTCGCACAAAACAACCCCTCCGTTTCCATATCGCTCATACCTGTTATAAATACAGGCAAAAAAAACAGCCACAGGAAAAATTTCTGTTCCGTGCATTCCTGCACTCCCAAATTTTTCCTATGACTAATTCTATGACTTGTCTCTTTTTTTATGCCTGAAAATGTTATATCATTGCCGGAATTTTTTTATCAGCATTTAAAATATGCTTAATCAGCCATCCCAGTAAAAATTCCGTCAGACTCTCCATATAAGCCTGGGGATCTTCATCGACTCTGTCCAAATCCACAGTCTCTATTTTTTCAATAAAAGCCGCATGTGCGCGCTTTTGACTTTCAAGCCCCTCATAATGAATACGCTCCATGTATTCTTCTTCGTCCCCGAAATGTTCCTTTGTATAGTTCTTTAATTTCTGTAGAACATTTGTAATTTCATCGTAATCATCCCTCGTCACATGATTTCGCACCAGCCTGTTTACTCTGTCAAGAATCCGAAACAGCTCTTTGTGTTCTTCGTCAATTAAAGTAATTCCGGTCAGATAGTCGTCTGTAAATTCACAGGGATTTTCCTTTACCATCCACTCTTCAAGCGGCGGAAGTTTTCCGATCATAATATCGCTGCCGATGATATGATGATAGAGCCACCTTGTCAAAAATTGTAAAAGCTCCGTAAGCACCTGCTGCTGTTCCTCGTTTTCTCCGATATGCGAAAAGAGAAACCCGCGGATTTTTTCACGAAAAACATCGTGCTGGACACGCTGGCGAACCAGCTCCGGATCCCTGATCTGCTCCATATACTGTTCTTCATGCATAAAATGCCGCTCCGCATAGTTCTCCAGATTTTCCAAAAGCTCCTTTATCTTCTCATAACGGTCCGTCAGATACTCGTTTTGCACAAGCTCCATCCCCTCATGCAGGAGAAGAAACAGATAGCGGTGTTCCTCGTCTATTTCTTCAATACCTGTCATACATTCCTCAGTAAATCGAAACATGAACCCTGTTCCTTTCCCGGCCAAATAGCCGAACATCTCTTTCTCTCTTCTATCGTCTACATTCGTTCAGGCGCCTGAAAGCCCAAAACATCGATGCAGGTTTCCAGTATCGCTTTCGTCAGTCCAAGCATGCGGATATAGGATTTCTGCACCTGTTCCTTTTCTTCCGTTAAAATTTTTGTCGCATGATAAAAGCTGTTAAATGCATTTGCAAGTTCATAGATATATGCACAGATTTTATGCGGCGCCGTCTCTTCATATGCATTTTCCATTACGGCGTTAAATCTGGAAAGCGTAAGCATCAATTCTTTTTCCAAATCCGAATGCGGCGCCTCAATAACCGCTCCGTCCTCATTTCTGCCAACTGTCTTGTATTTATTTAATATTGATTTAATTCTTACGATTGTATAGAGAATATAAGGCCCGGTGTTTCCCTCAAAAGACGTAAACCGGTCGATGTCAAAAATATAATCCTTTCCGGCCTGATTGGACAAATCACCGTACTTAATTGCCGCCAATGCAACTGTTTTTGACGTCTCTTTTGCCTCTTCCTCCGAAATAACTACACCTTCCCGCGTCTTTTGGTTTTCGTTAATCTTTCTTAGCATCTCTTTATTGATTTCGTCAACCAGATATTCCAGACGCATCACGCCGCCGTCCCTTGTTTTAAACGGTTTTCCGTCCTTTCCGTTCATCGTGCCAAAACCGATATGCTTCAATTGCGTAACCGGTTTCACCAGACCTGTTTTTCTTGCGCAACGAAATACCTGCATAAAATACAATTCCTGACGTTTATCGGTCACATAAATCATTTCATCGGGCTGATAATCCTGCATTCGCCATACAATTGTTGCAAGATCCGTCGTATTATAGAGCGAAGCTCCGTCTGATTTCAAAATAATACACGGCGGAACCTCTTTCGTATCGGTTTCCTCCTTTACATCAACGACCAACGCGCCGTCGCTTACATAGGCATAGCCGTCGTCTTTCATCTTCTGTACCATTTCCGGAATATACGGCTGCGCGTCCGATTCGCCTTTCCACAGCTCAAAAGAAACATTTAAGTTTTCATAATTTCTCTTTAAATCCGAAACAGACACATTTAAAATATGGGAAAGCAGCGCCTGATAGCCTTTTCTGCCCTGCTGCAGCTCAAAAGTCGCCTGCATCGCGGCTTCCTTATAACTTTCGTCCCCTTTTGACCTGCTGCTCGCCGCAGGATAGATCTCTTCCAGTTCCGCAATCGTAAACGGCGCCTCTTTCGGATATTCCCCTTCGAACGTTTCGTCAAAATAGACCAGATCCGGTTTTCTCTCTTTCAGTTCCGTAATAATCAACCCCATCTGAAGTCCCCAGTCTCCAAGATGGACGTCTCCTATCATATTGTGACCCATAAACTTTCCGATACGCTTAATACTCTCTCCGATTATCGCAGGACGCAAATGCCCCACATGTAACGGTTTTGCCACATTGGGTCCGCCGTAATCCACAATTACAGTTTTCGGCTGCTTTGTTCTTTCACAACCATAACGCCCGGTGTCTTGACACATTTGCTCAATATAGTCCGCCAGAAAACTTTTCTGTATTTTTAAATTTAAAAACCCCGGCTTTACAGACTCCGCCATTGCAAACATCGAATTCTGCGAAAGCTTTTGGGCAACCTCGTCCGCAATCACAAAAGGAGCCTTTTTGTATTCCTTTGCGGCCGCTAACGCTCCATTACATTGATATTCGCAGAGATCCGGTCTGTTTGACAATGTGACGCCCGCATATTTTTCATCATAACCACAGGATACAAATGCTTTCTTTACCTCATCTGCAATTAAATCCAGAATTTTTTCCATAATTCCTCCCATTTCTGCACTGCTTTAATGGCTCAGCTTTGCTGAGACGATGCGCGTTGACGAGTTTGCGACAGGCCATTGATGGCGCTGCAGCGTGCAGACACGACTCTTTCTCCCGTCCTTCCGTGCAAACTGACAACTCTTACTTACTCTGGTTTAAAACAGTCTGCCGCTTTTCCCAGAATATCTGTCTTTTTCCTATTTTAAACAGGATATCGGAAATTGTCAAACAGAGTTTACGGTTTCTATTTTGCTTTTTTTTGCGCCGCTACCGCTGACATCCTCATCTTTTCAGGAAAAAGAAGCGCCAGACGATTATACCATCCGGGAACGGATATTTCTTTATTTTGAAAAAGACGCTTATACGCATAAGACGCCACTCTGTCAGCAGACATCGCATACGGCGGAAAATGGGTGCTTCCGCTTTCCTGATTCGATTGGCTGCCCTCTGCTCTTTTAAAAAATCCGGTTTTTGTCGTGCCCGGGCACACTGTGCAGACCGAAACATTGTGTCTCTTTGCTTCAAAACGGACTGCTCTGCCATAGTTTAACAAAAATGCTTTTGCAGCATAATAAGACGCGGTATAAGGCCCCGGACAAAATGCGCCTACAGACGAAACATTTAAAATTTTTCCTCCGCCGTTTTGGTACATTTCGCAAAGAAACAGCTTCGTCAAAACAACCGGAGTAATCATATTTAAAACCATCATCCGTTCTTCTTTTTTCATTTCTATTGTTTCTGCCGCTCCGATTACACCTGTACCGGCATTGTTTACAAGCACAGTTACAGAAAACCCGTCTGCTTTTATTTTTTTGTACAGCCGCTCGGCCGCTCCAAACTCTGCAAGATCCACTGCATAGATCTGTACTTTGGCCTGATATTTTTTCTCCAGCCGCTTCTTAGCCGCGCGAAGCTTCTTTTCATTCGACGCCGCAAGCAATATTCCGTAACGATCGGCGGCAAATTTTTCAGAAAGCGCATAGCCGATTCCGCTGCTTCCCCCAGTGATCAGAACATATTCCATTTTTTCTCCCTTTCTGCGCTGCTTTTCAAACTATTCTGTAATTATACAAAACAACGACAGAAAAGTCATGTATTTTATCATTTTTCATTTCCGAATTTAGAAAATTTTCATCTTTTTTGGAGAAAACTGCGAAAATAAGTCGTGACTTTGCATGTCTCCTATGGTATAATTCCCTACACAAATGAAAGGGGGACAAAAAATGACAGACAATGAATTATTGCTGGCAATGTCCAATCTAATGGAGCAAAAAATGAAATCCGAATTACGGCCTATAAAGGCAGATTTACAAAACGTGAGAAGTGAAATTGCATTTATTAACACCACCTTGAATGAACTCAAAACAGATTTTGTTTCTGCTAATTGCGGCTTGCAGGAGCTCAAAGCCGATTTTGTTTCTGTTAATAGCGGCTTACAGGAGCTCAAAGCCGATTTTGTTTCTGCCAATTGCGGCTTGCAAGAACTCAAAACAGATTTTGTTTCTGCTAATTGCAGCTTACAGGAGCTCAAAGCCGATTTTACTTCTGCTAATTGCGGCTTACAGGAGCTCAAAGCCGATTTTGTTTCTGCTAAT
>CANPGM010000036.1 GCA_947573605.1 uncultured Roseburia sp. | reverse complement strand
ATTCCTCCGGCGTCAGATAACCGTTTGCTTCATGGATCCGTTTACGGTTATAAAATATCCATATACTCGAACACTGCGGCTTTGGCTTCTTCCCTGGTCTGTTTATCCGGCTAAGGAAGGATCCAGAAAGAGATTGCAGTTCGGGGGCCGATACGTAAACAGCAAAAAACAAACGGCACACAGACATACAAGGCCAAACAGAAATTTACAATACGGCTGTACGCGGCAGGAGGCTGTGAGCCTGTAAGCTGCGGCAAAAGCAAGTATGACTCCCAGAACAAAATCCGCAAGATCTAAAAAGAAGAAATCGCGGCCGAGGACGCCCGTATAAGTATAGAAAAAAACAGGAATAAAGAATGTTCCGAGCAATATCCCCAAGTACAGGGACGAGGTTATGCAGGGCAGTTCTTTTTTCAATTGGAAAATCAAAAAGAGGGAATAGAACAGCGTTGGGAAGAAAATCAGTTTCATATGTTCCCAAACCGATTCATTTACCGGAACAAACAGACCGACGATAGTGTTATTGCCGCTCCATTTATATAAAAAATGCGATAAAGACCCTGTCACGATAACGAAAATAACACCGAATAAAAAATACCATTTCAATCTTTTCATTTAGAAATCACCTCTCAGAAAGTATATGATATTTCATTACATAATATCCGTTTTGCCAGTCCTGAGTAAGTAACACTTTTAAAATTTAGGCAAAAGTGATAAAATCATTATATCCTAAGTAATGTTTTTTGCCGGGCAGATAGTTTCGAACCTGTATAGCGTTAAAAGGCCGCTAAAACGGCGGAATGAGAGGAATAATGGAGAGAAAGAAAGCAATATCGGGAATCATTCCCATAGTGATTATTATTTTTTCAGTAAGCAGTATCATATTGTCTGTATATCATCATAAAGAAATCTACCCGTTTGGGGGTAATTCGATTTCATACGGCGATATGTCGCAGCAGACCATACCGGAAAATCTTTATTACATGTGGGATGTTCTGCACGGTAAGGCCAGTCCTTTTTTTACCTAGAATTCGGGATTCGGTCTGAATATCTCCGGCGCCGCGTCCGAACAGGCTTTTTTCAGTCCGCTTAATCTTTTTATTTTGTTTTCTTCCAGAGATCATTTAACAGATTTTGTCAATATCCTTTTTATTATTAAAATAGCTGCCATAGCGATTGCTATGTATTTGTATTTAAAAAAATATAAGATAAAGGAACCAATTAAAATCGGCGCGTCTGTTTTGTATGCGTTTGGCGCGGCAAGTCTGATTCATTATCATATTATGTTTGTAATGGATATGGCATTTTTATTGCCGATATTGATGATTGGGTATGACCGGATTTTTTGCAAAAAGAAGTGCGGATTATTTATTGCCGTGTGCAGTTTATGCCTGGTGGAAAATATCTACATGAGTTTTATGGTGCTGTTGTTTATCCTGATCGTAAGCGGCCTGCACTTTATCGGGTGGCAAAAGAGCAGAGAGGAAAAAGGAGAGTATGCTTTTTTGCTTGGAATGTCGGTTTTGATTTCTCTGATGATCAGCGCCGTGGTAGTGTTACCGGCACTAAATTCTATCTTAAAATCATCGCGCGTCGGAAAAAGCTTTATAGGAACCTATGCAGAGGCAATTTCTTCTTCATGGACGACAAGAGACTGGGAAGTTGCAAAATATTTACTGATAAATCTCTCTTTTCCGGCAGCGGCCGGTATATATGGTTTTTTGTCAAAGAAAGCGGGCGTTAAATTTGAGAAAAGAAGGATGATTCTGATCCTGCTTTTGCTGATCCCATTTGCGGTGAACGGTACGGAACTGCTCTGGCACGGCGGTTCCCGAAACTGGTGGCCGATTCGGTTTATTTTTCTGTTATCGTTTGCGGCAGTGGATTATCTGGTTCGGTTTTTGCAGAAAACAGATTTTTGTGAGGAGAAGAAAACGGAACTTTGGTGTATTCCTGCATTTCTTGGAGGGCTAATCTGCAGCGGAATGGCAGGGCGGATATTCGTAAAAATGCCCGATTTTCATGCGCATAAAGAAGTGATTTGCATTGTATTATGTTGTTTCTTTGCTTTTGGATACTATGCGATACTGGCGGCGGAGAAAAAAAGGGTAAGTCTGGCAGTATTTCTGATTGTATTAGAAGTAACGACGATGACCGGTTTGTTTCTTGCCCCGGACACGTATCAAAATAACGAGCATGACGTCGCTTATTTAACGGATATACATGGAATAAACGACAGTATGGGAGAAACCGCTCCTTTTGAGCGGATCAAGGACAGCGAAGGCAGGATAAAGAATGTAAACTATTCGCTTGTAATGGGAAGAGAATCGCTGGCGAATTATATTCATGTAATTGACGCGTCGTATCAGCCGCTTCTGTCGAAATGGGGGTATTCTTCGCATTGGACCAGACTTTTAGATACGGGAGGAACCATTTTTACGGATACGTTATTTGGAATCCGCTATATCATAAGCGGTACAAAACCGCCGGAAGCTTTTTTTGAATATGTGGCGGAATGCCAGGGAACGAAGGGAAATATTTACTATATTTCAGAAAACAGATACGCGCTGCCGCTTATTTCCTATCTGGAAGACAATGGATACGAACTGTCTGACAATCTTTTTGAAAATCAAAACGTAATATTCAGAAGTGTGACAGGTTATTCCGGAAACCTGATAGAAGAGTATTCGGATATCTGGATAGGAGAAAGTACCATTGTAGAGGCAGAAGGGAAGAAGGCGCTGTATTTATACGGAAATGACAAACAATCGTTTTCGATCAGAGTCAACGGAGAGGATCTCGTGATTCCGGCCAAGTCGAACGATTATAATTACAATTATCCAATCGATTTTAATAACGGTTTGCTTTTTTTGGGTTATTTTGAAGATCAGACGGTTTTTGTTGATTTTTTCAATTTGAGCAATACGGACGGTATTCATTTGGGAATGCTGGATGTGGAAGTATTTGAAGCGGGGATGAACAGCATAAATTCCGAGCTGATGGAGAAGATCGCGTACGAGAGAACGCATACAAGTCTTCGTATAACATTAGACAGCAGCAGGGAAGGAACCGTTTTTATACCGGTTCTTTATGACGAGGGCTGGAGCTGTAAAGTGAATGGAGACAAAGAGACGGTTGGGAATGCGTTTGGCTTTTTAAAAGTGCATGTATGGCAGGGAACCAATGAGATTCATCTGAAATTTACACCGAAAGGGATGATACAGGGCGGCTTTCTCACGGCGGCCGGAATTGTAATCGGAGCGATTTTCCTTTTCGTATACTGCAAAAAAGCGCACGGGAAGTATATCGGCAGATTGTACCAGGCGTCCTATGGGGCGTTTCTCCTGGTTTTTTGGGGAGTGATGATTCTGTTTTATCTGATTCCGATATTGAAATACCTGGAAGGCCTGCTGATTCGCGTCTGATTTTTTCGGCCGTAACGGAAGATATTGCCGACGGCGGCATGAAAACGATGGGAGAACATATGAAGAGACTAATAACATGGATACGACTCTTTCGGCCAAAGCATTATATAAAAAACCTGCTGATATTTGTTCCGCTGTTCTTTTCCGCCAGTTTTGGAAAATCGCTGGAACAGTTAGGCAGGCTCTTTATGGCTTTTTCGGCTTTTTGCTTTGTTTCATCGCTGGTATATATTGTAAACGATATAAAAGACAGAGAGGCGGACCGCTTACATGAAATAAAGTGTAAAAGGCCGATTGCTTCGGGTGAAATATCTGCCGGCAGTGCGGCTGCTGCGGCATTTATACTGGCTGCTGCCGCTTTTTTCCTGAATTGGAGTGCAGCGGGCAGTCCATTAAACGCAGAGCTGATTTTTCTGATACTCTATTTTGGGTTAAATGCGGCGTACAGCTTCAAACTGAAACATATCCCTATTATAGATGTAATGATACTTGCTTCCGGGTTTCTGATACGGACGTTATATGGAGCCGAGATAAGCGGTACAAAAGCTTCCGACTGGTTAATTCTGACAATTATCGCGATATCTTTGTATATGGGATTTGGAAAGAGACGTAATGAAATTATAAAACAAAACGGTCGTTTTCAAACGAGGGAGGTTTTAAAACAATATACCTGTTCATTCTGTGATAAAATGATGAATGTGTGCATGACGCTTGGCATTGCTTTTTATTCGTTATGGGCAATTAGTGTGACTTACTCCGATCTTCTGATCTGGTCCGTAATTCCGGTTATTTTTATCTGTATGAAGTATACGCTTGCGGTAGAGGGAAATTCGTTTGGAGATCCGGTGGATGTTTTGCTTGGAGACAAAATATTGATTGCATCCGTCTTGTTTTATGTGATATATATGTATTTAGTAATCTATATTATTTGAGATCCTTGCGTTACAAAAGAGGATGGAGAAATGAACGGAAGAACCGAGCCGTTTTACCAACGCAGAAATGGGGGAAATTATGATACGGTTAATACAGGGAGTGTTGCTTTTGACCGGAGCGCTTATGGTTGCGGCTCCGAAAGCTCTGACAAGAAAAGACGACAGAACGGATGAGGAGACTGTGAAAAAGACCAGAAGAATGGGGTACTGGGTATTTTTCGCGGGTGTAATCTGGGTAATTACCGCTTTTTTGTTCCGGTAGAGAATAATAAGACATTATTTACCATAAAAAAACAGGACTTACGGAAAGGAATCTGTTTCCTTTTTGGTTTGGTTGTGCTAGAATGATTGAAGTAAATATAAGGGAGGACATAATATGTTTTGTAGAAATTGCGGAGAGAAATATATGACGGATGAAGCCGTAATGTGCGTAAAGTGCGGCGCGCAGAAAGGCACAGGGAACAATTACTGCTACAACTGCGGACAGCCGACGCCGCCGGATACGCAGATCTGTTTAAACTGCGGCGTTTCGCTTGCGGCATACGGACCGAAGGGAAATAAATCCAAAATCGCAGCAGGACTGCTCGGAATCTTTTTAGGCAGCTTCGGCGTACATAATTTCTATCTCGGATACACGACCAAAGCAGTCATACAGCTTGTGCTGACCGTGGCAACCTGCGGAATCGGTTCGATCGCTACGAGTATCTGGGGGCTGATCGAAGGAATTATGATTTTGACGGGTTCGATTAACCGTGACGGAGACGGCAATTTATTATCGGATTAACATGCATTCGGTTATTTTGGGTATTCCTAACAGGTATACCCTTTTTTTATTCTGTTATTGACAAAAAGATTTGATATGCTATGATTTTACATAGTACATCAGAGCCGATTATACGGCGGAATGAGAGGAAATATGAGAAGACAGGTATTATCTTTACTGGTGGAAAACAATCCGGGCGTTACCAGCCATATTTCCGGACTGTTCAGCAGACGGGGGTACAATATAGACAGCTTTTCATCCGGTGTAACTGCAGACGTCAGATATACAAGGATTACAATTGTAGCAAGCGGGGACGAACAGATCTTAGAGCAGATTGAAAAGCAGCTTGCAAAACTGGAGGATGTGGTTGACATCAAAGTCTTAGAGCCCGGAGCTTCCGTTACAAGGGAGCTGATTCTTGTGAAAATCCGTGCGAAAGATACCGAGCGCCAGCCGATTATGAATGTAACGGAGATTTTTCATGGAAAGGTAGTCGACGTTACGCATGATTCGATGGTAATCGAATTGACCGGACAGCAGGATAAGCTTGCAGCGTTTTTGGATTTATTGCAGGGATATGAAATATTGGAACTTGCCCGTACCGGTATCACCGGTCTTTCAAGAGGAACGGCCGATGTAAAATACATTGATTAGAATCGCATTTCTAATAAACATTTTAAACAAAATGGGAGGAATATGGAAAATGGCAGCAAAAATTTTTTATCAGGAAGACTGTAATCTTTCACTCTTGGAAGGAAAGACAATCGCGATTATCGGATACGGCAGTCAGGGACATGCACATGCGTTAAACTTGAAGGAATCCGGCTGCAGCGTTATTATCGGACTTTATGAAGGAAGTAAATCCTGGGAGAAAGCAGAAAAACAGGGATTTGAAGTATTTACGGCTGCAGAGGCTGCAAAACGGGCCGATATCATTATGATTTTGATCAATGATGAGAAGCAGGCGGATCTTTATAAAAACGATATCGAGCCGAATCTGGAAGAGGGCAATATGCTGATGTTCGCGCACGGATTTAATATTCATTTCGGCTGTATTGTACCGCCGAAAAATGTCGACGTTACGATGATCGCGCCGAAGGGACCGGGACATACGGTTCGTTCCGAATATCAGGCGGGCAAGGGCGTTCCGTGTCTGATTGCCGTAGAACAGGATGCAACCGGTAAGGCACAGGATATTGCGCTCGCTTATGCGCTTGGTATCGGCGGAGCAAGAGCAGGCGTTCTTGAGACTACTTTCCGTACGGAGACGGAGACGGATTTATTCGGGGAACAGGCCGTACTTTGCGGCGGTGTCTGCGCGTTGATGCAGGCGGGCTTTGAAACGTTGGTAGAGGCCGGATACGATCCGAGAAACGCATATTTTGAGTGTATTCACGAGATGAAGTTAATTGTAGATTTAATTTATCAGTCTGGCTTTGCAGGAATGCGGTATTCTATTTCCAACACGGCGGAATACGGCGACTATGTGACAGGCCCGAAAATCATTACGGAAGAGACAAAGAAGACAATGAAAAAGATTCTTTCCGATATTCAGGACGGTTCTTTTGCGAAGGAATTTTTACTGGATATGTCTCCCGCAGGAAAACAGGTTCATTTCAAGGCAATGAGAAAGCTTGCTTCCGAGCATCCGGCGGAAAAGGTCGGGGAAGAAGTGCGAAAGCTTTATAGCTGGAACAACGAAGAGGATAAACTGGTGAACAATTAAACCGGAGAAAGAAAGGCTGCGGCGCAGATATGCGTGGCAGCCTTTTCGATTTAATGCTTCGGCCAGGAGGGGGGTTTTATGGATCGTATTTTAATTGTGGAGGACGACGAGGATATCAATCGTCTGCTTTGCAAAATTTTGACCAAAGACGGATATGAAGTAACGGGCGCTTATTCCGGTACGGAGGCAAAACTTTTGCTGGATCAGGAAAAATGGGATTTGATGCTTTTGGACTTAATGCTTCCGGGGATGAAAGGAGAGGAGCTTACGGACTATGTCCGAAATGTAAAGCACAGCGAGATACCGATACTGATTTTGTCCGCCAAAACAGCCGTAGAGCATAAGCTTGCATTGATCGCAGGAGGTGCGGACGATTATATTACAAAGCCGTTTGAGCCGAAAGAAGTGTCGGTGCGCGTGATGGCCGCGCTGCGGAGATATCAGAAGTTTGAAAATACAGAAGGCAAGTCGGGAAAAAAAGAAAAGATTTTGCGCCGTAAGCATCTGGCGCTGGATACGGAAGCCAGAAGCGCGTCGGTAAACGGAAAGGAGCTGGCGCTGACACGTTATGAATATGAAATTCTGCTCTGTTTGATTTCGCAGCCCGAAAAGGTATTTTCAAGAGAAACGCTTTATGAAACGGTATGGAACGGCAGCTATTACGGGGAAGATAATACGGTAAACGTGCATGTCAGCAATCTAAGGAAAAAAATTGCGGCGTATGATCCTGTGGAAGAATATATAAAAACGGTATGGGGAATCGGTTTTAAAATGGCGTAACGAATGCTTCTTTACGATTTCTTTAAACTTTCTAAAGGACTTATTTAAAGACGGAGCGCTAGAATAAGAGCAGCAGAGAGGAAGAAAAAGCCTGTCTGTAAAATAGAAACGTATTACAGGAAAGGGAAAAGAAATGGATGCAATCGTAGTAAAGACTCAAAATCTTACAAAATGCTATGGCACACTATCCGCATTGAATCAGGTGACGATTTCCGTTGGACGCGGAGAGATTTACGGTTTGGTCGGAAACAACGGCGCGGGAAAAACAACGCTTTTAAAGCTTCTTGCAGGACAGATTTTTCCAAGCGGAGGAGAAATCTCTTTATTCGGCGCGCATGAGAGTAAGAAAATGGAAAAGCAGCGGGGCAGGATGGGCGCAATGATCGAGCAGCCCGGATTTTATCCGCAGCTTTCGGTCGAAAAAAATATGGAGTATTATCGACTGTTAAAAGGAATACCGGGCAGGAGGATTGTGGAAGACGTTTTAAAGACGGTCGGCATGTGGGAATATCGGCAGAAAAAAGGAAAAACGCTGTCTCTCGGAATGAAGCAGCGCCTCGGTCTGGCGATTGCGTTAATCGGCGAACCGGAGCTGTTGATTCTGGACGAACCGATCAACGGGCTTGACCCGTCGGGCATTATAGAAATGCGAAATCTGCTGTTAAAGCTGAATCGGGAAAAAAACATTACGATTTTGATTTCAAGCCATATTTTAAGCGAGCTGGAACAGCTTGCAGCCGTGTATGGTTTTCTGGACTGCGGCCGCCTGTTAGAGCAGGTAAGCGCGGCAAGCCTTCGTGAAAAGTGCGGCAGTTTTCTTGAAATATCGGTGTCTGATACGGAACGGTATACGGCGCTTTTGGAAAAGCGGTTTTCGGAAAAAGACTATCTGGTTCTCCCGGATGGTCTGATTCATATTTTAAAACCCAAAAGAGAGACGGAACGTTACAGTCGTCTGGCGGCAGAAAACGGAATTGCGATTTTATCGCTGCATACAAGAAAGAAATCTCTTGAGGAATATTATATGAATTTAAAAGGAGGAAGCCGAAATGATTAATTATATGAAAAGCGAGTGGTACCGGATCATTCATTCAAAGGAGATTTATACTTTTACAGGTACTGCGGGAGGAATGGCCTTTTTGTTAAATCTGATTCATTTTATTGCCAATCGGAAAATCGAAGGGTTTCGATACGGAACGATTTCTTTCTCATTTAGCTTTTTGGTATCAGGTATGCATATCATTCTGGCTGCAGGCGCAATTCTGGCAATGTTTTTATTTTCCGGAGAACGAAAAAACGGAATTATGAGAAATACGGTTGCCTGCGGAATTTCAAGAGAAAAGATTTTTCTCGGCAAAACAATTGTCTGCAGCGCCGTAGCGTTTCTTAGTATGTTTGTGATACTCACCGTATATCTGGGCAGCGCATGCCTGCTTTTAGACGGTCCGATCCAACCGGCGCTTAAAGAAACGCTGACCGGTGTCTCTGCTGTTTTACTGTGCGCAGTTGCGTCGGTGATTCTGGAATTGCTGTTTTTGGTTCTTTTTGAAAAAGACGTTGCGGCAATGCTTGGCTGGGCTGCGGTTATGGCAGTGATTCCAAAGATTCTTTTGATTGCCGGCCTTAAAATAGAAATCTGCGCGCGCATTGCGTCCTGGATGCCGTGGAACTATCTAAGCAGTGAAGTATCTGCCTCGCTTAGCGGAGGATATCAGTGTCTATGGGATACGACGGAAGGATTTATGAAATGTGTGATATCCGGTGCGGCGGGGATCCTTATTTTTCTGGCGGCCGGTCTGATTTTTGGCAGAAGACAGGAAGTGTAAATAGAATGGAAATCTGGTGTGGCGTTGCGAGTATTTTATGTATTTTTTTTCTTGCGGGAACGGTTTATTTTTATGTACGGCTCCTGCTGCTTCGCAATGCGGTTTGCGACGCGGCGAAACAGATGGAAGAGATTACGGCGCAGATAGAAGAAAACCGCATTGTAAAACTTTCCTGTCCCGGTACGGAGCTGGAAAGACTCTTAGAAGCGGTCAACTGCGTGCTGTACCAAATTCGTCGGAAACGGCAAAGCTATGCGAAACGGGAAAGAGCCTTAAAGGAGCAGATAGAAAATGTCAGTCACGACTTGCGGACGCCTCTTACGTCTATGATCGGTTATTTAAAAATCATGGATGTGCAGACATTCCGTGAAGAGGAACGTGATAATATGCAGGTTGTGTTACGTAAGGCGGAAGCGCTTGAGCAGCTGATTACACAGTTTTATGATTTTTCAAGACTTACCGCAGGCGATTATGAATTAAAGATCGAATGCGTGGACGCGGCGCGGCTTTTAAGAGAGACGCTTGCGGACGCATATCCGTCTTTTGCAGAGGGAAAGCGAAAGGTTAAGATATCGCTGCCGCATGGGGCGTTATTTGTGAAAGGCGACAGCGGCGCCATACGGCGTATTTTTGAAAATCTGACCGAAAACGCAAAAAAGTATGCGAAGAGCAGCTTTGAAATATCTTTTTGTGAAGAAGAACATACGGTATCGTTTTTCTTTCGAAACGATACGGACGGCCTTGCGGAAGGTGCGGAGAAACGGCTGTTCGAACGGTTTTACCGGGCGGAATACGCCAGAAGCGGCAGCTCTACCGGACTGGGATTAACAATTGCAAAGGAACTGGCGGAAAAAATGGGTGGAAGCCTCCATGCGGAATCAGAGGATAAGGAATGGCTTATCTTGAGCTGTTCCTTTCGGAAATCTTAAGAATTTTGGTTACAACTTTGATACAATTTTGATGTAAATTATAAGGTATCAGGGCTATGGCATGGAGGATTTATAGAATGAACCGTATTTTAGTTGTAGAGGATGAGGAAGCCATTGCAAATTTAATTCGTATGAACCTTGTAGGGGCCGGATATCTGTGCGACATTGCCTATGACGGTATTACAGGCGCGGATAAAATGGAAGAAAACAGTTATGATTTATGTCTGTTTGATATTATGCTTCCGGGTCTGGACGGCTACGGGCTGCTTGACTATGCGAAAAAATTAAAAATTCCTGTAATCTTTCTGACGGCAAAGGGTGAATTGAAGGACAGAGTAAAGGGACTTCGCGCGGGAGCGGACGATTACATTACAAAGCCCTTTGAAGTACTGGAACTTCTTGCAAGGGTGGAAAATATTCTAAGAAGATTTAACAAAACGGAGCAAATCATTAAAGTAAAAGATTTGACGATTGATATGACGTCAAGAACGGTGAAACGAAACGGAGTGGAGATTGATCTGACCTTAAAAGAATTTGACCTTCTCCTTCTGTTCGCACAAAATAAAAACGTGGCGCTTTACCGGGAAACGATTTATGAGCGTGTCTGGAACAGCCTGTATATCGGCGACAGCCGGACGATTGATCTGCATATTCAGAGACTGCGGAAAAAGACGGGGCTGGAACACGATATTGAAGCGGTCTACAAAGTCGGATACCGGTTGAAAGCGGAAGTGTAAATGGAACGGGTAAAAGGTTGAAAGAAAAACGCTTCAACCCGGAATTTGTGCCGACGCACAAAGTTCCTCCTTATTTAGAAGCCGCTGAAGGGGCGGAGTGAGAGGAAAAATGAAACTTTTCTGGAAGCTTTTCATCAGTCTGCAGGCCGTTATCTTGCTTATGTTTACTGTTTTCGGATGCTTTCTGATGTATTTTTCATTTGAAAATTCAATAAACAGAGAAAAAGAGAGAAGCAGGGAGGAAACCCTGTTTTTTCAGTATGCCCTGCTGACTTCTATGGAAAGCCTGCCGGACAGCTATCAGGCTTACGACATGGCCGCTGCGGAAATTGCCGAAACAATTCAGAATAATGTTGCAAATTCCAATAACATTGTAAGAGTATATAACAGCAGGAGACAGATCGTTTTCGAATCGGAACCCCGGAACGGCAGCCTGTTAGAAAGCGGTTGGGAAGATCATTCCGGCGTCAGCAGAATTGTGAAGCAGGAGGACGGCTTCTTTATTGAAACATTTTTAGAGGTAACGGGAAAAATGGGAACCTATTACCTTGAGATTGACAAAAATATCACATATATATACAACGAGCGGGACATGCTGCTGTCAAATTATAAATTGGTACTGCTTGCCGCATTTCTGGCGTCCATGTTCCTGACGTTTCTTTTATCCGCAGGCTTTACCAGATCAATCAGAAGACTTTCGATTGAAACGCGCTGGTTTGCAGACGGAAATTATAAGCGGCGTGTGGCGGTACGCGGGAACGATGAAATTACGGAGCTGATGAAATCGTTTAACCATATGGCAAACGAACTGGAAAAAACCATGAATGAACTGGAGGAGGATGCAAGAAGGCAGGAGGATTTTACCGCCGCGTTTGCACATGAGCTGAAAACACCGCTTACATCTGTAATAGGATATGCGGACATGCTTCGTTCCAGAAACCTTTCGGACGAGGAACGCAGACTGTCCGCAGACTATATTTTTGGACAGGGGAAACGGCTTGAACGTCTTTCCTATAAGCTGATGGAGCTGGTCGGAATGCGGACGGACGAAATCAGAAGACAGGAAATCGATGTCCAAGAGCTGGCCGAAAAGATAAAAAAGTTTACTGTGCAGGTATTGAGGAAAAAGAAAATTACATTTTATGTTAGCGTAGCCCCAGGCAGCATATACGGAGATATTGACCTTCTGCAGTCCTTGTTCGGCAATCTGATCGATAATGCAAGAAAAGCCTGCAGCGAGGGAGGAATTATCTGGATGATGGGAGAGCCGGAGGACGACGGCTATCGCTTTTTTGTTCAGGATAACGGACGCGGAATACCTGAAGAGGAAATTTATAAAATTACAGAGGCATTTTATATGGTGGACAAATCGCGTGCAAGGAAAGAAGGAGGCGCCGGAATCGGAATGACACTATGTAAGAGAATTATTGAGCTCCATGGGGCGGACTGGAAAATAAGCAGCGCAGAAGGACAGGGGACAAGAGTCACTGTTCATTTTAAAGAAGATGGGGATATGGCCGATGCATAAGTGGTTTCAGAAAAAAAATGTCAGAAATCTGGTCGGAATCGCGCTTGTGCTGGCGCTTCTTGCCGCAGGGCTTTTACTGCCGGAACTTTATTTTTCTTATTATGACAAAAGAACGCAGAATGAACCGCAGTTTCTGGATGCGCGGGTGGATACTTACCAGGTGGAATACAAGGATTTTAAGCAGAAGATCGCGTCACTTTCCCAAAGCGGCAGATTGGATAATGAGCTTATTGCAACCAGGCTGCAGGAGGCGGACGAGGAAACAAAAAGCAGGCTGACGGATGCGGTCAACAGAGAGCTTGATGAATTTTCCGTTTATCAGCCCGTATGGGCGGATATTTCCTGCAGGATTGAGGACTTAAAATACTGCGGGCTGTATACCGCGTATCCGAAGGAAAACGGCGGCGAACAGTTTCGGGGGTTTACGTTTTGGACGATTTCCTATGAAAAAGAAGACGAATACAAAATCTGTCTGCTTCTGGATGCGGAATTTGAGAAAATCGTC
The DNA here is from genome assembly GCA_947573605.1 of uncultured Roseburia sp. Classification (GTDB taxonomy): domain Bacteria; phylum Bacillota; class Clostridia; order Lachnospirales; family Lachnospiraceae; genus Roseburia. The sequence continues at coordinate 25,237 of CANPGM010000036.1, read as the reverse complement.
TCATGCGGCGTTTGGAATAAGCGTACGCAAATGTGTTATGAGCAATTGTATGCAGTCAATGAAAAAACAGGATTGATGTTCGACCTATATGGAGAACTGGAATATGACGTACATTACCGATGGATAGAGAGTATGGCGGAATATTATGATATTGCCAGCGACATCATAGACTGGGGAGTAGTAGGAACTTATTTTGAGGTAGATGGCAACAGGGCGGAATCCAAAGAAATAAAAAGCGAACTTACAGACGAAAATTCAGATTACAGTATCGATACAAGGGAATGGTTATGGCCGTGCGGTTACAGTCTGGTTAATTTTAACAGAGACGGCTATGGGGAACTGGTTTTGGAATACCATGTGAAGGCAGTGCAGGAGATAGGATACTTTGTGACCGGATTTGAATGTTTTCATAATTTTTTACAACTATGATACAACTTTGCAAAAATCATGTTACAGGAAAAAGGTATACTTACCGCAGAAAAAAGAAAGCGGAGGTATTTCAAGATGAATGCTGCAATGGGAGCACAGAGAAAAAGAGAGCGAAAAAAGAGGATACTACTGGCATATGCGGCGCGCTTTACGGCGGTTTGCGTATGTTCTGCCGTAATGATACTGATTGCGTGCGGTTTTTTGTATATTCTGGATCATCTTTTTCAAAATGACAGCGTAGTTTACGGCGAAGTCGTGAACACAAGTGCAGCGGGGAATACCGATTATACGGAAGAAACAAACAAACTGAATATCGCAGGAGGAAGGACGGTAGTGATAGACGCCGGACATGGCGGAGATGACGAGGGGACCGCATATGACGGAGTAAAAGAAAAGGAAGTAGTTTTGGATATTGCGTTGGCTTTAAAAGAAGAATTGGAAGAAAGAGGATTTTCCGTACTTCTGACCAGAACAGACGATACGCTTTACAGTCTTTTAGAGCGGGCGGAGATTGCAAACCAGGCAAAAGCCGATTTGTTTTTAAGTATTCATGTAGATTATTACGAAGACGACGCCGCCATAAACGGTCTGACCTGTCATTATATGCAAGGGAGTGCGGAAGGAACGCAGTTGGCCTCTGTGATGGAAGAAACCATACGGGCTTTGGGCGTCACCGATGTGCGTGAGAGTATTGGCTCTGATTTTTCAGTACTCCGCAATACGGAAATGCCGGCGCTTCTGATTGAGACAGGCTTTCTTTCCAACGGCGGCGACAGAGAAAAGCTTTCGCAGAGGGAATATCGGAGAGAACTTGCAAAGGCAATCGCGGACGGAGCAGCCGAGATTTTTAATGAGGCAGACAATCAGCGCTTTTAAGGTACGGGATAACAGACATTCAAATGTAGTTACGCTTGTACGGGAATAGTTTGCCTTCGGAAACGGTTGACAAAAATGAAGAATGTGATAAAATAAGCCATAGATTTTAGCTTTAGAAACGGTTCTAAAGTGAAAAAGACGATGAAAGGGAGTATTAAGAACCGGAGATTTTCAGAGAGCTGCCGGAAGGTGTGAGGCAGTATTATACGGTTCCCAACTCGCCCCCGAGTTCTTCGGTTGAAATGTCCGTTCCAAAGCGGCAAAAGTAGGCCGGAGCGTGTTATTCGCGTTAAGAATCATAAGCGCGTATTCTGTCGGATATCCATGCCGGAAAGACAGGATACGAATCGGAGTGGTACCGCGGAGCAAATCATATCTTCGTCTCTAATGTTGCAGTTAGAGACGAAGATTTTTTGTTACCTTATAGGAAATTCATCCGAATTAGCTGAATGAGAAAACCTCCGGGAGGCGCGCCCGGATATTCTCGCGGAAATTTACCGGAATCGCTTTACGGTCTGTGCAGCACGGCGCCTGCAGACGTATGAACCGGCAGTTGTTATTTTGCAAATCAAATGAATCGAAAAACCAGCCGTGCAGAAATGAGGAGAACATGTCGGAACTTTATAACCATAAGGTGGTTGAGAAAAAATGGCAGCAGGTATGGGAAGAGGAAAAAGCCTTTGCTGCGACGGACGATTATACGAGACCAAAATATTACGCATTAGTTGAGTTTCCGTATCCGTCCGGACAGGGGCTTCATGTGGGGCATCCGAGACCGTATACCGCTCTTGATATTGTAGCGAGAAAAAGGAGAATGCAGGGATACAACGTTTTGTATCCGATGGGTTGGGATGCATTCGGACTCCCGACCGAAAACTATGCGATAAAAAATAAAATACATCCGAAAATTGTGACGAATCACAATGTGGAAAAGTTTAAACAGCAGTTACAGTCGCTTGGCTATTCGTTCGACTGGGACCGGGAAATCAATACGACCGATCCGAATTATTACAAATGGACGCAATGGATTTTCCTGAAATTGTTCAAAGCGGGACTTGCTTATAAAAAAGAAATGCCGATTAACTGGTGTACTTCCTGCAAAGTCGGACTTGCAAACGAGGAAGTGGTAAACGGCGCCTGCGAACGCTGCGGCGCTCCGGTTGTCCGCAAGGTAAAAAGCGAATGGATGTTAAAAATTACGGAATATGCGGATAAGCTCCTTGAGGGGTTAAACGATGTGGATTACATTGAGCGCGTCAGAGTTTCCCAGAAAAACTGGATCGGAAAGTCAAAAGGAGCCGAGGTAGATTTTTCCATCCAGGGCAAAGAAGATAAGCTTTGCGTCTATACGACTCGATGTGATACGCTATTCGGCGTTACGTATATGGTAGTGTCTCCGGAACATCCGCTGATTGACAAATACAAAGAAGAATTAAAAAACTGGGAAGAGATTTCCGCGTACCGCGACGAGGCCGCAAAGAAATCAGACTTTGAACGTGCGGAGCTTGCAAAGGAGAAAACGGGCGTAAAAATTGACGGACTTACGGCGGTGAACCCCGTAAACGGAAAGCAGATACCGATCTGGATTTCCGATTATGTTCTGATGTCCTACGGAACGGGAGCGATTATGGCGGTTCCGGCGCACGATGAAAGAGACTGGGAATTTGCAAAAAAATTCGGTCTGCCGCTGATTCAGGTTGTGGCGAAAGACGGCGAGGAAGTGGATATAAACGAATCGGCTTTTACGGATGTAGCTACCGGTGTTTTGATCCATTCCGATTTTCTTAATGGACTGGAAGTAAAAGACGCCCAGGAAAAAATGATTGCATGGCTGGAGGAAAAGGGAATCGGTACGGCAAAGACGAATTATAAGCTCAGAGACTGGGTATTTTCCCGTCAGCGTTACTGGGGCGAGCCGATTCCGATTGTGGAATGCGAAAAGTGCGGGTTTGTTCCCATTGACGAGAGCGAACTGCCGTTGCTGCTTCCGGAGGTAGACAGCTATATGCCGACGGATAACGGCGAATCGCCGCTTGCCGCAATGACGGACTGGGTCAATACGACATGTCCGTGCTGCGGCGGTCCGGCAAAGCGGGAAACGGACACGATGCCGCAGTGGGCAGGTTCTTCGTGGTATTTCCTGCGGTATACCGATCCGCAGAATGAGGACGCGCTTGCAGGAAAAGAAGCGTTAAACTACTGGATGCCGGTAGACTGGTACAACGGCGGCATGGAGCATACGACGCTCCACCTTTTGTATTCGCGGTTCTGGCATAAGTTCCTCTATGACGAACAGATTGTTCCCTGCTCGGAGCCGTATCGGAAAAGAACTTCTCACGGAATGATTCTGGGAGAAAACGGCGAAAAAATGTCAAAGTCGAGAGGTAACGTCGTCAACCCGGACGACATCGTAAGAGAATACGGCGCAGATACGTTAAGAACTTACGAAATGTTTATCGGCGCTTTCGACTTAAGCGCCTCCTGGTCCGAGGACGGCGTGAAAGGCTGCCGCCGTTTCCTGGAACGCGTTTGGAAGCTTTTGGATATCATGACGGAGGATGCAGACTATTCTTCCGATCTGGAAACCAAAATGCATCAGACAATAAAAAAAGTCAGCAATGACTTTGAGAGCTTAAAATACAATACGGCAATTGCCGCTATGATGGCTTTAATCAATGAATTCTACAAAAAGAATGCGGTAACAAAGGGTGAATTTAAAACGCTGATAACGCTTTTAAATCCGGTAGCGCCGCATATTACGGAAGAGTTATGGCAGCTTGCGGGCTTTGAGGGGCGCGTATATCAGACGGCGTGGCCGGAATATGACGAAGCCAAAACAGTGGAAAATACGATTGAAATAGCGGTTCAGATTAACGGAAAGATCAAAGGAACGCTTTTGATTGCAAGAGAAGAAGCAAAGGATTCCGTACTGTTAAAGGCAAAGGAATTAGTAGCGGATAAACTGACGGGAACCCTTGTAAAGGAAATCTATGTTCCCGGCAGAATTGTGAACCTTGTAATGAAATAATGTAATGGTAAAAATGAAAGAAGAATACAGTGACAATTGAGTCACTGTGTTCTTCTTTACCTTATAGGAAACTGCGTCGTCAGACACATGCGTTCCCAAGTTCGTGAAGCGAACTTGCAAGCGTCACGAAGAGACGCTTTTTTATATTGTGATACATATTAGATTCGCAAGTTGTTAATCATTCCTAAGTAATTCATCTGTAGTGGTGTTCAGAATCTGTGCAAATGCTTTTAGTTCAATATCGGTTACAAATCTTTTGCCACATTCAATTCGCTGTATAGCATTTTTATCTAAATCAATCCCTTTTAACTGTAATTTATCAGCAAATGCTCTTTGAGAGACTTTGGGTATTAGTTGTTTTCTCAGCAAACATAATTTTTTTCCGCATAAATTATTTTTTCCATTAGAAGATTTGTTTTTATACATGAGAACTCCTCCGTTAAATAGTATTTTTATTACAAAAAATGACATTTAGTGCTTGTCAATATTCTTAGCGTATGCTAAAATTCAAATAATATGACACTTACTAGATGTCATATTAGAGATATACTTAGAAATCAAAGAGAGAGGGGGGAGAGAAAAATGAGTAGAAAGTTGATAATAGGAGCAACGTTGGTTTTGACAATCTGTTTTCTTTTGTTAGGAGTTATTTTTAAAAGTACAGCAGATAGACATCAGGGAATATCATCTTCAACGGGAGTAATGATTAATGGTAAGTATACTGAGATATCATCAGGGAGAATTGGCGCAAATAAAGAAAAATATGAAGTATTTAACACAGGTGGAACGATATTTTATATTCTTGCCGGCGTTACAGGTGTGATGTGTCTTGTATTGGCAGTGACTCGGAAGAAGTCTGATTAACTATCAGACAATAATAAATGATTGATATGAAGATGGGAGTGAATGACATGTTTGACAGGGCTAGAAGTTTAGACTATATTAAGATGGTACCTATATTTTTCTGTATACTTATTGCACTCATGATTGCGTTTTGTGCGTTTTATTTCTTTGTGAAAAGGCAGGACAATAATAAAGAAATTGTGACACGAAAAATTAAGGTATTAGAAAAACCAATTCAACAGGGAAATATTGAATGGTATGTAGTAGAATGTGAAAACGGAGAACGTTTAAAACTTCGAAGTTTTCAGGCTAATAATGTCCTGATTACAGTGGGTGATGAAGGAATGATTAGTTATAAAGGACAAACTATTCAATCATTTCAGAGGAAATAAGAATTTCCACAATAATAAAATAGTGAGAGAAAGATTAAGGCGGTGCCGGGGCGTAATCATCGCGTTACAAAAATAGCCGAATCAGTATTACATGGTATGACAGAGGACTTACAAGGTTTTTAACTTGTAAGTCCTCTTATCTGTTCTAAGGATATTCACAGGCGGCAGACGGATAGAAGCCTGTAGTTTCTCAGGCAGTAATTGATTTTATCCGGATAAGAAATGGTTTGAGTATGAAAGCAAAATTCTTGAAAAGAATACGGGGGAACGATATAATTATGAATGTTATTTGTTAGTAATTGGAAGTGTCAGGCAGAGACCTGTCCTATATTATTTTCGTCTGGGAGGAGGATGGAATGCAGATTCTGCTGGTAGAGGATGATATTACAATAGTAGAAACATTGACCGATTTTTTAAAGAAAGAGGATTTTATGGTGTGCGCCGTAGACGGACAGAAGGAGGCGCTGCGGCTGATTGAGGAAAGGGATTTCGACCTTGTTCTGCTTGATATTACACTAAAGGACGGAAACGGATACGCGGTCTGCCGCGGAATCAAAGAACTTAAGGATATTCCGGTAATTTTTCTTACGGCCTCTTCGGACGAATTTAGTGTGGTGACGGGACTTGATATCGGTGCCGATGATTTTATCGGCAAGCCGTTCCGTCCAAGAGAACTGGTTTCCCGGATAAAGAGCGTGCTAAGACGCTGCGGAAAGGCGCAGACGGTCATTCGGGCCGGATCGCTGTGCGTGGATACGGCGAAAGGCGTAGTAAAAAAGAACGGAGAAGAACTTTATCTTACGGCTCTTGAATATCGTCTGCTGCTTCTTTTTCTTTCCCGCCCGGAACAGATCTTTACGAGAAACAGTCTGCTGGCGGAAATGTGGGATATGGCGGGTGAATTTGTCAACGACAATACGCTTACCGTATATATTAAGCGTCTTCGTGAAAAAATCGAGGAAGACCCGCAGAATCCGAAACGGATACGGACCGTCAGAGGAGTGGGTTATGCGTGGAATGGAAAGGAACAGAAGGGATGAAAGAAAAATATTCGCTCTATCATTTCGTATGCAATCCGGAGATCAGAAGACAGCTTTTTCTTTATTTTGGGGCGGGGGCCGGAATCGGGATGATCGGTTTCCTGTTTTTCGCAAAGGCGGCCGCCTTTGTCGTTTTCGTATGGGCGGCGGCGGGTCTTTTTCATTTTGCGGAGGCCTGGGTTCGATATCGGAAGATAGCAATGTTATCCGGCGAGATAGATCGGATTCTGCACAGAGAGGATATTCTTACACTGCCTGATATGAGAGAAGGAGAACTTTCGATTTTGGAGGACGAAGTAAACAAACTGCTGATTCGGTTAAAAGAGCAGAACAAAGAGTTGCGCCGCGAGAAATGTTATCTTGCGGATTCGCTTGCCGATTTGTCGCACCAGCTTCGCACGCCGCTTACTTCTGTGAATCTGATTTTTTCCATGTTGGAAGAGGAAGATCTTACACCTTTAGAACGACAGGAATATTTCAGGAAGCAGCAGAGACTGCTTCGAAAGGTGCAGTGGCTGATTGACGTTCTGTTAAAAATTTCCAAGTTAGACGCGGATGCGGTTGTGTTTGAAACCAGGCCCGTCACGATGCAGGAGCTGATCAAAGAGGCTGTTTCACTGCTTGAGGTTCTGATGGAACTGAAAGGGCAGACGCTTCATGCCGATGGAGGAGAAGCGGGTTTTTCCGTGGATCTCAGGTGGACGGCCGAAGCAGTGGAAAATATCTTAAAAAATTGCATGGAGCATTCGGCGCCGGGCGGTGTCATTACGGTTTCGGGTACGGAAAATGCGGTGTATTCGGAGCTTGTCATTTCAGACTGCGGAACGGGAATTGATAAGGAGGATTTGCCGCATCTGTTTGAACGATTTTATAAAGGGAAGAACAGCAGTGAAGAAAGCGCCGGAATCGGCCTGGCTCTGGCAAAGTCGATTATTACAAAACAGGGGGGCGTGATTCGGGCGGAAAACAAGCGTGAGGGCGGAGCGGGATTTCTGATTCGATTCTACAAAACGGATTTGTGACAAAACTGTCATTTTGCAGTCACGGTAAAATCATCCGAGGCTGATATATTAGCATGAGAAGCACTTCTAAAGCTCACAGAAGGTTCATTCGCAGAGAGAAGCGCAGAAATGGAGGAAATTATGAGTATTCTAAAAGCATGCCATATCAGCAAAGTATACGGGAAGGGAGAAAATGAAGTCAAAGCGCTTGACGATATTTCTTTTTCTGCCGAAAAAGGAGAATTTATTGCGATTACAGGTCCGTCCGGTTCCGGGAAATCTACGCTGCTTCATATATTAGGAGGCGTAGACCGTCCGACTTCCGGAAATATCTACTTAAACGAATCGGACGTCTATGCCGGAAACGAAGAAAAACTTGCGATTTTCCGCAGACGGGAGGTAGGATTGATCTATCAGTTTTACAATCTCATACCGGTTTTTGACGTTGTAGAAAATATGACGCTTCCGGTGCTGATGGATCGCCGAAACGTTAATAACGAGCGTCTTGAGGAGCTCCTTACGCTGCTTGAGCTAAAGGGCAGAGAGCATCATCTGCCCAATCAGCTTTCAGGCGGGCAGCAGCAGCGGGTGTCAATCGGCAGAGCGCTAATGAATGCGCCTGCCGTAGTGCTTGCCGATGAGCCCACGGGCAACCTTGATTCCAAAAACAGCGGAAAAATCATGGAGCTTTTGCGCGTTTCCAATGAAAAATATCATCAGACCTTAATTGTAATTACACATGATGAAAAGGTAGCGTTGCAGGCAAAACGGATTATGCGCATCGAGGACGGAAAAATTGTAAGAGACGAGGTGATCCGTTCATGAATATTTTTCATAGATTTTCTTTGAAATGTTTAATAGGAAACAAGACGCGCACATTCGTCACAATCGTCGGAATTATTCTGTCAACTGCAATGATTACGGCTGTTACAACGATTGTAACGTCCATTCAGGCATACGGAATCGCATATGAATCAAAACGTTCGGGGGATTGGTTTTTAAATGTAAAGCAGACGGATGCAAAGCAGTACTTTTCCCTGCGGGAAGATGAACGGGTAAAAGAGGCGTTTTGTCTTTCCTGCATCGGATACGCTGATCTTGAGGGATGTATAAACGATTATAAGCCGTATCTGTGTATTCAGGCGATGGATACGGGATTTACGGAGCATATGCCGATTGAGCTGACGGACGGCAGAATGCCGGAGAACGGAAACGAGATTTTGATTCCGAATCATGTTTTCGAAGACGGAGGAGTTTCTTTTGAACTGGGAGAAACGGTAATATTTGACGTCGGGTACCGCGAAACGGAAGACGGAGAACTGCTTTGGCAGGAACAGAAGCTTTTCGTGGAAGAAAACGCAAATGCGAAAGAGGAGACGGAGATCGTTTCATTGGAACATTTGAATGTCCGGGAGGAAAAGACGTATACGGTTGTGGGGTTTTATAATCGTCCGCATTTTGAAAATTATTATTCGCCGGGCTATACCGTACTGACAATGGAGTCACAGGAAGTGATTCCGGGCAGCTATAATGTTTATCTGACTTTAAAACGTCCGTCCGATGCCATTTCCATGATGCGGGAAATTTCGGGGCAGGGCGCTTTTCAGATTGCAAGCAACAATGCGCTGCTTCGGTTTTACGGGGTCTCTGCCAGAAGTGATTTTATGATGGTGCTTTACGGGATGGGCGGAATTCTGATTGTGATTATCGTGCTGGGTTCCGTGGCCCTGATTTATAATGCGTTTGCAATTTCAATCAGCGAGCGAACAAACAGTTTGGCGTACTTTCGTCTATTGGGGCGACCGGCCGGCAGATGAAAAAAACGGTATGTTTTGAAGCTTTGATTTTATGTCTGGCCGGGATTCCGATTGGTATTTTATCCGGAATCGGAGGTATCGGAATTACACTTTTTCTGTGTGCGGATTCCTTTGAATATTTAATCGGGTCGGCAGACGGTGTCGAAATGAAAGCGGTGGCGTCAGTTTCAGGTATCGTAATTGCCGCGGTTATCGGAATCATTACCGTTTTAATCTCTGCATATCTTCCGATGCGCAGGGCGATAAAGAGTTCTGCTCTCGATACAATCAGACAGAACCGGGATATCAAACTGACCAGGCAGTCCTTAAAAACGCCGGGATGGGTGTTAAAATGCTTTGGTTTGGAAGGAATGATTGCCTGGAAAAATTTTAAACGGAACAAACGGCAATACCGTGCGACAGTCTTTTCACTCTCCCTAAGCATTCTGCTTTTCATCTCGGCCGGAAGTTTTTCGGAGTATCTGTTCGGCAGCTATACGAATGCGGTAGAGATCAGCCCTTATGATCTCAGTGTCGGAATTTATGGGATCAGTTATCAGGATTTGGCAGATAAGCTGGAGGAAATAAACGCATTGGAAGATGTAGAACAGGTGAGTCAAAATGTATATGTTTATTTAGATATCGAAATAGAAGAAGGCACATTTACAAAGGAAGCAGAAAAATGGGCGCAGCAAATTTATGCGTGGGAAGGAAGGTTCCCGGCTGTCATGCGGTTTCTTCCGGACGATATATTTGACGAGCTGACATCCTATTATCATTTGGACGGGAAGAAATATCGGGACTGTGCAAATCCGCAGGCTGTGGCGTTAAATACGATGAGTTGCTACGAGGAAGGAAAGCTGGTTGAATTTTCTGCTATATCGGAAGACGGTAAAACTTTAAAAGGAAGCTGTGGGTCGATGGAAGACGAATCGTTATTTTCGGTTGAAATCGGAGACGTAGTGACGAACAGAATGACGTATAGTCAATATCCGGAATTTTCGGACCGTTGTATGGGCTGGTCGGATGATCAGAGGTTAAGTCTTGTTTATCCGCTGTCTGTGGCACAGACAGTATTAAAGGAACAGTATTTTGGCGACAACATTGAAGTATTTGCCTATTTTATGGCGGAAAATCACAGTGAAGCGGCGAAAAAAATGAAAGATCTGCTAAAGGATTCCGGAGGAAACGTATACGATCAGGCTTCGGATGAGGAAAGTTACCGGGCGGTACTGATGATGGTGCAGTTATTCTGTTATGGCTTTATCAGTTTAATTTCCCTGATTTGCGCTGCAAATATATTTCATACGATATCAACGAACATGGGGTTAAGACGGCGTGAATTTGCGATGTTAAAATCCGTCGGTATGACGCAAAAGGGATTTCGGCGCATGTTAAACTTTGAATGTATGCTCTACGGATTGAAAGGCTTTGGCGCGGGATTTATGATTTCGTTTCCGGTAACTCTGTTTATGTATTATTTCGGCAACAACGGTTCGTTTGGGGGCTTTTTCCTGCCCGCCCGGTATGTCGTCATAGCGGCTTTCTGCGTGTTTGCCGTCGTCTATGCCTCCATGCTGTACGGGAAGGGCAGGCTGAAGCGGGAAAATATTATAGAAGCCCTGACGTCTTAAAGGTAATGGTATTTTTTTCGCTTCCTTACAAGGAATAAAATGGTAACGAGGACGGCAGGCGTCTCCGCAGCGACAATCGCAAGCCAGATTCCGTCCATTTCAAGGAAAAGAGGCAGAAGCAGCACGGAGATTATCTGGAAAATGAGCGTCCGCAAAAAGGAGATGGCGGCGGAAACGGCGCCGTCTCCAAGCGCGGTAAAAAAGGCGGATCCCCAGATATTGACGCCCATAATCAGAAAGGCCAGCGAGTAAATCCGAAATCCCCGGCAGGTCATTGCAAAAAGTTTTGCGTCGTAGCTTGTAAAAATACTTACCAACGGAACCGCGGACAGTTCCGCGGCAAGCGTTAAAAGAAGTCCGGAGCCGCCCATTAAAATCAGGCTTTTTCGGAACAGATTTTTCAGTTCGCATCGGTTTCCCGCACCGTAATGATAGCCGACTAACGGGGCGCTGCCGATGGAATAGCCGATATAAACGGCTGAAAAAACAAAATTAACATACATAATTACACCGTAAGCGGCTACGCCGTTTTCTCCCGCAAATCGCATAAGCTGAAAATTATACAGGACATTGACGACGGATGCGGAGAGGTTTGTCACCATTTCGGAGGAACCGTTTGCACATGCCTTCCATAAGACCGATTTATCGAATTTTGTTTTTACAAGCCGCAGCAGGCTGTTGTTTTCCCGTGCAAAGTAGCATACAGGCAGAATGCCTCCTATCAGTTGCCCGCATGTGGTCGCGATTGCCGCGCCTGCGATGCCCCATTTGAATACGGCTATAAACAGGTAATCCAGTATCATATTTGTCACGCCTGCCGCAACCGAAAGCTTTAAGCTTAATTCCGGTTTCTCTGCGGTGACGAGAAAGCTTTGAAAGACATTCTGCATAATAAAGGGCGTTTCGGCTATGAACAGAAGACGTCCGTAAATCACGCAGTTTTTAAGCAGTTCGCCGTCCGCTCCAAGCGCTATGGAGATTGGCCGTATGAACAGAAAGCCAAGAACAGAAAAAATAAGGCCCAGAATAAGGGCGGCGGCAACTAGCATAGAAAAATATTCATTTGCTTCTTTTTTCTTTCCGGAGCCTAAAGTGATGGAAACAATGGCGCTTCCTCCCGTTCCGAGCATAAAACCGATGGTACCGATTCCCATCATAATCGGCATAATCAGATTTACAGCGGCAAACGGCGTTTTTCCGACAAAATTGGAAACAAAAAAACCGTCTACAATACTGTAGAGCGAGGTAAAAATCATCATAAGCACGGGTGATGCGACAAAGCGGATCAGCCGTTTATAGGTAAAGTGATCGGATAATTGGATATTCATTATGTCCCCCTTTCTGCCGTAGGAGAGTATTCTCATTCCGGCGTTGCGATCAGATTTGCTTTAGATCAGCCGCTATTTTGCGGTACGTCGCGACATATTTTCTTGTAAGCTGCAGCATGGATTGTCTTTCTTCGGGCGGCATTTTTTCAAAAACATAGTTTTCCATCATAATTACAGGATATATTTTCTCTTTGACTAGAGCTTCGCCCGCCTCTGTCAGACTTAGATGCATGTCGCGGCCGTGCCCGCGGGTCAGCGTGAGATAGCCCTGTGACTCCAGCTTTTTTATGGCGGAATTGATGGTCTGCCTGCTGACAGAGTAGCTATCAGCAATGTCTTTTTGCAGGCAGCCGCTTCCAAAGTCGGCCAGCGCATATAAAATAAGAAAGGTGCTGTCGGACAGACCTGCTTTTACACTGATTTCATGATAAATATCGTCGAGCTCCTTATAAAGCCGGTTAAATTCTTTTACCTCTCTGCTCTGTTGCTGCTTCAAAATGGTTCCTCCTATTAATCTGATTTCGGATTCATGAGTGGTATTATAATCCGATTTCGGATTTGTGTCAAGAAAAAAGAGCTTTTCGCCAAAAAAAAGACGGAAAGCTCTGATTTGGAAATAGAAGCTCAAACCTGAGTCCGAAAGCTTCGATAAAATTCAATAAACGTTTTCAACGATTTGGATAGATGGCCGTCCGTTTTATAGGCAAAGCCTACTTCACGTTTTGGAATGGGGATTTCAACCGGTATTTCAACCAGGCAGCCGTTTTCTAAATCGGATTCTATAAAATTTTTAATCACACAGGCGACGCCGACGCCGATTCTGGCAAATTCAATCAGCAGATCCATATCGGAAATATCGATCGTATCCTTTACCGCTATCTGATTTTCCAGAAAGTAATCGTCGATATACTGTCTTGTCATGTTATTTTTATCCAACAGCATGAGTGTGCTGCTCTGTAAAATCTGATCTTTTTTAATTCCCCGCGCTCTTAAGTTGCGAATATATTCTTTTGCAGCAACAAAAGAATCTTCAATTTCCGCCAGAAAATCAAAATGTATAGATTTTAAATTTCCGGGTCTGCCGATCAGACCGATGTCAATTTTATTGTCTTCAAGAAGCTTTAGCGTTTCGTTCGTAGACTGACAATTGATGGAAATCGAAATATGCGGATTTCGTTTTATAAATTCCTTTAAATAAGGAAGCAGCAGATACTTGCACAAAGTAGAGCTGACACCGATTTTTAAATGACCGACGCCAAGTTCGATGGAGCGTTTCAGTTTTTCTTCTCCAAGTGTCAGGGTTTCAAAGGCTTCCTTCACATGTTCATACAGCAGTCTGCCCTCGTCGGTCAGCAGTACGCCGCGGGAGCTTCGCGAAAAAAGGCGGCAGCCTAAGCTTTCTTCTAACTTTTGGAGGGATTTACTGATCGCCGGCTGGCTGATATAAAGCTCTCTGGCCGCTTTTGAAATATTTCCGGTATTTGCGACGGTATAAAAAATCCGGTAGGAGGATAGATTCTGGTTCATAAATGCGTACCGTGCCTTTCTTTTTCAGTAGGAAGAGTAATTCATTCTTCTGCACAAAACAGATCCGTAAATTATGAACGGCTGCCTTTTGACGTTTGAATCCTTTCATACTTATCAGTGATAGACAGCATGTCAGATTACGGTAAGTATAGCATAAAAAAAAGTTATGGTAAATATGTTTATTATGTATTTCTATTATAATATCTCCTGTGTTACACTTTTTATGAACAGCCGGGGATACCGGCAAATGCTATTTTTCAGGAGGAATCAGCAATGGGAATGACAATGACGCAGAAAATCCTGGCGGCTCATGCGGGACTTTCGTCGGTACAGGCGGGAGAACTGATTGAAGCAGAGTTGGATTTAGTCCTTGGAAATGATATTACGTCACCGGTTGCCATTCATGAAATGGATAAGATGAATGCAGACGGGGTCTTTCATAAGGATAAAATTGCGCTGGTACTGGATCATTTTGTACCGAACAAGGATATCAAATCGGCAGAGCACTGCAAATGTGTGCGGGAATTTGCCGCAAAACATGAAATAACCAATTATTTTGACGTTGGGGAAATGGGAATCGAGCATGCGCTGCTGCCGGAAAAAGGACTGACCGTTGCGGGAGACGTGGTAATCGGTGCGGATTCGCATACCTGTACGTACGGCGCGCTGGGCGCATTTTCCACAGGCGTAGGAAGCACCGATATGGCTGCGGGGATGGCGACCGGAAAGGCATGGTTTAAGGTTCCGTCCGCCATTAAATTTCACCTGACCGGAAAGCCCGCAAAATGGATTAGCGGAAAAGATATTATTCTGCATATTATCGGAATGATCGGCGTAGACGGCGCGCTCTACCGCTCAATGGAAATTGTGGGAGACGGCATTTCCTATCTGTCTATGGACGATCGCTTTACAATTGCAAATATGGCGATTGAGGCAGGCGGGAAAAACGGTATTTTCCCGGTAGACGATCTTGCAAAAAAATATATGGAAGAACATTCTTCCCGTCCTTATACGATATATGAGGCGGACAGCGACGCCGAATATGACGAGGAGTATACGATTGATTTAAGCGCGCTGAAGCCTACAGTTGCATTTCCGCATTTGCCGGAAAATACAAAGACAATTGACGAAACAGGCGATATCGCGATTGATCAGGTTGTGATAGGGTCCTGTACGAACGGACGTATGGAGGATTTAAGGATTGCGGCCTCTGTACTAAAAGGAAAAAAGGTGAAAAAAGGGGTGCGCGCCATTGTGATTCCCGCCACTCAGAACATATATCTGGATGCAATGGAGGAAGGGCTGCTTAAGACTTTTATTGAAGCCGGAGCCGTTGTCAGCACTCCGACCTGCGGGCCTTGTCTCGGCGGTTATATGGGAATCCTGGCGGAAGGGGAACGGTGTGTTTCTACTACAAACCGAAATTTTGTGGGCCGCATGGGTCATGTGAACTCGGAAGTATATCTTGCAAGCCCGGCAGTTGCCGCGGCAAGCGCGGTTACCGGAAAGATTTCGGGACCGGACGAAGTAATGTAAAGCCTGTTAAGAGGCGGAAAGAGAGAAAGATTGAAAATTAAAATTTTCAATCGCGGGATTTGTGTCTGCGCGCTGCAGAGCCATAATTGGCTTGACACAAACCCGTTTATGCGAATCTCAGCCAAGCTAAGATAAAAGCAGCGCAGAAATGGAGAAAACTATGAAAGCAGCATGCGGTCATGTATTTAAATATGGCGATAACGTTGATACGGATGTCATTATTCCGGCAAGATACTTAAATTCATCCGATCCGAAGGAGCTGGCGGCTCACTGTATGGAAGATATTGATCAGGAATTTGTAACGAGTGTGGAAACAGGCGATATTATCGTAGCCAATAAAAATTTCGGCTGCGGTTCTTCAAGAGAACATGCGCCGATTGCCATAAAGGCAGCGGGAGTAAGCTGCGTCATCGCAGAAACATTTGCAAGAATTTTTTACCGCAATGCCATCAATATCGGACTGCCGATTGTAGAGTGTCCTGCAGCGGCAAAAGCGATTCGGAAGGGGGATGAAGTTACGGTAGATTTTGACTCCGGCGTGATTACGGACAAAACGACCGGAGAGACCTTTAAAGGGCAGGCGTTTCCTCCGTTTATGCAAAAAATAATCGACTGCGGAGGACTGATTCATTATATCAATGAAAAATAATATCATCTGAACCGGCGGGAGGTGCGGTTAATTTTTCCGAACAGATGCAAGATAGGCAAGATATTTCTCAGAGATATGGGTGTCTGCATACGTTTTAGCATATTTCTCCGGTTGAAAAGTATCAATATAATTCTTGGGAAAATTTTTCGGTATCCCGGATTCGTTAGCCAAATCGGCCGCCTTGTTGTATGCAACGGCGGCCTCTTCTTCCGTGGAATAAATGCCGATCAAGTAGTTGCCGTTTATATGAATGGACGTTTTGTATTCCTTTTTTCCGTTTTTGTCAAGGCATACTACGCCGTGAAAACGATTGATAATCATGATATTCGAATAACGGTAATCCGTGGCGTCGCCGTTTGCAAATCGGTAATCCCTCCCTGCGACGGCGTACGGACGAATGCCGTAGCGGGATAATATGGAATATTGCATACCGTAATCGCTGACAAACAGATGTCCTTTGCGGCGCATAATTCGATGGCCGGAATAATAGAACAAGTCGTCGATATCGAATTTCAGTTCGGTTTCCGGCGTGAGGAAATAACTGAAATAGCCTTTTCTTAAATAGATGGGATTGTGAAAATAGAGATTGTTATCCCGAAAGTTTATAAGAGATACTACTTTTTCGAATGTCAGCACGCCGTTATACGGAAAAAAATTGTGGATCGTCAGTTCCTGCGTCTCAACAATCCGACGCGCCTGCGCATATGCTTTGCCCGCAAGTTCTTCTGTGGAAAAGCTTCCGAGACTGATGTGTCTTGTTTTATA
The DNA here is from genome assembly GCA_947573605.1 of uncultured Roseburia sp. GTDB lineage: Bacteria > Bacillota > Clostridia > Lachnospirales > Lachnospiraceae > Roseburia. Next base: position 8,393 of record CANPGM010000036.1, on the reverse strand, counting down.
ATGAAAACCTGCGCGGAAATACGGCGTACCGTCTTTTTTTTGGGCTGCATAGACTCCGGGAAGCATAGTGTTCTCCCTTCTTTTTAGGATTTTAGTACCTTGTAAGCATAGCATTTTTCACAAAAAGAGGCAATAGAAATAAGGTTGGTTAGTATTGATTGACTAAAATGTAAAACCTTGTTATAATGCAAATAGTGGTTGATTATGTGTGTTTGCGGAGGGAATCATTATGAAGAGAAATACCAGAGAGAAAAAGGTTACGGGCAGAAGTTCAAAAGTCAGTAGAAAGGTACTGATTCCTGTGGTCGAACTGATTATTGTAGCCCTTGCCACGGTTATTATCAGTTCGCTTAATTTGAATTCGGTGTTCCAGTCCAGCAAAAAGATCACTGGTGAGTATATGGTGAAAACAGAGGAAATCAATGAGTTTTCTGCCGATATTGACCATCTTGAACTGTTGGCATACATGATGTGCGTATCCCAGAGCAAAGCGGAACGCTTGGATATGATTGAGGAATCCAAACAGTATATCAGCCAGATTGAGGGCTTTATTCTGGAATTTGAGCAGACAACTGCAGATCAGACAAAAAAAGATCTGACAGCTGCCTTGAGTGCAAAGTTTTATGAATATAAGGATATCTTTGACCGGCTTCTTGTTCTGTTTGAAGATACGGATAAAACGGCTCCGCGCGCGCTTATTAATCAGGAGCTGACGCCGAAGAGAACGGAGATGCATCAGGCGATTGATAATTTTATTGACAATGCGAACGCCGATATCGATCAGGCAATTATCGATCAGGAAAACGTTTACAAAATGTCGCGTGTAATTGTAATTGTGATTTCCATCGTTATGACGGGCGTATTGCTTTCCGCTGTCTATATCTCTATGTTCCATGTGGTAAAGCCGTTAAAACGAACTGCTTCCGAATTAAACGGCGTGATTCGTGAGATTCAGAGCGGGAACGGAGATCTGACAAGAAGAGTACGCGTCTCGACAAGGGATGAAATCGGTGCGCTTGCAACAGGAATCAATATATTCCTTGAGACCCTGCAGCGTATTATGGGTAAAATTTTAATGAATTCCAATGATATGGGAGAAATTGTAAACAGCGTGGTGAACAGCGTGGAAACGGCGAATGCGAATGCCTGCGATATCTCGTCTGTGATGGAGGAATTGTCGGCGACGATGGAAGAGGTCGCTTCCTCTGCTACAATGGTAAATGAAAGCATTGGAAGAGTAAACGACGAAGTGGTATCGATTAATAATGCGACGCGCAAAATGAATGGCTACGCATCCGAAATGCAGGATCGCGCGGATGAATTAAGACTGAAAGCGGTTGACAACAAAGAATCTACAAGTCAGATGGTTTCCGGAATCGTAGAGACGCTTCGTGATGCGATTGAGGAAAGCAGGAGTGTAGAACACGTTAATGAGTTGGCCGATGAGATATTAAGCGTTTCCAGTCAGACAAATCTTCTTGCGTTAAACGCTTCCATAGAGGCGGCAAGAGCGGGAGAGGCAGGAAAAGGATTTGCCGTGGTTGCGGATGAAATCAGAAAGCTTGCGGATTCTACAAAGGAAACCGCCAATAATATTCAGAAAATCAATAACCAGGTAACGTCCGCAGTTCACAAGCTTGCGGGCAATGCCAATACGCTTGTTTCATATATTGATGAAACAATTATGCCGGATTATGAGAGTTTTGTACATACAGGAGAGCAATACAGCAGGGATGCGGAGTATGTCAACAGCACAATGGATCGGTTTGAAGAGCAGGCAGACACGCTGCTCGATATTGTGTCAAAGATGACGACTGCTGTCGGAGACATTTCTTCCGCAATCGAAGAGAGCGCAAACGGAATTACAAATGCTGCGTCAAGTACAGGCGTACTTGTAGAAAATATCGATACGGTCAGCTCCCGGATGGAGACCAACCGCGATATCAGTGAACAGCTTCGTCACGAGGCAAATCAGTTTAAAAATGTGTAAGCAAGAGGATAAATCATTATGGGATTGATGTATGTAAGTACTAGAAATGCAGAGGAAAAGGCAACCGCGTCACAGGCGATTTTAAAAGGGCTTGCCGGCGACGGCGGTTTATATGTTCCAGAGTGTCTTCCGACGTTGGACAGAGACGTGGAAGAGCTGGCGCAGATGACTTATCAGGAGACGGCGTTTGAAGTCATGAAGTTGTTTTTAGACGACTTTACCGAAGAGGAATTAAAGAAATGTATCGCAGCCGCTTATGACAGTAAGTTTGATACGGAAGAGATTGCTCCGGTTGTCAGTGCGGACGGTGCGTATTATTTAGAATTATTCCACGGCGCAACGATAGCGTTTAAAGATATGGCGCTGTCGATTTTACCTCATCTGATGACTGCCGCGGCAAAGAAGAACGAGGTAAAGAATGAGATTGTTATTTTAACGGCGACTTCCGGAGATACCGGAAAGGCGGCGCTTGCAGGTTTTGCCGATGTAAAAGGAACTAAGATTATTGTGTTTTATCCCAAGAACGGCGTCAGCCCGATTCAGGAAAAACAGATGGTGACGCAGAAAGGAGAGAATACATTTGTAGTTGGAATACACGGTAATTTCGACGAGGCGCAGACAGGTGTAAAAAAGATATTTGCAGACAAAGAGCTTGGAAAACGAATGGAGCAGTCCGGATATCAGTTTTCTTCCGCTAATTCGATTAACATTGGACGTCTGGTGCCGCAGATTGTCTATTATGTCTATGCGTATGCAAAGCTGTATGCGAACGGAGTCATTACAAAGGGAGAGAAAATCAATGTCGCCGTTCCGACCGGAAATTTTGGCAATATACTAGCGGCGTTTTATGCAAAAAATATGGGGCTTCCGATTGCGAAATTAATATGTGCGTCAAATGAGAACAGGGTGTTATATGACTTTTTTGCAACAGGGGTCTATGACAGGAACCGTGAATTTATGCTGACCAGTTCTCCGTCAATGGATATCTTGATTTCCAGTAATTTAGAGCGCCTGATTTACCGCATTGCGGGCAATGATTCAAAAATGAATGCAGAATTTATGCGGGCGCTGACTGCAAACGGAAAATATGAAATTACGGAAGAGATGAGACAGCAGCTCACAGACTTTTACGGCAATTATGCAAGTGAAGAAGAGACGTCAGAAGCAATCAGATCGTTGTATCAGAGTACGGGATATGTGATTGATACGCATACGGCAGTTGCCTCAGCCGTATATCATAAGTATTGCAAAGATACATTGGATACAGAAACCAAGACAGTAATTGCGTCTACGGCAAGTCCGTTTAAATTCACCAGAAGCGTCATGAATGCGATTGACAACGGTTATGATACTATGACAGATTTTGAACTGGTAGACGAACTTGCAAGAATCGGCGCCGTGGCGGTACCGAATGCGATAGAAGAGATCAGAACGGCTGAAGTCTGCCATAAGACGGTTTGCGGCGCAGAAGAGATGCAGGAAGTGGTAAAGGGATTTCTTGGCGTAGTGTAGAAGATTTCACGATTTAACGGATGATAAAAAAGGAGCTGACGCATCAGGAAAAAGATCAGGCGGAAGAAAAGGCCTGTGAATTTTCCCTGATGCGGCAGCTCCTTTTGTATTAGATATTTTTATCATTCAGCTCAAAGATGAAATTAACAGAGCCGAACGGAAAAATAATCGGCATTAAAAAAGCCTGATGTTCAAACATTAATACCGGATCGGATACGATTTCCGGCGGCATAAGCTGTAATTCTACATTTTTTGTGTTTGAGAGATTGACACAGTACAGACCGTTATGTAAATTTGCAAAGTCTTCAATAGAAGCCTGTACATATTCGTCGAATTGTTCAAAATCTTCTCCGACATATCTGGACGCAAAAGCAATGCAGACAGATTCCGGCATATCTATGTAAAGTGTGATATCAAAAGGACCGGTTATTTTTTGCGTAATGCAAAAGTTCTTCGGATATTCCGTACAGACAGTAGAATATATGGGGGTAAAGTCCTCCCCAATAAAGCGAACGAGATTGTTGAAGAGCAGAACGTTATATAAAAGTTCATATTCGTTGATGTTATTATCGGCGGCCTGCATATACTGCTTCAGCATGGTTTCTATTTTTTCTCTTGGGTCTTCGTCGTACTCAAGCGCATAAAGATCGCTTTCCGATTCATATTCATTTACAAGAGTTTCCAACTGATAGTTGTCAATAATTCCCTCGTCAACCAGTACTTCACCAAGAAGAAGAAAATTCGGTACCTGAGCCTTTAACAGTTCATCGACCTGTTCCTTTGTCAGAATACCGGATTCAATGGCAAGTTCGCCAAACTTTCGATCCTGATGTGTCTGCAGTATTTTTATGTGTTCTACCTCGTTTGCGCTCATATAGCCTGCGTGCATCGCAAGCGTACCCAGTTTGATACGCCTGGTGGCTTTCTTCTCCATTGCGGAAAGAAGCTGTTCCCTGGTTATAATGTCGCGTGACAATAAAAAATTTCCAAAGAATTGAGCATACATAATTTATCTCCCTTCGAACCTTGAAACAATGATATTGTGAATCTGTTCCCGATGCAGCGGCTTCTGGATAAAGTCTTTTGCTCCGGCTTCGATTGCGGCGCGAAGCTGCGCCTGGGTTCCGACAGAAGAGACAATAATGATTTCCGCTTTGCTGTCATATTCGCGTATTTCCCGGACAGCGGCGTTTCCGTCTTTGACGGGCATAACGATGTCCAAAAATACCAAATCGGGTTTCTCAGTTTTATAGCTGTCTATGGCGTCCTGTCCGTTGGAGGTCTCAATAAAAGTGGGGGTTCCATAATCAGAAATTACATCTTTTAATTGCTTTCTGGCCAGTATGGAATCATCACTGATAAGAATTTTTGCTTCTTCAAGTTTCATAATAAATCTCCTTCATGATAAGTTGGCACAAGAATTTAGTATTATTTTACACTAAATTTCTTTTCTATGCAATTATATTATAAAAAAAATACTGATTTTTGTGCAAAGAACCGTAATTTTAGAATTTTAACAGTAGAATACAGACAAATGTAAAACTTGTTGCGGCGTTTGAGTATCGTACAGAGGGAACGGATAAAGCAGATGATGATTGCGAAAGATGGGGCAAAGAGAGGGTAAGATAATGATGTTGAACTAATTGTTACATTATTTATAGTTAATGAGTCAATGTATATTGATGTTAATGGAAAGGACATTGATAATCCCGTTTTGCAGTATTTGCATGGCGGCCCAGGTTCGGCAACAAGTGATATGGAGTATGCGTTTAAGTGATCTTCCATTAAGCAGCTTGCAGAGCAAATCGGCGATTCGGCAGGAATGAAAGGGGAGGCTTTTTGGTTTGATTACAAAGGAAATCGCTTTATGACTTGTCTCAAGTTTTTTTCATATGGGAAATGTCGGAAGAATTTCCCATATGAAAAAGTCTTCAGAAAATGAACCTACAGGAGGTGTTATGCCGTGAAAATGACCGTATTGGCGCGACAAAGCGGTTAAACCTTATAAGATGTAAGGATTTGAAACGGGATTTCCCGCGCTGTTTTGTATGTATTAGCGGTTCGCCATTGGGAGATACGCTTTGTGTTCAATAACGCTTCGATAGGCCGGACGCATAATTTTGCCGTTATGAGCGACTTCCTCCAGCCGATGAGCGCTCCAGCCGGAAATACGAGCGATTGCAAAGATCGGCGTATATAATTCTACCGGAAGACCAAGCATACTGTAAGCAAAACCGCTGAAGAAATCGACATTCGGACTGACGCCTTTGTAGATTTTGCGTTCCTTTGCAATAATTTGCGGGGCAAGGCGTTCGACTGCGGCGTAGAGCGCAAATTCTTTTTCCTGTCCTTTTTCGGCAGAGAGTTTTTCAACAAAGGTACGGAAGATGACGGCACGCGGGTCGGAAAGCGAGTAAACGGCGTGCCCCATTCCATAAATGAGTCCGGCGTTGTCAAATGCCTCTTTATGAAGCAGCGCCGTTAAGTATTTTGTAATTTCGTCTTCATCCGTCCAGTCTTTTAACTGTTCTTTCATATCCTCAAACATGCGGACAACCTTGATATTCGCTCCACCGTGTTTGGGGCCTTTTAAGGAGCCGAGCGAAGCGGCAATCGCGGAGTAGGTATCGGTTCCGGAGGAGGATACCAGATGCGTGGTAAAAGTAGAGTTGTTACCGCCGCCGTGCTCCATATGTAAAATCAATGCAATATCGAGCAGCTTTGCCTCAAGCGGTGAAAACTGGCTGTCGGCACGGAGAATGTGAAGAATATTTTCCGCGGTAGAATATTCCGGTACCGGCTGATGGATAAAAAGACTTGCGCCGTCGTGATAATGCTTATAAGCCTGATAACCGTAAACGGAAAGCATTGGAAACAGGCTGATTAACTGCATACACTGTCTCAATACGTTCGGAAGAGAAATATCGTCCGCCATATCGTCATAGGAATAAAGTGTCAATACACTGCGTGCAAGCGTATTCATCATATCGCGGCTGGGAGCCTTCATGATAATATCCCGGACAAAGCTTGTGGGGAGACTTCTGTATTCGCCGAGCATCTTATTGAATTCCTGCAGCTCCGTATCGGTCGGCAGTTTGCCAAACAGTAAAAGATAAGTACATTCTTCAAAGCCGAAATGACTTTCTTCACTGATTCCGGCAATGATATCTTTTACATTATAGCCGCGGTAATAAAGATCGCCGTCCGCCGGGACTGATTTCCCGTTTTCTGTCTTTGTGGAACAGACCTCGGAAATATTGGTAAGGCCGACTAACACACCTTTTCCGTTAATATCTCTCAAACCGCGTTTGACGTCATATTTTGTATATAAATCAGAATCGATTACGGCGCTTTTCTGGCATTGTTCCGAAAGATGCAGTAATTCGGGGGTGATTTCACAAAATGGATTTGAATTGTTCATAGAAAATTCCTCCTAATTTCTAAAAATTGATGTAAAAGCGTCGATTCGTGACGCCTGAAAGGCGCCTTGCAACGCTGTATCCTATAAGGTAAAAAGAATTGTGCGAAACATGTGTCTGTTCCGTGTTAACAGACGTCAGAGACATGAGAAAAAACTGTTATATTGGTCTATCATAGCATATGTTTTATTTTTAATACAAGGAAATTGTTTTAAATTTAAAGAAAATTAAAAGTTACTTTATAAAATGTTTACATCTTATCCGGCGGAGAAATTTCTTTTCTTTTGACGCACATTCCGCTATAATTTAAGAAAAAGAACAGAAAATGATTCTTATTATTATGAGGAAAGGAAGGGCTGTATTATGGATGATAAAAAATTAATTGAAGAAGCGATTTGTGCGAAGGAAAATGCATACGTTCCATATTCCCGTTTTCGGGTAGGTGCGGCGCTCCTGGCGAAAAGCGGCAGAATATACCGTGGGTGCAACATCGAGAACGCGGCTTTTACTCCGACAAACTGTGCGGAGCGGACGGCGTTTTTTAAGGCTGTATCCGAAGGAGAAAAGGAGTTTCTGGCAATTGTTGTAAACGGAGATGCGGATGATTATTTGTTTCCGTGCGGTGTGTGCAGGCAGGTTATGGCGGAATTCTGCAATCAGGAGGAATTTCGGATTATCACTGCAAAAAGTACGGAAGACTATCGTGTTTTTACGTTGAAGGAACTGCTTCCGGGTGCATTTAATGCGGAGGAGCTTGCGAAAGGACAGCGTGATTAGCGTGAAGAGAAGTTCTAAAGCTCACGGCAGAGGCAGAACTGTTTTGTCAGGAACGGATCAAACTTCGCGCCGAAGAATGCGCAAATCAGCGGGATATCCGGGAATGCAGACCCGGATTTTATGGAATTTTTATACAAAAAAGATTGACAAAAAAATAACATAGTGTATAGTTAAAGTAGCGAAGTTTTGAATGAGCTATCCAATTATTTTCATATAAGGAGGAGATTTCAGATGTCAACAAAAGCTTATTACCCGATTAACGAAATTGGAAAGGGTAAAGTGGGTTTTTCAAAGACCCGTTCCATTATCGAAGCCGCTTTCTACGGCAATAACGTAGTGAAAGTGAACACCTTAAAAGAGGCTTATCAGATGGCAAAGAATTCGCCGGGAACCATTGTTACGGATATGCCGGTGAAGGACGGCGAGACGTTCGGCCTTGAGAAGGACGCAAAGGTTCTTTTGTTTAACGACGGAGCCGTAACGGGACGTTACGCTGCAGCTCGCCGTATCAAAGGCGAACCGGGTGTTGATGATACAAAGCTTGATAAAGTGGTTATGGATGCCGTTTACGAGGCAAGATGGAAGACTTTATACCATGCGGAATGCTTTATCGGACTTGATCCTGAATTTATGGTAAAAGCACACCTTCTGATTCCGGAAGGAGAAGAGAATATTCTTTATAACTGGATGCTTAA